>DATKVK010000045.1:0-40364 GCA_035530095.1 Rectinemataceae bacterium | reverse complement strand
CGGGGCTAGAATGCGGCCTGCCTGGACTTCCGGGACGAGGCTCAGGCGCCCACTCTTTCAGGAGGAACACCGTGGAACTGCCCTTCGCCGAGCCCTACAGGATCAAATCAGTCGAGACCATCCGGCGCACTACGAGGACCGAACGCGAGCGCGCCATCGCCGCCGCGAAGTACAACCTCTTCAACCTGAGGAGCGAAGACGTCTTCGTCGACCTCTTGACCGACTCGGGCACCGGGGCCATGTCCTCCGCGCAGTGGGCCGAAATCATGCTCGGCGACGAAAGCTACGCGGGCGCGAGTTCCTACTACAAGCTCAAGGCCGCCGTCAAGGAAGTCATGGGCTTCGACTTCTTCCTGCCGGCGCACCAGGGCCGCGCCGCGGAGAACGTCCTCATGTCCACGCTGATCGGAGCCGGCCGCGAGGGCGCGGGCAAGGTCGTGCCCGGCAACAGCCACTTCGACACCACGAAGGGGCACATCGAGAGCCGCGGCGCCCGCGCCGTGGATTGCACCGTGGACGAGGCCTTCGACCCGGAGCTCGAGCGGCCCTTCAAGGGCAACGTCGATCTCGGCAAACTGGAGACGGTGCTCGAGGCCCACAAGCGCGAGGACATCCCCTTCTGCATCGTCACGGTCACCTGCAACACCTCGGGCGGCCAACCCGTATCCATGGAGAACATCAGGGGCGTCTCGGCGCTCTGCAAGCGCCACGGCGTGCCCCTCTTCCTCGACGCGGCGCGCTTCGCCGAGAACGCCTACTTCATCAAGACCCGCGAGCCGGGCTACGCCGACAAGGGCATTCGCGACATCGCGCGCGAGATGTTCTCGTACGCCGACGGCTGCACCATGTCGAGCAAGAAGGACGGGATCGTCAACATCGGCGGCCTCATCTGCTTCCGCGACGAGGAGCTCTTCCGCCGCACCAGCACCTACAACATCATGTACGAGGGCTTCAACACCTACGGCGGCATGGCCGGCCGCGACCTGGGCGCCCTGTCGGTGGGCCTGCGGGAGGCCACCGAATTCGACTACCTCGAGTCGAGGATAGGACAGGTCGCGCGGCTGGGCTCCAAGCTCGTCGAGTACGGCGTCCCCGTCATGAAGCCCTTCGGCGGCCACGCCATCTTCGTCGACGCCAAGCGCTTCCTGCCCAAGGTTCCGAAGGAAGAGTACGTGGCCCAGACCCTCGGCGTCGAGCTCTATGTCGAGGGCGGCGTGCGGGGCGTCGAGGTGGGCACGCTCCTGGCCGACCGCGATCCCGACACGCGCGAGAATCGCTACCCCGAGCTCGAGCTCCTGCGCCTGGCCATCCCCCGCCGGACCTACACGAACGACCACATGGACTACGTCGCCGCGGTCTGCGCCAACGTGCTCGCTCGCCGCGACCGCGTCGCGAGGGGCTACCGCATCCTGCGCGAGTCGGAGATACTGCGTCACTTCACCGTGGAGCTGGAGCCGGCGCGCTGACGCCCTCAGTTCCGCCGGACCGCGCGAAAGCCGCGCACGAGGAGGAGCGAGCATGAAGCACGAGATCAGCTGCGCCTGGACTGGCGGCATGTCCTTCGAGGCGGACATAAAGGGTCACATCCTGCGACTCGACGCGTCCAAGGAGGACGGAGGCGAGGATTCGGGCGCCCGGCCCAAGATAACGCTCCTGGCCTCCCTGGCGGGCTGCACCGGCATGGACGTGGTGTCCATCCTCCGCAAGATGCGCGAGCCTCTCTCCTGGTTCGACATGCGGGTCGAGGGCGAGCTCGCCGACGAGCTGCCCAAGCCCTACACCGCCTTCCGCATCGTCTACGAGTTCAGGGCCTCCGACGGCCTCAACCCCGAGAACGTGAAGAAAGCCGTGGAGCTCTCGCAGGAGAAGTATTGCGGAGTGAGCGCCACGCTCAAGGCGGCCGGCCCGGTCGACTGGGATATCGTCTATCTCTAAGGGAACCGGCCGTCACCGTTCGCTCTAGCCGATTTCGAAGGGAAAATCATTATACTCGATCCGAGCCGCGGCGCAAGTACGCCGGGGCATGTGGATACTTGAACCTCCTCCGGCTTCTCACTATACTGCGGCCAAGACAGGACTTTTTCAATCAATGGCGGAAAACCGCAGAGCTTTCAAGATAACGCGGAACCGTCACGGGAGAGGTAGAGACCGACATGGCCATCGACATCCACAAGATGCGTAACATCGGCATCAGCGCCCACATCGACTCGGGCAAGACGACGCTTTCCGAGCGCATCCTTTTCTATTGCCAGAAAATTCACGCCATCCACGAAGTCAAGGGCAAGGACGGGGCCGGCGCCACCATGGACTCCATGGACCTGGAGCGCGAGCGGGGCATCACCATCCAGTCGGCGGCGACGAACGTAGAGTGGAAGGACTATACGATCAACCTGATCGATACGCCCGGACACGTCGACTTCACCATCGAGGTCGAGCGCAGCTTGCGCGTCCTCGACGGGGCCATCCTCGTGCTCTGCGCGGTCGCGGGCGTCCAGTCCCAGTCCATCACGGTCGACCGCCAGCTCAAGCGCTACCACGTCCCGCGCCTGGCCTTCATCAACAAGTGCGACCGCACCGGCGCCAACCCCTTCAAGGTCAAGGCGCAGCTCGCCGAGAAGCTGGGCCTCAACCCCGTCTTCCTGACCCTGCCCATCGGCCTCGAGGACAAGCTCGAAGGCATCATCGACCTCGTCGAGATGAAGGCGATCTACTTCGACGGCCCCAACGGCGAAGACCTGCGCTACGCCGAGATTCCCGCCCACCTTCAGTCCGACGCCGACAAGTACCGCGAGGAGCTCATCGAGTCGGCCTCGATGTACGACGACGAGCTCATGGAGGCCGCCCTCGAGGGCGGCGCCACCAACGAGCAGATCATGGCGGCCGTGCGCAAAGGCTGCGTCGCCGAACAGCTCGTCCCGGTCTTCGTCGGCTCGGCTTACAAGAACAAGGGCGTCCAGATCCTGCTCGACGGCGTCACCCGCTACCTCCCCGACCCGACCGAGGTCAAGAACATCGCCCTCGACCTCGACAAAAACGAGGAAGCGGTGATTCTCAAGGCCGATCCCACCGAGAAGACCGTCGCTCTCGGCTTCAAGCTCGAGGACGGCCAGTACGGCCAGCTCACCTACGTGCGCATCTACCAGGGCGACATCAAGAAGGGCACCGAACTCTACAACACGCGCTCGCGCAAGAAGTTCAAGGTCGGACGCCTCGTGCGCATGCACGCGAACGCCATGGAAGACATCACCGAAGGCTACAACGGCGACATCGTCGCCCTCTTCGGCGTCGAGTGCGCCTCCGGCGACACCTTCTGCGATCCCAGCCTCAACTACGCCATGACCTCGATGTTCGTCCCCGAGCCCGTCATCTCCCTCTCCATCGAGCCCAAGGACAAGAAATCCTCCGACCAGCTGGCCAAGGCCCTGAACCGCTTCACCAAGGAAGATCCCACCTTCCAGACCTTCGTCGATCCCGAGTCCAACCAGACCATCATCAAGGGCATGGGCGAGCTCCACCTCGAGGTCTACATCGAGCGCATGAAGCGCGAGTACAAGTGCGAGGTCGAGACGGGCATGCCCCAGGTCGCCTACCGCGAGGCCATCACCCAGCGAGCCGAGTTCAGCTACACGCACAAGAAGCAGACCGGCGGCTCCGGCCAATACGGCAAGATCGCGGGCTTCATCGAGCCGAACGAGGCCTCCAACTACGAGTTCGTCGACGCGATCAAGGGCGGCGCCATTCCCAAGGAATTCATCCCGAGCTGCGACAAGGGCTTCAAGGAATCGATCAAGAAGGGCTCGCTCATCGGCTTCCCGATCGTCAACACCAAGGTCACCATCAACGACGGCCAGTCCCACCCGGTCGACTCCTCGGACATAGCCTTCCAGCTGGCGGCCATCGGCGCCTTCCGCGAGGCCTATGAGAAGGCCAAGCCCGTCATCCTCGAGCCCATCATGAAGGTGGAGATCGAGGGGCCCTCCGAGTTCCAGGGCAACTTCTTCGCCTCGATCAACCAGCGGCGCGGCATCATCGCCGCCTCCTCCGAGGACGGCCACTTCTGCAAGGTCGAGGCCGAGGTGCCGCTCTCCGAGATGTTCGGCTTCTCGACGGTGATCCGCTCCCTCTCCCAGGGCAAGGGCGAGTTCACGATGGAGTTCCTCAAGTACGGCAAGGTGCCGACCAACGTCTCCGAGCAGCTCCGCAAGGAGTACCTCGAAAAGCGCCGCGCCGAGCAGGGCCGCTAGGGAAAATCGTCACAGAGCCCCAGAGGGAATGCAAGATGAAGAAAGAAGCAAGA
Organism: Rectinemataceae bacterium; assembly: GCA_035530095.1. Lineage (GTDB taxonomy): Bacteria > Spirochaetota > Spirochaetia > Treponematales > Rectinemataceae > JAJXZP01. Next base: position 36,067 of record DATKVK010000045.1, on the reverse strand, counting down.
TAGTGGAAGGAATGGCGATGAGGGAAAGAACTCCGCGAGATTCTTTTCCCATTCCCACATCGACCCTTCCCTCTTGCTTCTCCTTTTTATCTCTGTGCCTCTGTGGCTCGATCCCTTGAGCCAATTTCACAAGTCGGTTACTTTTGAAATTGGCTTCGCATTTGCTCCGGTTTCTTGGAATCCGTACGCAAATGCCGCAACTCAAGGAGGCTTTTTTAAAAGTCGCCCGACTTAAAAGAGGCCTCCCTTATCAATCGTTTTCAGTTTTGCCCATTCGGGAGTTTGACGCTATAATGGACCTCAGATGCCGGAGGTAACGTGAAGTTTCGTCCCAAGCGTCATTTCGATCCCACACCGAACATTCATCCCACTACAGCGAACAGCGAAAAGGAGTCCCCATGCTGAAAGAGGAGCTTATCGCCAAGAGCCCGGTACGCCTCCTGGAGAAGTCCATCGAAGGAGGCCTCAGGGTCGGCAATATCGGCGTCATCGCCAGCCGCAAAGGCATCGGCAAGACGAGCGTTCTCGTCCAGCTCGCCCTCGACAAGCTTCTTCAGGGCGAGAAAGTCATCCACGTATCGTTCACTGCCCATACGAGCTACGTCATTTCCTGGTACGAAAACATCTTCGGCGAGCTGGCCAAGCGCCGCAACCTCGAGCATCTCGGCGACGTGAAGAACGACCTCGTCAAGAACCGCGTCATCATGAACTTCGCCCAGGAAGGCGTCTCGATCGAGCAGATCCTGCGCTCCCTCAAGGCGATGATCGTCGACGGCGGTTTCAAGGCCAAAACCCTCATCGTGGACGGCTTCGACTTCACCCGCGCCACGCGTGACCAGATCGACAAGGTGAAGGCCTTCGCCGGCGAAATGGGACTTGAAGTCTGGTACTCCTGCACCCTGATCGGCGAAGAGCCGCTCGTCGACAAGAACAACATACCGGTGATCCTGCGCGAGTACATCGACGTGATATCCGTACTCATCCTCTTGGAGCCCAAAGCCGAATACATCCACTTCACCGTGGTCAAGGATCACGATCGCATGAATCCCCAGGACCTCAAATTGAAGCTCGACGCCAAGACCCTGCTTATCGCCGAGACCTGATTCCTCGAGCGGCCCCGTGGCCGCGTAGGCGGTCACGAAGCCGGTGGGATGACTATCGTAGAGCTTCCGCCCCTCGTCCAGCTCCAAGCCGCCCGGGCCGTCCGTCATCTGGGAGCCGTTCAGGCTGAGGACCTGGCCGAATTCGTGGGCCAATGTCTCCTCGAAATCGGGAAGCCAAGCGGGATCGCCGGGAGACAGGACGCCTTCATGGACGGTGTAGGCCGCGATGACAGTCGTGTCGTCCATGCCCGCAGCCTGCTGCGCGTCGAAGCCGAGGCGCCGTCGGACCATTCATCGCCCCGTCGACACCCTTGACCCTCCCGCTCGCGCCGGCCACGATGCATTCAGAGGAGGCCGCCATGCCACTGTTCGATATCCCGAGGGAAGAACTCGAAGCCTACCGCCCCGAACGCGTCGAAGAGCCCGATTTCGACGCATTCTGGGAGAGGACCCTCGACGAATGCGCGGCCTTCCCCCTCGAGCCTCGCTTCGCGCCGATCGATTTCGGCCTGCCGAACGTCGAGATCTTCGATGCGGAGTTCTCAGGCTGGAAGGGCCAGCGGGTCAAGGGCTGGTTCATCCTCCCCAGGCGGCGCGAAGCCGCCCGCCTGCCCTGCGTGGTCGAGTACATAGGCTACGGCGGAGGGCGCGGCTTCCCCTGGGACTGGCTCACCTTCAGCGCCGCGGGCTACGCGCATCTCGTCATGGACACGCGCGGCCAGGGCTCGACCTGGATGCCGGGCGACACGCCCGACGACGGCCCCTCCGGTCCGGCCTATCCCGGCTACATGACGCGCGGCATCGAGTCGCCCGAGACCTACTACTATCGCCGTCTCATCGCGGACGCCGTGCGCGCGGTCGAAGCCGCGGCCGCGCAGAGCGTCGTCGATCCGGGGCGAATCGCCGTCACGGGCGGGAGCCAGGGAGGCGGCCTCGCGATCGCCGCGGCCGCGCTCTCGAAGCGCGTGCGCTTTCTCATGCCCGACGTGCCCTTTCTCTGCCACTACCGCCGCGCGACCGAAATCACCGCCGAGGCTCCCTACTCCGAGATCGTGGCCTATCTCAAGGTGCATCGCGGAGCCGAGGCTGCCGTGTTCCGCACCCTCTCTTACTTCGACGGACTCAATTTCAGCGCTCGCAGCCGCGCTCCCGCGCTCTTTTCGGTCGCGCTCATGGACATGATCTGTCCGCCCTCCACGGTCTATGCGGCCTACAACTGGCATGGCGGGCCCAAAGAGCTGCGCAGCTACCCCTACAACAGCCACGAAGGCGGAGGCACCTTCCAGACCCGCGAAAAACTCGCCTTCGCACGCCGCCAGTTCGGCGCCTGAGCGGGGCGGCGGTAGCCCCGAGCCGCGGCCAGAGAGCGATCGCGCGGCCATGGAACGATCGTGGCCCCGGAACGATCGCGGGGCCCGCGGCTCAGACCAGCGAACTCGCGTATGAGAAGAGCGCCGGCGCGCCTCCGGTATGCCAGAAGAGGACAGTCTGGCCGCTCGTGAACTCGCCCTTTTCGATCAGGTCGACGAGGGCGCCGAAGGCGCGGCCCGTGTACACCGGGTCGAGGAGTATGCCCTCGGTCCGTGCCGCGAGAGCGATGGCGCGCCGTTCGAGCTCTCCGACGACGCCGTAGCCGCCGCCGACATAGCCCTCCTTCAGGACGATGTCCGCTGGCGCGAAGCGCTCCCCGGGCGCCGCGATCGAAACGGTTTTCCCGGCCAGCTCGAGCACGCGCTCGGCGAAGGGCTCTTCTCCCGCCTCGCCCTTGTCTATCGCGATGCCGACTATGGCGGAACGCAGCTTCCGGAGCCTCGCTCCCACGACGAGCCCGGCGTGCGTGCCCCCGGAGCTGGAGGCGAACACGATGGCGTCGACCTTTTCGCCCGCCGCGCGGAGCTGGGCGGCCAGCTCCGCGGCCGCATCCACGAAGCCCAGGGCGCCGATTTCGTTCGACCCTCCGTAGGGTATGACGTAGGGATTCCGCCCCGAAGAGCGCAGCTCGGCCTCGATCAGCGGGATGCGCTCGCCCTTGCGATCCTGGCCCGACCAATGGATCCGCGCGCCCAAGAGCAGGTCGAGGAGGAGATTGCCGGAGGGCGCCTCCGGCGGCCCGCCGGCCAGGGCGAGGTGGCACTCGAGCCCCGTGGCCGCGGCCGCCGCGGCGGTCTGTCTGCAATGGTTGGACTGGGCGGCCCCTCCGGTGACGAGGCTGTCGCATCCGCGCGAAAGAGCGTCCGCGACGAGGTACTCGAGCTTGCGGACCTTGTTGCCGCCCAAGGCCAGTCCCGAGAGATCGTCCCGCTTGATGAGAATGCGCGGGCCGCGGAGCGATTCCGAGAGCCGCGGCAGGAGGGCGAGCGGAGTCGGGAAAACGCCGAGCGTCGCGCGGGCATGGGCCGTAATGGACATGGGAACCTCCTAGCGAGCCTCGGTTGCGCAATACAGAATGGCTTGGTCGGCAGCCTCGATCCCTGCCGCGGGCAGAGCCTGATCGCCGGCGGCGAGGCGGCGCGCGATCGCGGCCTTGCCGGGACCTCGCACGAGAAACCTGATCCTTCGTACCCTGGCCAACACGGGATAGGTGAAGCTCATCCTGATCCGAGGCTCCGCGGGAGCGACCGAAGCCGCGCACAGGCGCTTGCGCTCGGCGAGTATGCCCTGGCCGGGGAAAAGGCTCGCCGTGTGTCCGTCCTCGCCCAGGCCCAGGAAGGCCAGGTCGAAGGCCGGATCGTCGCCCATCTCGAAGCGCAGCCTCGCCTCGTGCTCGGCGGCTATCCGCTCGGCCTGGGCGAGTCGCTCGTCGAAGCTGCGCTCCTCGGGACTGCCGGGAGAAGCCGGCCAGGGTATGAGACGAGGGGCGGTTTTCCAGACGGCGCCGCCGAAAGCCCGGGCGATCATCGCCGCATTGCGCCCCGGGTCGCCGGGCGGGACCAGGCGCTCGTCACCCGTCCACAGCTCGAGTTCGGCAGCCGAGATCGGTCGACCCGCCAGGGCTCGGTATATCGGCTCCGGAGTGCTCCCGCCCGCGAGGCAGAGCCGGAGCCTCGTCCGACCTATCCTCATGCCCACCCGCCACTCGGCCTCGGCCTCGGCGATCAGGTCGTCGACCTCATGCAGCGCGGCGGCGATCCAGGCGCTTTCATCCTCGAATTCCAGCAACTTCATGCATATACTATAAAGAATCTCGCTATTCATCGTCGATGCGCATGGCGGTCTTTTCCTGTCGGTCCCCGACTCGATATCTTCTGGTTGAGCTTCTTAATCGGTTTTTGCCCGTGCTGGAGGATAGCAGTGATAGAAGACCCTCTGGGTGTCTTGAACGTAGTGCCCGTGCCGATCGGTTCGACCGACGCCTCGCTCCGCTGCCGCTTCGCGAACCGCGCCTACGCCGAGGTCGTGGGACTGCCGCAGGAGGCCATGGCAGGCATGACTTTGCGGAGTATCTGGGGCGACACGGTCATCGACGAGATCATGCCCTTCCTCAAGCGCGCCCTCGCGGGAGAGCGCGTGGCGTTCACCAAGCGGATCAGCACCACCCGCGGCGAGGTCTACTTCGGCCGGGCCGAGCTCATCCCCGACTCGACCGGCGGCTATGTCGTCGTGATCCAGGACCTGGGCGCCTATGAGCGCAGCGTGCGCGACCGCGACAACCTCATCCACGAGCTCGACCACCGCGTCAACAACATCCTCCAGGTGCTTCACTCGGTCATCGCCCTGGAAACCCAGACCGCCGCCGACTCGATCCGCATCGTGCTCGACGCCATCAAGTCGCGCATCGATGCGCTCGGCATTTCCTACGAATTCCTGCGGGATACGGTCCCCGAGGGCGGCTGGCCGGTCAAGATCGTACTGGACAAGGTGGCCGCCTCGGTGGGGCCGGGGCTCTCGGCCGTGGCGGAAGCCGACGAGAAACTGCGGATTCCCGAGGGCTGCGTGGACGCCTTCGTCTTCATCGCGGCCGAGTTCGCCCGCTGGATGGGTTGCCAAGGCGATGTCGTGAGACTCGTGGCCAGGAAGATTCCGGCCGGGATAGAACTCTGCGTCCATGGACGAAGCGACCCGACCCAATGCGCCGGGGCCGCGGGCATCGCCCTGGTGGATTCCTTCGCCCGAAGCTGCGGCGCCGGGCCCCTGCGAGGAGGTGCCAACCCCTCGGTGGTCTTCCCCTATGACAGGGAGGAATCGGCTCGATGGGAAGAATTCTCCGCGAGTGCCGCCGGGGCCTGTCCGGATTCCTCCGCCGAAGGACCGGAGCGGCCCGGTCAGGCCCTCGGAAGCGCCGGTCCCGAGGAACCGGCCTCGTAGACCACGAGCGGGGCGTTTCCCTCGTTCCATGCCGCCACGAGAGAGTCGACCAGGCGCCAAGCCTCCTCGGCCTCGTCGGCGCGGATGAAGAGTGTCGGATCGCCGGCCAGCGCGTCGCCTATGAGGCGCTCGTAAGCCTCGGGAAAATAATCGTTGTTCCGCTCGCGGTAGGAGATCCTGAGTTCGTTGACGTCGATCCGCGCCACACCCGGCACCTTGGCATTGAACCCGAGCCACATACCCTCGTCCGGCTGGATGCGGATGGTGAGGAGGTTCGGCGCCAAGCTGTCGCCGCAATGACCCTGGAAGAGGGTCGAGGGAGGGCGGCGGAATCTCACCCGAATCTCGCTCATCTGCCGGTCGAGGGCCTTGCCCGTCCTCAGGGTGAAGGGCACGCCGGCGAAGCGCCAGTTGTCCACCTCGAGGCGAAGCGCGGCGAAGGTCTCGGTCCGCGAGTCCGCGGCGACCTTGGGCTCCGCGCGATAGCCGGCCGTCTCGCTTCCGTCGGCCAAATGTCCGGGACCGTACTGTCCACGGACCGATCGCGCGAGCAGCTCTTCCTTCGAATAGGTATGGATCGAGTTCAGAACCTTGACCTTCTCTTCGCGGATGGATTCTGGCTTTAAGGTAGCCGGCGGCTCCATGGCGGTCAGGCAGAGCAACTGCACCAGGTGGTTCTGCATCATGTCCCGAGAGGCGCCGGCGCGATCGTAGTAGCCGCCCCTGCTCCCGATTCCGCCCGACTCGAGGACGTCGATCTCGATGGACTCGATATGGTTGCGGTTCCAGACCGGTTCGAAGATCGAGTTGGCGAAGCGCAGGTAGATGAGGTTCTGGACGGTCTCCTTGCCCAGGTAATGGTCTATGCGGAAGATATCACATTCGGAAAAATAGTCCTGGAGGGTCTTCGAAAGCGCCTTGGCGCTTGCCCTATCGGAGCCGTAGGGCTTTTCCACGACGAGACGGCGGAAGGTGCCATCGGGGCAGGCCCCGCGTTCGGCGCTGCCGAGACCCGCCTCGGCCAGATGTTTGGCCGTGGGGCCGAAAAGATCGGGCCCCATGGCGAGGTAGAATAGTTTATTGACGGGGAGATCGGGGCCGGCGAGGAGCGCCGCCAGCCTTGCGAAGGCCGCCGAGTCGTCCAGATCCCCGCGAAAATAGTCCATCCGGTCGGCGAGCCTGGCCCACAGCTCGGGCTGCAGAGGTTGCGTATGCGAAAAGCGCGATACGGCCTTTTCGATGACGCCGACGAATTCCTCGCGGGAATAGGGTTTTCGCGCGAAACCCAGCACTTTCGTCTGGGGATGGAGACGCTCCATGCGATCGAGGTTGTACAGCGCTGGAAAGATCTTGCGCAGAGCCAGGTCGCCCGTGGCGCCGAAGATGACGATTACCGCCGGTTCGATGAGCTGGTCTTCGTCGTCCATCACGCAAGATCTCGACAGATCCTCGCGGTTCTCCATTCTCTCATTCCTTTCTTTTTTGGTCTCGGGAAGCCGCGGGATACCAGTGGAACCATTGCTCCTCAGCCCCGTTTACGATTTTCTTGGCGGAGTTCGCCTGGCTCCCGAAGAAGTCGCCGAAATCGGGTCGATTGGTGACGAAACCGAGACCCCAGCCCGTAAAACGACCATAGGCCGAGCCGAGCCGCCGGTAAAGCGCCTCGGCCTCCTGGGGCGTGCCCATGCGCTCGCCGTACGGCGGATTGCAGAGGAGGTAGCCGGCCTCGTAGCGGGGTGCTGCGTCCTCGGCCTTGGCCTGCGTGAACGACAGCGATTGGCCGAGCCTATCCTGGCCGAGCCTATCCTGGCTGAGCCCGGCGCGGCCGGCGTTGGCGCGAGCAGCCGCGATAGCCTTCGGATCGGCGTCGCTCCCCTCGATCCTGAACTCGACATCGGTGCGGACGCGAGCTCGGGCGGCCTCGAACTCGGCCGCGATGGCGCCGCGCTCCACGAAGGGCATGTTTTCCAGGGCGAAGTGCCGGCTTAGACCGGGCGCCCTGTCCATGGCGAACAGGGCCGCCTCGATCGCGATGGTGCCCGAACCGCAAAAGGGATCAAACAGGGGGAGGCGGCGATTCCAGCCCGAGAGAAAGAGAATCCCGGCCGCCAGGGTCTCCTTGAGCGGCGCCTCGCCCGTAGCTTGACGGTAGCCGCGCTTATGCAGAGCCTCTCCCGAGCTGTCCAAGCCCAGCACGCACTCGTCATGGTCCAGGTATACGCGCAGGCCGCGCTCCGTCCCTGATTCGGGCAAGCGATTGAGGCGGTAGACCGCGCCGAGGCGTTCGTAAACCGCCTTATGGACGACCGACTGCACCGAAGTCTGCGCGGCGAGACGGGAATCACGGGTACGCACCCGTTCGATCACGAGCCGGTCGTCGCGGCCGAAGTAGGCTTCCCAAGGGAGGGTGCGAACCTGCTCGAAGAGCTCGTCGAAATTCTCCGCATGGAAGCGACCTATCTCGAGAAGCACCCGCTCGGCTGTGCGGAGACACAGATTGGCGCGAACGAGCGCGGATGCCCCGGTCGTTCCGAGCGAGAATCGCACCCGGCCGGGCTCCCGGCCTTCGAGTTCGATTCCCAGTCGCTGAATCTCGGAGGCGCAGACTTTTTCAAGACCTATGGCGCAGAGCGCGAGTGCGTGGGTTGAAGATGTCACCTATATAATATCGTTCCACGCCGAGTCTTCGGCAAGCCGAGAATGGCAAGTAAGCGTCCTCGCCGATCTTATTCTCCCGATGCCTTGACATTCCCCGCCCCCCTCGGCTAATCTTTGCACGCTTCGTCGGGGGTGTAGCTCAGTTGGCTAGAGCGCTTGAATGGCATTCAAGAGGTCGTCGGTTCAATTCCGATCACCTCCACGATCGAAACGGCTGCCGCATACGCGGTGGCCGTTTTGCATTTTACGGACCCGAGGTGGGAGAAATTGTGCCGCAGGCGGCCCCTTGCGGCCGCGACGCTTCCCCTCGGCGGCGCGGAGCGCGCGACATTCCGGCACGCTCTAGGGTGCGCGGCCGGGCCTCCGGCGCGCCGCCGTCAACGTAGCCCGGAGTACGTCGAAAGAACCCACGACCGCGCCTGCCACAATGAGCGACATGGCGATTCCCGAGCCGAGCGAGAGATGCTTTCCGCCGAAAGCTACCAGGTTCAAAGTTGACAGGAGGGGCGTGAGATAGGACAGAGAACCTATGATTCGCGGATCCCCCCGTTTGAGGGCCGCGTCCCAGGCGTAGAAGGCCCCGCCCATGGGGCCGAGGCCGAGGAGGACGAGAAAGAGCCACTCGCGGCCGCCGATCGCCAGGGAGGGCAGCCCCGGAGAGGAGAGGCGCTCCAGGCCGTACAGAGCGAGGGACAAGATGCCCGAAATCAGGCAGAAGGCTCCGACTGCCCCCGTCGGGAAGGGAGGGAGTCTCTTGGTGAGGAGGGAGTACGCGGCCCAGGCGAAAGCCGCGGCCGCGGCGAGCACATAGCCTGGCACGAAGGCGGCGCGCAAGCCGAGCCCTCCGCCCGAGACGATGAGCGCCGCCCCCGAAAGCCCCAGCAGGGCGCCCGCGACATGGCGAAGCCCCAGTCGGAACCCGCGCAGGAAGACGGGCGAGAGCATGACGATGAGCAGGGGCCAGAGATAGTTTATGAGATTGACTTCGACCGCCGGCGCCATTCGGAAGGCGGCGAAGAGCATGGCGTGATAGCCGAAAATGCCGCCGATGCCCACCGCGAGGGTCTTCGCGGGAACACGCCATTCGTGGGCGCGCAGGAGCCCAGCCAGGCCCCCGACGCAAAGCGCGACGCCCACGGCCAGGAAAGGCGGAAGCGCGTTCACGCGCGAATTGAGAAGCGCGAGCGAACTCCAAATCGCAATCGAGACAAATGCGAGCGCGATCGCAACCATGGCACGACAATAATCGCATGCGATGCTTTGGGCTACTGCCGCGAAAGCCCCGGCCGACCTCGCGGTCGCGGAACGCTCGCAGGCGGCGTTTCGATTCGACCGCCGATGCTCCGCTCGCCTTTCCAGCTTGAACCCTCTGCGCCGAGGGGATAGAATGTTGCCCGAGGCGCGGCCGCGCCCTGCCGGCAAAGGCAGCCGGCGCGGCCCAAACGGCGCCGCGATCGGAGCTGAATCGTGCCCGACGACATAGATCCCGAGATAGCGGCCCTCATCGGCGGCTCGGTCCAGGAGTACAAGCCGAACGGGTCGGTTGCCGGACCGCAGCGCCCGCCGGCAGGGGCGGTGCAGCCCCCGGACTTCACCACTCTCTTCGACGATATGGGAGTGACCGCTGAAGCTACCGAGCGGGGAGACGCGGACGTCGACCTGTCGCGCAAGTCCTTCGCGCCCGTCGAACGGGTCGAGGCCGAGCGCCCCGCCGAGTGGTTCAAGGACCCCGCCTACTACAAGACCGTCCTCAACGGCGAGGGCGAGGAAGCCCAGAGAGTCCACGAAATACTCGGCAAGATGCTCAAAGCCACGGATCCCAAGGACAAGGGCCTCTATCGGCAGCAGCTCATTCCGGCCTACTGGTACCTCGCGTCCAAGGCGGCGCTCAAGAGCGTGAGCAGCCAGGCGCCACTGCCCAAGAAGCTCATGATCCGTTTCAACGCGCTCCTCCCCAACCTCCTTTCGCCCGACATGGTGGAAACCTTCCACAAGGTCATCTTCGAGAAGTCCATCGACGAACCGGTGTATTACGTCGACGAATGGCTCCGCGCCATCGCGGTCGGACAGATCACGCAAAGCGCCACCGACGAAGTCAAGCCGCGACGCCAGGAAGGCGACGATCGCGCCCGCCTCCAGGTGACTTTGCAGCGCGTCCAGGGCAAGCGCGACTCGGCCGAAGGCATCATGAAGGCCAAGGCCGAAGAGCGTCGGGCTCTCGAAGCGGCCTTGAGAGACCGGGTCGACCTCATCTGCAACCATGGCAGCCAACCCGGCCTCCTGCACGTGCCGGCGCCCTACTCCGACTCGCAAAAAAAGACCATGAGCGAGCTCAACGACATACTCAGGCGCATGGTCGCCTCGGACAAGGACCTCGTCTCAAGCATAGGCGACTTCGACAAAGCCAGCGACGAACTCAAGAGCGTCTCGGAGAAGCTGGTCGCCGGCGGCCAGGAGACGAAGACCGATTTTCAGTCGCTCGCCCAGGAATTCGAGACGATCCGCCAGATGACCAAGCTGTGCATCGGCCGTCAGGGGAACCATTTCCCCATCCTCTCGCGCGAGTATTTCCACGGCAACATCAAGGACATCGGCACCCGCGAGAACGTGCTTAAACTCCTGGCCTGGATCGAATCCATAGACTGCGAGGCCTACTCCCGCCCCTACAAGAACACGCTCCACCGCATCGTGCCTTTCATCGTCCTCCTCCCCTGCTACGGCGACTCGGGCATCTGCTGGGAACCTTTCGACCGCTACAATCGCGCCACGAGCCGCGGCCGCGTCGCCATTCCCATGTACCCCAAAAATCTCATGCAGGCGGTCATCACGGCCGTGGCCGACCTCAGGTGGCAGGTCGCGAAGGAAAAGGCTTCTTACTACTGGATGGAAGAGGGCCTCACCGGCAACTATTACCAGTGGTTCACCTCCAAGAAGATCCGAGGCGACGTCAAGGAATTCTTCATCCAGGATTACGCCATCTGGATCACCAAGGAAAGCGAGGCCATCCAGAGACTCGAAAAGGAAGTGCGGGCCATCTTCTGGCGGTACATGCCGTTTTCCAAGGCGATCAAGGACAAGCTCAAGACGAGAAGCTATATCTACCAGGAACTCTACCAGAAAGACGTCAATCGCTCGCTCTCCGACGGCTATTGACGCGCAGCCCCGCGCCGTTCGGGATTTCGGCAAACAAGGCGAGAGCGGCCAGCCTTCGAAGTTGACATCGGCCGCAAGGCCTCTCTATACTCGGCATCCGAGGAGAAAACCGTGGACACCATCAGCCGTAAGTATCGCGATTCCATAATGCGCATGATGGCGTCCTCGGGAGGGCAGTCGCTCGTCACCGACAAGAATGTCCATCAGGTGGGCAATCCCGAGATTCTCCCCTATATCGACACCATCATCGAGGAAAACCTGCTCCCCGGCTCGGGCATCCGCGGCGAAGAGCACCTCGACGAACTCCTGGAAGCCTCGCAGAGCGGCGAACCCTGTCTCCTCCTGCTCGAACACTACTCCAATTTCGACCTGCCCGTGTTCCACTTCCTCATGCGCAGGAAGCCCGATACCGGGCAGGCCCTCGCCGACGCCCTGCTCGCGGTGGCGGGCATCAAGCTCAACGAAACCAGCCCGGCCGTGTCCGCCTTCACCGAAGCCTACTCGCGCCTGGTCATCTATCCCAGCCGCTCGCTCGAGATCATCAAGCGCAATCTCAAGGACCCCAAGGAGCTCGTCGCCGAGATCATGCGCGGCACGATGGTGAACCACGCGGCCATGAAGGCCCTGGCTGAACTCAAGCGTTCGGGCCATATCGTCCTCGTCTTCCCCTCGGGAACCCGCTTCCGCCCCTGGGACCCGAGCACCAAGCAGGGCGTGCGCGAAATCGATTCCTACGTGAAATCCTTCTCCAAGATGTGTTTCGTGGCGGTGAACGGCAACATTCTCAGGCTCAATCCGGAAGGCGAGATGATGGAAGACCTGATCTACCAGGACCGCGTCATCTACACGGTCGGCCCGGTTCAGGACTGCGCCGAGTTCCGGGCCCACGTCAAGCACATCCACCATTTCCGCGAGGACAAGAAGCAGGCCGTGGCCGACGAGATCATGGCCCAGCTCGAGCGCATGCACGAGGCGACCGAAAAGGACCGTCTCGCCTCCGGCGCGATGTAGCGGACCATCAGTACACCTCGTAGGGCATGACTTCCAGCACCTCGATGCGCACCCGAACCTGGGAGGCATAGACTCCGTCGGCTATGGACAGCACGGGCGCCCGCTCGAACACGACGCGCCCAAGGACGCGCCGCGGCTTGTTGGGAACGACCATCCGCAGATAGCTCCGAACGGCCTCCCGGAGCCCATCCTCGAAGGAGGCACGGTGGGCTTTCCAGCCGAGCAGATAGTCCGCGTGGCCTATCCCCTGAGAACTCTGCCAGGGATCCTCGGCGTAGGTCGAGACGCGCCGCTCCTCGTCCGGGCTCGGGCGGTAGGTCACGAAGGCTCGGGTCATGCCCGCCTCGGTGCGGGTCCTTCCCAGCTCGAGGCGCGGATCGCCGGCCTTCAGCGAGCCGAGACTCGCGAGATCGAAGCGCTCCGCTATGCCGCGGACCTTGTCGTAGGGTGTGTAGCTGAACGAGAATCCCCAGATCATGCCTGAGTAGACCCAGGCGGCCTCGTCCAGGAGGCGGCGAGCGCGCTCTTCGGGCGGAACGGGCCAGGGATCGCCGACGTCGGAGACCGGCTCGACCTCGGCCCAGAACTGGGCGCGGAACCGTCCGGCGCCGTCGTCGCTCTGCGCGAGCGCCGCGGGCCCGCAGACGGCCAGAGCGGTCGCGGCGACGAGAACCGCGGCGAGCGGCCGGCTTCGTACGCTGAACGGCCGCGCCACCGAGCCGGCAGGGCTCGCCCTCATGTCAGCGCCGCGGGAAGAAGCGCTTGGCCGGATTCACGCCGAAACGGGCCAGGAAATACAGCCAGCCGAAGCCGAAACCGGCGATGTGGGTGAGATGGGCGATCCCGCTCTGGAAGCTGAAAAGCTGGGACACGATCTCCAGGGCGGCGTAGCCGAGCACCATCACCGGGGCGCGCAGCGGCAGAATGCCCCAGATGTAGATCTCGGCCTGCGGAAAGAGGGCGGCGAAGGCCAGAAGGAGGGCGAAGACCGCCCCCGAGGCGCCCAGCAGCGGGATATACGCGCCGCCCGTGAACAGATAGAACCCGAAGGAGAAGACCCCCGCGAGGAAGCCGGTGAGCAGGTAGTACAGGAGAAACTCCTTGCTGCCCAGCTCCCGCTCGACCTGGGTCCCGAAGAAGAAAACCCCGAGCATGTTGACCAGGATGTGCGTGATGCTCTGCGGATCGTGGATGAACATGTAGGTGAAGGGCTGCCAGAAATAGCCGTGCAGCACCAGTACCGGCGTCATGGCCAGCCGCAGGAGCAGGCCGGGGAAAAGGTACTCCAGCACGAAGACGAACACATTGACCGCGATGATCCAGAGGGCGGCGTTTCTATTCGAATAGACGAAGGGACGCCTGATGAGCGAATTCCTGTCCATGCGATTACTGTACGGAATTCCGCCTCTCGGGGCAAGCTCCGCTCGGGCGGGGCGCCGAAGCCATTCGGTGGCTTCGACTAGTCTCCCTTCCCTCCGAGCTCCTCGAAGTAGACGAAAGTGTCGACGGTATCCAGATAGACGCCGTCGAAGCCCGCCTCGAGTATCCTGTCCACATAGGAGGAGGGAGAGCCGAAAAGGATGGCATGCCAAGCCGGGTCCCAGTACCTGACCCGAAAATCGCCCTTCCAGCGGGGATTTTCGCTCTCGATCCACGAGGGCGGATGCCGGTTCCACGATTGGCGCCAATAGGGCCGGTAGTCTTCGGCCTCTCCTATGCTCAGGTAGGCCAGCACCAGCCGACGAGCTCCCGAGCTTTTGTGCCGCAGCCTCCCGAGCTCGGCCGACGAGAGGAACTCGCCGTCGAAGAGGGCATCGATGACGACGGCGTCGTAGTCCGTTCGGGCCACGGCGCTCAAGAAGGCCTCCTTCGACCCATATCCCTCGGGGTCGATCAGATAGAGGAAATTTTTCGCCTGAGCCAGGGTTTCGACGGGCGAAGCCGAGAAAGCCGTGATGCCGGCGAGGGGAGAGGGTATGCTGTCGAGATTTCGCGCCGGAGCGGCAAAAGGAAGGAAATCGTCTCTTTCATCGGCGGCAAAAACCTCCGATACTTGATCGGGCTCATTGCAGTATTCGATCGCCAGGACGACTTTGCCCTGCGCTTTCAGGAAGCGCAAAATGGGTAGCACATAGTCGGCGGTTTCGGCCGGCGTCCTGTCCCCGTAGGCCGGGTCGCCGAACCTGAGGCTTTCCTGCCCGACCCCGTCTATCGCGGCGAGGTATCGTTTCTTGAGGACGGTATCCATCGGAGCTTCGAAGAGGGCGTTCCCGTTTTGCGTGATCACCTGAAAGCCGCTCCGGCGCGCCTTCGCGTAGGCGGAGAGGTCGATGACCAAGCGTCGCATGGAGTCGCGGTAGCCCGGATCGGCTGCCAGGACCCGGCCGGACGCCGCGGACCACAGGGCGACGAGGAGGGCCAGGACAAGTCCTCTTTGCATGGTCCAAAGTGTAGGTCATTCGGGGCGATCTCGAAAGCCCGTTCGCGAGGCGCGGCGAGTCCATGATTCGAGCGGGGAGGATAGAGGTGGAAAAGGTCCAAGCCTCCAGGCGACTGCGCATCTGGCCGATTCCGAAGGTCCTCACGAAAGCGGGAGAGGTGGTCGCGGTCGCCGCCGTCATCGCGGCCGCCAATCGCCTGGGATCCTTCGAGCCGGGCTTCGCCTCCTCGCCGATCAATCCCTATGTGATCTTCTGCCTCTTCGCCGCGGTATGGCTCGGCCCCTGGTACGGCCTGCTGGCCTACGCCGCCGCCCTGGTCTCTCTCCTCGTCCCCTTTCCCCAGGGAGGAGGGCTGGCGAGCCTCGCATCCGCGTTCCTGCAATACCGGGTCCCTCTCCTGTGGACCCTCGTCGCCGTCTATGTATTCGGACTCGTCCACGACCGCTTCCGGGATCGATTGGACGCGAAAAGCCGATTCCTCCGCAGGTCGGCCTCGGAAAAGGCCCGACTGGACACGGAAGTGAAAGCTCTCGTCGAGGTGAATCGGGACTTGGAGGAGCGCGTCCTCAGGCAACAGGAATCGATCACCTCGCTTTTCGCGCGCATTCGCGAAATGACCACGCAGAGCGTCAGCGAGACCCTGGACGTCCTCCTCGATATGGTCTGCCAGTATTCCTGGGCGAGCAAGGCCTCGGTGTGGCGCTTTCGCCCGGAGGATGACTGCCTCGAATGCGCGGCCACCATCGGGTGGGAAGAGGGCGAAAAAGACCTGGCGAGCATCCCGGCGGCCGAATCGATCGAGGGATGGGTGGCCAGGAACAACCTCGTCTTTTCGGCGCGCATGCTCGTGAGCTACGCGAATCTCCGGAAGATGGACAAAGGGCGGAATCTCCTGACCTTCCCCATTTCCTTCGGGAAGACGGTGTGGGGAGTCCTGAACATCGAGGACATGCCCTTTTCCAAATTCAACCTCTACACGGAGAAAATCCTGAGCGTCCTCATCGAACTGGGGTCTCCCGCCATCGAACGCACGGTCGCCGACGAACGATTGCTGCTCACCGAGCTTCATCCCCTCACCGCGTTCCCTCTGTACTCCGTGCTCAGGCGAAAAATGGTCCTGTGGGCCAATTCCCCCGAGTCTCGGAAGAGCAGCTTCTCCGTCATCATACTCGAACTCGCCAGCATGGGGACCGTCATCGAGTCCTTCGGCGAGGCGAAGGCCTACGCCCTGCTCAAGCGCTGGATGGGAGAGATCAAGACGCTTTCGGGCAACGTCCTCGACCCCTATCACTACGTGAACGAGGGGCAGATCGCCCTCTTCTATCCCCAGATCGATTTCGACGGGACGGCCCTCTTCTGTTTCGACCTCCTGGGCATGCTCAACGGCAAGAGCTGGGAGATCGATGAAAGAGTCGTTCCCATGGACGTGTTCCTCGGATACGCGAACAGCGGCAAAGGCAAGTTCGAGGCCGACGCCATCCTGCGCGCGGCGGAAGAGGTACTGGAAAAGCAGAAGAGACGGCCGTGAACATACGCGAGTTCTTCCTCGATGTCGGGACCTACATCCTGCCCCGGACCCCTGCGGGAGCCCTCAAGGCCTTCGAGTCGGGCTTCTGCCCCATCGAGGCCTTCATCTACAAGTCCACCTCCACCAAGCCCGTCGACGAGGAACCCTACGACATCGAGGAGATCGACCGCATTCTCGCCCGCCCCAATCTGGACTTCCGCACCAACCTCGTGCTCATGGGCGTCTTCGAGAAGTTGATCCATCACCAGAATCAGGAACTGGCGCTCTGGGCGGCCGAGAGCATCAACGTGCTCGAGAATCGCTACAATGCGCGGATAGCCTCGATCAAGAAAGGTCTCGGCCGCGATGCGGACGCGGGCGCCGGGCTGTCGGAATTGGCTCGAGTCAATTTCGAGCTGGCCCTTCTCAACGGGAAGCGCCAGGCGATCAAGGAGTTCTACATCGATCAATCGCTGGCGAACTTCAAGGAATTGCTCAAGCTGCGGAGGCTCGAGGGGGCCGAGCGGAATACCTATATCAGGGCCCTGATGGAGGCCCGGGATTACGAAGCGGCGGCGGAGCTCCTCGAGGTCGGGCCTTCGGAGGCGACGCCAGAGGACATACTCCTGATCGCGGAGATCGAATATTCCCAAAAGCATTTTGACCGCGCCTCGAACGTCCTGTCGCGATTGGCCGGCCGCCTGGACAAGCTCGGGGAGAGGGAAGCGGCCTTGTACGCCTATTGGATGGGAGCCTAGGCATGCGCGTGTGCCTGCTTATCGAAGGCTCCTATCCCTTCATCACGGGGGGCGTATCGTCCTGGACCCAGGACTTGATCACGAGTCTTCCAGCGGTCGAGTTCTCCCTGCTCACCATCTCGCCCGCGAAAAACCAGACCCTCAAATACGCGCTCCCCACGAACGTCAAGGAACACGTGGATGTCGTCCTCGGCGAGGAGAGGAAATCCAGCGGCCGGCCGGGGAACGGAAAAGCGATACTCCGCGTCATGAGAAACATCCGGGACCGGAGTCCGAATGTCGCCGTGGCCGACATCGCCGAACTGATGGAACTGCTGCCCGAGGGCTTCAATCCGATGAATCTCGCCCTGGGCAGCCAGACCTTCTGGGATATCCTGGTGGAGCTGAACCGGCGGCACAATCCGATGTATCCCTTCACCGATTTCTTCTGGGCATGGAAAGCCGCCTTTTCCATGATCTTCACCATGCTGAGCGTGGCTCCTCCCGCGGCCGACATCTATCACGCGATCTCCACCGGCTATGCGGGCCTGGTGGGCACGGCGGCGAAGGTCCGCAGGGGCAAGCCGTTCCTGCTGACCGAGCACGGGCTGTACCACAAGGAACGGGAGATCGAACTGCGGAGGGCGAGCTTCATAAAAGGCTACCAGCGAGACCTCTGGATTTCCGTGTACCACTTCCTGAGCCGGCTGGCCTATCAATCGGCGGACTACTCGACCTCTCTCTTCGAGTACAACCGAAGAATCCAGATCGAGCTCGGCGCCCGGGAGGATCGGGCCCTGGTGATACCGAACGGAATCGACCTACCGCGCTTTTCGTCGGTGGTCCGCGCCAAGCGGCCCGGCTTTCACGTGGGACTCGTCGGGCGGGTGGTCCCCATCAAGGACATCAAGACCTTCATCACCATGGCGCGAATCGTGCGGCATGACATCGAGGAGGCCGAGTTCTACTGCATCGGTCCCACGGACGAGGACGAGGGGTACTTCGAGGAATGCAGCCGGATCGTGGAGAGCTTCAGGCTCTCCGGAGTCTTCCACTTCACGGGCCGGCAGAACGTGCTGGATTACTATTCGTTCCTGGACGTGATGCTCTTGACGAGCATCAGGGAAGCGCAGCCCTTGGTGATCCTCGAAGCCTATGCGGCCGGTCTTCCCGTGGTGAGCACCAAGGTGGGCGACGTGGCGGGCATGCTCGACAACGACGAGCGATTCCTGGCCTCGCCCAAGGATGCCGAGAAGCTGGCCGAATCCGTGCTGTGGATCTACCGGAATCCGGAAGAGACCGGGGAGATCGTCGCCCGAAGAAAAAACCTGGTTCGGGAGCGCTACGACAAGGAAAGCCTCTATAGCGCCTACGGCCGGCTCTATGATTCCATCGCCGGAGGAATGCCGTGGCGGGCATAGGATTTGAGCTGCAGCGGGCGCTCCGGGGCGGGAGCCTCGCCAAGGCCCTGACGGTCGCGATCACCGGCATCGTCATCGTCGCCGGACCCTGGCTGATCTCGATAGTCGGCATCTCCGTCCTGACAGGCACCGCTGCCTTCGTGCTGCGGGAAGCCCAGAGCCTCTTCATCGGGGCGATCGTCTACGGCTACGCCTTCTCCATCCTCCTCTTCGGGGGCCTGCACTACATCTTCACCCGCTATGTCTCGGATCTCCTGTACAACGGGAAATTCCACAGGACGACGGCCGCCCTCGTCCTGATGTCCATCGCCGTCCTCGCGCTCTCCCTGCTGATCGCCACCCCCTTCGCCCTCGCCCTTCGAAGCCCCGGAGTGAGCCATCTCGGTCTTTTTCGCCTGGCCATGGTCGTCTTCTTCGCCGCCATCAACCTGATATGGATCGAGATGCTCCTGGTCACCATCCTCAAGGGCTTCCTGACCATCATCGGCGCCTATCTCGCGGGAATGCTCGTTTCCGTGGGCGCGACGATCTGGTTGGGCCGCAGCTTCGGCGTGGGCGGGGCCTTCCTGGGCTTTTCCCTGGGGCAGCTCCTGGTGGCGCTGATCCTCTTCGCCGTGCTGCTGAAATGGAATTCTCCGACCCCCGCCCTTCGCGAACTGCGCCCCCTGCTCGCGTACGCGCGAAGGTACCGGGCGCTCATGGTTTCCGGCTGGTTCTATTCCGCGGGCCTATGGATCGACAAGATCGTTTTCTGGTTCAGCCGCGGAGCGTCGCTCCAGGGCAGTTTCATCCATCTCTACGACGGCTATGACCAGGCCGCCTACCTCGCCAACCTCAGCGTCATCCCGGTCCTCGTTTTCTTCACGATCTTCACCGAGACGACGTTCTTCGCGGCTCTGAGGCGGCTCTTGCTCAAGCTGCGCACCGGAACCTATTCCCGGATCGCGGAGGAAAAATACGGCTTCTTGAGGAAAACCAGGCAAATCCTCCTGCGACAGAGCTATTTCCACGCACTCCTCGTGGTGGTGCTCCTCGCCACCCTCCCCGGAACCCTCGTCAAAATCCTGGTGATCGGGGTGCTGTTCCACATGGCTTTCTTGACCTTCTTCACCTTTCTTTTCTACATAGAGTCCTATGGCATCGCCCTGCGCGGGAGCATCGTGTTCTTCGGCGTGAACTTTCTGGTCAGTATGGCCTCGGCGCGCTTCGATGCGCTGCCTCCGGGGATCGGCTACCTTCTGGCCGGCCTCGCGGCGTGCATCTACGCAGGCTTAGGTCTCTTCAGGAATCTCGGCGAGCTCGACCGGATCATCTTCAGACGGAATTAGGAGCAGGCAAATGGCTGTAAAGCTGCGGACTGTCATCGTCCTGTGCTGTTTTCCCTGGTTGAGCGCCCCCGCTTTCGGCCAGCAAGCCGCGGCGAACGGCGCCCCGGCCGCGAGCGGCGCAAGTTCGCCCGCCGCGGCCGGCACCAGCGCGAGCGGCACGAGCGCAGCCGGCACCAGCGCGGCCGCCACCGGTTCCGCCACCACCGGCCGGATCGAGGCGATACTGCCGAAGCGAGACCCGAACCTGATCTTCGTGGAGGGCGAGGATGCGATCGCGACCAACTTCGCTCAAGCGCCCGTGCTGAACTACGATTGCTCGGGGTTCAGGACGCTCCAGCTCAACAAATCGGCGGCGCTTGATTCGGGGACCGCCTATTTCGCGGACTTCTCCTTCTACGTCGAATCTACGGGCACCTATGAGCTCTGGTACGGCGGGACCCCGCCGGCGAGCAAGGACGGCTCCCATCCATCCTATGCGTCGCCCTTCGACCTCATCATCGACAAGACGAGCACCTTCGAGATCCACCGCGAATCCGTGCACGTCGTGGAGAACTACACACCCGCATACTACTGGAACCTGGTAGGCGATTTCCCTTTCCAGAGAGGGATCCATCGGCTCAGCTTCGAAATCCGGAAGCCGAGGAATTACGACGGCAGGTACTTCTTCTATCTCGACAATTTCTTCCTCATCAAGAAAGAGAACGGCCAGAGACTGCCCGTCACGATCAAGCCCGCGTTATTCCCGCACAACATGGATGACCGATCCATCGACAAGGACTTCTCCTCCATCGACGACTACGAGAAGCGGATCAAGGCCAATCCCGACGACGCTCAGGCCGACATCGATCTGGCCACGATCTATTCGATGGTCGGGGATTACTACAGCGCGCTCAAATACCTCCACCGGGCCGACCTGATCGATCCGCAGCGGAAGAGCACGATGCTCCTGATCGCCAAGAACACCCTCTGGAAAGGCGACACGAACGGCGCCCTCGAGCTCTACAAGAACCTGCTCCAATA
This sequence comes from Rectinemataceae bacterium, assembly GCA_035530095.1. Classification (GTDB taxonomy): domain Bacteria; phylum Spirochaetota; class Spirochaetia; order Treponematales; family Rectinemataceae; genus JAJXZP01. The sequence goes on along the minus strand of DATKVK010000045.1, from coordinate 15,383 downwards.
CTACGGCGACGACCTCGGCCTCTGGCTAGAGGCCGGCAAGGTCGCGGCCTGGACGGGCCACTACACTGCTTCGGTGGGCTTCTTCGACGACGCGCTCAAGAAGTTCCCCAAGAACCTCTCGCTCGTCGTCAACCGGGGGCTCAGCGAGCTGTGGGCCGGGGAGGCCGGAAAGGCGCAGAAAGACTTCCAGGCGGCCTTCCAGGAGACGGGCAGGGACATCGCGCTCCGGAAGGAGCTCGCCTCGATCTACACGATCAACGGCTATCCCGACCGGGCCGTGCCGATTTACCGGGACAGCCTGGCCATCGCCCCGGCCGACGTGGAGCTGTACGCGCTCCTGTACAAGACGCTGGAGAAGATGAACAAGACCAAGGAGGCGAAGGAGGTCCGGGACGAGATGGGGAGCCGCTTCATCCCGAGCCCCGGACTGTCCGCGTACCTGGAAGTCCTCGACAAGGAGAGCCAGCTCAAGGACCTCGTGCTGCAGGACTACCGGAGGCAGCTGTCGGTCGAGCCGGACAACCTGGAGCTGAGAAAAGTCATAGCCGAGGCGGACTTCTGGAACGGGGACATGAAGGCCGGCATCAAGGAATACGAGAACATCGTCGCCAACTACATCTACCTCCAGGTCCGATCCATGGAGAAGGACTCGGCAGAGTACATGGGCATCCTCGACCGGGCCGCGGTCTACGCCCGCTATCTCGCCGACCTGCCCCGGCGGACCGCGGAATACGCGAGGCGGCTGACGGACCGGCTCGCCGCGATACAGCAGGCGCAGGGCGAGCTGGCGCAGAAGAAGCTGGCCGACGCCGAGCTGAAGAAGAACGGGAAGGCCCCCGATGTCGCGGGCGAGAACGACCTGGTCGCCAGGCTCGCCAAGCGCCAGTCCGAGCTGGGCGGGCTCCTCAACGAGCTCAGCGCCTTCGAGGCCACCGCCGGGAGCCTGGCCGACCGCTTCAAGGCCGACCAGGACCGCGAGGCCGCGCTCTCCCATGAGGACGCCGCGCAGGCGAAGTCCTTCGCGAGCCTGACGAAGGACACGCGCTGGAAGTGGGACCGCGACGCGACGTACCGGGAGCTGGAGAACGCGCGGCAGGACGGCACGAGCCTCGCGACCTACGCCTTGGGCCGCATCGCGTTCTTCGAGGGCGACACGGACGCGGCGGCGCGGTATTTCGGCGACCTCGCGAAGGCCCGTTCCACCCTGGCCGGGGCGCCCTACGGCCTCATGCAGGCCCGGCTCGCCGACGGCCAGGTTCCCTCGGCGGACGCCGTGAAGAAGGACGCCGGCGACTCGGAGGATCCCTTCACGTCGCTGCGCGACGACCTGTCCGCCTACCTCGGCGCCGTCCAGGAGCAGGGGCCGGCCCCGGGATTCCTGACCGAGGACCCCCGGGTCGCGGTGGGCGGCGCCCTGAAGGACCTCGCGGCCCTCCGGGACACCTCCTTCGCCCGGGGAACCGCGGTCTACGAACTCGAGCAGAAGCTCCACTCGCTGCTCGTCCGGCGGATGGAGCGGAGCTTCTACAACCTCGCGCAGGACACTTCGAGCACGCACAACGAGCTGGGAGGCTTCTACCAGACCGCCAAGCGCTACGGCGACGCGATCGACCAGTTCGAGCAGGTGATGGCCGTCGATCCGTGGAACGAGGAGGCGATCTTCAAGCTCGGGCAAGTCTACCAGTACAACGGCAACTGGCGGAAAGCCCAGGCATTGTACCGGAAGGTCTACGACCAGGACCCGTACTACAACAACGTCACTCACTTCTACAACGAGCTGGAGCGTCAGTACGCGGACCGGCTGGACGCCTCGAGCCAGGCCTTCGCCGACACGACCCGCTACACCCAGTCGAGTTCCATCGACTGGAACAGTCATCTCAGCGAGCAGATAGGCATCGCCGCTTCCGAGGCCGCGGTCTATCAGCGCTTCCCCATCGCACCGACGGGCTCGAGCCTCAGCGACCGGCTCACCGTATCCCTCCCCCTCAACCCCTTCGGCCCCGCCCTCACCGTGACCCCCTACGCCGGAGGGCTCGGATATTCGAACTGGGCCGGCACGGGGACGGTCTCCGGGACCCCGGGCATCGGGACCTTCCTCTCGTCCATCTCGCCGCGCCCTCTCGGGGGCCTCGGCGCGTCCTGGAGGGGGAAGAGCGCCTCGGCCAGCCTCTCCTACGGCTTCGACACGATAGAAGACACGATCACCAACAACGGGCCTCTCTATGCGCAGACCCTCCAGGGCGCCGGGACGCTCTACTTCCGATTCATCAATGTCCCGGTCGTCTCCGACAGCTCGCTGACGCTCTCCGGCTCGGCCCAGAGCGTGGAGGACGGAGCCCTGCTCTGGATGCTGGGAGGCGGCTTGACCGTGCCCCTCACCCTGGCGAACAGCCCGCACATAGGGCTGGCCTTCAGCTTCCCCTGGAGCTACCAGGACAGCCTGGGCGTCCCCTCGCCGACGCCCAGCTATACCGTCTACTACCAGGAACTGACCTACCAGGCCGGGCTTTCCCTGAGCGGGGACTTCGACGCGAAGCCGGGCCTGACGATCGGCCAGACGCTCCAGGCTGCGGGGGGCTACGACGGCGAACTGGTGCCGATCACGACCGTACCCACGCAATGGCAGCAGGCCAAAAACTTCATCTTCAGCGTCGAGAGCGACACCGAGTTCCGGACGGAGACCTACACCGTGTACCTCGATCTGATAGGAACCGGGAAGAACCAATACGCGCCCACCGCGATCCCGCTGTACTACTGGAGCCTTCAGGTCAATCTGGGCGTCAGATTCCACGCCCCGAACTTCTTGGTCCCCTGATGCGGAGGTTGGAGAACACTATGCGAGGGAAGTTGCTCGGTCTCGTCGTCGGCCTCGTCGCCGCGACCGCCATGGCGCCCAGGGTCTTCGCGCAGGAAGGGCGTTTCGACAAGACGGTGCTGGCGCTCTACAAGTCCTCGGACAACCAGACCGAGAAGGAAAACGAGATCTACTACTACCTCTCGATACCGCTCAAGGAAATGGGGCTGAGCGTCCGGTACTGGGACATAGACCGGGGGCTCCCGCCGGTCAGCCTCACCCTGTACGCCCGCGCGATCATCACCTGGTTCCGCGGCCCCTCGATGAACAACGTGGAATTCTACCTGGACTTCCTGGACTCCCAGATCGACCAGGGGAAGAAGGTCCTGGTCTTCGACAATTTCGGCGCCTACCAGGAGCGGCGCACCGGGGAGTTCGTCCAGCCACTGCGGCTGAATTCCACCCTGGCCCGCCTGGGCCTGATCTACCAGGGCGATTGGACCGACAACGGGAGCAAGCTGCAGCTCGCGACGGTCGTTCCCGACATGGTCGAGGCCGAAGGGAAGCAGGACGCCTCGCTGTCGGCCTTCTATTATCGCTTCCTCCCGGTCGACCGGGATCTCAAGACCTGGCTCTCGGTATCCCGCACGGACCAGGACTACCCTCCGAGCCCCGTGATCGTGACCAATCCGAAGGGGGGCTTCGCCTTCTCCCGCTACATCTACCGCGTCGAGAACGGGAAGGTGAAGCTCCTCCTCAACGTGAAAAAATTCCTGACCGAGGCCCTCTTCCCCGATTACGGCGAGCAGCGCCTCGCCATCCTCGCCGATCCTTCCGACCAGCAGCGCAAGCAGATACTCTTCTACACCGAGAATATCGTCCACAGGCTCAAGATCCCCTACAGGCTCATCCTGGCCCGGGATTTCCCCGGCATGGTGCCGCTCGACCTGCGTCCCTACAGCGCCGCCTTCCTCATCCTGGGAGACGACGAGGGGCTCGATCCCGCCATCCTCGACCAGCTCCTCGACAAAGGCGGGGGCATAGCGTCCCTCTCCTCGGCCTCGTTCTCGAAACTGGCGCCCGTCTTGGGCATCAAGGGAACGACGAAGCGCCCCGGCACGGCCATCGGCTACAAGATGTCGGCCAGACTCCACACGGGGGAGAACCTGGAACTGCAGAGCAGGTCCATGGAATGGACGCCCGGCCCCTCCGTCCCGGCCGACGGAGCCACGGTCCTGGCCACGGACTACCGCGGCGACCTACCCTTGGCCTGGAGCCAGAAGCGGGGCCGCGGCACGACCTTGGTGTGGAACTGGAACGAGTTCCGCTCCGGAGCCTTCATGGGGACCCTCGCCGAGACCTTCCAATTCGTCCAGGGCTGGGGGGCGATCCCCACGCCGGCGATCTCGCTCTTCAATCTCGACGACTGGCCGCTCCCCATGTACGACGTCAAGAAGCCCCCTCTGGACGCGACCGACACGGACTTCTACACGAAAACCTGGTGGCCGCAGGTGACCCAGATCCTCCAACAGGAGGGCTTCCCGATCTGCAGCTTCCTGATCTTCAATTACAACGCCCAGACCCAGGCTCCGTTCTACACGGGGGAGTTCTTCATCGCGAAATCGAACGCGGCGCTGAAGATCGCGCGGGAGGAGATCGCCAGGGGCTACGACCTGGGGCTCCACGGATACAACCACGTCTCCTTGACCCGGCAAGCGACCGACGGGAACCCGGTGCAGTGGACCGACCTGGAGAGCATGAAGCAGAGTCTCGAGCAGGCGAAGCGCGACTGGATCCGGCTGCTGGGACCGGCCACCTTGCCGCGGACCTACGTCGCGCCCCAGAACATCATTTCCGAGGAAGGCATCGCCGTGCTGAAGTCCGTCTTCCCCACGATCAAGACGGTCTCGACGAGCTATTTCGGCTCGGGAGAGGTCGGGGCCTGCGACTTCGGCCCCGATCCCACGGTGCGGGACGTCTACATGATGCCGCGCACGGCGGCCGGCTACCACCTGGACGACGACACCAAGCTCGCGACGATCTCGGGCATCCTCGGCCCCGGAGTCTACGCCCACTTCATCCATGGCGACGACATCTTCGATCCCGGCCGATCCCATGGAGACAGCTGGGACACCCTCAGGGACGGCTTGGAGAAAAACCTGCAGTTCGTGGATACGCAGTACCCCTGGTTGCGGAAGATGAGCACCTACCAGGCATATCGGGCCCTGCAGCGCTTCGACGCGACCCAGGTCGAGGTGCGGTGCATCGGCCAGGTCACCACCATACAGTGTTCCGATCCGGGAACCCTCTTCAGGGTGAGGACGGGGCCGAAGGGCCTGGGGAATGTCGAGGGCGGGACGGTCGAGTACACCTACACCTCCTTCCCCGAAGCGATCCTGCGAGCCGATGGCCCGGTCGTGACGATCACCGACAAGTAGCCCGGATCGCCGCCGGCGGCACGGAGAATGGGCTGCAGCATGATTCCCCGTAAGGCAGTCGTGATCGGCGAGTGCCAGGGTATCGAGGAGGACCAGCTTTGCCCGACAGGGCCCCGAATTGCCTCAAGTGTCTCTATTTCCGCGTATCCTGGGATCCGGCTTTCCCGCGGTCCTGCCTCGTCTTCGGCGTAAAATCCCGCAGCCTGCCCTCGCTCGATGTCTTCGCCGCGACCGGGCGCCACTGCCCCTCCTTCAAACTCAAGCCCGGCCTCAAGTGAGGGCCTCACGTGAGGGACCCTCGGTTGAGCGGCTCGGCGAAACGCGCTATCCTGCCGACCATGAAAGCCTTGCTCGAAACTCTCGTGGCCGGGGCGCGCGAAGCGGCGGAGGCCGGCCGGCCGGCCTCCTACATCCCGGCGCTCGCATCCGCCGATCCCCGGGCCGTCGGCCTTGCGATCGCCTTCGCGGACGGATCCATGGAAGAGGCAGGGGACAGCCGCGCTCCGTTCACGCTGCAGAGCGTCTCCAAGGCCCTCGCCCTCTGCTACGTCCTCGAGACGCGCGGCGAGGAGGCGGTCTTCTCGCGCGTGGGCAAGGAACCCACCGGCGATCCCTTCAACTCCATCATCCGTCTGGAAACTTCGTCGAGGAAGAAGCCTTTCAACCCCATGATCAATGCCGGAGCGATCGTCGTCACGAGCCTCATGCCGGGCGAATCCGGCGAAGAGAAGATCGGCTTGTTCTCGGCCTTCGCCGCCCGTGCCTTGGGCTCCGGGCTCCCGCGGATGGACGAGGGCGTGTACCGCTCCGAGGCCGAGACGGCCAGCCGCAACCGAGCCATCGCCTGGTTCCTCGAAGAGCTGAAGCTCCTCGACACCCCCGTAGACATCGCCCTCGACGCGTATTTCAGACAGTGCGCCATCCTGGTCGATGCCGTCAGCCTGGCGCGCTTCGGCTGCTGTCTGGCCCGCGACGGATTGCTTCCGGGAGGAGACGAGCGGGTATTCTCCGCGAAGGCGGCGCGCCTGACCAAGAGCCTCATGCTCGGCTGCGGGTTATACGACGGCTCGGGCGAGTTCTGCGCCGCGGCCGGCATCCCGGCCAAGAGCGGCGTGGGCGGCGGCATCGTAGCCTGCGCCAGGAATGCGGCCGCTCCGATGGGGCAGGCCCTGGGCATAGGAGCCTACGGCCCGGCCTTGGACGAACGCGGCAACTCGATCGCGGCGCAGCTCATGATCCAGGACCTGTCCGATAGGCTCGACCTTTTCGCTTTCTGATCAGTGTCACGAATCTTGTGGACGGCACCGCTGCTTGTGCCGCATCGCGATCTCAGCCGCTTCAGGAGGGAGCCGCTCCGAGCCATCGACACGCTTCGCGCCGTTAGGTAGCTCCGCAGACTAAAAAAGGGACTGTCCCGTGGACAGTCCCTCTCGCTATCGAGGCGCCGGTCGGAGTCGGACCGACTCATGAAGGTTTTGCAGACCTCTCCCTTCCCACTTGGGTACGGCGCCATATTCGGATGTATTGAGTAAGAAAATACAGTAAAGAGCGGTTCAATGTAAAGGCCCGACCATGAAGATCAGGCGCGATCCCGCAGCCATTCGGCCGCCAGGGAAAGCTTGAGGTCGAGTATGCGACGGTGGACGAGGGTTTCCACATTTTTCTTCGCCTCGCGAGAGAGCGACTTGGTCTGGATGGGCTCGCCGAACTCGACGAACACTTTGCGGTCCGGATTCACATGGAGGCTGCCTGAGTGCATGACCTCCTGGGCGCCGTAGACGCACATCGGCACGATCGGCACGCCCGTGAAGACGGCGGAATACAGGCCGCCCCGCTTGAACTCGGCCAGTCCGCTGCCTTGATAGATGTAGCCCTCGGGGAAGATGAGAAGGTTCCTGTTTTCCTTGAGGCGCGCCATCATGTCCCTGAACGCGTGCGTCTCGCCTTCCTGGTTTCCCTGGCGGACGAGGACGCAGCGGCCTTTCTCCAGCCAGTACTTGATGACCGGCACATTGGTGAGCTCCTGGTTGACGACGAAGGCGGCGGGGAGCGGCAGCGACATGTACGCTATGACCGAGTCCATCGTGGCGGAGTGATTGCAGGCGAAGAGGTAATTCGAACCGGGCCGGACGCGCTCGAGGCCCCGGACGGCGAGCCTCACCTTGGCCATCTTCACCATCCTGCGGGACCATAGCTTCGTCGTCTCGAGGGCGAAGGCTTCCTTGTCGTCGCCGTGCAGGAAGAAAGAGCGCGGCATCCTTCTCGCCGTCCAGAAGGTCTGGAGCAGCATGCGGGGGAAGAGAAGTTTCCTGTCCTCCTTGAAGGACTCCCTGAGCAGGGCCCAGGCAGGGAAGACAGCCTTATCTATGATGCTCTGGTAGCGGTTTTCGTTCCGCATGGGGTCGGTACGCCAACCATCGTCCTCGTATGGCTCTTCCACGTCCATCGATCCTTATGGCTATTTTGCAAGACCTGGTCTCTCGAAAATAACCGCCTTTTGAAATCGTCAAATGAGCCGGGCCGCGAAGCGCTAGCGCCCGCGGCCCGTAAAATCCGGCTGTCCGATCGAATGCTCAGCGGGCCGCCTTCTTGGCGCCGATTTCGCCCGCCTTGGCCGCGGTCGCGGATTTCACGATTCCGGCCTTCGCTGCGGCGCTGGCTTGCTTGGCCTTCGCGTGCCTGCCTTCCAGGATCTTCCAGAAATCGATGAAGGCCGAGGCGATGAAGACCGAGGAGTAGGTTCCCGTCACGACACCCACGATGATGCAGAGGGCGAAGTCCTTCATGCTGCCCGTGGTGAAGACGTACAGGGCGATGCTCGAAAGCAGGACCGTGCCGGAGGTGATGAAGGTTCGGCCGAGGGTCTCGGTGACGCCCCGGTTCATGTTCTCGCGGAAAACCGCGTTGGGGTTGAGCTTCACTTTCTCGCGGATCCGGTCGAAGATGACGATCGTGTCGTTGATCGAGTAGCCGACTATGGTGAGGATGGCCGCGATGATCGTCGTGTTGAACTCCATCCGGGTGAACACGATGAAGGCCACGAGCACGAGGGCGTCGTGGACGACCGAGAGCACGGCGCCGAAGGCGTAGACCGGCTTGAAGCGGAAGGAGCAGTACAGGAGGATGACGCCGAATACCAGGAGCGTGAGCCACACCGCCTGATGCGCCAGGGTCTGGGAGAACTGGGCGCCGACGAACTGCGAGCTCTTTACGATGACGTTGTCCTGGCCGAAGGCGGTGCCGAGCGAGGCGTAGAGATTGGTGTTGATGATCTGGGCCAGGTTCGGGTCTTTCCCGGAATCCTCGATGCGGATCATGTACTCCCGGTCGACCGGATCGCCGATGCGCTGGATCGAAACGGAGCCGAAGGACTTGAGCGCGGCGCGGATGGACTCGACGCTGACGGGCAGCACGCTCGTGTCGGTCGGCCGGAAGTGCAGGAGAGTCGGCGCGGCCGAGAGCGTGGCGTCGGTGGCCTGGGAGCGGCCGAGCAGGAGATTCGAGGGCTGGGAGCCGTCGGCCTTCAGGTCCACCGCCATGCCGGGGATGGCCTTGAGGGCGTCGACGACCGACTGGATCGTCGGATAGGCGTCGAAGGCGATCGTATAGGACTTGGAAGCCCCGGAGGGGGCCTGGTAGATCAGGTCGAACTCGGACTTGGCCACCGACAGGCGCATGCTGCCGTCGCCGGTGTAGGAGACGTCCATCGAGGGCGCGGCGAACTGGACGGTGGTGTTGAGACCGGCCTGGAAATCGACGCCCAGCCGGACCCCGAGGAAAAGCGCGCCGAAGAGACCGGCCAGGATGATGACGAGCGAGATGGGAACGGTGATCTTGAAACTGCGGTCGAAGTTGATGACGCGCGTCATTTGACCCTCCAGGAGATGCTCGTGTGCTTCACCCTGAGGACATCAGTCTCGAAATCGAAGATCAGGTGCGACACGAAGAGAGACGTGAAGAGCGAGCAGATCGTACCGATCGCGAGCGAGACCGCGAAGCCCTGGATCGGGCCCGAGCCGAGCTGGGCCAGGAAGAGGGCCGCGATGAGGTTGGTGAGGTGCGAATCGAAGATCGTCCAGAAGGCCTTGTCGAATCCGGCGCGGATGGAGGCGACGCGGCCCTTGCCGAGCCTGAGCTCTTCCTTGATGCGCTCGAAGATAAGCACGTTCGCGTCTACCGAGACGCCGATCGTGAGGACGAAGCCCGCTATCGAGGGCAGCGTGAGCGTGAGCCCGAAGGCCGACAGCACGCCGATCATGATGAACAGGTTGACGATCTCGGCGACCGCGGTGTTGATGCCCGCGCCCTTGTAGTAGAGGAGCATGAAACCGATGACGAGGAGGAAGGCGATGGTCACGGCGAAGATACCGGCGTGGACCGCGTCCTCGCCGAGGGTGGCGCCGATGGCCTGCTGGTTGACGACCGAAAGCTCCACGGGGAGGGCGGCGGTCCGGAGGAGGAGGGCCAGGTTCTGGGCCTCGTCCTGGTTGAAGCCGGTCATGCGCACCTGGTCGCGGATGGGCTCCTGGATGCGGGCCCCCGCCTTGACGTGGTTGTCGAGCACGACCGCGAGGGTCTTGCCGACGTTGGCCGAGGTCAGCTTGTAGAAGATGTCCCCGCCTTCCTTGTCGAGCACGAAGTTCGTCTCGGGCTGGCCGGTGATCGGGTCGGAGGAGACCTGGGCGCTCTTGATATGGTTGCCGTCCAGGCCGGGGGTCTCCGAAATGATCATGTAGCGGCCGGTGAACTCGTCGAGGCCGTACTTGTCCTTCTTGTAGAACTTGCGGATCACGTAGCCCGCGGGCACGATGTTGGGATCGGAGACGGTGAGCGTCTTCTCGTCGACCGCCGTGGGATTGGCGGCCAGAAGGTCGTTCAGCTTCTGGGTGGCCTCGTCGTTGACGATGTAGAAGGCGAGATTGCCCTTGCCCATGATGATGGAGTTGATGCGCGTCGGGTCGGCCGCTCCGGGAATCTCGACGTAGATCTGGTCCTGGCCCTGCTGGCGGATGACCGGCTCGGTGAGGCCGAACTTGTCGATGCGGCTGTTGAGGACCTCGATGGCGCGCTTCATCGCGTCGTCCCGGTCGGCGGCTGAAAGCGGATGTCCGATTTTCTTGGCCAGGGCGTTCATGTCGGCCTGGATGACGATGCTCATGCCGCCCGAGAGGTCGAGACCGAGCTGGATGGCCTTCCCGTGCTCGGCCTTGAGGTTCATGATCTTCGTCCGGTACACGCCCTCGAAGCCGTCGAAGGCCGCGCGTTCGTTATCGAAGGCGGCGAGCACGGAGGTGGCGGTCCAGGTCTTGGGCAGGCTCTTGCGCGCGTCCTTGTAGGCCTTGGTCGCGGCCTGGATGACGCTCGCGAATTTCACGGGCGAAAGCGACGACTGGTCCCCTTTGCCGGCCAGGCCCTTCAGCTGCTCGAGATCGGCCACCGCCATGCTGCGCGAATACTCGCGGATCTGCTCGGCCGAGCCCACGGCGAGCGACTGATTGGCCTTGCTCGTGAGGAAATACCAGCTGACGGTGGGCCATAGGAAGGCCAGAGCCACGGCGATGACAGCCAGCACTATTAGGAATCTTTGAATCTTGCTCATTCCGGCTGCTCCAGATGAGGATGTGGACCGCCCACCCCGTCGTAACGGAGGCTGTGCGCCCGGCGCGGGCCACCCCGGCGCCGGGCCCCGGGCGGCCCCGGGTTGCTCGGGAAGGGTTATTTCTTCTCTTCGGCGGGTTTGTCGAGATCGTTCTTGTCTTCGCTCTTGTCTTCGCTGCCCTTGGCCGTGACGGCCTGGACCGCGGACTTCGAGAACTCGAGCTTGGTGTTGTCGTCGACCTTGATGATCACGGTGGTCTCTTTGACGGAGGTGATGACGCCGTGGATGCCGCCGATCGTAACGACCTTATCACCCTTCTTCATGGCCGCGACCATGGCCTTGGCCTCTTTTTGCTTCTTGTTCTGGGGACGGATGATGAGGAAGTAGAAAATGACGAATACCAGGCCAAAAGTGACGATAGTGGACACCATCGACATGCTGGAGCCGCCTGCAGCCTGCAGGACGACAAGTCCGGACAAAAGCTTATCCATTACGGTTTCCTTCGCGTGAAGATTCGCGGAAGGCTAACACGGATTGCACGGTGGCGTCAAGTTTGGCAAAAAACCGGCACGGTCGCCGCAAAAGGGATGCCACGGAGGCGCAAAGCCACGGAGGGAATGGGGCGAAGCGATGCCATCTCCACCCTCGACTCGACCCGACTCGGAGTTTTCTCCCTCGCCCGTAATCTCCGCGCCTCCGTGCCCCATGACCTTTCTATTCAAGGCTCCGTGAAAAGCGGCTCATTAGGCGGTGATGACGGTGCCGGCCTTGCCGTCGACGGCGGCCGTGGCGTTCTCCATGCTCGTGATGATGACCTTGGCCCCGCCGCGCCTGATGAAGTCGCAGGCGGCCTCGATCTTGGGCCCCATCGAGCCCTTGGGGAACTGGTTCTCCTTGAGGTACTTCTCGCACTCGGCGACCGTCATGGCGTCGAAGAACTTCATGTCGGGCTTCTTGTAGTTGATCGCCACGCGGTCGACCCCGGTGAGGATCAAGAGCTCGTCGGCCCCGATGAGGTTGGCGAGCAGGGCCGAGGCGCGGTCCTTGTCGATGACCGCGTCGACGCCCGAAAGGCTGCCGTCGGCCTCGCGCTTGACCGGCACGCCGCCGCCGCCCACGGCTATGACGACCTTTCCGTCGTCGATCAGGTCCTTGATCGTGCCCTTTTCGACCACGTCGAGGGGAATGGGCGAGGCCACGACGCGCCGAAAGCCCCGGCCCGGATCCTCCTTGATGACCCAGCCGCGCTCGCGCAGCTTGTCGACCTGCTCGGCCTTGTAGAAGGGGCCCACGTACTTGGTGGGGTTGAGCATCGACGGATCCTTGGGATCGACCTCGACCTGGGTGACGATGGTGACCACGTCCTTTTCCACCCCGGCCTTGAGCAAGGCGTTGGAGAGGCTCTGGGCGATCATGTAGCCCATGGAGCCCTGCGTGTCCGCCACGATCACGTTCAAGGTGGAGGGAGGCACCTGGGAGGAGGCCGCCTCGTTGCGGATGAGATGGACGCCGGCCTGAGGCCCGTTCCCATGGGAAAGCACGACCTTGTGGCCCTCGCGCACCATGCCGACTATGGCCGCCATGCTCTTGCGCGTATTTTCAAATTGCTGCTCGACGGTGCCTTCGGTGCCCTCTTCGATGATCGCGTTTCCGCCAAGGGCGACGACGATGGTCTTTCTGCTCATACAAGCTCCTCTCTACACCCCGGGGCTGGGCCGCGGGAGAAGCGAACAGTATACAATGCGGTCTACAAGTGAGCAAGCCTATATGATTTCGATAATTATGCATCATTTATGGATAAACGATATGATTGCGATGCTAACGGCGCCGTTGACCCGATAAAAGAACTATTGTACGCTTTGAATACACCCGAAACGTAGGGAGGGACGATCGATGCCACGCATCGCAATTGAAGACAATACTCGCTTGTCATTACGCATTCGCGCCGAGGAAAAAGCGCTGCTCGTGCGCGCGGTAGCGCTGCGACATACCGACTTGACCGAGTTTGTCATACAGAACGCCGTGCAGGCCGCCAAGGCTGTCATAGAGGAAGCGGACCACATTCAGCTCTCGGAGCGGGATAGTCTCAGAGTGATGAACTTGTTGGAGAACCCTCCTGCGCCCAACGAGCGGCTGATCGAGGCAGCCAATGCCATACAGCGGCAGCCATGAGCCTTCCTGCCTGGTTCGAAGAGCCGATACAGCGAAAACATGACTGTGAAGCCTTCGGTTGCGGAGACGAGGCATTGAATGAGTTTCTCCGCCGATACGCGCGCAAAAACCACGAGTCGGGCGCGGCAAAGACTTTTCTCGCGATGGATAGCATTGGGAAGTCCGCTATTTTAGGCTTCTATAGCCTTTGCCCTGCATCGATAGAATATGCCGCCACGCCCGCGATCATACGACGCAATCTTGCCCGCCATGAGGTACCGGGTTTCCGCTTGGCGCGCCTGGCCGTTGATCGTCGTGTTCAGAGACAGGGCCTGGGCGGGCAACTGCTCGTGGCAGCAGGGAGACGATGCCTGCTCGTCGCGGCGGAGGTGGGCGGACTATTCCTGGCCATCGACGCCACGGATGAGCGCGCGGCCGCCTGGTACACCCGATATGGGGCCGTCCCGCTGGAGGACGCCCCGCTGTCGCTGCTCTTGCCCCTGGCGACCATCGAGCAGGCGTGGAATAAGCTCGCACTCGATGGCGACAGGAACGCCTCCTTAAGGATAGAACGTTCTCGCGCCGACACGACGGATACCGTTTCATCCGCGGCCCAGGTCGAGGGTATATTTGTTCCATGAAACGCACACTGGGGATTCGGCTCTCTCTCGCGGCGACGATCTTGCTCGCGTCGGCGATAGCGTCTTCCTGCGCACTGATGCCGCCGCCGGCGAAGACGCTCGACTACCGCCTGACGGTCGACACGGGCCTCAAGGCCGATCGCGGCTACGACAGCGCGTCGACCTGGCTCACGCGCTACCTCGGCCCCTACTCGAAGGCTCGCCGCTACGCCGACGCGCCCTCGCTCTCCCAGGCTGCGGACCTGAGCGTCGCATTAAGCTCGGGCCCGCAGGGCGAAGGCACCGAGATCCTCTACCGCCTGCGCATCACCGCCCTGGACGGACGCACCGAGTTCGACTTCCACATCGTCGACGATATCAGGAAAACCTTGGTCACGAACATGTTCATGACCTCGTTCCTCGAGCTGCACGAGCCCCACCTCCAAGAGACCCGCATGATCGTGACCCAGGCCGACTACGAGGCCTTCACCGCGAAGATGGACTACCTGGTCGCCGACTATCGCAGATTTCTGGCGGGCCAGTCCTGAGCGCGCATCGAAGAGGGTTTCACGCCAAGGCGCAGAGCTCGCCGAGAAAAAAAGGCTGGCGGGACGATCGGATCGTCTCGCCAGCCCATTACACGGGACTCATGCCTGAGGCACTATCCCGCAACGTACCTGAGCGCGTTACAGCTTGAAGTAGACCTTGGCCTGGAGGTCGAGGGAATAGGTAGCCGGCGTACTGACGCCGTAGAGCGGCTGGCCGTAGTCGAGCTGGAGCTCAAAAGGCACTACACTCTTCGTGAAGAAGAGAGCCACGGAGGGGTTCGCGCTGAAGAGGCTAGAGTGGAGGGTTGTGTATGAAGCAGTTCCTGAATAGGTATAATCTGGTGTTGCGTCATAGCGGAATGCGCAGTTGGCTGAGAGGGTGAGCGCATCAGAGAGTTGCATACTGTAGTGGGGATCAAGTTCGATGCGTAGATCATAGCCGTAACCGATTTTCAATCCAGCATTATAAACAGCGTCATAATAGGAAATGTATTTTGCGTCAACTGTAGTAGGGTAATAAATGAATTGCGAGTAAAGGTCGAGGAAGAAGCTCGGGCTGAAAACATAATCGAAGTAAGCGCGTCCGCCGATCCCGAGGGTCTGTTTATCCGGATTCTCCAGGGTGATCGTCGATCCGGTCTGTGTCGAAAAATCTACACCGCCAAGAGGAATCTTGACTCCTGGCGAAAGATCGAAACGAATGACATCGCTGACCACAGGGGCTTTGGGACCAACGATCTGAACCATCACGCCAGCAAACAAATCGGAGGGTCCATTCATATTGTATGTGGTGCTGGTTCCCATAGGAATGTTAGAGGCGAAGGTAATACCAGGAGCCCACTGGAGGCCTAATGTGACCCAATCAGTGATGCCATACTCGAGCGAAAAGCCAAGATTTGGAATGGTAGCCGTACCAGTGGAGAGGGCTGTATATTTTCCATTCTTGTCATAACTCCCCGGTATCCACCCGAACGCCGGTATGACCCGCGCGCGGAACACGCCGGCGGGCAGGACGGTGCCGTCGTCGGCGAAGACGGGGATGAGCAGGGCGGCCAAAAGGGCGATGACGAGTAATTTGCGCATGATGCCTCCTTCGGAAATGCGGGAATTCAAATGTCCTCAGCATAGTCGCAATTTCGAACATTGCAAGAGACAAATGTGCGGAATCCGTCATTTTGCCTCGACTTCGTGGCACTTCGCGAAGAGAGTTGGCATGCTGTCGCATGGACAGGC
>DATKVK010000044.1:0-29155 GCA_035530095.1 Rectinemataceae bacterium | reverse complement strand
GATGAGAACGTGTGGGACAGGTTCGTGCTATCTCCGCCGAAACAGGATGATGGACTACACCCGCCTTTTTAAAGGATGAGTATAGAATTGTCCGCGCGGCGGCGCAACGTGAAAACCGTCGATATTTCTTTCATCCCGCGGCCCTTGGCATCCTGCTGACGGATACAGTGCGGGTCGGAGACTGCCAGGGTCGAGGCAGGGACAAAAAAGGAGCCCTCCGCCATTGTCGTGTATTTGGCGGAGGGTGGAGGATGAACGTCCTCGCCACGGTCTTGCCCGTGTTCACTTAATAAACAACGAAGCCCTCCGCGATGTATCAACGGAAACCGCCGGAAGCGAAGGCTGGGCGGGAGGATGTAGCGCTTTCTCCTTTTTATATGGCGGAATAGGGTGGGGGTGCCGGAAGCGACCGGAGGCAGCGCGCCAGGTGCTTCGCCGGGCTGCCGCGCGGCGTGGCCGCGCGCGATGCCGAGGACGCTGGAGGCAGGGGGAGCCGCGACGGGAAGTGCGCGCGGGGGCGCCGGGCATCCCGAAGAACCATGCGCCCGGCGCGGCCGCGCCGGACTTCAGGGGCGGCGCTCCCCCTATAGCTAGATCAGCCTTTCCACTTCGTGCCGCGGAGGTCCTTCCAGGGGCCGCCCTCCGCGTAGCGCTCGGGGTGGAGGACGGCGGGGCGGGGGTCTTCGGCGGCGTCGAGCTGGAGGACCATCCAGGCGGGGTAGGGCACGCCGGGATTTGAGGCGGCGTCGAGCTGCTTGATGTCGCTCGCGCCGAGGGCGAGGTCCGAGGCGGCGATGTTGTCGTCGAGGTCGGCGAGCTTCCGGGCGGCTATGATCACGCTCGAGACGGCGGGCCGAGCGAGGGCCCAGGCGATGGCCACGCGGGCGGGGCTGCAGTCGTGCCGGGCCGCCACGCGCCTGAGGACCTCGACGATCCTGTAGCCGGATTTCTTGTCGAAGGGGACGAACTGCCCCGCGTCGGCGAAGCGGCTGCCCGCGGGCGCCGGGTGCTCGCGGTCGTACTTGCCCGCGAGGAAGCCGCCTGCGAGGGGGCTCCAGACGAGTATGCCGATGCCGTAGTGCTCGGCGAAGGACTGGAACTCGTGCTCGAGGCCGCGGTTCACGAGGCTGTAGTGCATCTGCGCGGTCGCGTACTTCTCGAGCCCGAGCCGGGTCTGGAGCTCTACGGCCGCCGCGGCCTGCCAGGAGAGATAGTTGGAGAGGCCGATGTACCTGACCTTGCCCTGGCGCACGAGATCGTCGAGCGTGCGCACCGTCTCCTCGAGGGGCGTGTTCGAGTCCCAGCCGTGGATCTGGTAGAGGTCGATGTAGTCGGTCTTGAGGCGCCTGAGGCTGGCCTCGACTTCGCGCATGATGTTGACCCTGGTGGCTCCCGAATGGTTGAAGTTCGTGTCGCTCATGGGCAGCCGGGCCTTGGTGGCGAGCACGATCTCGGCGCGCAGGCCCTCCAGGGCGTTGCCGACGAGGGTTTCGCTCTCGCCGCGGCTGTAGACGTCGGCGGTGTCGATGAAGTTGATGCCCCGCTCGAGGGCGAAGCGGATCATCTCGGTCGCGGCCTTCTGGTCCAGGTTGCCCATGTTCATCGTGCTGCCGAACTGCATCGTGCCGAGCGAAAGCTCGCTGACGATGAGGCCGGTGCTGCCCAAGCGGCGGTATTTCACGTTGCTCCTCCTGGCGATGCCCCTGCGGGAATCGCATGGTTAGAAGATCGATCCCGAAAACCGAAGCTTTTCGAGGCCGATTTTGGGAAAAGCTAGCGATGCGGCGACATGCGGGTCAAACGAATTCGGCGGCCCGGGGCGCGCGCGGCGCGTCTCGCTGGCCACGCGCGGCTGCGCGGCTCCTCGGCTCGGCGCGGCGCGCGGCCCCTCGGTGCAGGCGCGCGTCTCATCAGCCCGGCGCGCGGCCCCTCGGCGCGGCGCGCGGCCCCTCGGCTCAGCGCGCGGCCCCTCGGCGCGGCCCGGCGCGCGGCCCCTCGGCTCGGCGCGCGGCTCCTCGGCGCAGGCGCGCGTCTCATCAGCCCGGCGGGCGGCTTCTCGGCGCGGTGGCGCGGCCCCTCGGCGCGGCGCGCGGCCCCTCGGCCCGGCGCGCGGCCCTTCGGCTCAGCGCGCGGCTCCTCGGCGCGCGGCCCTTCGGCTCAGCGCGCGGCCTCGGGGAAGGGGAGGCCGAGTTCCTCGCCGAGGCGGCGGAAGTCCAGGGCGACGGGCTCGGGGATGGGGATGCCGCGCTCGAGGCGCTCGGCCTTGGTCTTGAGCGCGAGTTCGCCGGGGACGTAGATGCGCTCGACGCCCTCGGCTTTCGCCGAGGTTTTCAGTTCGCGCAGGGCCGCGTCGACCGCCGATCTGAACTCGGCCGGGTCCATGAAATTCGAGATCTTGATCGCGGCGAAGACGCTGCCCACGTCGGTGGGGCTTTCCATGTTGTCGGCCAGGAAGCCGGGGAAGTGGGCGCCGTAGCTGGAGCCGGTCATCGCGCCGCACAGGAGGTCAATCGCGAGGGCGATGCCGTAGCCCTTGTAGCCGCCCATGGGGGCGAGGAGGCCTGAGAGGGCGGCCTGGGGGTCGAGCGTCGGGAGGCCGCACTCGTCGAGGGCCCAGCCGGGCTCGAGGGGCCTGTCTTGCTTGGCGTACAGGGCGATGCGTCCCCGCGACACGAGGGTCGTGGCCAGGTCCAGCACGAAGGGCGGCTCACGCCCCGCGGGGATGGCGATCGCGAAGGGGTTGGTGCCGAGCATCGCCTCGCGGCCGCCGGTGGGAGCCATGGTCGCCGGCGCGTTGGTGGAGGAGAAGCCGATCATGTCGCGCTCGAGGGCCAGCATGGCCCAGTAGGCCGCGGCGCCGTAGTGGTTGGAGTGCGTGACCGCGACGAAGGCGACGCCGGTGGCTTCGGCCTTCTCGATGGCCAGGCGCATGGCCCTATCGGCGCCGACCTGGCCGATGCTGTTGTGGCAGTCGATGAGCGCGGTCGAGGGGCTGTCGCGCAGGAGCTCCAGGCGGGTCTGCGCGCTCACGACCTTGCGCCGGATGCGCTCGACGTAGACCGAGAGCATACGCGTGATGCCGTGGGTATCCACGCCGCGCAGGTTGGATTCGATGAGGGAGTCCGCGAGGAGGGCCGCCTCGGCCTCGGCCACGCCTATTTTGCGGAATACCCGCTTCGTCCACGCGCGCAACGCGTCGGCCTGATACCTTTCGCCGCCCTCGACTCCTGCCATGCCGCACCTCGGAAGCCCACGATACTCCGCCGGGAGCGGTCGAGGCAATATCGCGGGCCTGTCCGGCCGTCCGCGTCCCGGGCGGCTGAGGCGGGCTGCCGCGCGAAGCCTCAGCAGGAGCCGCGCTCGATAATGCTCCCGAAGAGCATGACGGAGCGGGCGCTCAGCTCGGGCGAGGCGATGCGGCTCGACATGAGGTCGACGGCGCACTGCGCGATGGCGTCGCAGGGCTGGTGCATCGTCGTGAGGGGCACGCGGAGGTGCTTGGCGTACTTGACGTCGTCGAAACCGATCAGCCGGATCCGTTCGGGAATGTCGAGGCCCAGCTTGTCGAGGGCGCTCATGAGGGCGGCGGCGGTCTCGTCGTTCTGGCAGACGAGGTCCTCGACGCCCGAGCCGACGATGTGGCGCGCCACGAAGTCGATGTCTTCCGGGTTGCCCTCGCGCACCCATTCCGATCGGGGCGTGATGCCCGCGTCGAAGAGCGCTGCCCGGTAGCCCTGCACGCGGATAGCCACGGTGTCGGCCGAGCGGGGGCGCCGAAGGAAGTCGACGCGCCTTCGGCCCGCGGCGAGCAGGCGGCGGGTGACGAGATAGCCGGCCCGGAAATTGTCGATCCCGACCAGGTCGAAGGAGCTCCGCTCCGGGAAGGGCAGGTAGTCGGCGTCGAGGAGGACCGTGGGCACTCGGGCGGCCCGGAGAATGTCGATCACGCCGCGGTTGATCGCGCTGCAGTTGTCCCGGAACTCCAGGGGAGCGAAGAAGACGCCGGCGACCTCGTTTTCGACATAGCGCCGGGCAAGCTGCTCGATGTCGATCCTGCCCTCGCTCTGCTCGGAGGAAGAGCCTCCCCAGAGCAGCGAGAAGCCCAGGGCGTCGGAAAGTTCGGCTATCTTGGCGCAGATCGGCTCGAATATCTCGCCCTTGCCTAAGTCCGGCACGATGAGCCCGATGAGGCGCGATCTCGACGAGGCAGGCGAGGCGCCGGACGCCACATAGCTCCCCGAACCGGTGCGCCTCCGGATCAAGCCCTCTTCCTTGAGGGTATTCAGAGACTTGGTCACCGTGGGACGAGACACATTGTAGCTGCGCGCGAGTTCGGCTTCGCTCGGCAGCTTGTCGCCTTCGCCGTAGTGGCCCGTGCCGATCGCCCGCTTCAGGTCTTCATAGATATATCTGTGCTTTGCGCCTTTTCCATTTTCCATATGTGCCACCATTCATTCGAAGCGAAACCGTACTGCCAAAACATTTTGCCGGAGCTGCCTGGACTTGCTCAATAGAGCAACCAGTCGGGACTCCGAATTTACAAAAACTTTAACCTGTAAACATTGAACTGTCAATTTGAGAGAATAAGCCAAATATGTGGGATAAAATATCTATTTGTCAACAAAATATTTACAGATATTCTATCCGGTTGCTATCAGGTTTGAAAAAAAAGATTGCACGGCCGAACAAGTCGTGCTATGGTGCTTGCACGGGTTTCGCCGGGTGGGTCTGAGGTCGGTCTGGCGTACGACAGGGCGATGCGGGCTGGTGCCTGGAGTGCCTATCTCGTTTCACAGGAGGATTTCTTCATGAAGAAAATCACCGTTCTCATCGTCTGTCTGGCCATGGCT
This sequence comes from Rectinemataceae bacterium, assembly GCA_035530095.1. Classification (GTDB taxonomy): domain Bacteria; phylum Spirochaetota; class Spirochaetia; order Treponematales; family Rectinemataceae; genus JAJXZP01. The sequence continues at coordinate 24,305 of DATKVK010000044.1, read as the reverse complement.
TTCTCTGCCTCGGTCTTCGCCCAGGGAAAGGGCAAGAACGGCCAGGCGCTTTCGGTCGGCGCCACCTTCGGCGACATCGGCAACCCCTTCTTCTTCACCATGGGCAAGGGCGTCGACTTCGCCGCCCACCAGATCGATCCCAACGCCAAGGTGACCGTGCTCTCGGCCAACTACGACCTCAATACCCAGGTCAGCCAGATCGAGAACTTCATCGCCGCCGGCGTAGATATCATCGTACTCAACGCCGTCGATACGAAGGGCATCGCCCACGCGGTCGAGGAAGCCAAGAAGGCGGGCATCATCGTCGTAGCCGAGGATGTCAACGCCGACGGCGGCGTCGACGCGACGATCACCTCCAACAACTTCCTCGCCGGCACCCAGGCTGCCCAGTTCCTGGTCGACAGGCTCAAGGGCAAGGGCAACGTAGTCATCGTCAACGGTCCCCCCGTCAGCGCCGTCATCGACCGCGTGGCCGGCGCCAAGGCCGTCTTCGCCAAGTATCCGGGGATCAAGGTCCTCTCCGACAGCCAGAACGCCGGCGGCAGCCGCGACGGCGGGCTCCGCGTCATGACCGACCTGCTGACCGCCTTCCCCAAGCTCGACGCCGTGTTCGCCATCAATGATCCCACGGGCATCGGCTGCGAGCTCGCCATCAGGCAGGCCAAGCGCCAGAAGCAGATGTTCGTCGTCGGCGTGGACGGCTCGCCCGACGCCGTCGTCGCGCTCAATGACAAATCCTCGGTGTTCCTCGCCTCGGCTTCCCAGGACCCCTACACCATGGCCACCCGCGGCGTCGAGATCGCCTACGGCGTCATGCAGGGCAATCCGCCCGCGAAGAAGCTCAACCTCATCCCGACGACCCTCATCACCCGGGACAATGTCGCGAGCTACAAGGGCTGGACCAAGCCGGAGAATTGAATCTCGGACTCGGCGCGCCAGCGTCGCGCCGTTTGCGCTGACGCGGCCGAAGCTCTCCGCCGCCGCACGCCAGGGGCGATGCTGGCGGCCGGAGGGCTCGGCTCGTCTACAAGGAAAGGATTTTGACAGTGTCCGATCCCAAGGTGAGTGCTCAGGTGATTCTCTCGACCCGAGACGTGTCGAAGCGCTTCCCCGGCGTCCAAGCCCTCAGCGATGTGAGCCTGGACGTCCGCAAAGGCGAGATCCACGCCGTCATGGGAGAGAACGGGGCCGGCAAGAGCACCCTCATGAAGATTCTCGCCGGCGTGTACATTCCGGACGACGGCCACATTTACCTGGACGGCAAGCCGGTCAGGCTCGAGAACCCGCTCAAGGCCCTCCAGCTCGGGATCAGCCTCATCAACCAGGAACTGAACATAGCCGGCAACATCAGCGTCGCCGAGAATGTCTTCATGGGCAGCGAGCTGGGACGCTTCGGCCTGGCGCGCCGCGCCGAGATGCGTCGCCGCACCCGGGAGGTGCTCGACCTGCTCGGCGCTCCCTTCGCCGCCGAGACGCGCGCGGGGCTCTTGAGCATCGCCGAGAAGCAGCAGATCGAGATAGCCCGCGCCCTCGTCCACAACTCGCGCGTCATCATCATGGACGAGCCCACCGCCGCCCTGAGCGAAAACGAGACCGAGAAGCTCTTCGCCCTCGTCGACTCCCTCCGATCGCAGGGGATCGCGATCGTCTACATCAGCCATCGCATCAACGAAATCCTGAAGATAGCTGACCGGGTCTCGGTGCTCCGCGACGGCCGCTACATCGGCACGCTCGAGGGATCCGAGATCGAGTCCGAGGCCATAGTGCGGATGATGGTCGGACGCACGCTCACGGACTTCTACCAGCACCGCATATCCACGGAGACGACGGAGGGATTCTTCCGCGTCGAGGATTTCTCCGACGGCGGGAAAGTCAAGAACGTGACCTTCTCGGCGGCGGCCGGAGAGATCCTGGGCATAGCCGGATTGGTGGGCTCGGGCCGCACCGAGTTCGCGCGCATGGTCTTCGGGGCCGACCGCCGATTGCGGGGCGAGGTGTATCTCGAGGGCCGGAAGATCTCGATCAGCTCGCCCAAGGACGCCATCCGCCACGGCATAGGCTACGTCCCCGAGGACCGCAAGTCCCAAGGGCTGTTCCTCGAGATGAGCTCGCACGACAACATCACCATGAACGTCATCGGCAAGACCTCGCGGGCGGGCCTCATCGCCGCGCGCAGGAACAACGCCATCACGTCCCAGGCCATCGAGCAGCTCAACATCAGGCTGGCGAGCCCCCGGACGAGGGCGGTGTCGCTCTCCGGCGGCAACCAGCAGAAGCTTCTCCTGGCGAGGTGGCTGCAGATCGCGCCCAAGGTCCTCATCCTGGACGAGCCGACCCGCGGCGTCGACGTCGGCGCCAAGAGCGAGATCTACAAGCTCATCGGCGAGATCGCGATGCGCAAGGTCGCCGTGATCTTCATCTCGAGCGAGCTGCCCGAAGTGGTCGGGATCGCCCAACGCGTCCTCGTCATGCGGGAAGGCGCCCTGGTGGCCGACCTCAAGGGGCAGGATATCGATCAGGAAACCATCATCGCGTACGCGACAGGAGTCCGCGAACCACAGGCGGCATTCGCCGCGAAGATCGGGAGATAGGGCACATGGAATCCACCACGAAGAAGAAGACCGGGAGGAAGGGCGGCGGGCTCTTCCAGAGTCTGGGCATCCTGCCCGTGCTCGTGCTCATCTGCGCGCTGTTCGCCGTGATGAACCACAACTTCCTCACGTCCAACAATTTGATGAACATCCTGCGTCAGGCCTCGATCAACATCGTCATCGCCGCGGGCATGACCTTGGTCATCCTCACGGCGGGCATCGACCTGTCCGTCGGCTCGATCCTCGCCTCGACGGCCGTCCTGTCGCTCCTCTCCTCCCTCGACGCCCACCTGCAGTGGGCCACGATCCTCGTCCCCCTCGTCGCGGGGCTCGGCATGGGCGTCATCAACGGCATTCTCATCGCCTACGTGCGCCTGCCTCCTTTCATCGTGACCATGGGGAGCATGACGGCTCTTCGCGGGGCGGCCTATCTCTTCGCGAACGGCACGACCGTCATCAACAACAATCTCAACTTCGCCTGGATCGGCAACAACTACCTCGGACCCGTGCCCTGGCTCGTCATCATCGCCTTCGTTGTGATACTTGTGTTGTGGTTCCTGCTCCGCAAGACCGTGCTCGGCGTGAGGATCTACGCGGTCGGCGGCAATGAGCAGGCGGCCAGGCTCACCGGCATCAAGGTGGGCGCGGTGCTCATCTTCGTGTACGGGATCAGCGGACTCATGTCGGGCCTGGGCGGCGTCATGACCGCGAGCCGGCTGTACAGCGCCTCGGGGCTCCTGGGCAACGGCTACGAGCTCGACGCGATCGCCTCGGTCGTCCTGGGCGGCACCAGCCTCGTGGGCGGCATCGGAGGCGTGCCGGGCACCCTCATAGGCGCCCTCATCATGGCCGTGCTCAACAACGGCCTCACCCTGATGAACATCTCCTATTTCTGGCAGTTGGTCATCAAGGGGCTCGTGATCATCATCGCCGTCACGATCGACAAGTTCAGAACCACCTCGAAGCGCTGATGCGGCTCGGGATCGACCTCGGCACGGGCTCGCTCAAGGCCATGGCCGTGGAGGCCGACGGGACCGTACGCCTCGCCTCCGCGGCCTATCCGGTGGAAGCGAGGGAGAGCGGAGCGGCGGAAACCGAACCGGAGCTGTGGCTCTCCGCCCTGGACGAGGCTCTGGCCTCCCTGGGCGGCGCGGCAGGGATCGAGTGCATCGGCTTCTCGGGCCAGATGCACGGCGTGGTGCCGCTCTCGCTGCGAGACGGCGCGCTCGCGCCCGCGATTCTCTGGGCCGACCAGCGCGGCAAGGAGATGGTCGAGGAGTTTCGCGCGGCGGCGGCCCCCTTCGGCGAGCGCCTCGTGAATGCGCCGGCCGCGGGCATGGCGGCCCTCACCATGATGTGGCTCAAGCGCCGCCGTCCCGAGCTGTACGACCGGACCGAGGTCTTCCTCTTTCCCAAAGACTACCTGCGGTGGCGTCTGACCGGAGAGCTGGCCACCGACCGCAGCGACGCCTCGGGCGGCCTGCTCTACGACCTCGCGGCCGACCGCTGGGACGGCGAGCTGATCGAGGCCCTCGGGCTCGACGCGGGCAAGCTGCCTCCCTTGCGCGGCAGCGCCGAGATAGCCGGCAGGGTCGGACCGGAGGCCGCGGCGCGCACCGGCATTCCCGAGGGCGTCGCCGTGGCGACGGGGGCGGCCGATACCGCCGCCGCCCTTTACGGCTCGGCCCTGTCCGCCGATCGCGGTGTGCAGATCAGCGTGGGCTCAGGGATCCAGATCGCGCGGCTTCTATCCCGCATTCCTCCGTACTCGCCGTCGCTCAACGTGTTTGCCGCCGCCGAGGACGGACTGTGCTTTCGGATGGCCGCGATGCTCAACGGCGGCATCGCGCTCGAGTGGGCGAGGGGGCTCCTCGGCCTGGGCTGGGAAGAGGCCTACGCGGCCTTCGAATCGCGCAGCCGGGCCCCCGAGGGCGAGCTCATGTTCCTCCCCTATCTCAGCGGCGAACGCAGCCCCTACATGAATCCCGACGCTCGGGGAGCCTGGCTCGGCCTGTCTCTCCGGCACGGCCCGCTGGACCTTCTGCACGCAGCCCTGCTCGGCGTCGCCTGCACGATCCGGCTAGGGCTGGAAACCCTAGGCGGGGCCGAGGGCGAGGAGCTCTGGTTCGTCGGGGGCAGCGCCCGCTACCCGTATTGGACCCGGCTGGTGTCCTCGGTCCTCGCCCGGCCGCTGCGCCTGTTCGATCTGTCCGACCTCTCGGCCCGCGGCGCGGTCGCCCTTGGGGCTGCGGCGGCGGGAAAGGGCGGCCGCCCGGAGCCCCGGCGGAGCGTCCTCGTCGAACCCGAGCGCCTCGGCTGGATCGAGGATTACTACGGCCGTTTCAAGGGAGCCTACCTGCGGCTTTTCTCGTCCTGAGTCGAGCTTCCCGGACTTCCGGTCGGGAAGAGCAGGTTGACCGGTCGCGCCGCCGGATCCGCGGATCCGCCGCAGGACGCACAGCCGAACGGCCCAAGGCGCGGTCGGCTGTGCCGCCGGCTGTGCCGCCGAAGCGCTCGTGGCAGGCCGGAGGGAATCTAGGGTATAGTGGAGTTCATGCCCGTGGACCACCATACGGAGGCGAAGAGCGAGCTCCGCGTCGACGGAGAGGAAGACTCTGGCGGCCCTCGCCGAAACGGCTTCCGCTTCCGCCTGTGGATGGCCGCCCTCGTCATAGCCGCGCACGCCCTGGCTCTGGCCGTCTTCTTCCGCGACCCGCCGCAGCCTCCCGGCAGCTCGGACTGGCCTTTGCAGTTCTCGATTCTAATCACGCTTTCGCTCGTCTGCAGTCTCGCCGCTCAGCGACTCGACCGCAAGATCGTTCCCGCCGTCCTCCTCGGTCTCCAGCTTTTCCTCCTCGCCGTCGCCGACTATCCGGACGGGGCCGACCAGAAGCTCACCTTCATTTTCCTGTGCATCCTCGTCGTGACGCTGTTTTCACTCGCCCGGCTCCCCTACTACCTGATCGCGGCGGCCGACGCTCTCTTCGTCCTCGTTTTCCGATTCCGCCCCGTGCGGGTCTGGAACGGCCTTTCCGCCGCGCCGGGCATGGAAGACTCGCTCCTCCTGCTCCTTTCCCTGGCGCTCGTGTCGGCCGTGCTGGCGCGGGTCTTTCGGCTCTACGAGGCCTTCGAGTCCCAGGCCCGGGACCTCGAGGCGATGGACAACTCGATCAGCAATCTCCTGAACGCCAATGTCGATTTCCAGAACCACGCGGTCCAGGTGGGCGAGCGCTCGACCATCGAGGAGCGGAAGCGCCTCTCGCGCGAGATTCACGACATCGTCGGCTACACCCTCATCAACCTCAAGATGATGCTGGAGTCGGCGATCGATCTGGCCGGCGGGCAGAATCGCCAGCTCGCCGAGCTCTTGGCCAGGGCGCGGGACCAGGCCCAGTCGAGTCTGGGCGAGACTCGCATGGCGCTCCAGGCTTTCCGCGACATGGAGAAGTCCAACCTCGACGCGGTGTCGAGCATCCACAGGATCATCACGCTTTTTTCGCGCGCCACGGGCATCGATGTCGAGGTGAACTATGGTAATATGCCCTGGGGCATCGACGAGGAGATCGGCGGCACGCTGCGCCGGATCGTCCAGGAGTCCATGACGAACTCGTTCCGGCACGGCCGAGCCACGCGCATCCAGATAGGTTTCTGGATCGCGCACGATCGCCTTCTCGTGAAGGTCGACGACAACGGGCAGGGGGCGGCCGAGATCAGGCCGGGGATCGGCCTTTTGGGAATGCGCGAGCGCGTCGAAGGCCTCGGCGGCACGCTCGAGGTCGACAGCGCCGGCTACGGCTTTTCGATCCGGGTGGAGATACCTCTCGGGGCCGAGGACGTCCAGGCGCTTCCGCCGCCGGTGACGGACCTGGCGGCGAAGGGATAGGTCATGCGCGACAAGACCCACATTCTGATCGTGGACGACCAGGCCCTCTTCGCCGACAGCCTCAAATCGGTGATCGGCTTCCGGGCCTCGGACTTTCATGTCGTCGGCGTGGCCGCCGACGGCGAGGCGGCGATCGAGCTGGCGCGGCGGGAGAAGCCCGACATCGTGCTCATGGATATCCGGATGCCGGGACTCGACGGGGTCCGCGCCACGAAGCTCATCCACGCCGAGTTTCCCGACATCAAGATCATCGTCCTCACCTCCTTCGACGACGACGAGTACATCTTCGACGCGCTGAGCCACGGCGCCATGGGCTACATCCTCAAGGACATTCCCGTCAACGAGCTCATCTCCTCCCTGCGGGCCGTCCGCGACGGGACGATTTCCATGTCGCCCTCCGTGGCCCGGAAGGTCGTGGGACGGGGACACTCCGGGGTGGAGACAGCCGGGCGCGCCGCCGAGCCGGGGGCGGCCGTTCCGGGCGCGGCCGCGGCTGGAACGGGCCCGGCCGGCCTCGGCGCGGCGCCCGGGACCGCCCCGGCCGCTTCGCCTGATCCCGCGGCGCCGCCCGAATGGCTCGCCGGCCTGGGGCGCAGGGAGCGGGAGATCTTGGGCCTCATCGCGCAGGGCCGGGACAACGCGCAGATCGCCGAGAAGCTCTTCATCAGCGAACAGACGGTCAAGAACTACGTCTACGGTCTGTACGTCAAGCTCGGGGAGCACAACAGGCCGCGCGTCATGCAGATGGCCATGCGCAACGCCGCGTTCCTCGGCAAGATCTGAGCGGGAAGAGTTTCAGTCCCCGACCTCGGTATCGGCCTTAGGGTTCGATTAGTACTAAAAATAGTACCCGCGTACTATTTCCAGGCCGGAAAACCGCCTCCATACTGTGCGCGGGTCGAGACCGGGGCCGAGGGCCGTCCGCTCGACCCGCACAACACACTAGGAGGCGACTATGAAGAAAGCGTTAATCGCGTTCGTCGTCGCGACGATCTTCGGCGCGGCGGCGATCTTCGCCGCGGACAATGTCACGTTGACCATCGCCACGGTCAACAATCCCGACATGGTCACCATGCAGAAGTACTCGTCGGAGTTCACCGCCCAGACCGGAATCAACCTCAAGTTCGTCGTCCTGCCGGAGAACGAGCTGAGGCAGAAGGTGACGGAAGACGTGGCCCTCGGCGCCGGCAAGTACGACATCGTCACCATCGGCACCTACGACACGCCCTTCTGGGGCAAGAACAACTGGATCGTCTCGCTCGAACCCTTCTTCGCGGGCATGAGCCCCGCCGATGCCAAGGCCTACGACCGCAACGACATCCTCCCGCCCATCCGCAGCGCGCTCTCGGTCGACGGCGCCCAGTACGCCATTCCTTTCTACGGCGAGAGCTCCATGCTGTTCTACCGCAAGGACATCTTCGCCGAGCATCGCCTCAAGATGCCCGAGGCGCCGACCTGGAACCAGATCTTCGAGTTCGCCAAGAAGCTCAACAACCCCTCCAAGGGCTTCTACGGGATCGCGCTCCGCGGCCTGCCCGGCTGGGGCCAGAACATGGCGGTCTTCGATTCCATGATGAACACCTTCGGCGCCCGCTGGTACGACATGAACTGGAAGGCCCAGTTCAATACGCCCGAGATGCGCAATGTCTGGGAGTTCTACAAGAAGATCATCACCGAGGCCGGAGAGCCCGGAGCGACGACCGCCGGCTACACCGAGTGCCTCGCGCTGATGGCATCCGGCAAGGCCGCCATGTGGTACGACGCCACGGTCTCGGCCGGCACCCTCCAGGGCGTCGACTCCAAGGTCAAGGGCAAGATCGGCTACGCCCTCGCCCCGACGGTCAAGAAGGCCAATGCCGGCTGGCTCTGGGCCTGGGCCCTCGCCATCGAGTCCTCCTCCAAGTACAAGGATCAGGCCTTCAAGTTCCTCACCTGGGCGACCAGCAAGAACTACATCAACCTGATCGGCCAGAAGGTAGGCTGGGCGCAGGTGCCCCCGGGGACCCGCATCTCGACCTACGACAATCCCAAGTACAAGGCCGTCGCCGATTTCGCGAAGATCACGCTCGACTCCATCAAGAACGCGAACTACGACGATCCGGCCGTCGAGCCGGTTCCGTACAAGGGCGTGCAGTACGTCTCGATCCCCGAGTTCCAGGGCCTGGGCGAGAAGGTCGGCCAGGAGCTGGCAGCCTATCTCTCCGGCAACGAGAGCCTGGATCAGGCGCTCGGCAATTGCCAGTCGGCCGCCCAGCGCGTAGCCGACGAGGGCGGATATTCCAAGTAAGCCCGCCGCTCGGCGAATCTGATTGAAGGCGGGGAACCGCGGCGAGATGGATCGGGGAAGGGAGCATGTCCCGACCGCCATCCGCTTCCTTCCGCGGCTCCTCGCCTTCGCGGAGAGTCTCACCGCTCGGAAAGGACGGATATGAGCACACGAGATAGACGCAAACGGGACCCGGTGAATATCTTCGCCCTGCCGGCGGTGGTCATCGTCGCCCTGGTCACGCAGGTTCCCCTGATCGTCACCCTCATTCTCTCGGCGATCAAATGGATCATCGTGCGACCCGATCTCGGCATCCGCTTCATAGGCCTGGAGAACTACCTGAGCGTCTTCAAGGACGCCGAGTTCTACATGGTCATCGTCAACACGATCGTGCTGACCGTCGTCTCGCTCGCGGGCTGCACCGTCCTGGGCCTGGCGCTCGCCCTGCTCCTCAACCGGAAATTCGTCGGCATCAACATAGCCAGGACGCTGATGATAGCGCCGTTCTTCGTGATGGACGCGGTCGTGGGCATCGTCTGGAAGACCCTGATGCTGCACCCTTCGTTCGGCATCAACGGCATGATCGCCGGGTGGCTGCATATCAAGCCCATCGATTTCCTGGGCAGCCACTCGCTCGCGACCATCATCATGCTGGTGATCTGGCAGTGGACACCTTTCTTCGTGCTCGTGCTCCTCTCGGGCTTCGAGAGCATCTCCGAGGAGATCCTGGACAGCGCCAAGGTCGACGGCGCCGGGATCTGGCGCACGATCTTCCAGATCAAGATCCCGGCCATCGCGAGCCATATCGAGGTGGCCGTCATGCTGGGCCTCATCTTCATCCTCAAGGTCTTCGGCATCATCTACGTCACGACCTCGGGCGGGCCGGGCATATCGTCGACCAACCTGCCCTACCTGGTGTACCGGACCGGCTTCTTCCGGTGGGACGTAGGGAGGGCCACGGCCATGGCCGTGATCACGGTCATTCTCACGCTCGTAGCAGTCACCGCTTTTTTCCGCTTCACGCGGAGGAAGACCAGCGAGGTCGAATCATGATCGATTACACGGGAAGCCGGGCGCGCCGCAGGACGGCGCACTATCTCTTCGTCCTCCTCATCTGGGTGATCTGCCTCGTCTATTTCTTTCCCATACTCTACATGTTCATCACGAGCCTCAAGCACGAGACCGACGTGGTGCCGCCCAAGCTGTTCTTCACGCCGACGCTGGAGAACTACCGGACGGTGCTGCTTTCCTCGGATATAGTGTCGCACATCGTCAATTCGGCGATCATCACCTTGTCCTCGATGGTGCTGTGCATCTTCCTGGGAGTGCCCACGGCCTACGCCATCGTCTTCGGCAAGCTCAAGAAGCCCGATTCGCTCTTCTTCTGGTTCCTGTCCACGACCCTCCTGCCGCCGGTCGCGGTCATCATCCCCGTGTTCCTCATCTTCAAGAACCTGCACCTCCTCGACACGCGCTGGGGCATGATCATCATGTACGTGGGCGCCAACGTCCCGATCGTGATCTGGATGGTCCGGTCCTTCCTCAAGGACATCCCCGCGGAGCTCCTCGAGGCGGCGGACATCGACGGAGCCACGCGGATCCGGTCCTTCTTCAAGATAGTCCTGCCCCTGGCGCGCAGCGGCATCATCTCGAGCGCGCTCCTGGTGTTCATCTTCGTATGGAACGAGTTCTTCTTCGCCATAAACCTGACCTACGTCAACGCCTCGCCCATTCCGGTGTACATGGCGTCGTACATGACGCAGGAAGGCCTGTTCTGGGCCAAGCTGAGCGCCATCTCCACGGTGACCGTGCTGCCGCCGCTCATCCTGGGCTGGATCTCGCACAAGTCGATCGTACGGGGTCTCATGATGGGCGCCGTGAAAGGATGATAACGATGGGTGTCGTGGATATGTTCTCCCTGGTCGGGAAGAAAGCCTTCGTCACGGGCGGGGCGCAGGGTATCGGAAAGAGCGCGGCCCTGGCCTTCGCCGAGGCCGGCGCGGATGTCGCGATAGTCGATCTCGACATGGGCAAGGCCGAGGCCGCCGTCGTCGAACTGCGCTCGCGCGGCGTGCGCTCCCTGGCCGTCAAGTGCGACGTCACGAATCCCGCCGACGTCGACGCCATGATCGCTCGCGTCGTCGACGAGTTCGGCACGATCGACATAGCCTTCAACAACGCCGGCATCTGCATCAACGAGAGCGCCGAGACGATGTCTTTCGAGTCCTGGAAGAAGGTGATCGACATCAATCTCACCGGTATCTTCCTCACCGCGAGGGCCGCCGGCCGCGTGATGATCGGGAAGCGCCGCGGCGCCATCATCAACACAGCCTCGATGTCGGGCCACATCGTCAATCAGCCCCAGCCGCAGTGCGCGTACAACGCCTCCAAGGCCGGCGTGATCATGCTCACCAAGTCCCTGGCCGTCGAATGGGCGCCCCACGGCGTGCGCGTCAACAGCATCAGCCCCGGCTACATCGGGACCGCGATGACGCTCAAGGCCGCGCAGTGGATCCCCGCCTGGGAGGCGGCCACCCCGCAGAAGCGGATGGGCAGGCCCGAGGAGCTCACCTCGGCCCTGGTCTACCTGGCCTCGGACTCGGCGGGCTTCACGACGGGCACGGATCTCGTGATCGACGGGGCCTTCACCTGCGTGTAGACACGCGCGACGCCGTTTAGGGAGGAATTTCGAACATGAAGGCGCTGGTAATCGACAAGCCGGGTTCGGCGAGGGTGGCGGAGCTTCCGCGGCCCGAGCCCAAGCCCGACGAGCTCCTCATCGAGGTGGAGCGCTGCGGGATCTGCGGGACCGACGTCCACATCTTCCGCGGCGAGTACCTGGGCTCCTATCCCATCACGCCGGGGCACGAGTTCTCCGGCACGGTGGCCGCGGTGGGCGCCGAGGTGCGCAACTTCGCCGTCGGCGACCGCGTGGCGGTGGAGCCGAATATTTCCTGCGACGCCTGCCCCTCCTGCCTCTCGAACCGGCAGAATTTCTGCGAGCGCTGGCAGGCGGTGGGCGTGACGCTGCCCGGCGGCATGGCCGAATACGTCTGCGCGCCCGAGAAGGCGGTCTTCGCCATCGGGGAACTGAGCTTCGCCGCGGGCTCCTTCGTCGAGCCCCTGTCCTGCGTCCTGCACGGCGTGCAGCGCGCGGCCCCGAGCCTGGCCGACGAGGTCCTCGTCGTGGGCGCGGGACCCATCGGCGTCCTTCTCATGAAGGCGCTCATCGCCGCCGGAGCGAGCCGCATCACGGTCGCCGACCGCAACCGCGGCCGCCTGGAGTTCGCGGCCCGCGAGGGCGGGGCCCTCGTCACGCCGCTCGCCTCGCTCGACGAGCTGCCGGCCGACCGCTACGACCTCGTGGTGGACGCCACGGGTGTCCCGGCCATCATGGGCCGGACTAGTCAATGGGCGCGGCCCGGCGGGCGCATCCTCCTCTTCGGCGTGCCGCCCTCGGGCTCGACGGTCTCCTTCGACGCCTTCGCCCTATTCCGCAAGGGGCTCGCCCTCATGTCCTCCTACACCTCGGTGCGCAACTCGATCCAGGCGATCCGGCTCCTCGGCTCCGGCCGGATCGATGTCGCGCGCCTCGTCTCGCACGAGCTGGCTCTCGAGGACTTCGCCCACGGCGTCGAGCTGATCGAGCGCGGCGACCCGGGCGTCATGAAGGTGCTGATGGCCCCCAAGGCCAAGGGAGGCGCGCGATGAGGCAGGCGGTCATGACGGCGCCGGGCGCCATCGAGTATCGGGACATCCCCCTGCCCGAGCCGGGATCGGGAGAACTTCTTCTCAAGATCATGCGCATCGGCGTCTGCGGCTCGGACATCCACGTGAACCACGGCCTGCATCCCTACACGAAGTATCCCGTGGTCCAGGGGCACGAGGTCTCGGGCCGTGTCGAGAGGCTTGGGGCCGGCGTGCGGGGCTTCGCGGTCGGAGATCGCGTAACCTTCATGCCCCAGGTCTACTGCGGGGCCTGCCTGCCCTGCCGCTCGGGCCGCTACAACATCTGCGACAGCCTCAAGGTGATGGGCTTCCAGACCACCGGGGCCGCCTCGGAGTACTTCGCCGTGGCGGCCGACAAGTGCCTGAGGTTTCCCGAGAACATGAGCTTCGAGGCGGGGGCCATGATCGAGCCGCTCGCGGTGGCCGTGCACGCGCTCGGCCGCCTCGGGGATATCAAAGGAAAGAGGCTCGCCGTCTACGGCGCCGGGCCCATCGGCAACCTCGTCGCCCAGTCGGCGCTCGGCCTGGGCGCCGCCGAGGTCATCGCGACCGACACGAGCGACTTCCGCCTCTCGCTCGCGAAGACCTGCGGCGTTCATCACGTCGTCAACCCCACGAAGGAGGACCTGGACGCGGCCATTCTCCGGATCTACGGCCCCGACCGCGCCGACGCGGCCCTGGAGTGCGTCGGCGTCGAGGCTACGATGAGCCAGGCCATCCTGTCCGCGCGCAAGGGCAGCGCGATCGTCGTGGTGGGAGTCTTCGGCGCCCTTCCCAAGGTGGACCTCGGCCTGGTGCAGGACCGCGAACTCAGCCTCGTGGGCACCCTCATGTACCGGCGCGAGGACTACGAGCGCGCCATCGCCCTCGCGGCCGGGGGCAAGGTCAAGCTCGATCCCCTCATGTCGGCCCACTTCCCCTTCGACCGCTACAAAGATGCCTACGATTTCATCGACGCGAACCGCGAGAAATCGATGAAGGTGTTCATAGACATGCCGTAGGCAAGCGCGCTCCGAGGCTCGTAGCTTCAGTCCCGGCGACTTGCGGATGCGGTAGCGGAGCTCGAGCTTGTCCTCCTCGATGGGCCGGGGCTCGCCGACCGCCGCCGGCGCAGATCACCCTGACCTTTCCCGCGTCGGCCGAGGATGCGCTTCCTCCGCTCTACGGCGAGCACGAGGGGCTCCCCATCGCCTCGGCCGTCCCGGACGGGCTCCGGCTCATCCGAAGATCCCCGCGAGACTCTCGGTGTAGGGCGGGCGCAGGATGCCCTTCTCGGTGATGAAGCCCGAGACAAGCTCGTGCGGGGTCACGTCGAAGGCGGGGTTGCGCACCTTGATGCCCTCGGGCGCGGTGCGGCGGGCGCCGAAGGAGGTCACTTCCTCGGCCCCGCGCTCCTCGATGACGATGTCGCTCCCCCGCGCCGTGCCGAGGTCGATGGTGGAGGAGGGGCAGGCGACGTAGAAAGGCAGGGAAAAATGCCGGGCCAGGATGGCTACGCCCAAGGTGCCGATCTTGTTGGCGAAGTCGCCGTCGGCAGCGACGCGGTCGCAGCCGACGATGCACAGGTCGACGAGGCCCCGGGACATGATATAGGCCGCCATGTCGTCGCAGATGAGGGTGACGTCGAGCCCGGCGCGCTGCAGCTCCCAGGAAGTCAGGCGCGCTCCCTGCAAGAGGGGGCGGGTCTCGTCGGCGTAGACGCGGAAGCGCCGGCCCGCGGCGAAGGCGAGGTAGAGGGGCGCGGTGGCTGTGCCCAGCTCGGAGGCGGCGAGGGCTCCGGCGTTGCAGTGGGTCAGCACGCCGCAGCCCTCGGCGACGAGGCTTTCTCCCGATTCGCCGATGCCGCGGCAGATCGCGCGGTCCTCGGCATGGATGGCCTCGGCCTCGGCGACGAGGGCACGGTAGACGGCGGCCGAATCGGGGGCCGCGGCTGCCGCCGAGTTCGGGGCCGCGGCCGCCGCGGCGCGGGCGAGCATGCGCTTCAGGGCCCAGCTGAGATTGACGGCGGTGGGCCGCGAGGAATTGAGGTAGGCGGCCGTCTTTTCGGCCTGCGCGAGGAAGTCCCCGAGGCCGAGCCCAAGGTGGCCGCGCAGTCCGAGGACCAGGCCGTAGGCCCCCGCTATGCCGATCGCGGGCGCGCCGCGCACCGCCAGGCGCTTGATCGAGTCCCGGACCATCTCGACGCTCTCCTGCCGATTTTCGACGACCTCGCCGGGTAGTCTGGTCTGGTCGAGCAGATAGAGCTCGCCGCCCTCCCAGCGCAGGCTCCGTGCGAGATCGCAGCCGCCGACCTTTGCCCTGTCCTTCATCGTCTCAGCCTCATCTTCACCCTTGCTGTGAAACCAGCGACGCTCCACAGAATAGACGAACATGGTGGAGCTTGCCCGGAAGCATTGTCAAGTTCATTCCCTGGTTCATTGGCGTTTTGCGCGAAAGCGCTGTTCATAGGTTGACCGCAGGCTGATGCTGGTATACCGTGGGCGGCACATTCAGAGCCGGGCGCGAGGAGCGTCCATGCCGGAAACGCGGGCGGTCCCGCCCGTCCTCGAAGCGAGGGGAATAGCCGAGCGCTTCGAGCGCCTCGTCGCCGGGCTCGGCATCCGGAAACGGCGAAAAAGGGAGGCGCGATGTACGACCAGATCAACGAGGCTGCGGCTTTCATACGCTCCAGGATAGCTTCGGTTCCGCGCATCGCGCTCGTCCTCGGCTCGGGCCTCGGGGTCCTGGCCGAGGAGGTCGAGAGGGCGGTCGCCGTCCCCTATGCGGAGATACCGCATTTTCCCCTCTCCACCGCCCCGGGCCACGCGGGACGCCTCGTCTCGGGGCGCCTCGCCGGGAAGGCCGTGCTCGTCATGCAGGGGAGGTTCCACCACTACGAAGGCTATCCGGTGTCGCGCATCGCGTTTCCCGTGCGCGTCTTCAAGGCCCTGGGCGTGGAGCTCCTTTTCCTCACCAACGCCGCCGGCGGAGCCAACCCGCTTTTCTCGCCGGGCGATCTCATGATCATCACCGACCACATCAACTTGACCGGGCAGAACCCCTGCGTGGGCGAAAACGACGGCCGCATAGGCGAGCGCTTCTTCGACATGACGCGCGCCTACGACCCCGAGCTGCGCGCCGCGGCCGAGCGGGCCGGCTCGCAGCTCGGCCTCGGGCTGCGCGAAGGCGTCTACGCCTGGTTCACGGGGCCGAGCTACGAGACTCCGGCCGAGATCAGGATGGCGCGCACCCTCGGAGCCGACGCCGTGGGCATGTCCACCGTGCCCGAGGTCATAGCCGCGGTGCACGCCGGCCTGCGCGTGCTCGGCGTGTCGTGCATCACGAACATGGCCGCCGGCATGAGCGGGAGGCCCGTCAGCTCGGACGAGGTCTTCGAGATATCCGAGCGGGTCAAGCCGCAGTTTTCGGCCTTCGTCCGCCGCACGCTCGAGCTCATAGGCTGAAAAAGGGGGGAGGGCGATGCCGCCCTACCGGCATTGGGCCTTCTTCTGTTCGGTGATGTCCATGAAGGACACGAACACCTTCGACCAGTCCTCTTCGTGGCCCGGCACCACCGACATGCGGAGCTTGACCCACTCGACCTTCGACGAGAGACGGTTGTTGGGAAACTCGCGCTCGAAGGGCGCCTGTCCTTCCGCGAGGGCGACGATCTCGTCGCGAATGCCGGCCAGCGAGTCGGAGTTCCTGTTCACGTAGGGCATGAGCGAAGGTTCCATATCTTCCATCCGCTCGAGGCCGATGATAGTGAGCCACTCCTTGTTCGCCCGCACGATCCTGATCAGCCCGACGCATCGCAGGATGTCTTCGGGGTGGCTCGCGAAGCGGGAGCGGAGATCGACCGCGCCTTCCGAGCGAAGTTTGTCGAGGAAGGCGCGCACGCCGGAGAAATCCTCTTCGACAATGGCGTTCGCCGAGTCCTCGAAGAGCGATCGGTAGTCGGCCTCGCTTTCGCGAATCCGCTGGGCCGCCCTGCGCTCCTCGGTGATATCCTCGAAGATCACGAAGGAGCCCTCGAATCGGCCGCGGGTGCCGAAGCGCGGACTCGCGCGCACCTGGAGGATCCTGCGCTCTCCGTTCGGCCTGAGGAGTTCCTGCTCGTACTCGCCCTTGCCGCCCTGCTTGCGTTCCTCGTTCTGCGCGGCGATGTAGGCGGCGGCCCGGCTGTCCAGGAAGCGGTCGAGACGCTCGCCGGCGAGGCGGCCCATCTCGACCCCGAGGATCGCATGGGCGGCGGGATTGGCGAAGACGAAGCGATCCTCCTCGTCCATGATGCACATGCCTTCCTGGATGCTCTCGATGAGGTTGCGGAAGCGTTCCTCGCTCTCCTCCAGGCGCCGGTGCGCCTCGTGGAGCCTGAACGCCATCTTGATCGAGGCGAAGAGCACCGTGTTCCCGACATTCTTGACGATGTAGCCGTAGTTCGTGATCGACTCGGTGCGCTCGACCAGCTCCCGCTCGGTGTGCGAGGAGAGGAAGACCACGGGGATGTCGCGGCGCTTGAGGATTTCCTGGGCGGCCCTGGTGCCGTCGATTCCGCCGCCGAGGTCGATGTCCATGAGCACCAGGTCGATGGAGGAGCCGTGCTCGCTCTCCACCGCGGCGATCGCGTCCTCGCCCGAGAGCGAATGGATGACCGAGTAGCCTTCCCGGGCGAGCGAGGCCTTTTCCGCGAGGGCGATGATCGCCTCGTCCTCGACGAGCAGCAGGGTTTTCCTCTCGGGCTCCATATAACCTTCCTGAGAAATTGAGGTGCGCGGTCAGTATAGGTCGTAATATCGGGGAGCGCCAGGTCCGAGATCCGCACCGGCGGGGCCGACGCGCATAGTGAGCCGATTCCAAACGCGTCGGCCCTGCCCGCGACGGTCGACGAAAAGGCCCATCCGGAATCCACGGGGCTCTGGATGGGCCGTTCGTCCCGCGCTGAGACCGCGGGCACCCGATGCAGTTCCAGGCCGACGGCGGGGACGAAGATGCCCGCGCCGTCGAGGTTAGAGAATGTGCTCCAGGAAGCGCTTGGTGCGCTCCTCCTTGGGGGCGGCGAAGAGCTCGCCGGGCGGCCCCGACTCCACGACGAGGCCCTCGTCCATGAAGACGACCCGGTCGGCCGCCGCGCGGGCGAAGCCCATCTCGTGCGAGACCACGAGCATGGTCATGCCCTCCTTGGCGAGATCGAGCATGACGTCCAGGACCTCCTTGATCATCTCGGGGTCGAGGGCGCTGGTCGGCTCGTCGAAGAGCATGATCTTGGGCTGCATGGCCAGGGCCCGCGCGATGGCCACGCGCTGCTGCTGCCCGCCCGAGAGCTCGTCGGGGTAGGCCTCGGCCTTGTCGGCGAGCCCGACTCGCTCGAGGAGGGCCCGGGCGCGTTTCTTCGCCTCGGCGCCCGAGTCCTTGCGCACGATGACCGGCGCGAGCGAGATGTTGTCGAGGACGCTGAGGTGCGGAAAGAGGTTGAAGCTCTGGAACACCATGCCCACCTCCTCGCGGATGCGCCTGATGTCGGCGTGCGGGCTGGTGACGCTGTCGTTCTCGACCCAGATCTCGCCCGAGCTCAGGTGCTCGAGGCGGTTGACGCTCCGCAGGAGGGTGCTCTTGCCCGAGCCCGAGGGGCCGATGACGAGGACGACCTCGCCCCTGGCCACCTCCAGGCTTACGCCCCGCAGCGCGTGGACGTGGCCGAAGCTCTTGCGCGCGTCCTTGATCCTAATGATGCTTTCGTCCATGGTACCTCAGGTGCGCTTCCATGATACCCACCAGGCGCGAGAAGAAGAGCGTCATGATGAGATAGATGAGCGCGACAATGGTGAAGGATTCGAGGTAGTAGAAGGTCGTCGACGCGTATTCCCGCCCGCGGCGCAGGAGATCCGACACCGCCAGGATCGAGACCAGGGACGAGTCCTTGAGCAGGGCTATGGCCTCGTTGCCGATGGGCGGGAGGATGACCTTGACCGTCTGGGGCAGGACGATGCGCCAGAGCGCCGTCGTCCGCGACATGCCCAGGGCGAGCGCCGCCTCCATCTGCCCCTTGGGTATCGCCTGGATGCCGGCCCGGAAGATCTCGCCCAGGTAGGCTCCGTAGCAGATCGACATGGCCGCGACGGCCGAGGCGGTGCCGCGCAGGTGCAGAAGCGGCCCCAGGGCGTAGTAGATGTAGAACAGCTGGACGAGCAGGGGTATGCCGCGTATCACCTCGACGTAGATCGTCGCGATCCTGTTGATCACCTTGGTGCGGGCTATGCGCCCCAGGCCGGCGAGGAGCCCGAGGATCAGGGCGAAAAAGATCGATTCGATGGTGACGGAGAAGGTCGCCACGAGGCCGTCGGGCACGAAGGCGAGGATGGCGACGAAGGGCTTGGGCCGCAGGACCGGCAGCAGGATCAGGATGGCTATGGCCCCGAAGAAGGAGATGTTCCAGGCCGAGAGCAGGGACTTTTCCCCTACCGAGGGTATGAGTGCGCTATCGGTGATGGTGATGGTCGGCGCCGCGGAAGCCTCCCGCGGCGCCGGCCCTTTCCCATTCGTCCGTGAATCGCTGAGGCTCACGCTACTGCAGCCACTTCTTTATGAGGGCGTCCCTGGTGCCGTCCTTGATGACAGCCTCGAGACCCTTGTTTATGAGGTCGAGGTCTTTAGTGTCGCCCTTCTTCACGGCGACTCCGTAGTACTCGCTCGTGAAGGGAGCGCCGACGATCTTGAGCTTTGCCTTGTAGGTCGGGTTCTGGAGCACGTAGCTCGCGGCCGTGGGCGAGTCGACGACCACGCCCTCCAGACGGCCGATGACGAGGTCGTCCACCGCGAGCCCGATCTCGTCGTAGGTCTTGAGTCTGATGTCGGGGTGCTTCGCGACCTCGATGGCGCCGGTGGTGCCGATCTGCGCGCCGACGTCCTTGCCGGCCAGCTGCGAAAGCTCGGTGACGCCCCCGGTGCTCTTGCGGATTATGAGGACCTGTCCGGCGTTGACGTAGGGGATCGAGAAGTCCATCACCTTCTTGCGCTGGTCGGTGATGGTGACCGAGGAGAGGACGGCGTCGTAGTCGCCCGCCTCGAGGCCGGCGAAGATGCCGTCCCAGGCGGTGTTCTTGACGACGGCCTCGACGCGGCGGCCTTGGCCGCCGCGTCGATGAGATCGATATCGAAGCCGACGATCTGCTTATTCGTGTCGAGGAACTCCAAGGGCGGGAAGGTGCAGTCGGAGCCGAAGACGATCTTGGGCAGGTCCTGCGCCATGGCCGGCAGACCCGCGACCGTCAGGACGAGCAGCGCGAGCAGGGTTTTGGTTGTCACTTTCATCGGATGCCTCCATTGGGCGACGCTATAGAAAGAAACACGGGTGTCGTCAACGATCGCGCCGGAACGCGCTTCGGGCGCCGATTCGGCTGAGGCGACTGTATTGACGGATAAGAACACCGAAAGTATCATCGGGCCTCGGCCGGCGCGCGGCGCCGAAGCCGGGAAGGAGCGCTCCGTGAGCGAACAGCTGCAGCAGATCGCCGAGCGGATCAGGGAACTCAGGGGTATCGCGGGCATCTCGCCCGAGAGTCTGGCCAAGGAGATCGGCGTGAGCGCCGAGACCTACCGGGCCTTCGAGTCGGGCGCTGCGGACATTCCCGTAGGCGTGCTCTACGAAGTGGCCTCCTTCTTCAAGATCGACCTCACCGAAATCCTCACGGGCGAGGCGCCCCGGCTGCACAAGTACCAGGTGGTGCGCGCGGGCAAGGGTGTCGAGGTCGAGCGGCGCGCGCCCTACCGCTACCGCAGTCTCGCCTACAACTTCATCCACAAGAAGGCCGAGCCCTTCCTCGTGACCGCGGAGGACTCGCCCCAGGCCGAGAGCGTGAGCCTGAACTCGCATCCGGGCCAGGAGTTCGACTATGTCCTGGAGGGCTCCCTGCTCGTGGTCATCGACGGGCACGATGTCGTCCTGGGCGAGGGCGACTCGATCTTCTTCGATTCCAGCGCGGCGCACGGCATGAAGGCCCTGGGGGGCCGGAGCGCGCGCTTTCTCGCAATAATCCTATAACGGAGTTGGCGATGCTCGAAAACTACCTCTCTCGTCTCGACTATTCCTCCTACGACGACTTCGTGGAGGGCTTCCGCGTCTCGGTGCCCGATGGCTTCAATTTCGCCTACGACGTCATGGACGAGCTCGCGCGGCAGAAGCCCGACGCGCCCGCCCTGGTCTGGTGCGACGAGAAGGGCGGCGAGGCGACCTTCAGCTACGCCCAGCTCAAGGCCTGGAGCGACAAGACCGCCAACTTCTTCGCCGCGGCCGGGATCGGCAAGGGCGACCCGGTCATGCTCGTCCTGAAGCGGCGCTACGAGTTCTGGTTCTCCATCCTCGCCCTGCACAAGCTCGGCGCCATAGCCATTCCCGCGACGCACCTCCTGACGGCCAAGGACATCGTCTACCGGAACAAGGCCGCCGACATCAAGATGATCGTGACCGTTGCCGACTCCGAGGTCCAGGCGCACGTCGACGAGGCCCAGGCCGACTCTCCCAGCCTGAAGGCCAAGGCCTGCCTGGGCGGCGCCCGCTCCGGCTGGCTCGACTTCACGGCGGGCGTGGAAAAGGCTTCGGAAAAATTCCTCCGTCCGACCGGAGCGCGCGCTAACCGCAACGGCGACATCATGCTCCTCTATTTCACCTCCGGCACCACCGGCATGCCCAAGATGGTCCTGCACGATTTCACTTATCCGCTCGGCCACATCCTCACCGCCAAGTACTGGCAGAACGTCAAATCGGGCGGCTTGCACCTCACCGTCTCCGACACGGGCTGGGCCAAGGCAGTCTGGGGCAAGATCTACGGCCAGTGGCTCTCGGAGTGCGCGGTCTTCGTCTACGACTACGATCGCTTCGTGCCCAAGGAGCTCCTCGCCGTCGTGGCCAGGCACGGCGTCACATCCTTCTGCGCCCCGCCCACCATCTACCGCTTCTTCATCAAGGAAGACCTCAAGAGCTACGATTTCTCCAAGCTCCAGTATTGCGCCGTGGCGGGCGAGCCGCTCAACCCCGAGGTCTACAGCCGCTTCAAGGAGGCCACGGGCATCTCCCTCAGGGAAGGCTACGGCCAGACCGAACTCACCGTCGTCGTCGCCACCTTCCCCTGGATGGAGCCCAAGCCGGGCTCGATGGGCAAGCCTTCGCCCGGCTACGACATCGACATCGTCGACGACGAGGGCCGGTCCTGCGAGGCCGGCGAGGAGGGGCAGATCGTGGTCCGCACCGACAAGCGGAAGCCCGTGGGCATGTTCGGCGGCTACTACCGCGACCAGGCCCTCACCGACTCGGTCTGGCACGACGGCGTCTACTACACGGGCGATATGGCCTACCGCGACGAGGACGGCTACTTCTGGTTCATAGGCCGCGCCGACGATGTCATCAAGAGCTCGGGCTACCGCATCGGTCCCTTCGAGGTCGAGAGCGCCCTGCTCGAACATCCCGCCGTGCTCGAGTGCGCCATCACCGCCGTGCCCGATCCCGACCGGGGCCAGGTGGTCAAGGCCACCGTCGTGCTTGCCAAGGGCTGGACGGCCGGCGATAATCTCAAGGTCGAGCTGCAGGAGCACGTCAAGAAGGTCACGGCTCCCTATAAATACCCGCGCGTCGTCGAGTTCGTGAGCGAGTTGCCCAAGACCATCTCGGGCAAGATCAGGCGCGTGGAGATCCGGGGCGGGAAGAGCTGACTTCGATGATGCCGCCAAACGAGCATTCAATCCTGCGCGGAGGACGATAGCATGGCCGGAAAAATGTGGAAGTATCTCCTTGCGTTCGCTCTGGCCCTCGGCACGCTCTCGACGGGGTTCGCCGAACCGGTCCTTCGCGGCTTCTACCTCGACCAGAACGTCCAGGCGGCCTACAACCCCCTCGGCGTCCAGCTGGGCACCAAGCTCTACTACCGCATGCCCCTCGTCAGGAAGCCGGGAATCCTCTGGGAATCCACCAAGGTCGACCTCGGGCTCGCGAACGCCCTCTCACCCGCCTACGACTTCTTCGGCGGCTTCGTGGACATCCGCCCTATCGCCATTTTCGACCTCGCGCTGACAGCCCAGGTCGCCGGCTACTACAGCGCCCTGGGCTACGGCTTCCACGACCTTTCGGGCTACGATGCCGCCTTCGACTCGGGCAGTCTCGCCTCCCTGCCCTCCAAGAACACGGCCGGCTACCTTCTTTCGGCCTCTCCCACGCTCCAGTTCGCCCTGGGCCCCTTCGCCTTCGCCGACACGCTGCAGCTCAGCTACTTCGATGTCGACGGGGGGCAGGGCTATTTCTACGAGACCGTCGCCAATTGCGCACTCGCCAAGAGCGGCGTCGAGCTCTCGAACAACGTCTACCTCCTGTATACCCTGAGGCCGGGCATCATGCTCGGCTTGAACGACTCGCTGCTCTCGGTTCCAGCCTCGGGCTATCGCTCGCAGCTGCTCCAGGCAGTCGGCCTCGCCACGAAGCGCCTGTCGCCGAGGCTCTCCTTGTACGCCGCGCTCATGGCCGGACTCTACCTGGAGGATCGCTATTTCCAGTACGCGCCGCACGTCGCGGGCGAGGCGGGGCTCACCAGCGCGCTGTGAGCGCTCTCGGGCAGGAATCGCCGGCGATTCCCCGAGTGGCGGGAGCTCATGGCATCGTAGTTGCACGAGTCTTCGTCACGGCTGTATACTCTGCATTGGAGTTTTCGACCAAATCGGAGAAAATACAGTTATGAAGATTCGCGCTAAACTCATTCTTCTGATCGTCGCCATCGTCGTGTTCTTCGTCGCCTCAGCCGCCAGTTACTTCGTGCTTCTCGCCCCGGTCAATCGGATGGAAAGCGAGAAAGCCTACTTCGTGACCCTCGTCGACGCTATCAAGGAACAGCAGATAGCCATTAACCGCCTGCCCTGGGCTCCGATTTCCGACGCGCACGACGATT
Organism: Rectinemataceae bacterium; assembly: GCA_035530095.1. GTDB lineage: Bacteria > Spirochaetota > Spirochaetia > Treponematales > Rectinemataceae > JAJXZP01. Next base: position 929 of record DATKVK010000044.1, on the reverse strand, counting down.
TCACGGCCGCGAACAAGGATGTCGAGTCCGCCTTCGAAGGCTTGGGCCGGATCAAGGTGCTGCCGACCCTCAGCGCCCAGATCAAGCGGGCGGTCGAGACCGTCAAGAACCTCAAGGCGATGAACGCGATGCGCCTCTCCAGCCTCCAGGACGACTACAAGACCATCATGGCCGACGCCACCTCCCTGTTCGGCTCGACCGATTCCATAAGCCCCCTGCAGGTGTACACGAGCAAGTTCGGCGGTGCCAAGGTTCAGCTCGACGAAAACGCGCGGTTCCAGCTCGATGTGCTCATCAACGATGTCGGGACCATGCACTCCAATCTGTCGATGGCGACCGATACGATCTCGGAGCAGTACTCGATCATCGACCACGAGATTTCCTCCGCCCGGGCGCGGGCCCTTCGGACCGCCGGCCTCATCGTCTTCGTGATCATAGCCCTCACGGTGCTCGGCGCCCTCGTCTTCGCCAATGCCCTGGCCTCTTCGGTCATCGGGATCGAGCGGAACATCGCCTCCCTCAAGGAAGGCGAGCTCTCGGATCGTTCGCGCATCGCGTCGCGCGACGAGATAGGCATGCTCGCGGGCAACCTCAACCTTTTCCTCGACGGCCTTTCGACCTCGATCCTCCACATCAAGGAGACCTCCGCGGCCAACATCGAGGCGAAGAACAAGCTCGTCGAGGCGGCCGGCGAGGCCATGAGCTCGGCGACGCAGATCGAGTCGAGCACGTCCTCCATCGGCAGGCAGCTGGAGACCCTGGACGGCCGCATCGACGAGTCCTCGGGTTCGATCAGGAAGATAGCCGCAGGCATCACCGACCTCAATACGCAGATCGAGGGGCAGAGCGCGATGGTGGAGGAGGCCACGGCCTCGGTCACCGAGATGCTCGCCTCGCTCGAGAACATGGGCAAGGTCACCGAGAAGAAC
>DATKVK010000043.1:0-67527 GCA_035530095.1 Rectinemataceae bacterium | reverse complement strand
GGCAGCATCGTCCTCAACGCGAACGGTAACATTACGAGAACGGCGGGAACATTGAGCGCACCCACCGTCCTCCTCGGGCAGACGAGCGCGACGGCTGTCGGCGCATCCGGCGCGCCGATTATCACAGCGGCCACGACCTCGCTTGCGGCCAAGTCCAGCGCAGGCGATATATGGTTATCGAACACGGGAAACGTGAACGCGAACGCCCAGGCGGTGAACGGCGCATTGAATATTGTCAACGCGGGAACTTTTACGACAAACGGCGCAATTGCGTCGAGCAGTTCGACCGTGACCCTGTCGTCCAGCGGAACGGTGAATATCGGCGACAACGTCACCGGACCCGGCGGGGTGACGATCGGCGTCACGACATTGAACACGGCACTCAATCAGAGCGCGGGGTCCATTGCATCGACTAACTCGATAATAAATCTGACCGCGGATAATATATTGCTGGCGGGAACCACCAACTCCGGAAACGCGAACGCGGTCATTCTTCCCTATACTAACGGGACGCTGATCAATCTCGGCGGAGCGGACGCGGCAGGGACCCTGGGTCTCACGAGCGCCGAGCTGACGACCATCAGCGTCGCCGGTCCCGGCGTGCTCGAGATCGGCAATGCCTCGACGGGCGCCGTGACGGTCAGCGCCCCGGTCGCGGCCTCCGGCGCTGCGATCCTCCATGTCCGCAGCGGGGCCGGGATGAGCGGAGCCGGCAACGCGATAACCGTCCCTAACCTGGCCCTGAGCGCCGCGGGGGCGATCAATGTCTCCACGGCGGCCTCGGTGATCGCGGCCGTCACGACGGCAGGCGGCGTGACGATCGGCGACGCGAACGCGGCCGGCCTGGCGATCGGCACGGTGGACGGGGTCGTGGGCATCGCGAGCGGCAACACCGCCATTTCCGTCACCGAGACGGCCGGCTTGCTCACCGTAAGCCAGGCGGTGAACGCGGGCACGAGCAGCGCGAGCCTCGCTGGCGTCGGCGTGACGAACAATGCCACGGTGACCGGCGGTGGCGGGATAACGATCGCGGCCGGCACGGGGACTTTCGTCAACTCGGGAGGGGCGACCTTGGCCAACGGGGGAGGGGCGACGTTGGTTTCGATAACCGCCGACGACATGGACCTTCTCGGCACCATCGCCGCCGGCTCCGGTCCGGTGAACCTGACGACGGCGAGCGTGTTGCAGCCCATCTACCTTGGGACCGGAACGCTGGCCCTCGGACTTTCCAGCCTCGAACTCAACACGATAGCCACGACGGGAACCCTGACGATCGGCGACGCCGCTCACACGGGGACGATCTCGACCGACGGAGGCCTGAGCCTGAGCGGCCCGGCGGGGCCCGTGGCTCTCCTCACGAGAGGCGGCATCATCACGCTGGACAACGCGGTGACGACGGCCGGGAACCTCAGCGCGAACACCACGGGCAGCGCGGCGACGGCGGGGAACGTCAGCGGAACCGGGCAGCTCATCATCGGTGCGGCCGGCGCGAATAGCTTGACGGTCGTCACCTCCAACGGAATCAGCCTGACGAACCCCGCCAACCTGGCCAACGCCGTCAGCCTGACCAACGGGAGCGCCGCGGGCGCCATTGCCTTCTACAATAACCGCAACATGAGCCTGACCGCGAGCAATGCCTCCACGGGCGGGGCGATCACAGTCGTTAACGGTACCGGTACCCTCAGCCTCGGGACCGTCACCTCCACCGGCGCCGCCGCCTACGTATCCTTGAGCAGCGCCGGCGCCGCTTCGCAGACGGGAGTGATAACCGCCCCCGGAGGCCTCCTCCTCCTCGGCGCCGGCCCCTATACCCTCGGCGGCGCGAACGCCGTGCCCCTGATGGCGGCCAACGTCACCGGAGCGGGGAACGGGGTCTCCTTCAATTCCGCGGCGATCCTGACCGTGGGCACGGTCAGCGGCACGAGCGGCGTCACGACGAACGGCGGGAATCTCGCCCTCACGACGAACGCGGGCGATCTCACGATCTCCCAGCCGATTTCGACCGGAGCCGGCACGGTGACCCTGAATCCCGCGGCCAACATCGGCCTGTCCTACGTCACTGCCGTCATCACGACGACCGGCGCGGCGGTGAACCTGCAACGGCCGGTCATCCTCGGCGCGAACAGCGTCATCGCCTCGGGCGCGGCGGCGACGAGCTTCTCCTCCACCGTCGACGATTCGACGGCGAACGCCCACTCGCTCCAGGTGAGCGGCAACGCGAGCTTCGCCGGAGCGGTCGGCGCGACGCCGATAGCCTCGCTTGTCGTGACCGGCACGACGAGCACGAGCGGCGGCGCGACCGCCATCACGACGGGCACGACGCAGGAGTACGACGGAGCCGTTACCCTCGGCGTGGACACCAACTTCACCGGCGGCGCAGGCCAGCTTGTTTGGTTCAAGTCGACTATCGGCGGTGGCGGAACGGCCCACGCGGCGACAATCACGAACGCGGATGTGGAATTCGACGCCTTGGTCGGCGGCGCGGCGAATCTGCTGTCCACGCTCACCATCACCACCGGGGCGACGGCGCTCAACGCGAACGTCACCACGACGGGGGCGCAGAGCTACGGCGGGCCAGTGGCCCTGGGCCTCGACGCCACCTTCACCGCCCCGGCGGGGAGCCTCGTGTGGTTCAAGTCCATGCTCGGCGGCGGGGCGACGACTCGTTCGATCACGATCGTGACCGCCTCGGCCCAGTTCGACGGGGCGGTGGGCGGAGCCGCCAACCTCGTGACGAGCCTATCCGTGGGCGCCGGCGCGGCGACCGCTCTCAACGCGAATGTCACCACCTCGGGAGCCCAGAGCTACGGCGGACCGGTAAGTCTCGGCGCGGACGCCTCCACGATCACGGGCGCCGGCGCCCTCACCTTCGGCTCGACCGTGGGCCAATCGGGCTCGCGCACGCTCACCGTGCAGGACGCGAGTTCCACCGGACCGGTGACCTTCTCGGGGGCCGTCACCCTCGCGGGACTCGCCACCGGGGCCGGAGTCTACAATCTCGCCATAAACGCCGGCGGGACGATCGCCAACGCGGTGAGCTTCGCGAACACCGGGGCCCTCGTAATCGGCGACGCATCGAGCGACGTCTTCACCGCCTCCTCGGGGATGACGGCGAGCGCGGGGACGAACACCTTCCAGGGCACGGTAGCCACGGACCTGGCCGCCGGGCACAACATCGCGGTGAGCAACCTCACGGTCGGCTCGGGCGGGCTTACGATCAATGCCGGCTCGGGCAACTTCTCCTTCACGGCGACGGTGTCGGTCGGCAACGTGCAGACCGCGGTCGTGGCCGACCCGACGGACGACCCGACCGACCTGACGATCACGGCCGCCCTCGTCGACGGCTCGGTCTCGGGTACGCTCCAGCTCTCGGCCGGGGCGACCGTGGACCTCGGCTCGAGCGACTTCAACATCAAGACCTTGACCAATCCCGGTCAGGACGTCGTCGACCCCGTCACGAAGGCGATCACGCGCTCGGTGGGGATCGTGCGGCTCACGGGGCTCCAGGCGACGCACGCGGTATCCTCGGCAGGCTACGGCACGAGCTCGGGCGCCTTCCTGTACTACGGCGCCGGCGGCACGATCTTCACGACGGGACTCGTCGACAGCTCCGTCGCGCCGGGGCCCTACAACTACTGGGACCTCATCGTCGCGGGGCCGGGGTCCTTCACCCCCGAGGCCGATCTCGTCGTGCGCGGGAGCATCCGCATCAAGGCGGGAAGCTTGAGCGCGGTCGGCGCGCCCGACCGGCAGATCAGCCTCGGAGGCTCCTGGCGGAACGACGTCGGCTCATCCGGCTTCTCCGCCGGCGGCGATCTCACGAGGGGCGTCCGCTTCCTCGGTCTCGTGAATCCCGTCTACGTCTGGGGAGACAACGACTGGTTCCTGTTCTACTGCGCCATCCCGGGCCTCACGATCAGGTTCGAGAACGGCAGCACCCAGCGCATCCTGGGCGGCGGCGCCTTCGTGGTACGGGGCAGCTCCGCCAGCCACATCGTGCTCGACCGCATCGACCCGAGCGGCGGGAACCCCTTGAACCCGCCTACGGCGGCCGAGGACGGCCTCTTCTGGTTCTTCGACCTGGTCCCGCCCGCGACCCTCGGCGTCCTGCCCGGCCTGCCCATGGAGTACGTCGACGTCTACTACAGCAACGCGGTCTCCTATCCCGTTTCGGTGCCGGCCAACGTCGTCGCCACGCCCTACGCCCTTCCCGCTCCGGGACACTACTGCTACAAGTGGCTCAGCTTCCTCTTCGCCATCTACAGCTACACCGAGGACTCGAACTACGACGGCAAGATCGACCGGATACGGGTGACCACGGAAGCCGCCGTCGGCAATGACTTCTCGGGCTTCACCGCTTCGGTCTCCGGCTATGCCGTCACCGGCTATTTCCGCCCCGTTCCCGGCAACACCTTCTACATCCTCCTGAAGGAGCAGCCCTACGACGATACCGGCGCGGTCCCCGACTGGCGGATCTCGGCCAACACTAGCCTCAAGGACGAGTCGACCAACAGCCGCCTCGTCGGTACGCTTTCGCGCCTCGGCGGTTCCGACTGGATGACCCCGGGCGACACGGCCTGGCCCCTCATCGGCTACACGCTGACCCTCCCCGGCAACGACGGGACCTTCGTCCATTTCTCCGAGCCGGTGGTCCAGAGCGGAGGCGCCAGCCTCGCCGCGGCCGACTTCTCGGCAAGCTCCTTCACCCGGGTCAGCGGCTCGGCTCCTGCCACGACCGAGGCCCTGGCGACTCTCGGCGCCTTCGGCACGGCGGTTCTCGCCGCCGGCGCCACCACCCTCTCGGTCACGGCCAGCACCGAGGACCTCGGAGCCCCGCCGCACTGGGAGATCACCTACGACAACCAGATCATCGGCCCGCCGCCGCCGACCTACCCCGACCCTGCGATCGGCTATCTCGACGACGCCAGCTCCTACGGCAGCTACGGGAGCCCGAGCCCCAATCCGGGACCTATCACGCGCCCGAGCTTCCGGCTCGACCGCGGAGGCGAGAACATCCATCGGATAACCGACCTCCTCGCCTCGATCCAGCCCTCGTCCGTCCCCGGATCGTGGAGCCAGCTGCACCCCGACAGCTATTTCGCCTGGCCGGTCTACGCGAAAGACAGGGTCTCGATCGCGCTCACCGACGCCCAGATAGCGGCCCTGACGCCGGCCCAGACCGCAGCCGAAGGCATAGGCCTCATCCGGGCCTTCGACGGCTCGCAGTGGCTCCGCGACCAGGACCTTCTCCTGCAGCTCAACCTCGCCGCCGGCTTCGCGAACGCGCCGAGCGTCGTCTACGACTCGAATGTCGACGCGAGCCTCGTCGACTCGACGAGCGGCCTCTGGCTGCCGCCCTTCCTGGAGACGGATTTCTCGGGCCTGGCTCCCGCGCCCGACTCAGGCGTCTCCACGAAGGCTGCGTCCTCCCCGCCGCCCTCGCCTCCGCTCTACGACTACCTCTTCTCCGCCTCCGACCCGAAGGTCTTCAGCATCGCTCAGTTCGATTTCTGGCTCCACCTCCAGGGCGCGCCCGCCAACCTCTACGCCGGGCGGCTGTCCATGGCGCAGGACGCCGTCGGCCTTCCCGGGAACTGGTACCGCCTCTGCCGGCCCTTCAGCTTCGGCATCCACGATGTGCGGCTCCAGCGAGGCGGGGCGAGCATCCTCAACAATGTCATCGACCCGACCAAGGGCGAGACGGCCAGGCTCTCCTACCAGCTGCCCACGAGCGGGGCCGTCACCGTCACCGTGTTCACTCTCGACGGCGACGTCGTGAAGCGCCTGGTGCTGGCCACCCAGGCGGCCGGCGACTATGCGGTTGACTGGGACGGCAGGAACATGTCGGGTCATCCGGTCGCCCGCGGCATCTACTTCATCCGCGTGGTGGCGCCGAACATCGACGAGATCAGGAAAGTGCTGGTGGTGAGGAAGTGAGCGATGCACGGGGCGGGAGGCGCGGGTGCGGGCTTCCCGCCCGCGCCTCCTCGATCTCGGTGCCGTTCAAGCTATCGCGGCGGGCCTGGCTACCGCCGCGGCGCAGGGGGCTCGATGCGGATGCCGAGCTCGCGGCAATATATGACCATCGATCGCCAGCGTTCTTCCACGATGTTTCGCAGAATCGCCATGTCGAGAGCCTGGTATTCGTGCAGCACGACGTTTCGAAAACCGGCCATGGCGATCATATCGTCAGGCTCGATAGGCATCCAGGACCTCCCGTCGATCTTCGTTGAAGCGCGCGTACATTGCGAGAAGATTGGCCTCCGCGAGATCGGCCCGCGCCGCATCCCGCGCGAACAACCTCCGACCTTTCAAAATGGCTTCCCTGGCGTAAACGAGATTCCGGGAAGAGGCCTCGCCCAGATCGACGTCGCGCCCTAGCGCGATGGATGTTTCAGCGGCGATCGATGTCCGCTCCAAAGAGTCGATCCTCCGGCCAGGTTCTAGCAGAATCGCCAGGTCCACGTCGCTGTCTGGCCGCATCGTCCCTGTCTGGGCGCTGCCGAGGAGGTAGAGTGCCAGTATGCGCTCGTCGCCGCGAACTCGCTCAATGCAAGAGGAGAAGTCCATCGATCCTCCAAGGGCAATAGTACCATACCGTCAAGGGCTTGCGCGAGTTCAGAGATGGCGATCCGAGTCTCTTCGGCATGCGAGTTGCGTAAATCGCCGCCGAGCGGGTATACTGGCTCCTCGATGCCCGAATCTCCGCGCTTTCCCTGGTCGCCGCCAGCTCGCGGCGCAGTTGCCCAAGGACGCCGCACGAGGAGCGATATTCCGTGAAGATTCTCATGGTGACGAGCGAGGCCGTGCCTTTCGCGAAGGCGGGCGGCCTCGGCGACGCGGTTTCGGCGCTGTCCCGGGCCCTCGAGCGCGCCGGACACGATGTGCGCATCGTCATGCCGCGGTACTACGGGGTGGACAAGGCGAAGCTCAAGGTCCTGGAGGGGCCGCTCGGCGTGCCGGTGGGCCGGGGCGAGGAGTGGAGCCAGGTCTACGTCGGCGAATTGCCCGCCTCGTCGGTGCCGGTCTACTTCCTCGAGCACGAGCGCTTCTTCGGCCGCGACGGGATCTACGGCGACCGCGCCGAGCCGGACTTTTCGGACAATCCCGAGCGCTTCGGCTTTCTCTCGCGGGGGGCCTTCCAGCTCTGCCGCAAGCTCGGCTGGATTCCCGACATCCTGCACGCGCACGACTGGCCTTCCTCGCTCGTGCCCGTCTACCTCCGCCATATCGAGCGCCGCACCGAGTTCGCGGGCAGCGCCTCCGTGCTGAGCATCCACAATCTGGGCTACCAGGGGCTCTACTCCAAGCGCTCCTTTCCCTATTTCGGCCTGCCCTGGGAGCTCTTCCACGGGGCCGGCTTCGAGTTCTTCGACAAGATCAATCTCCTGAAGGCCGGGCTTTCGAACGCCGACTGCCTCACGACGGTCTCTCCCACCTACGCCCGCGAGATCCAGACGCCCGAGTTCGGCTTCGGGCTCGACGGGCTTTTGCGCTTCCGCTCGGAGGACCTGGTGGGCATCCTGAACGGGGTCGACCTGGACGACTGGAACCCCGAGACCGACGCCCTCCTGCCGGCGGCCTACTCGGCCTCGGATCTTTCCGGCAAGGCCCTCTGCAAGGCTGCCCTGCAGCGCGAGTTCGGCCTTCCGCTGGACGCCGCCAAGCCGCTCGTCGGCATGGTGTCGCGCATGGCCGACCAGAAAGGCGTCGGGGAGCTTTTCGGGCCCATGTACGGGAGCGCCTACGATATCTGCTCCACGATGGACCTGCAGTTCGTCCTCATCGGCTCGGGCGAGCGCTGGTGCGAGAACGAGGTCCGCTCGCTCTCGTCCCGGCTGCCCAATTTCCGCGCGATCGTGGGCTACGACGAGCGCATCGCCCACCTCATCGAGGCGGGCTCCGACTTCTTCATGATGCCGAGCCGCTACGAACCCTGCGGGCTCAACCAGATGTACAGCCTGCGCTACGGGACCCTGCCGATCGTGCACAGGACCGGGGGCCTGGCCGACACCGTGGAGAACTACAATCAGGAGACGGGCGGCGGAACGGGCTTCATGTTCGACCGCCTCACTCCGCGCTCCATCTTCGACACTACGGGCTGGGCGGTCTGGGCCTGGTACAATAGAAGCGATCATATTCGCGTCATGCGCGCGCGAGCGATGTCCCGGAGCTTTTCCTGGGACCATTCGGCCGGGGAGTATCGCAAGCTCTACGACCGGGCCCTGCTCGCCGCGCGCGGCTCGGAGGGAAGCGGCTCCCGGAGCCGGACTTCCCCGGAGGGATAGGTATGGCCAGCGAAAAGAAGGTCTACGACTACGCGCCTGCGAAGGTGCGCGACCAGCTCCTCGACGTGTTCCGCAAGCGGGGAGGGGAGGCCACGGCCGCCGACCTGGTCGCGCAGACCGGGTTGCCCACGAACCAGGTCGAGACCGAGATCAAGGCGGTCTCGGACGAGTACGGCGCCAGGCTGCGCGTCACCGAGTCGGGAGAGCTCCTCTACTCCTTCCCGAGCGGATTCCACAGCCGCTACCGCGGCTTCGGGCCCGCCTTCCGGCGCGGCTGGAAGGCCTTCAAGAAAGCCGCGGCGCGCGTGGGCGCGGCCCTGTTCAAGGCCTGGATCGTCGTGATGCTCGTGGGCTATTTCGTGCTCTTCATCGCGCTCGCCCTCCTCGCCATGCTCGCCTCGGTGGCCGTGTCGATGTCGGGCAACTCGCGGGACAGCCGCAGCAGCGGCCGTGGCGGCGGCATGGGCGGCCTCGGCGGCATGATGATCTTCGACGCGATCATCCGGATCTGGTTCTATTCGGAGCTCTTCAAGGATCCCTACCAGCGGCAGTACGAGCGCGACGCCCGCTTCCAGCGCCGGAGCCAGAAAAGGCCTCTCTACAAGGCCATCTTCTCCTTCGTCTTCGGCGACGGGGACCCGGACTCGGGCTGGGAAGCCTTGGAGAAGAAGGCGGTGGTGGCCTTCGTGCAGGCGCACAAGGGCGTCATCACGATGCCCGAGTTCATGAGCATCACGGGCCTGCCCCCGCTCGAGGCCGAACAGCGGATCAATCGCTATCTCGTCGAGTTCGAGGGCAGCCCGGAAGTCACCGAGGGCGGCGCGATCTACTATTCCTTCCCCGAGCTCATGCGGCGCAAGGACAGGATCGACCGCAGCGTCGGCGGCAGCGCGCCCATGCGGCCCATAGCCGCCTTCTCGGCCAATCCGAAGAAATCCAATTTCTGGTTCGCCGCCATCAACGCGGTGAACTTCCTGTTCGGGACGTACTTCACCCTGGAGGCGATGGCGCAGCACAGCCTCCTGCCCGCGCTGTACAGCGGGCAGTACGCCACGCATCTCGTGATGACGCACGGCGGCGACGCCTTCTATCTCTTCGTCCACCAGCTGTTAGGCAAGCTGGGCGGCATGGCCGATCCCACGGCCCTGCTCGGCTACGGCCTCGGCGCCGTGCCTCTGGCCTTCTCTGTCTTCTTCTACGCCATTCCAGCCATCCGCTCGGCCCGGCTGGCCGCGCGCAACGAGCGGGCCCGCGTGGAGAATCTGCGCCGCGTCGTCTACCGCGCCGCGATGGACTCGCCCTCCGCGGTGCTCGCCGGCGCGATCGCGCCTTCCGCGGACGCCGCCAGGCCCAGGAACGCCGGCGCGGCCGAGCGCATCGTGACCGAGCTGGCCGCCTGGGCCGGCGCCGATCCCAAGGCCGACGGCAGCTTCGAGTTCGCCGAGCTGGCCAGAACCCAAAAGGAAGCCGCCGCCCTCCGCGCCGCCATCGACACCACCAAGTTCGAGCTCGGCGACACGGTGTTCGACAGCCACTCGTGAGCGTCCCTCGCCGCGCCGGCGGTCCGCTTCGCCGCGCCGGCGGGAGCGCCGAAGGAAATGCCGCGGCCGCGGCCCTCGCCGGCTCCGTCCGCGCGAAGGGCGTGGCTTTCGCCCTCGTCTCGGCCGCCGGCTTTTCGACCCTCGGGCTCTTCGCCAAGCTCATCTACTCCGACGGGATGTCCTTGCCTCAGGCCCTGGCCTGGCGGTTCAGCGTCGCAGCGATGCTGCTGTGGATCATCGTCGCGCTCACGAGGCGGCCGGGAGGGGGCAGGCGGCTTCTCATCGTGGCGCTCCTCGGGGTCTTCGGTTTCGCGCCGCAGGCGGGCCTGTACTTCCTCACCGTGAAGATTCTCAATCCCGGCATCACGAGCCTGCTTCTGTACCTCTACCCCTCCTTCGTGCTCCTCCTGTCGATCATCTTCCTGCGCAAGCGGCCGAACCACATCCAGCTCCTCTCGCTGGCGCTGTCGCTCGCCGGCTGCGCGATCACGCTGTTCCGCCCGGGCGCCTATCCGATCGTCGGTCTCGCGATCGGCGCGGTCATGGCCCTCGCCTATGGCGCCTATCTCGTCGTGGCGGAGCGGCTGCTCGTGGACATCGACCATATCTGGGCCACCGCGGTCCTCATGACGAGCGCGGCCTGCGTGTACTGGACGGTGACCCTCGCGAGCGGTCCGGCGGTCTTGCCCACCCATCTCCACGAGGCGGTGGGCATCCTCGGAGCGGGGATCATCTCTTCGGTTGTGGCGGTGAGCCTGCTCTTCGCGGCCATCTCGCGGATCGGCGCGGCCGACACCTCGCTCCTGAGCACTCTCGAGCCGGTCCTCACCATACTGCTTTCGGGCATCTTCCTCGGCGAGCGCCTGGGCACTCCTCAGGCGATAGGCGGACTGCTCATCCTCTCGGCCGTGGTCGTGCTGCGCTTCGAGCCGCAGCCGACGGCGGCTCGATCCTGAGCCCGGCGGCCCCTAAAAGCCGCGCAGGTCCGTGCTCGCCCGGCGCGGAAGTCCCTCCTTGGGGACTCGCCTGAGCACGACGTACTCGATGCCGCGCTCCTCGCAGTAACGCCTCTTGTCGCTCTTGTCGCCGTCCTCGTTGACCACGTAGCGCTCGATGCCGAGCTCGCGGATCTCGGGCTCGGCGTCCATCCAGCCTGAGCCGCTCGATACCAGGCAGCGCTTCACGGCGCGCATGGACCCGACCACGAAGCGCCGCTCGAGCTCGCCGATCATCGGATGTCCCTCGCCCTTGAGGAGGCGGACGTTCGCGTCGCTGCCGATCACCACGTTGAGCTCGCCGTAGGCGGAGGCCTCCTCGAAGAAGCGCACGTGCCCGGAGTGGAGCCAGTCGAAGCAGCCGGTGACCACCACGCGCTTCGCCCCCCGTGCGCGCGGAGCGTCGGCGGGGAGCGGCTCGTAGGGAAAGCCCTCAAGCTCGACGCGCCCCAGGACACGATAGGCGATACCGTTTTGCGCGCACCAGGCGCGCTTGGCCTGGGCGGGCGCCTCGGCCCGGTCAGCGAGTGCACCGGCCGCCGAGCCGGCCGCCGGCTCGGCGAGGGCCCAGACTGGCCGCCCGGCGCGGCTTAGACGCTCGGCGGAACCTTCCGCGGAAGGGCGGCCTGAGCCGCCGCCCGCATCCGCGCCGCCCGCACCCGCTCCGCCCGCAGCGTGCGTCGCCGGGCCGAGCATCGATCCGTCTCCGCGTGACGCGGCCGTCTGCAGCCTTGCCCGCGCCGAGGCCGCCGGGAAAATCGGACGGTCGGGGTCCAGATCGGCCGGCGCCTCGAGGACCGCGTCGACGGCGCGCAGCGAGCCGAGGAAGTAGCGCCGCTCCTCGAAGCCGAAGCGCGGAGCGGAGCCGGTCAGGCGCTCGACGAGGCTGTCGGGCCAGAGCAGGACGCGCAGCGTGCCGAGGCGCGCCGCTTCCACGAGGAAGCGGATCTGCGCCGAGCGGAGGTCGTCGAAGGGGCCCGATACGAAAACTTCGCTCATATCCGGGTCTCTCCGTTCGCTCCGATGCGCCCGGGCCGAGCGGCCACCGTCCTGATGCGGACCCGGAAGGCGCCCGGAACCTCGCGCTCGGTCGCCACGTAGAGGTAGCCGCCGCCGCAGCCGGAGTACATCGCGCCGCCGTACTCCGCGCGGTAGGCAGCGGCTATGGCGGCCAGGTCGAGGGTGATCGCGGGGTGCCTGAGCGTGGCGGGCAGGATGGTCTCCCAGGCGAGCATGGTCTCGTTCATCGAAGCCTGGAGGGCGGCCAGGTCGCGGCCGACGATGGCGTCGAAGCAGGCTCGGCCGGCGGCGCCGAGTCTCCTCACCCAGCTCGGCTCGAGATTCTTCGTCACGAGCGGCGAGTAGCCCTGGGGGCGCTGAGCCACGGGCAGGATCCAGATCACGCGGCCGAGCCAGGCCGCGACAGCCGGGTCGTTGTTCGACTCGACGCGGACCGGGAAGACGCCTCCCTCGTAGGAGATGTCGTAGTCGATGCGCGAGACGCCGGGGTAGATGAGCCCGACCATGTCCTGGCTGCCGGAGGGATCGGCGTGGCCGGCGTTCTCGGCGGCGTAGAGCTCGCGCACGAGTGCGGCTGGCTCGCCCGGGGGCAGACGGCCTCCCCAGATGCGTTCAGCGACCTTGCGGGTGCTCGTCGCCATGCCGCAGTAGTCCATGAAGCGGAACTCGGGCTCGACGGCAGCGACGACCATCGAGCCGGGCGGGGAAGGGTCGTGAGCGGAGACGAAGGGCTGGTCGATCCAGCCGCCGGCCAGCGCGAGACGGTAGGGTATGCCGCCCACCAGGTCAGTGACACTGCTACGCATTAGAGTTCCATCCTGCGAAAAGCATATTGATAAAATCCAACCACGGAGGCAGGGAAATGAAAACGGAAAAAAACAACCACAGAGGCACGGAGTCTGAAAGAGAGAGCCCGGAAATGGATAGAAGCGCAAGGCCGCAAAAAACCAATAGCCGCATTTCAAGGTAGCTTTTTCAAAAAGCGTCTGATTTTTGAAAGAGCCTCGATTGGATTCTCGGCTCAAAGGCGCTACTCCACCGAGACTCCCTCATCCACCTTCCTTCGACTTTGCTCTCCTCCCGCTTCCCTCCGTGCCTCTGTGGCCCCGCGGTTCATCTTTTCCGTTCTTCTCAGTCGACGTTGCTCTTGCCGGCCTTGCGGTCGAAGTACTGCTTCTCGATCCAGCGGTAGGTCTTCTCGAGGCCGACCTTGAAGGAGGTGGAGGGCTCCCACTTCAGGACCTGCCTGATGAAGGTGTTGTCGGAGTTGCGGCCGGCCACGCCCTTGGGCTGACTGGGATCGTAGGTCCGCTTGAGCTTGACGCCGCCGATGCCCTCGGCGATGGTGACGAGGTTGTTGATCTCGATGAGCTCCGAGGAGCCCAGGTTGATCGGGGTGGCCACGAGCTCGTCGCAGTGGGTGATCTTGTCTATGCCCTCGAGGCAGTCGTCGATGTACATGAAGCTGCGGGTCTGGGTGCCGTCGCCCCAGATGTCGATCGCGCCGGTGTTCCGGTCCTTGGCCTCGATCACCTTGCGGCTGATCGCGGCGGGTGCCTTCTCGCGGCCGCCGATCCAGGTGCCGTAGGGACCGTAGACGTTGTGGAAGCGCGCGATGAAGGTGGCGAGCCCGCGCTCGGCCCAGTACTCCTGGCAGAACATCTCGGAGATGAGCTTCTCCCAGCCGTAGCCGCGCTCGGCCATGGCCGGGTAGGCGTCGGACTCCTTGAGCGCGCGGACGTGCGGGTCCTTCTGGAGCTCGGTGTTGTAGGCGCAGGCGGAGGAAGAGTAGAAGTAGCGCTTGGCCCCCGCCCGCCAGGAGGCCTGGATGAGGTGCGTGTTGATGAGGACCGAGCGCAGGCAGTCGACGCGGTGCCGCTCGATGAAGCCCATGCCGCCCATGTCGGCCGCGAGGTTGTAGACCTCGAAGGCGTTCTCGGCGGCCTTGTCGCAATTAGCCTCGTCCGACAGGTCGAGCACGAGATTGTCGGCCTCGCGCGTTACGCGATACCACTCGCCCAGCGGCTTCTTGTCCGCCGCGCGGATGCGGGTGAAGCCCTTGTCCTTGAAGTACGCGACCAGGTTGCCGCCGATGAAGCCGCCCGCTCCCGCCACGAGGATGAGATCGTCTTTTTTCGCCGAGGGGATGGGCTCCTGGGCCTTGGGAAAGCCGTATTCCATAGAAACCTCCTGCCGGTCGGCTCGGTTCGGCATCCGCCGCCGTCCTCCCGGGCATCGATTCGAGCCTAGCCGCGCTTGCCTCTTGCCGCAATACTCGAAATGCGTACACTTTATGACGAAATGCGCAAGATAGCCCTTTGCATGGAACTATCGGACTTCTACGAACACGGCATAGCGCGCGGGGTGCTGCGCTTCGCGCGCTCGCGGCCGGATTGGCGGATCTTCGGCTACGGCTGGATGTTCCGGCCCCTGACCGACCTCGAGCGCTGGCGGGGCGACGGGGTCATCGCGCGCATCGAGAGCGCGGCCGACGCCGACAGGATCGCGGCCCTGGGCCTGAGCGTCGTCGACGTCGCCGGAGCCTATCTGCGGCCGGGTTTCCGCCAGGTCACCAACGACGACTTCCTCACCGGCTACAAGGCATTCCTCCATCTGCGCTCCTGCGGTTTCGAGCGCTACGCCTTCCTCGGAGTGTCCGGGACCCTGTGGTCGAGCGCCAGGGAGGAGGGCTTCCTGCGCGGCCTCGCCGGGGAGGCGCCGGCCTTTCGCCGGCCCCTGCCCTGGTGGGAGGGCGCGGTCGAGGCCCAGGAAGACCTGGCCGCCTTCCTCTCGTCCCTGGAAGCGCCCACCGGGCTCTTCGCCTGCAACGACACCGCCGGCCTGCGGGCGGCCGAGCTGGCGCGGCGCCTGGGCATAGCCGTGCCCGAGAGCCTCGCCATCCTGGGCGTCGACAACGAGGACATCCTCTGCGAGCTCTCCTCGCCGCCCCTGTCGAGCATCATGCTCGACTGCGAGGCGATCGGCTTCCGCGCGGCCCAGACGCTCGCCGCGGCGCTGGAAGGCGCGGCCGCGAACATCGGCGCCCCGGGCCCGCCGGACGGCACGCGGATAGCCATACCGCCGCGCGAGGTCGTGGAGCGCGAGTCGACGATGATCTACGCCTGCCCCGATGCCCTGGTGTCGAAGGCGGCCACCTTCATCAAGACGCGGGCGCACGAGGGCATCGACGTGGGCGATGTGCTCGCCGTGCTTCCCTCCTCGCGGCGCGCCCTGGAGACGCGGTTCCGCGCGGCGATGGGGAGGAGCCTCCACGAGGAGATCGTCCGCGTGCGCCTAACGCGCGCTCGCCGTCTTCTGCGCGAGACCGAACTCACGCTGGAGGAGGTGGCCGCCGAGTCGGGCTTCGGCGGCCTGCAGCGCTTCCACGCCGCCTTCCGCGCGGCCGAGGGCGTCTCGCCGGGAGCGTGGCGGCATCTCTGTCGGCGGCCATCTCAATCGGGGGCGCGGTGTTTCCAGGGCATCCGCGCTCCCGATGCGCCCAAATAGTATACTACTTCCTGCCGTACAGCGGCCCGAGGGCATCGCAGGCCCGATAGTCGGAGCCCTCGGCGTCCATGCCGAAGGCCGACCAGTAGCTGGGCCTGAAGACGCGGTTCGGGTCGACGTTGTGCATGGCCACCGGGATGCGGAGCATGGCGGCTAGGCTGAGGAGGTCGGCGCCGATGTGGCCGTAGGAGATGGCGCCGTGGTTGGCGCCCCAGGCGGCCATGACGGAGTAGACGTCCTTGAAGGGGCCCGCGCCCGTCGTGCGCGGCACGAACCAGGTGGTGGGCCAGGTGGGGTCGGTGCGGAGGTCGAGCTTGTCGTGCACCTCGCCGGGGAGGCTGACCGTCGAGCCCTCGGCGATCTGGAGCACGGGGCCCAGGCCGCGGACGATGTTGAGCCTGGTCATGGTCACGTCCATGCCGCCCTCGGTGAGGAAGTCGGAGGAGTAGCCGCCGCCGCGGAAGTAGCCGAGGCTGGCGTAGCGCCAGCCGGTGGCGGAGAGGCAGGCCTCGGCCTCCGCGCTCTCGATCTGCCAGAAGGGCTTCATGGCGGGCTTGCCGTCCTTGCGCTGCTTGCCGGTGCCGTCCATGGTGGTGGCGCCGGAGTTGATGAGGTGGATGAAGCCGCCGGCGGCCGCTCCCGTGGGCTTCCAGCCGGTGACGCGCTGCACGGCCTCGGGGCTCCAGTAGGTGCGCACGTCGGAGAAGATCTGGGCGGTGCCGGTCAGGAGGTGGCCGAAGAGCATGGCCACGCCGTTGAGCGAGTCGTTCTCGGTCGCGACGAGGTAGGGCTGCCTGATCCCGTTCCAGTCGAAGCTCGAGTTGAGGATGGTCTCCATGAAGTCGCCGTTGGGCATGTGGTCGGTCCAGGCCCGCTGGCCCTGGAAGCCGGCGAGGATGGCGTTGTGCCCGAGGGCTTCCTCGTCGAGGCCCTTGCGCCGCAAGTCGGGGTTGCCGGTCATGAGGTCGCGGACGATCATCGCCATCTTGACGGAGGTCTCCCAGACCTTGGCCTTGCGGGCGCGCGAGTGCTGCGCCTCGCTCGGGTTGTTGTCGGGGCCCTCGACGCACTTCGCCTTGACCCACTCGAGGGCGCGGCGGTACTCGGCCTCGGAGTAGATCTTCTCGTCGAGGCGGCGGGCGACCTCGCTCATGTCGACGTACTCGTTGCGCATGCCGAGGTAGTCCTGGAAGAAGTCGGGGTCGACGATGGAGCCGGCTATGCCCATCGAGACCGAGCCGACGGAGAGGTAGGACTTGCCGCGCATCCAGGCGGCGGCGAGGGCCGCGCGGGCGAAGCGCAGGATCTTCTCGGCGACGTCGGGAGGGATGCTGCCGGTGTCGGAGAGGTCCTGCACGTCGCGGCCGTAGATGCCGAAGGCGGGGAGGCCCTTCTGATTGTGCGCGGCGAGGACGGCCGCGAGATAGACGGCGCCGGGCCGGTCGGTGCCGTTGAAGCCCCACACGGCCTTGAGGGTGAGGGGATCCATGTCCATGGTCTCGGAGCCGTAGCACCAGCAGGGCGTGACGGTGAGGGTGGCCGCCACGCCTTCGCGGGCGAACTTCTCGGCGCAGGCCGCGGCCTCGGCCACGCCGCCGATGGTCGTGTCGGCTATGACGCACTCGACCGCGTGGCCCGAGGGGTGCCGCAGGCTCTCCGAGATGAGCCGGGCCGCCGCCCGGGCCATGGCCATGGTCGGCGTTTCGAGCGACTCGCGCACGCCGCCGAGCCGCCCGTCGATCGCGGGGCGGATGCCTATCTTGGGCAGGCCGCCCTTGAGCCGCATGGCCGGCATGTTCATCTTCATTTCCTTGCTATCTGCCATTTCGAACCTCCTCGTCGCCCCCGGGCGCACCCGGGTGGGCGTATGTCGTATAACGTTTCGGTCCCGTCGCCCGCTATCGCGGCGCGGCTCGCTTTCGCGGCCGTCGTCAGCTCGCGCTGACGCGTCAGCTCGCGCCGGTGCGTCAGCTCCCGCCGGTGCGTCAGCTCCCGCCGGCGTTCGCTGGGGCGGCTTCGGGTCCGTCAATGCCTGATCAAGCGAGTCTTGAGCCTGATGACCTCGGGCGGGGCGCCCGCGGCCCCGCCTCCGGCGCCCGAGATTCGGGCCAAGACGAGCCGCACCGCCTGGGCTGCCATGTCGGCGATGGGCTGCTGCACCGCGTAGCGGCAGAACGTCAAGAGAGGCGAGAAGGGCATCTCGTCGAAGGCGGCGAAGGAGATCTTCGCCCGCCATTCCCGCCCCTCGGCCATGAGATAGTTCGTCGCGCCGACGTGGGTGTCGGCGTTGACGATGAAGTAGGCCTCCGGCGGGTCCGGCTTCTGGAGCATGGCGCGCATGGCCCGGTATCCCGCGTCGATGACGAGGGGGCCGAACTGTACGAAGTCGGGCTCGATCCGGAGGCCCGCCTTTTCCATGGCGCGGCGATAGCCGAAGTAGCGCTCGCGCGCCGTGGACACGTCGAGGCTGCCGCCTATGAAGCCTATGCGCCGGTGCCCGTCGGCTATGAGGGCCGACACGGCCTCGAAGGCGCCGCCTTCGTTGTCGACGAGCACCGCGTCGAGCCCCCCGCCCTCGATCCTGCGGTCGACGAGCACGAGGGGGATGCCCTTGGAGCGCACGGCCGCGATGTGCCGCCACTGGTCCGAGGCCGGGATCATGACTATGCCGTCGATGAGCCGCTCCGACAGCAGGCGCAGGCGCAGTTTCTCCTCCTCGACCGAGTCCCAGGACGAGCAGACGACGAGGCCGTAGCCGCGCGCCGCCAGTTCCCGGTCCATGTTCTCGGCGAGGAGCATGAAGAACTGGCTGGCCAGCTCCGGAGCCACGATGCCGATAGTCCTGGTCGCGCGGGTCTTGAGGCTGCGGGCCACCTGGTTCATGTTGTAGCCGAGCTCGTCGACCGCGGCTCGCACGCGGCGTTTGGTGCCTTCGGCTACGTGGGGATCGTCGTTGAGGACGCGCGAGACCGTCGCCGTGGACACGCGGGCCTTGCCGGCTACGTCTTTGATGGTGACCGCGCGCGGGCTCACGCCGCTCTCCTATGGCACAGCTCGGTGCCGTCGGCTATAATCCGCGCATGGAAGATAAAGCGACCCAATTCTGGAGCGAGTTCGAGGCCGAGACCGGCGAGCGCGTGGAGGCCCGCGCCATGGGCGCCCTGTTCGAGCGCGACGGCGACGAGCAGGGCCTCTGGGGCCTCCTCGTGCTCACCGACAAATCTTTCCGCTTCAAGCACATGCCGAGCGAAAACTGGATGGTCTCTCTCCTTCGGATGCGCAAGCCGGAGAGCTCCAACGCGAAGCCGATCAATATCGTCGTCCCGCGCTCCGAGCTCCTGGGCATCAGCGAGCCGCGCCGCGGCTTCTTCGCGCGGGCCTTCGGGCCGGCCTTCGCGCACTTCAATCTCACCTGGCGCGAGGGGGAGACCGAGCGGACGGGCCGTTTCCAGGTCGATCCCACGGCCGACCTCCTTAAGCATCTGCGCGGTCTCCTCAGCGCGCCGCCGGCCTCGCCACCGGTATGACGCCTTTCTTGAGGATGATGTTCCCGTACTTGACGGTCTCGCCCGTCATCACGACGGCGAAGGCCTTCCTGGCGCGCTCGTAGAAGGCGAAGCGCTCGACGCGGGCTATGGGCGGCGTGTCGGGCCAGTGCCGGTCGATCGCGGCGCGGTAGGCCTTCTCCACGGAGAGGTCCAGCTCGTCGCCCTTCGCCGGCGCCATCATCGACACCGGCGCCTCGACGTAGGAGTCGAGGTTGACGAGCGCGAGGATGCCGTCGAGCAGCTCGGGAACGCGGATCCCGTCGGCGCGGACCACGCGGGCGTTGAACGCCTCGCCGGGGAAGAACGCGTCGGCGAGGACGATCTCGTCGCCGTGGCCCATGCGGTGCAGGACCGAGAGCAGTTCGGGCGAGATGCAGGGCGCGATTCCTATCAGCATGTCATGCCTCCTTCAGGTCGGGCCGCCCCGAGTCCGGGGCGGCCGCATCGATCTAGATCAAGCCGCGGCAGACGCGCCGCGAAAGTTCGAAATCAGCCGATATCGGCAGGCTCTGCGAGGCCTTGCCCCCGCCCAGGACGAGAGAGCCGCCCTCGGCCTCGACCCGCTCGATGCCGCTCCGGACCAGGTCGGCGCCCATGGTCACGACCGCGGTCGCGTAGTGGAGCCGGCGCTCGCCGTGCGCGGGAATCTCGACGAGGGTGGGGCTGCCCAGGACCTCGGGGTGGGCTCGCGAGTACTCGAGGCCATTGGCGAAGGCGCCCACGGCGTTCTCGGTGCCCAGGCAGAAGCTCCGGTCCGCGCCGCCCTTGCTCTCGGCCCAGGGCGTGAAGGGCCTGCCGCCGTACTGCATCCACAGGTCGTTGAAGCCGAGCGCGATCTCGCCCTCGGCCAGGCCCTTGGGCCCCGGGAAGAGGCAGAGGTAGGCCAGCCCGAGCCGGGGGTTGAGGACGCAGCTCCAGCCGAGCTTCGCGTCGAGGGGTACGGCTCCGGTCACGAGGTCGGTGGCGCCGATCATGCCCGGGACGAGGGAGATGTCCGTGCTGCCGCCCGAGCGCAGCGGCGCCGCCTGAAGCGAGTCGAAGCGGACTCCCTGGGCGAGTCTGCCGGTGTCGTCGAACTCCGTGCCCTTGGGCGCGGCCATGAAGCCGCGGGCGCAGAGGCTGATCCTGCAGCCGCTTTCGAGGAAGGGCGCGCCGATGGTGTTGTGGTGGGCCAGGTTGATGGCCAGCGGCCTATCGCCCTCGTTCCGGATCGAGAGGGTCGAGAAGAGGGCGCTCTGGCCCGCGGCGACGAAGTCCCGGCGCGTCCAGCGCAGCGGCCACGCGCCCGAGGGGCTGTCGAGGCTCAGGTCCGCGTAGGCTATGCCTTCGGCCGCGTCGGCCTCGGCGCGCAGGAGCTTCCAGCGGGCATTGGCCGTCCAGCCGTGCGGCGGAAGCTCGGCGCCGTCGAGGTCGCCGCCCGGGCCGAAGGTGGGGCTGCAGATGAAGTCGCCGGCCAGGGTGTACAGGAGCCGGGACTTCCAGAACGCGCCGTGCAGGGTCTCGGACCAAGGCGCGCCGGAGAGCTCCCGGAAGGCGGGAACCCAGTGCAGGTTGAGGAAGCGGCCGTCGCGTTCGACGCCGAGCTCGCTGACCATGCCGCCGTCGGGCTCGATGGTCGCGCGCAGCAGGCCGTTCGCGAGGCGCACAACCGGGCGGCCGGTGAACGAAGCGAGGGAAGCTGCAAGTTCGTCGGTCATGGCTGACTCCTTGAGTGCGCGGCCAGGAACTCGAGTGTCTCCGCGCGGCTCGGCGGCTCGGCTCCCGTACGCGTGCAGTTGACCGCCGCGGCGGCGTTCGCGAAGCGGAGCATCCCGGCGAGCGTGCGCTCGTCGAGGCCCTCCAGGTCGCTCCGCGTCCGGACGCGCTCCTCGTCGAGCCGGGCCAGGAGGGCTGCGTGGAAGGTGTCGCCCGCCCCGATGGTGTCGGCCACCTTCACCGCGAAGGCGGGCGCGCGGGCCTCGACGCGGGCGTTCCTGGCCACGGCGCCTTCGCGTCCCAGCGTGGCTACGACGAGACTCGGCCCCAGCTCGCGCAGGCGCTCCACTCCGCCCTCGAAGGAGTATCCGGGGTAGAGCCACTCGAGGTCGTCCGAGCTGATCTTCACGATGGCCGACATCGCCGTCCAGCGCTCGAAGCGGGCGAGGTAGGCGCCGCGGTCCGCGATGAGGGTGGGCCTGATGTTGGGATCGAAGGACACGAGGAGGCGTTCGCGCTCGCGCGCGGCCAGGCTCTCGACCGTCGAGGCGAGCGGCTCCTGGAGCATCGTGATGGAGCCGAGCATGAGGAATCGCGCCTCGGGCGGGAGTCGCGCCGGCAGGTCTTCCGGGGCGAAGCTGCGGTCGGCGGCGCCTTCGGAATAGAAGGCGTAGCGCGCGTCGCCCTCGGGGCTGCGCGACACGAAGGCGAGGGTGGCCCCCTGGTCGCGGCGCGCCACGGAGCCGACGTCGACGCCGTTGGCCGCGAGCCGGTCGAAGAGGCGGGCGCCGAAGAAGTCCGTGCCGAGCCGTCCCATGAAGGAAACCTTCGCTCCCAGCCGGGAGGCGGCGATGGCGGTGTTGTAGGGGCAGCCTCCCGGACGCGCCAGGAACGCGTCGGGCTTGTCGCCGTCGGGGACCATGTCCATGAGGGCCTCGCCCGTGCAGACGATCATCGAAAACCTCCGCTGCCGCCCCAAGCTCAGGCGGACGCCGTGTCGCGCAGCATGAGCCTGGCGGGGAATATCATTTCGCGAGGGGCCTCGGGCCCTTCGCCTTTCATTCTTTGCATGAGCATGTCCAGGGCGGCTAGGCCCATCCGCGCGATCGGCTGCCGGATCGCGACCACCTGGTGCCGCAGGAAGCGGAAGCATTCGAGGTCGTCGAAGGCGGCGAGGGAGAGCGGCCGGGCGACGCCCATCTCCAGCTCGTCGAGGGTCTCGAGCACCGTGAAGAAGATATTGGCGTTTCCGCAAATGAGCGCCTCGAGGTCCAGATTGGCCATGAGCCACCGCCTGACGACGGCCTTGGGGTTGTCGCCGCGCGAGGCGAGAACCAGGCGCCGTCCGCCGTCCTCGTGTCCGAGTTCGCGCATCGCGAGGGAGAAGCCTTCGGCCCGCTCGCCCATGGTCCAGATGGAATTCTCATGGCCGACGAAGCCCATGGCCCCGAGGCCCGAGGAGTGGAAATGCCGCACCACGGCGGCCGCGTGCTTTCTGTTGTCGATGCCCGCGAAGTCGAGGCCGGCGGCCGGGCAGAGGCGGTCGATCTGGACTATGGGCAGCCGGCCGCCGCGCGGCTGTCTCGGCGGGACGGACGAGTCGACCGGGGCGATGATGATGCCGTCGACTCCCTTGGCCGCGAGGGTCTCGATGTAGAGCGCTTCCTTGGCGACATCTTCTTCCGAGTCGCAGAGCACGACCGCGTAGCCCCGTTCGTTCGCGGCCGATTCGATCGCCTTGGTGATCTCGGAGAAAAATTCCTCTCGGATATCGGAGATGATGAGCCCCAAGGTGGCGGTTTCGGCTCCGCGCAGTCCGCGGGCCATCTGGTTGGGGCGATAGTCCAGCTCGGTTATCGCATCGAGAACGCGGCCGCGCGCCGACTCCCCTACGCGGCGAGTGCCGTTGAGGACATGGGAAACCGTGGAGATGGACACCCCCGCCTTTTCGGCGACATCTCGAATGGTGGCAGTGCGCCTGGTCGACTTGGTTCCCATCTCCGATTTTCTCGCCTTTCCGCCGCAGCATCGACGCGCTGATCGAAACGTTTGCGCGATCCTATGTTTAGATACTAGAGTGCGACTGAATCGAGGATATGTCAACATGTAAACGACTAGCCGGAGGAGTGCCTGGTGGGAGAAGCGGGAGCCGGCGCTCTCGCCATCCAGCGCGGTGAGCTGTCTTGCTAGCCGGGCCATCAAGGTCTTTCGATTCCTGGAATGGCCGATTGGGAGGATCTTTTCCGCATCCGATGCAAAATCGTTGAATAATGTGCCATATCGTGTGCCGAAAACCGTTTCTTTCTTCCTGTTCGGCGCGCCACGGATCCTCAAGCGTTAGGCGAAGGCATTTCGCTCGCGATCGATTCCCGCTCTGTAAAGCTGGGTTGGAGCGTCGCTTCCGAAAAAAGCGGAGAGTCCGGGCGCTGGTGAAATTAGCGGATTTCCGACTTTTCGACCTTGACGACCGGATAATTCCATGTAATCGTTTACCTGTGCAGTTTGGATTCCTGCGGAGCCCGACGACCACGGGGCGTATTTCTCCTTCAAGGCGTGCGGGCCGAGGTGTACAATGAAGCTCGAGCGCCACGGCGGGAACGACGGGAGCCCAGCGAAGGCGAGCCGTCCGCAAACGAAGAAACCGCCGCGAGCCGCCCGTATGGCGCCCAAGCTCTCGCCCAGGGCGATGGAGAAGGCCGCCTTGCCCGAGACCGCCGCGTGGGGCAGGGCGACCGCGGTCGCGATTTTCATCGTCGCCGCGGCCGAGTTCGTCAACTTCCTCGTCGGCCCCTTCGGCATGCCGAAAGGCAAAAGCCTCCCGGACTTCATTTTCCTCCTCCTCGTCGCGCTCTATGCGCTGTGGGGCGCCGCCCTCTTCAGAGGTCGCGCCGAGCTCCGTCTGCGCTGTCTGTACCGGACTCCCGAAACCTTGCTCGTCGTTTCGCTCGTGCTCTTCCTCATCTCCTACATCTTCGCCTCGACCGCGAACTTGAGTTACGCCCAGCGCTTCGCGCTCACCAACAACAGCCTTCATCTGGCGCCCGACTCGATGATCCAGCGGCTCAACTCGGCCTCGCGCTATCTTCCTCTTATCGCGCTCGGCGCCTGGGTCCTGATCGCGGCCCGCCTGAAGTGGCCCCAGCTGAGGGAGCGGGCGCTCGGCTCGGCCGACGCTTTCCGCGTCTGGGGGCTGCCGCTCGCCCTGCTTTCGGTCCTGCTTTTCTCTTTTTCCTTCCCCTCCTTCGCGAGCCTGGCGGGCCTCGCGCCGCTCGCCTTCGTGGCCTTGCTGCCCCTCCTCCTCGCCCTATCCCGCGCCTCCTTCGGCAGGGCCGTGTTCTACGGCGTCGCCTTCGGCGTCCTGCAGGCCATGATCGTGAACTTCTGGCTCGGAACCTTCAGCCTGGTGTCGATCCAGTTCATCACCGGCTTGTTCCTCTTCGAGTACGCGCTGTTCATGCCGGTCCTGATCTGGACCATGCGCAGGCTGCCGCGGCTCGGGTTCCTCATCGTGCCGGCGGCCTGGACGGCCTTCGACTATCTGCGCTCGCTCGGCTTCCTCGGCTACTCCTGGGGCATGCTGGGAACGACCCAGTACGGCGCGCTTCCCCTCATCCAGGTGGCGTCGGTCACCGGCGTCTGGGGCCTGACCTTCCTGGTGACGCTCGTGAACTCGGCCCTGGCAGGTTTCGTCCTGGCCTGGTATCGGGGGCCCGGCCTGGGCCTCGATGCAGCCGCGCTCCGCGCTCCGCGCTCCTATGTCCCCGTGGCCTTCGCCGCCCTGCTCGTCGTCGCGGACGCGGCCGGGGGCGCGATCGCCATCCGAGTCCAGGACAGCCGGCCGATCGACCACCGGCTGCGCGTGGCGCTGGTGCAGGAAGACACCGATCCGCACAAAAACGATTACGGCGCCACCTTCGATATCCTGAGGCGGCTCACCGACGAGGCGCTCGCGCAGAAGCCGGACCTCGTCGTGTGGTCGGAAACGGCCTTCGTCCCCAACATCCGGCGATGGAGCGCGATGGACCCCGCGAAGTACCCGCTTTCCAAGCTCGTCGACCGCTTCCTCGAATACCAGAAGGGCATGCACGCCTGGCTGCTGACCGGAAACGACGATTACACCTTGTCGACGGACGCGCAGGGGAACGAACTGCGCACGGACTACAACGCAGCGGTCCTGTTCTCCCCCGCCGGAGAGCGCGTGGAGACCTACCGCAAGGTCCACCTCGTGCCCTTCACCGAGTACTTCCCCTACCGCGCGCAGCTGCCCTGGGTGTACGACATGCTCAAGAACTTCGACGTGTATTTCTGGGCGCCGGGCACGGCGCGCACGGTCTTCCATATTCCTTCGATGTCGTTCTCGACGCCGATCTGCTTCGAGGATTCCTTCCCCGACGACGTTAGGCGATTCGTGCGCAACGGGGCGCAGGTCATCGTCAACCTCTCGAACGACTACTGGTCCCTCTCGCCGGTCGAAGGCAAGCAGCATTACATCAACAGCCTGTTCCGCGCGGTCGAAAACCGCTGTCCCCTCCTGCGGGCCACCTCCTCGGGCCTGACCGCGTACGTCGATCCGACGGGCCGGCTCGTGCGCTCGGTGCCTTACTTCAGCCAGGAATACCTGATAGCGGACGTCGCCGTTCCGGCGCCGCAGGAATCGCCGTACACCGCCTGGGGAGACTGGTTTCCGGTCATGCTTCTGGTCTTCGTGTTGCTTTCGGCCTGCGCCGGTGTTTTTGTGATGGCGAGAGGCGTCGCAGGCCCCCGGAGCGGCGCGCGCGGTGTCGGGCATCGGGCCGATCGTTGACAGCCGTTTCGGCGGTGCTAAGATGAATCGCAGCGAAAGGAGTCGTGCACGTGGCCAATAAATTATTATCGATGGAAAAGATCGATAAGCGCTTCACCAGCGTACACGCCTTGCGTCAGGTGGATTTCGATCTCGACGAAGGAGAGATCCACGCCCTCGTCGGCGAGAACGGGGCCGGCAAGTCGACCCTGATGAAGGTTCTCGTCGGGATCAACTCCAAGGACTCGGGGCAGATCCGCTATCTGGGCCATCTCTTCAATCCGCGCGATCCCAAGCATGCGCTCGAGATGGGCATCGGGATCATCCATCAGGAACTGAACATGATGGATCATCTCACGGTGGCGCAGAACATATTCATCGGCCGGGAGTCGACCGGGCTGGGCGGCCTCCTGCTCGACAAGCGCGCGCAGAACCGGCGCGCCGAGGAGCTGTTCAAGCGGCTCAAGATGAACATCGATCCCACCGAGCAGGTCGGGCGCCTCACCGTGGGCAAGCAGCAGATGGTGGAGATCGCCAAGGCCGTCTCGCACCGCCTGCGGATCCTCATTCTCGACGAGCCGACCGCGGCCCTCACGGACACGGAAATCTCCGAGCTTTTCGCCATCATGCGCGATCTGGCCGGCCGGGGCGTCGGGATGATCCACATCTCCCACCGCCTCGAGGAGATCCATCAGATCACCGATCGCGTCACCGTGCTCCGCGACGGCGAGCTGGTCGACACCAGGAAGACCTCCGAAATCACCAAGCAGCAGATCATCAACATGATGGTGGGGCGGGTCATCTACGAGCAGCCCAAGGCCAAGAGCGCGGTCGAGCCCGACGCGCCGGTGGTCCTGCGAGCGCACAGGCTCAACGCCGGCAAGCTCGTCCGCGACGTGAGCTTCGAGCTCCGCAAGGGCGAGATCCTCGGGCTCGCCGGCCTCATCGGCGCGGGCAGGACCGAGACGGCGCGGGCGATCTTCGGCGCCGACGAGGTCCAGAGCGGCAGCATCGAGGTGAACGGCCGGCGCGTGAAGATCCGGTCGCCCCAGGACGCGGTGGCGAAAGGCATCGGCTACCTCTCCGAGGACCGCAAGCGCTTCGGCCTCGCCGTCAACCTCAGCGTCAAGGACAACACGGTGATGGCGACCTACGACCTGTTCCAGCGCGGCCTCTTCGTCTACGCGAGGAAGGTGCGCGCCATCACCCAGGAATACATCGACAAGCTCAGCATCAAGACGCCTTCGCTCGAGCAGCTCCTGCGCAATCTGTCGGGAGGCAACCAGCAGAAGGTGGTCGTCGCGAAATGGCTCATCCGCAACTGCGATATCCTCATTTTCGACGAGCCCACCCGCGGCATAGACGTCGGGGCCAAGAGCGAGATCTACACCTTGATGAACGAGCTCACGCGAGAAGGCAAGTCGATCATCATGATCTCGTCCGAGCTGCCTGAGATCTTGCGCATGAGCGATCGCATCCTCGTCATGTCCGAGGGTCGGATAACCGGGGAGCTGAAAATCGAAGAGGCGAGCCAGGAGGCCATCATGGAACTTGCCACGATGGGACGTCCGGCAGTCCTCGCAGGGAGTTGAACAGCATGGCTACGGGGAATATCGGTATCAGCCGCATGCAGCGGTTCAAGGAGCGGGGTCTCAAGTATGTGCTGGCGCCGGCGGCCTTGCTCATCCTCTACGTCTTCTTCGGTATTTTCGGCCGCGACTACTTCTCCTATCCGACGCTGGTCAACATCGTCGACGCCGCCTTCTACATCGGCTTCATCTCGATGGGCGTCACCTTCGTCATCATCTCCGGCGGCATCGACCTCTCCGTCGGCACGGTCATGATGGCCTCGACCCTCATCGGCGGCGTCGCGCTCAAGCACGGCCTGCCGATGGTGCCCTCGCTCCTCCTCATCATCGTCGTGGGGACCGCCTTCGGCTTCTTCAACGGCATCTTCGTATCGCGGCTCAAGATGCCGCCCTTCATCGTCACGCTCGGCACCATGATGATCTCGATGGGCGTGGGCTCCATCGTCTCCAACGTGCAGAGCGCCACCTTCCCCATCCGCGGCCAGCCAGGCGGCTGGTTCAAGGACATGTTCCTGTATCTGAGCCCCGTCGGAGGGATGATCCCCACGGGAGCCCTGCTGCTGCTCGTGGTGGGCGTCATCTGCCACCTGATACTGTCCAACACCAAGCTGGGCCGCTACACCTACGCCATCGGCAGCAACATCGAGGCGGCGCGGCTTTCGGGCGTCGACGTCAAGAAGTGGCAGATGCTGGTCTACGTCATCGCCGGCGCCACCGCGGGCATCGGCGGCATCTCCTACGCGGCCATCTACACCACGGTCCTTCCGGCGCAGGGACAGGGCTTCGAGCTCTACGCCATCGCCGCCGCGGTCATCGGCGGCACCTCGCTGTCGGGCGGCATAGGCACGATCTGGGGCACGGTGATCGGCGTGTTCATCATGTCGGTGCTCGCCACCGGCCTTCCGGCCTTGAACCTGCAGGCGCACTGGCAGACCTTCTTCACGGGCGTCATCGTCATCGGCGCCGTGCTCCTCGACATGTACCGCAACAAGAAGGCTTCCGAGGTGCGCATCGAGACGGTCGCCGACGCCTACAAGGCCGAGATGGCCGACAAGCTCGCGGCGATGCGGCATCAGCATTCCTCGCTCATGGCGGCCGGAGACCAGGCCAAGGCCGCGGAGCTGCAGAAGGAAATCGCGGCCGCTCACCTCGAATCGAAGACGACCTTCGCGAAGATGAAAGCGGAGGAAAAGGCCGAGCAGGCCCGGATACGCATGGAGGAGCGCGCCGCGGACCACGAGTTCTCCGAAATGCTGAAGCACCAGGAGCTCCCGCAGGACAAGGCCTGAAACTGTGATCAAGCCCGCGTCGCGGGCATGGATGAGGCAACGATGTCCCGGCGGATGTCCGGGACAGAGAAGCACAGGAGGTTTGTATGAGTATTTCCAGAAGAATGGGAATGGCGCTTGCGACGGCCGTTCTCTTCGTCGCCCTGGCGGTCCCCGTATTCGCCAACGGCACGCAGGAGAGTGGTTCCCAGGGGGCGACCGCCTCGAACAGCAAGATCTTCATTCCCATGATTTCGAAGGGCTTCGAGTTCCAGTACTGGCAGACTGTCATGCACGGCGCCCAGGCGGCGGCCAAGAAGCTCGGCGTGCAGATGACCTTCGAGGGTCCGCCCACCGAAGCCGACATCCAGCCCCAGGTGCAGATGTTCGTCAACGCCCTGGCCAAGAATCCCTCGGCCATCTGCCTGGCGGCCCTCGACACCAACTCCGTCATGGACCAGCTCAACGAGGCCGTGAGGAGGCACATCCCGATCATCGGCTTCGACTCCGGCGTCCCGAACGCGCCCAAGGGAGCGATCTACGCGACCGCGGCCACCAACAGCTATAACGCCGCCGGGCTCGCCGCGGACAAGATGTTCCCCGTCATCAAGGACAGGATCATGGCCGCGACGGCCGCCAATCCGGTGACCATCGTGGACTTCAACCAGGATGCGACCAGCCAGTCGGTCACCGACCGCGGCAAGGGCTTCCGCGACGAGATGATCAAGCTCATCGAGACCCAGGGCAACCACCCCGCGAGCGACATCAAGGTAGTCGGCAATCCGGCCTACATCGCGGCCAACAGCCCGACCAGCGGCAGCGCCATCATCATCGACTGCGAGGTCCCCGCCTCGCCGAAGACCACCGACGCCACCAACACCGCCCAGGCCATCCTCACCCGGGTCTCCTCCAGCCACATCCTCGGCATCTTCTGCTCGAACGAGGGCACCGTGACCGGGCTTCTCGCCGCCTCCAACGACGGCACCGCTCTGCCGACCCAGTACCCCGGCCTCGTGGTCGTGGGCTTCGACGCCGGCAAGGCCCAGAAAGCCGCCGTCCGCGCCAAGTACTTCCTGGGCTCGATCACCCAGGATCCGTACATGATCGGCTACGATTCCATGGAGCTGGCCTACAAGGCCGTTAAGGGCGAGCCCGTCGCGAACATCGACACCGGCGCCAAGTTCTACAACTACGCCAACATGGACCAGCCGGACATCGCCCAGCTGCTGTACGACTGATGACGGGGGATCCTCCCGGCCTGCCGGTCGGGAAGGATTCCGCGTCGCCGAGGGCCGGACTCGTCCGGTTCTCGGCAGATGGCTCGCCTTCGGGCGGGCCTTTTTTATGCGCCCGGCGGGGCGCACCCGCCAACAGGCGCGGCGAGGCCGCGGCACGATAGACGGCACAGTTCCCCTTTCGGTATCATCGCGACATGAGCGGCGAAGGAATCGGAAAGAAGAGCTATCTCTGCGTGTGCCTCAATCCCGTCGTGCAGAAGACGCTCGTGTTCAAGGACCTGGCGAAGGACGAGGTGAACCGCGCCGTCGAGCATCGGGTGGACGCCTCGGGCAAGGGCGTGAACGTGGCGCGCATCCTCGCGCAGACGGGAAGGCGCGCCGTGCATCTCACGCAGGCCGGCGGGCCCACGCGGGACTGGTTCCTGTCCCTCTGCGCGGCCGACGGCCTCGACCTGCGCTGGGTCGAGTCGGGCTCCGACATACGCTTCTGCTACACCTTGATCGACGGCGCCGACCGCAGCGCGACCGAGCTCGTCGAGGAGGCCCGGCCCGTCTCGAGCGAAACCGGCGAGCGCATCCTCGCGGAGTTCGACCGAAGCCTGGGCGAGTGCGGCGCCCTCATCGTCTCGGGCACGAAGGCCGCGGGCTTTCCCGACGGGATCTTCCCCGAGATGGCGGCCCGCGCGCGCGCGGCCGGGCTCCTCGTCGTGCTCGACATCAAGGGGCGGGATCTCCTGGCCTCCCTGCCATCCCGGCCCGACATCGTGAAGCCCAACTTGAACGAGCTCCTCGCCACCTGGCCCCTGGGCGCAGCCGCGGAATCTGCGCGCTCGCCCGAGGCCCCGTCCGAGGCGCTTTTGAGGGACCATGTCGCCTCGCTCGGCGCCGAGCTCTATGCGCGCTGGGGTAGCCGCCTGGTCGTGACGCGGGGCGCGCGCTCGACCTGGTTCTGGGACGGGGGAAGCCTCGGCGAAGAGCAGGTGATTCCCCGCGTCTCGCTCAATCCCACGGGATCGGGCGACGCTTTCACGGCGGGCCTCACGGCCACGCTCGCGGAGGGCGGAACCCTGCGCGAGGCGATACGCGAAGCCAACCGCCTGGGCGGTCTCAACGCCGAGCGGCTCAAACCGGGGTCGATTCTGTAAGCTTGAAGCGGCGGCGCGGCCGAGCCGCCACTGACGGTCGACGTCCGGAGGGAGGCCGCGTATTCGAGCCGCGGCGGTTTCGCGATCAGGAGGGCGCGGCCTTACTTCGCGGAGCCGTTATCGGCCTTCTTCGAAGTCCCGCGCTTGGCGCTCGGCTTGGATGCGCCGCGAGCGGCCGCCGCGGCGCGGGAGCGCGGCTTCTTCGCCGAATCGAGCGCTTTCGCTTTACCGGCGCTGAGCGTCCTACCGGCGCTGAAGACCAGGGGCGCCGCGTGCTCGAGGTCGGGGGCGAACATGGCGGCGCCGGCGGCGCCGAGCTCGGCCTCGGAGAAGCTGCTCGTGATGCCCAGGCAGGCGCAGCCGGCGGCTCGGGCGGCCTGGGCTCCGCTCACCGCGTCCTCGACCACGAGGCAGTTCGCCGGGGCCACGCCGATGAGGCGGGCGCCGTGGAGGTAGATGTCGGGATAGGGCTTCTTGCGCTCGACATCGAGGCCCGTGACGAAGGCGTCGAAGTCGCCGCGCTCAAGGCCCAGCTCGACGAGGTTGGCCTCGGCCTTGACCGCGTCGGCGCTGGTCACCAGGGCGGTCTTGAGGCCCTCGGCGCGGCAGCGCCGGACGAAGGCCACGGCTCCGGGCAGCTCCTTGAGGCGGCCGCGGATGACGTCGGCGTAGATCTGGTAGGTGCGCGCCTTGTCGGCCGCGAGATCGAGCTTCACCTCGTGGAGCTCGGCCACGCCGCCCAGGTAGCGGTCCTCGCCCATGCCGACGAAGGGGCGGAACTCCTCGGGCGAGACCACGATGCCGTGGCGCTCGGCGAACATGGCGCAGGCCGCCTCCGCGATGAACGCCTCGGAATCCACGAGGACCCCGTCCATGTCGAACAGCACCGCCTTGAGCATCGCCGCTCCCCCCTGGAGTTGTTTCGCGCATCGTGCTTGCGCGTCCGGGGACCCAAGCCCCGCAGGCGGATGGTAGCATGTTCGAAGCGAAGGCTCAAGGCCGCGCCCCGTCGCCGAAGACGAAGGCCATCCCCGGCATGCCGGCGTCAGGCCGTCGGCCCTACGGCAGCCTCGTCGAGCCCATGAGATAGCGGTCGACCTCCCGAGCGGCGCCGCGGCCCTCGGCGATGGCCCAGACCACGAGGCTCTGCCCCCGCCGCATGTCGCCGGCCGCGAAGACGCCGGGCGCGGCCGTCGCGAAGGAGCCGTAGGCGGCCTTGGCGTTGCCGCGCTCGTCGGCCTCGACCCCGAAGGCCTCCAGGAGGCCCCGCTCGGGGCCGAGAAAGCCCATGGCGATGAGGACGAGCCCCGCGCTCAGGGTCCGCTCGCTGCCGGGCACTTCCTGCGGGGCGGGACGGCCCTTCGCGTCGCGTTTCCATTCGACGTCGACCACGACCACCCCGCTCACGCGGCCTTCGGCGCCGCCCAGGAAGCGCTCGGCCGTGACCTGGAATATGCGCGGGTCCGTGCCGAAGAGGGCCGTCGCCTCTTCCTGGCCGTAGTCGGTCTTGAAGGTCCTGGGCCACTCGGGCCAGGGATTGCCCGGGGCGCGGGTGTCGGGCGAGCGGCCCATGATCTCGAGCTGGGTGACGCTCTTCGCCCCCTGTCGAACGGCCGTACCCACGCAGTCGGTGCCGGTGTCGCCTCCCCCGATGATCACGACGTCCCGGCCCTCGGCGGAGATGAAGGCGCCGTCGGCGTGGTCCGAGTCGAGGAGGCTTTTCGTGTTGGCGGCGAGGTAGTCGACGGCGAAGTGGATGCCGCCCAGATCCCGGCCTTCGATCGCGAGGTCGCGCGGACGCGTGGAGCCGCAGGCGAGGATCACGGCGTCGTGCTTGGCCAGCAGCTCCTTGGCTGAGACCTTCGTCCCCTTGGCTCGGCCGTTCTCGCCGCCCACCTCCACCCCGGTGACGAAGCGCACGCCCTCGGCCGCCATGAGGTCGACGCGGCGGGCCACGATCTTCTTGTCCAGCTTCATGTTGGGTATGCCGTAGGTCAGGAGGCCGCCCACCCGGTCGGCGCGCTCGTAGACCGTCACCTCGTGGCCGGCCTGGTTGAGCTGGTCGGCGCAGGCCAGGCCCGAGGGGCCCGAGCCGACGACGGCGACGCGCTTGAGCGTGCGAGAGGCCGGCATCGAGGGCTGCATCCGCTTTTCTTCCCAGCCGCGGTCGATGATCGTCACCTCGTTGTGCTTGATCGCGACCGCCGGCTTGGGGATCGAGCCGAGGGTGCAGGCGCCCTCGCAGGGGGCCGGGCAGACGCGCCCGGTGAACTCGGGGAAGTTGTTCGTGAGCCTCAGGCGAGCGAGAGCCTCGAGCCAGAGGCCGCGATACGCGAGATCGTTCCACTCGGGTATGAGGTTGTGGATCGGGCAGCCCGAGACCGCCCCTTCGTAGAGGAGGCCGGAATGGCAGAAGGGCGTGCCGCAGTCCATGCAGCGCGCCGCCTGGGAGCGCGACTCCTCCTCGGCGCCGAAGGCCGAGTGGAACTCCTTCCAGTCCTCGACCCGCTGGGCGACCGGCCTGTCCTGGGGAAGCACCCGCTCGTATTCCATGAAACCGGTAGGCTTAGCCATGTCCATCTCCTAACTGCCCGAGACCCGGGCGAGGTCGCGGTTGTTGAGTTCGAAGGCCGCCATGAGGGCGCTTTCGCCGCCGAGGCCGTCGCGCCTGGCCGCCTCGATCGCGGCGAGCATGCGCTTGTAGTCGCGGGGCGTCACCTTGACGAAGCGCTTGACCGCCCCCGCCCAGCCGGCGAGCATGTGCCGGGCCCGTGCGCTGAGCGTGGCCCGGGCGTGGGCTTCGATGATTTCGCGCAACGCGGCTATCTCGTTCGGGTCGGTGAGCTCCTCGAGATCGACCGTCTCGCCGTTGACGCGCGAGGGGAAGTCGCCGTCGGAATCGTGGACGTAGGCGAGCCCGCCGGACATGCCCGCGCCGAAGTTGCGCCCGGTGCGGCCGAGGATCACGACGGTGCCGCCGGTCATGTACTCGCAGGCGTGGTCGCCCACGCCCTCGACCACGGCCGTGAGGCCGGAGTTGCGCACGCAGAAGCGCTCGCCGGCCATGCCGCAGACGTAGGCCCGGCCCGAGGTGGCGCCGTAGAAGCCCACGTTGCCGATGATGATGTTCTCCTCGGGCTTGAAAGGCGAGTTAGCCGGCGGATAGACGATGATCTTGCCGCCCGAAAGGCCCTTGCCCAGATGATCGTTGGAATCGCCCTCGATGCTGAGGGTCACCCCGGGCGGGATGAAGGCGCCGAAGCTCTGTCCGGCCGAGCCCACGAACTTGAGGTCGATCGTGTCTTCCGGGAGGCCGGCCGCGCCGTAGCGCCTGGTGATCTCGGCTCCGAGGATGGTGCCCACGACGCGGTTGACGTTGCGCACGGGAATCGTGACCTTCACCTTCTCGCCGCGCTCGAGGGCGGGCTCGCAGAGCCGCAGGAGCACGCGCCGGTCCAGGGAATTGTCGAGATTGTGGTCCTGGGCCTTCACGCAGTGCCTGCCCCATTCGGCGGGCACCTGGGGGCGGTGGAAGATCTTCGAGTAATCGAGGTTCCCGGTCTTGGGGTTCTTCTCCACGGCCTCCATGTCGAGGAGGTCGGTCCTCCCCACGAGCTCCACGAGCCGCCTGATGCCCAGGGCGGCCATGCGCTCGCGCAGGTCCTGCGCTATGAAGCGCATGAAATTCTCGACGTGCTCGGGCCTGCCGGAAAAGTTCTTGCGCAGCTCGGGATTCTGCGTCGCGATGCCCGCGGGACAGGTGTCCAGGTTGCAGACCCGCATCATCACGCAGCCCAAGGCCACCAAGGGGGCGGTGGCGAAGCCGAATTCCTCGGCGCCGAGCATGGCGGCTATGGCCACGTCGCGGCCGGTCATGAGCTTGCCGTCGGTCTCGACGGTGATGGTGGAGCGCAGGTTGTTGAGGAGGAGGGTCTGGTGCGTCTCGGCGAGGCCGAGCTCCCAGGGCAGGCCCGCGTGCCTCAAGGAGGTGCGGGGCGAGGCGCCCGTGCCCCCGTCGTAGCCCGAGATGAGCACGAGGTCGGCCCGGGCCTTGGCGACGCCGGCGGCTATCGTGCCCACGCCCACCTCCGACACGAGCTTGACCGAGATCCGCGCCTCGGGGTTGGCGCACTTGAGGTCGTGGATGAGCTCGGAGAGGTCCTCGATCGAGTAGATGTCGTGGTGGGGCGGGGGAGATATGAGGCCCACGCCGGGGGTCGACTTGCGGCACTCGGCTATCCAGGGGTAGACCTTGCGGCCCGGCAGCTGGCCTCCCTCGCCGGGCTTGGCTCCCTGGGCCATCTTGATCTGGATCTCCTTGGCGCTGACGAGGTACTCGCTCGTCACGCCGAAGCGGCCCGAGGCCACCTGCTTGATGGCGCTGCAGCGCGAGTCGCCGTTGGGGTCGTTCCTGAAACGTTCGCTCAGCTCGCCGCCCTCGCCGGTGTTGCTCTTGCCCCCGAGGCGGTTCATGGCGATGGCCAGGGCCTCGTGGGCCTCCTTCGAGATGGAGCCGAAGGACATGGCGCCCGTCTTGAAGCGCTTCACGATGGACTCGACGCTCTCCACCTCGTCCAAGGGCACGCTCTCGGCCTGCCGGAACTTCATGAGACCGCGGAGCGTGCACTGCCGGGCGGACTGGTCGTCGATCAGCGCCGCATAACGCTTGAAGAGCCGGTAGTCGCCCTCCCGGCAGGAGCGCTGCAGGAGGTGCACGGTCTCGGGGTTGTAGAGGTGGTACTCGCCCTCGGCGCGCCATTGCCAGTCGCCGCCGATCGGCAGGGTGCGGAAGTCCGGCGAGCGCTCGTCGAAGGCCGCCGCGTGGC
The DNA here is from genome assembly GCA_035530095.1 of Rectinemataceae bacterium. GTDB lineage: Bacteria > Spirochaetota > Spirochaetia > Treponematales > Rectinemataceae > JAJXZP01. The sequence continues at coordinate 32,084 of DATKVK010000043.1, read as the reverse complement.
GCTCCTCGACCTCCCGGGCGAGCTCGGCCATGCCGATGCCGCCCACCCGCGAGGGCGTGCCGGTGAAGTACTCCTCGACGAGTGGGCTCGAAAGCCCCACCGCCTCGAAGATCTGCGCGCCCTGGTAGCCCTGGACCGTGGAGATGCCCATCTTGGACATGACCTTGATCACGCCTTTCGTCACCGCCTTCTTGTAGGTCTTCACGGCCTTGGCGCGCTCGACATCGGGCAGGAAGCCGGTCTTGATCATGTCGTCGATGGCCTCGAAGACGAGGTAGGGGTTGATCGCCGACACCCCGTAGCCGATCAGCATCGAGAAGTGGTGGATCTCGCGCGGCTCGCCCGACTCGAGGACGATGCTCACGCGGGTCCGGGTCTCGTTGCGTATCAGGTGGTGGTGGAGTCCCGACACGGCGAGGAGGGCCGGAATGGGCACCCGGTTCCGGGACACTCCCCGGTCGGAGAGTATGAGGATGTTCGCGCCCTCGGAAAAGGCCTCGTCGGCCTTGGCGCAGACCTCGTCCATGGCCCGCTCGAGCGCCGCGCCCGGCTGGCCCCGGCCCGCATGGTAGGTGATGGGGATCGTCACCGCCCTGAAGCCGGAACGCGTTATGTGCCGCAGCCTCTCGAGCTCGTCGTTGTCTATGAAGGGGCTCGAGAGCTTGATCTGCCGCGCCGCCTGGGGCGTGGGGTGCACGAGATCGCCCTCCGAGCCTATGAAGGTCTCTCTTCCTATGACGATCTCCTCGCGGATGGCGTCGATGGGCGGGTTCGTGACCTGGGCGAAGAGCTGCTTGAAGTAGTTGTACAGGAGCTGCGGCTTGTCCGAGAGGACGGCGAGCGGCGTGTCGTTGCCCATCGAGCCGACCGGGTCGACCCCGTCGCGCACCATGGGCAGGAGCACCAGCCTCAGGTCCTCGTAGGTGTAGCCGAAGGCCTTCTCCAGCCTGAGCACGGTTTCGTGGTCGGGCTCGGCGTGGCGCGGCGGCGGCGGCAGGTCCTCGAGCCTGACCATGTGTTCGTCGAGCCACTCGCGGTAGGGATGCTCGCAGGCGGCGCGCTCCTTGATCTCCTCGTCGTCGATGATGCGGCCTTCCTTCGTGTCGATGAGGAGCATGCGGCCGGGCTGGAGCCGTTCCTTGCGGGCTATGCGGTCGGCGGGGATGTCGAGCACGCCCACCTCCGAGGCGAGGATGACGGTGTCGTCGAGGGTCACGTAGTAGCGCGCGGGCCTGAGGCCGTTGCGGTCGAGCACCGCCCCGACGCTCGTGCCGTCGGTGAAGGCCATGGCGGCCGGGCCGTCCCAGGGTTCGATCAGGGTGGCGTGGTACTCGTAGAAGGCCTTCTTCTCGTCGCTCATCGACTCGTGCCCCGACCAGGGCTCGGGGATCATCATCATCATCGCGTGCGGAAGCGGGCGGCCCGTGAGGTAGAGGAACTCGAGGGTGTTGTCGAACATGGCCGAGTCCGAGCCGTTCGGGTTGATGATGGGCAGGATGCTCGAGGCGTCGGGCCCGAAGAGATCGGTCCGGATCATCGACTCGCGCGCGTGCATCCAGTTGACGTTGCCGCGCAGGGTGTTGATCTCGCCGTTGTGGATGAGGTAGCGGTAGGGGTGGGCGCGCTCCCAGCTCGGGAAGGTATTGGTGCTGAAACGCGAGTGCACCACGCTGATCGCCGTCTCGAAGGCCGGGTGCGAGAGGTCGAGGTAGAAGGGCTCGACCTGCTCGGGCGTGAACATGCCCTTGTAGACCACGGTCTTGCACGAGAGGCTGGCGAAGTAGAAGTAATCGGCCGAGCTTTCGCTCTTGCCTTCGGTCGTCTTTTCGCAGCGCTTGCGCACGACATACAGCTTGCGCTCGAAGGCCATGTCGTCGAGCGCGCAGGCGGCGCTTCCCTTGCCCTTGCCGACGAAGACCTGGCAGATATACGGCATCACCGAGCGCGAGATCGAGCCCAGCGAGGAGAGGTCGACGGGCACCTCGCGCCAGCCCAGGCAGGAGAGCCCCTCGGAGGCGATGGTCGTTTCGATGAGGCGTTTGATGGCGGATCTAGTCTCAGGATCGCGGGGCAGGAAGACCATGCCCACGCCGTAGCTTCCCGCCTCGCCGAGCGCTATGCCCGACTCGGGGGAAATCTCGGCGAAGAAGCGGTGCGGGATCTGGGTGAGTATTCCCGCCCCGTCGCCCGAGTTGCGCTCATAGCCGGCGCCTCCTCGATGGCTCATGTTTCGCAGAATCGTGAGCGACTGGCTGACGATCTGGTGCGACCTGCGCCCCTTGATGTTGACCACGAAGCCGATTCCGCAGGAGTCGTGCTCCCTGTGCGGGTCGTAGAGGCCTTGTGCGGCCGGCGCGCCCGCTGGCGGGCGACCTTCTTCGGTGCTATGCTGATCCATGGTTGCCTCTCTGGGGAGAAACTTAGCGGTCAGAAGATCATATTTATGCAAAAAGAGTCAAGGGGTTTGAGCGGTGGTCGGGCAAAATCTACAAAAAACAAAGATATCCGGTGGGTTGTTTTGGCAGTCGTTTGTATAAATATGCAGAAATTTATATCGATTTATGCATATCGCTTGGAGAATGTTCTTCGTGTCCACGACTGGCTCATCGTGCGGAGTATATGCGGGTCAGTCGATCGCGCTACAAGGAGCTATCGGTCATCGGCACCCTCAAGACCGCGCAGATCGAGGCCTGGAGGGTCGATGGCTGCTCATCGTCGAGGACGAGGCGATTGCGGCCCTCCATCTCTCCATGGACTAGATTCCGGGGGCGTGGGCGAGGAGATAGTCCTCGGCCTCCTTGGACCAGAGCATGTTGTGGCGCTCCACGATGCGCGCGAGCTCGGCGTAGAAGGGGTCCTTCCTGCCGCGCTCCGCGAAGTCGGCGAGCGCGACCAGGTCGAGCTTCTTGTGCGTGTAGATGAGCTTCTTGCCGCCCGGGATCTTGTCGAGGCCGATCGTGGTCGCGCTCACGGCATTGAGCCCGCCGACGTGGGTGATCATGGCGACGGGGTTGAGCCGGCCGTCGGCCATCATGGCGAGGGATTCCTTGATGTCGTCGGTGTTGCCGCCCGAGGTGCCCACGAGGTGGTGCGACTCGTAGTGGACGTCGTAGAAGTTGAGCGAAGCCGAGAACGAGGTGTCGGTGGGGCCGGCGAAGAAGTTGAGGCAGCCGTCGGGACCCAGCAGTCTGTCCGCCATCTCGACCACCGGCTTCACCGGGGCGAAGACGAAGACATCGTCGAAGAGCTTGCCCCCGTTCAGCGTCCTGAGGTGGGCCACGGGATCGGCGAGGTCCTTCGTGTTGACGTAGACGAGCTCCACACCGTTCCTTTTCGCCTCCTCGACGGTGAAGATCGAAGCGGCGCGCTCGAGACGGGCCGCGTCGATGTCGGTGACGACTATGCGCGAGGGCTTGCGGTCGGCGTGCATCGCGTAGTCGATGGCTCCGATTCCCATGGGGCCCACGCTGGCGAGCAGGGCGAGCGAGCCTCCCTCGCGGATGCCCATCTCGTGGACATAGGAGCCGCCCTTGGTGTGGTACTGGGCGTGGTAGGCGCCCACGATGCACGACACCGGCTCGGAGAGGGAGCCCATGAAGAAGGCCTCGGCCTCGTAGCCGAGGAGGCAGCCCATCTCCATCACTTCGCGGGGGATCACGACGTAGGTCGCGTCGCCGCCGATGTACCGGTAGGAGTAGCCGGGCGCCCAGAGCGTGCCCTGGTAGTTGAGCGCCGGCTGGATCGCGAAGCGCTGGCCGGCCGTGAACTGGCCTTTCCAGCGGGAGCCGATCTCGACGAGCTCGCCGCAGAACTCGTGGCCGATGATCACGGGCGCCTCGGCCAGGGGGGCCCGGACGCGCTTGTGCCTGTCGCCCTGCATCGCGAATTTGTGGCTCGACATGCAGATCGAGTCCGAGACGACCTTCGCCAGTATCTCGTCGTCCTTGATGGGCGGGAGCTCGAACTCCTCGAGCCTGAGGTCGTCGACTCCGTATACGCGCACCGCCTTAGTCTTCATGCCTGCCTCCGTGGTCGTCTTTGCGGTCGTCATTTCGGCGCCGCGAGCTTCTGCCAAATTTCGCGATAGGATCCGAGATCGTCCAGTCCTTTCATGGACGCCACCTCGGCGTAGTCGATATCGAAGCTCCCGCGCAGCGCCTCGGGGCTCGTGCCCGAGAGGGCCGCCAGGGCGGTCATCGCGGCGCCGAAGGAGGTGGCCTCGGCCATGTCCGTGAGGCGCAGCGCGTTGTCCGGCAGGGCCGCGGCGAGGATGGCGTTGTAGTCGGCGTTGCGGCGGAAGCCCCCCTCGGTGAAGATCCCGGCGCCGGGCCTCAGGCCGCAGCGGTCGAGGGCCACGAGGGTCTGCAGGGCGAGCGACAGGTTGAGCGCCGCCAGGGTCTTGCGCCGATCGCGCAGGAAGGGCGGGACCGAAGCGCCCGACTCGATGTCGGCCAGCGCGTACTCCCGGCCGGCCTCGACCGCGCGCGCGTTCGAGCCGGGGAACTGCCCCGAGCCCGGCACCAGCTCGGGCAGGATGAAGACCGACTTGTCGCGGAGGATCGCGCGGTAGTCGGCCGGGCTCGGCTCGGCGCCGTCGGCCCCGCCCAGGCCCGCGGCCCCGCCCAGGCCCGCGGCCCCGCCCGCGGTGCCCGAGGCTGCGACAGCGCCCACGCCGGCGGCCGCGGACAGGGCCGCCGCCAGGCCGGACCACTTCTCGTATTCCATGCCGCCCAGGAAAATGGCCGTCTTCACGGGCTTGTTGAAGGCCGAGCGGTTGAAGAAAACGACCTTGCCCAGCTCGCCGGGCGCGAAGCCGTACTCCTTCTGCGGGTGCATGAGGACGCACCAGGTCCCGGTCGAGTTGAGCACGAAGTCGCGCCCCGCGCTCTTGACGATATGGGGCAGGAGCGAAGCGTTCGAGTCGTGGATGCCCATGGTCACGATGGTGTCGGGGGCGAGACCGGTGCGCGCGCCGAGCTCGGGCTTGATCCTGCCGAGGACGGACCAGGAATCGCGGATATCCTTCGGCATCTTTTCCCGTATGCCGAGAACCTCGGCGACCGACGAGATGCGCGAACTCTTCCAGTCCCAGAGATAGCTGTGGCAACCCGTGTAGGTGCCCTCGGCGCCCGCTATCCCGGTGAGCCTGAAGCCCCAGTACTGGGGATAGTTGAGCACGAGCTCGCTGCGCTCGAGCTGCGCCCTGAAGCGCTCCTTCAGGAAGAAAATTCCCTTCGAGGGATTGATGAGAGCCGAGAGGCGAGGCGTGCCGGTGCGTTCCTGCAGGGCCACGGGATCGCCCGCCGCCGCGTAGAAGCGCTCCTGGAAAGCCTCGCCGGGCTCGTAGGTGTAGTACACGCAGGGCGCGCAGGGGAGTCCGTCCGGGCCGACGCAGACGACGGTGGCTCCGTGGGTCGTCACCGTCAGGGCCCGCAGCGGATAGGCTCGGGCGAACTCGGCGATACGGGCGAGGAACCATTCCTCCATGCCGGCCAGATCGTGCGTCTCGATCCCGTCGACCATGACGGGATCGAAGGTCCGCGAGACCGAATCGAGGATCGAGAGTCTCTCGTCGTACACGGCCACCTTCTTGTTGGTCATGCCGATGTCGATGACGGCCACGGCGCTTTCCATGCGTCCTCCTTGATAGCCGGCCCGGGTGCCGCTAGTTCAGCATGACCTGGCCGCCGGTGACCGGCACGGCCTGGCCCGTCTCGTATTCCTGCTCGACGAGGTAGTAGATCGCCCGCATGACGTCGGGTCCTTCGCAGCCGCGGCCCATGGGAACCTTGGCCTCGTAGTAGGCCTTGACGTCGGCGACGCTCTTCGCGCCGGGCACCTTGCCCGAGCGGAGGTACTGCACGAACAGCCCGTTCGCGGGGTCGGACCAGAGCGGGCCGTCGAAGAAATTGCCGGGGCAGATCGCGTTCACCTTGATGCCGTACTCGACCAGCTCGAGGGCGTAGCTCTGCACGAGGCCGAGGCCTCCGAACTTGCTTCCCGCGTAGGCGCCGTTCTTGTTCGAGCCTTCGAGGCCCGACTTGGAATTGATCTGCACGAGGTCCGTCGCCCAGCGCGGGGCGCTCCGTCTCTGGCGGCGCAGGACGAGGCCCGACTGCTTGGAGACGTGGAAGAAGCCCACGTAGTTCACGTCGGTGACGAAGCGGAAGGCCGTCGCGTCCTGCTCAAGCACCGAAGCGGCCTTGAGGACCCCCGCGTTGCTCACGACGAGGTCCACGCCGCCGGCCGCCGAGGCGATCGCGCGCAGCATCTGGGCCGCCGAGGCCTCGTCGGTGACGTTGACCGACACCGGAATGGCGACGGTCTTCCCGGCCTCGGCGCAGAGCGCGTCGGCCAGCTTCCGGGCCCCGTCGAAGTTGAGGTCGGCGACGAACACGAGGGCGCCGGAGGCGGCGAGCCCCCGGACGATCTCCTCGCCGAAGCCCTGGGCTCCGCCGGTGACGACGGCGACCCTGCCTTCGACCACTGCCGACCGCCCGGCGGCCGAGCCGGCGCTCGCCGCGGCTCCGCCCTTCGCGGCCGGCCAGGGCGAGGCGTCGCGGCGCTCGGCGCGGCCGCGGGCCTCGTCGATGCGCTCGGCGGGGTAGTAGTGCGCCCTCGCGCCGCCGAGCGTGACCGTCACGCAGCCGGGCAGGAGCCCGCCGCGGCCGGCCTTGGCCGAGCGCCAGGCGGCGAGGGCGGCGGCGAGGGCGGCGGCCGAGTCCTTCTCGTCGATGCCGCCTGAGTCGGCGGCCCTCAGGCCCGCCTCGAGCGCCTCGCCGCGGGCCGCGGCGGGCTCCTGGCCCGGCACGACGACGGCGGGACGGTCCAGCTCGTTCAGGAAGAGGCCTCGCACCAGGGGGGCCGCAAGAAGATGATCGATGTCGCTCATCGCGTGAATCTCCCTTTTCGCAGTTCGGACAGGATGTCGCCGGCGCGCTCCGGCCGGGCCGGATCGAGCGCGCGGCCGGCGGCGGCGTAGGCCGCCATCCGCTCGCGCAGAGGCAGAGAGGCCAGGGGGCCGCGGGGCGAGAAAAGGCCCGCGGCGGCATCGGCGTTCGAGAGCGCCTCGTGGGCCACGAGGGCCCAGGTCGAGTCGCCGAGGTGGCGGAACTCGGGCCTGCGCAGCTCGGGGCAGTTGAAGGACTGGCGGCTCTGGTTGATGTCGACCCCGGATATCTCCATGAACCCCCTGCTCGCGCAGAGCGTCCGGATCCGCTCGAGCTGGGCGGGCGTGTTGCGCGGAGGCATGTAGGTCACGGCCGGATAGCCGAGGTCGGCCAGCTCCTCGAAGAGCTCCTCCAGGAACTCGTCCTCGAACTTCTCGGCCTTCTTGTCCCCGGTGGGCGACTCGCCCACGTCGCCGAGATAGGCGTAGGCGGGCACCGCCCCGGCGGCCAGGGCCAGAGCCACGACCTCGCGGGCCGGGGGACACTCGATCTCGTCGGGCTGGATGAAGATGCGGTCGAGGAAGCCCGTCTTGAGCAGGCCTATGAGGTCGTACAGGAGGTGAGGGCTTTCGGTCTCCGAGAGGAGGGCGGCCGCTCGCGGGCTCGCCTCGACTCCGAGGGCGCGCCTCAGCCCTTCGATCAGGCCCGGCCCGGCGCCGTAGGCGGCTAGGAGGCGGCGCGCCACGGCGGCCAGGAGATGCCGCTCGGTGATCCCGCCGCCCTCGGCCGCCTTGGAGCGCGCGACGACCTCGGTCTCGAAGTCGATGCGCTCAAGGCCCGCGGCGGCGAGCATGTCGGAGGCGGCGCCGCACATGCGTTCGGTGCGCCGGCGCCTTCGGGCCCTGATGGGCTTGAGGAAAGACTCGACCCGGCCCGAGCCGCTCTCGGGCAGGCCCTGGATCGTCATGTAGACGAGGCCGGGCGAGTCGGGATTGTTGATCTTGCGCGCCGCATGGGGACCGTCCTTGAAGGACACGCGCAGCTCGCAGCCCGTGATCGCGCCGAGCCCGAGGAGGGCGCAGGCTTCGCGCATCTCGCTCGCGGCAGCGACGGAGTCGTGGTCGACCGAGCCTGCGGCCTCGAGGCCCGCCCTGCGGCATTCGAGGGCCGCCATGGCGGGCGTGTAGGGACTGAAACTGTAGATGGTGTGGACGTGGTTGTTGGACTCGCCCGTGCGCCGCACCGGCGAGCCGAGGCCCTCCGCGGCATCGGCCGCCGGCCCGCCCGCGTATTCGCGCGCGAGCTCGCGAAGGGCCTCCAGCCTGACCGCTCCCGATGGAGCCGGATCGTTGACGACAGCCTCGAGGTTTCGCGATTCCGCGCGCGGGCTTGCCATCGCCGTCTACACTCCGCGGCGCGCGCGGCGCGCGAGGTCCAGGCCCGTCTGCACGGTGGCCGGCTTGCGGCCGCTCAGGGGCAGGATGCGCTCGTGGATCGCGTCGAGGATCCAGTCGCGCTGCGGGAAGTAGAGCTCCTCCATCTCCGCGGCGGGCGTGATCCAGTTGCGGCTCCCCACCACGGCCACGGGCGCGTCGAGCGAGTCGAAGGCCAGGGTCTGCACGTTGGACGCCACCGTGTGCAGGAAGGACCCGCGCTCGGCCGCGTCGCTCGCCAGGAGGAGCCTGCCGGTCTTGCGCACCGACTCGACGAGGACCTCGTAATCGAGGGGGGCCAGGAACCTGAGGTCGATGACCTCGGCCTCCAGAGCGTACTCGGCCTGGAGGACCTTGGCCGTTTCCATGGCCTTGTACAGCGTGGCGCCTATCGTGGCGATGGTGAGGTCCTTGCCGCGGCGGCGCACGGCCGGCACTCCCTCGGGCACCTCGTAGTAGCCTTCGGGCACGCCGCCCCGCTCGAACTGCTCGCCCATGTCGTACAGGAGCTGGCTCTCGAAGAAGACCACGGGATCGGTGCCGCGCAACGCGAGGTTGAGCATGCCCTTGGCGTCGTAGGGCGTGGCGGGGAAGTAGACCTTGAGGCCGGGGATGTGCGCCGGGAGGGCGGACCAGTCCTGGCTGTGCTGGGCCCCGTATTTGTTGCCCACCGACACGCGGATCACGAGCGGCATCTTGATGAGTCCCGCCGACATGGATTGCCACTTCGAGGCCTGGTTGAAGATCTCGTCGCCCGCGCGGCCCATGAAGTCGCAGTACATGAGCTCGACGACCGCCCGGCCGCCGGCTATGGCGTAGCCGACTCCCGAGCCGACGATGGCCCCCTCGGAGATGGAGCTGTTGAAGAGCCGCTGGTAGGGGAGGGCCTCGGTGAGGCCGCGGTACACGGCGAAGGCGCCGCCCCAGTCGCGGTTCTCCTCTCCCCAGGCGGCCATGGTCGGATCTATCGAGAAGCGGTGGAGCATGGCCTCGAAGAGGCCGTCCCGGTACTGGTAGAGCTTGTTCTTGGGTACGGCCTTGCCCTCGGCGTCGAAGGCGTAGCGGGCCTTGCCCGCGAGCGCCTTGACCCGCGGGTTGTCGGCGGGATTCCCGAGCAGCTCGCTCTTGCGCGCCCGCCCCTCGCTCGTCGTCTCGTCGAAGCGCTCGACCTTGCCGTTGGAGAGCATCACCGACTCGATGAAGGCTCCGTCGACACGGGAGCTCGCGGCGTCGCCCGTCGCGAGGCGCACGATCTGGGCCAGCCGCTCGACGACGGCCGCGCGCGCCGTCTCGAGTTCGGACTTGGAGAGGGCCTTGTGCTCGACGAGGTAGGCGCCGAAGTCCTCGATGGCGTCGGCCTGCTGCCAGAGCTCGATCTCCTCCTTCGTGCGGTAGCTCGAGGCGTCGGAGGGCGAGTGGCCCGAGATGCGGTAGGTGATCGTGTCGAGGAGGACGGGGCCGCGGCCTTCGAGGAGGAGTTTCTTCTTGCGCTCGACCGCGTCGGCCACGGCGAGCGGATTGTAGCCGTCGACGCGTTCGGCGTGCATGTTCTCGGGATTGACGCCGGCGCCTACGCGCGCGAGGATCTGGTAGCCCATGGTCTCGCCCGAGGTCTGGCCGCCCATGCCGTAGAAGTTGTTGAAGAAGTTGAAGAGGATGGGCGGGGAGCCGCCGACCTCCTTGGGCCAGAGCGTGCGGTACTGGTCCATCGCCGCGAGGCTCATCGCCTCCCACACCGGGCCGCAGCCCATCGACGCGTCGCCGATGTTGGCGATGACGATGCCCGCCTTGCGGTTGATGCGCTTGTACAGGGCCGCGCCCGTGGCGATGTCGGCCGAGCCGCCGACGATCGCGTTGTTCGGCATCGAGCCGAAGGGCGTGAAGAAGGCGTGCATGGAGCCGCCGAGGCCGCGGTTGAAGCCGTCCTTGCGGGCGAAGATCTCGGCGAGGGTGCCGTAGATGACGAAGGCCTCGGCGAGGTCGCGCAGGCCTTGGTGGCTCACCTTCTCGGCGGCGCGCAAAGTGTCGCCGCCTAGGAAGCCCTCCATGACGCGCTGCAGCTCGGCCTCGGGAAGGCGCCGCGAGGCCGAGAGGCACTTGGCGATGATCTCGCCGTGGCTGCGGTGCGAGCCGAAGATGAAGTCGTCCGGCTCGAGGACGGCGCATTGCCCGACCGAGGCGGCCTCCTGTCCGGCCGACAGGTGCGCGGGGCCCTTGTGGTTGTACTCGATCCCGCCCCAGGAGCCCTGGGTCTTGAAGGAATTGAGCATGGTCTCGAACTCGCGGATGTAGACCATGTCGATCCACAGGCGCTTGAGGCCGGCCTCGCCGCCGAAGCGGGAGAGCTCGGACTTGTAGTCGCTTTTATAGGCGTTGACGGGGATGCTGGCGATCTCGAGCTTGCCCGGCTTTCTGACCTGGGCGGGATCGACGACGATGGACTTGGGCATGATGCTCCTCTCGGCGTAGGCTAGAGCGCCCAGACCGCTTCGCGAATGGCTTCGCTGACGGTCGGGTGCGGGAAGACCAATTGCTGAACGTCTACGACGCGCAGTTCCTGTTCGATGAGGGCGGCGCCGCCCCAGATGATCTCCGAGGCGTAGGCGCCCAGGACGTGGATGCCGAGGATGCGCCCCGAGGCGGCCTCGGCTATGACCTTGACCGAGCCGGGCGCGGCGAAGCCGTTCTCGGCCGCGAAGCGTCCGGACACGCGCAGGGGAAGGCTGGCCTTCTTGATCTCGATGCCGCGGCGCTTCGCTTCCTCTTCGGTGAGGCCGACGCCTGCGGCTTCGGGCATGCCGTAGACCACCCAGGGGATGGCGTCGTAGCGCATGCGGTTGCCGGCCTCCGGCTCGGCGGCGCCCGAGGCGGCGAGGATGTCGGCCACGGCGACCTCGGCCATGCGGTAGGCCGAGTGCGCGAGCAGGCTGCGGCCGGTGAGGTCTCCGACGGCCCAGACGCCGCTCAGGTTCGTGCGCATGCGGTCGTCGACGGTCACGCCCTTGGGCCCGAAGTCGAGGCCCGACTCCTTGGCGCCCCAGTTCTCGAGGTTGGGCCTGCGGCCGACGGCCATGAGCACGAGGTCGGCCTCGGCTCCGTCGAAGGGAGAGGCTTCGGTCCCCTCCTTGGTCCTGTAGACGACCTTGCCGCCCACGAGGCGCTCGACCTTGCAGCCGAGGCGGAAGGCGACATCCTTCATCGCGCGGCGCAGGAGCGGCGCCTGTTCCTTGTCCATGAAGGGGACGATCTCGTCCATCATCTCGACGATCTCGACCTTGGAGCCGAGGGCCGCGAAGAGGCCCGCGAACTCTATGCCGATGACGCCGCCGCCGATGACGCAGAGCCGCTCGGGCACCGCGGGCGCGGACAGGAGGCCGGTCGAATCGACGACCTTGGGATTGTCGCGGGCTCCGGGAATGGGCGGCATCACGGGCGAGGAGCCCGTGGCGAGGATCACCGCCGCGGCCTGGTGCACGACGCCCCGGACCTCGACCCGGCCCGGACCGAGGAAGCGGCCCTCGGCCTGGACCACTTCGACGCCGAGCTTCTTCTCGGTGAGGGCGATGGCGCCGACCAGCTTGTCGACCACCTCCCGCTTCCAGGACTGCATGACGCCCCAGTCGAAGGACAGGCCGGTCGCGTTGACGCCGAACTTGGCCGCCTCCTTGGCGTGGACATACTGCTTGGCCGAATTGAGGAGGGTCTTGGTCGGGATGCAGCCCACGTTGAGGCACACGCCGCCCAGTTTCTCCTTTTCCACGAGCAGGACTTTCCTGCCGGCGTGGCCGAGTCGCTCGGCGGCCAGATAGCCGCCGGGGCCGCCGCCCAGGACGATGACGTCGTACTCACTCATGCGGACCTCACTTCATCAGGTAGAGATCGATATCGCCTATCGCGTCAGCGATGGCTTTGATGATGCGCGCCGCCGGCGCCCCGTCCACCACCTGGTGGTCCACCGTCAGGGACAGGCCCATGCGCGAACGGAGGGAAGGCGCGCCGTCCGGGCCGGGCACGAAGGTCTTGGTGATCGCGCAGACGCCGAGCACGCCGACCTCGGGTGCGTTGAGCACCGGGGTGAAGCTCTCGATGCCGAAGGCGCCCAGGTTGCTCACCGTGAAGGTCGAGCCCGAGAGCTCGTCGGGGCTGATCGAGCCGCCCAGGCAGGCCGCGGCGAGGCGCTTGGCCTCGGCCGAGATCCCTGCGAGGCTCAGGCGGTCGGCGTTCCTGATGACAGGCACCATGAGGCCGCGCGGCGTGTCCACGGCGAGGCCGAGGTGGACGCGCTCGAAGGTCCTGAGCGTCCCGTCGACCAGGTGGGCGTTGACCATGGGGAAGGCGGGCAGGACCCGCGAGACGGCGAAGAGGACGAGATCGCCTATCGTGACCTCCGAGAGGCCCAGAGCCTTGTCGCTCGCCTTGAAGCGAGCTCGGACGGCCGAGATGCGCTCCGCGTCTGCCGAGACGTCGAAGCTGAGCTGGGCGCTCTGCGCGAGCGAGGCGCGCATCCGGTCGGCTATGATCTTGCGGATGCCCTTGAGGGGCGTGTCGGAGTAGGGGCCGATTTCGGGCGAGGCGGGGCTCCCGGCGGCTGTGGCCTTGACCGGTGTGGAGGCCGGCTTTGCCGCGCCGAGGTCGGCCACGCCGATCCGGCCGCCCAGGGCGCTGCCGCCCGAGGGCAGCGGGGCGCCGGTGGCCGCCGCGGAAGCCCTGGCGGCGGCCGTCAGGGGAGCCGCCGCCGCGGCCACGTCGCGCTCGAGCACGCGGCCGCCGGGGCCCGAGCCCTGGAGCGCCGAGGCGTCCACGGCGGTCTGGGCCGCCAGGCGCCGCGCCCGCGGCGAGACGCCCGGGCTTTCCTTCGGCGCTTCGGGACCGGTGGTCGCGCGAGCGTCGCCGGCGTTCGGGGCCGCGGCGCCTGCGACCGCAGTTCCGGAGTCGGCCGCGGCCGGGGCTGCCGCGGCCGCGGCTGCCGCCCCGCCCTCCGGCGCGGTCGTAGCGCCGCCGGGCGCCTGCGCGGCCGACCCGAGGGCCGCGCGCCAGTCTTCGCCGGCCGCGCCGATCACGGCTATAGGCTCCAGGACCGGGACATCGTCGCCCTCGGCCCTGAGAATCTTCAATAGTATGCCGCCCGAGCCCGCGGGGACGTCGAAGCTGGCCTTGTCGGTCTCGACCTCGCAGACGCTCCGGTCGGCCGAGACCGAATCGCCCTCCCGGGCGCTCCAGCGCACGATGATGCAGGATTCGACCGTGTTCCCCTGGCGGGGCATGATCAGCACATGAGCCACGTAAACCTCCTAAACTCGCACGACGCTGAGGCCGGTACCCACGATGTCGCGCATCGCGTCCTCGCCGAGTCCCTCGTCGATTATGATGCCGTGGATCGATTCCAGGCTCAGGACGCTGACGAAGCCCGTCTTGCCGTATTTGGACGAGTCGGCCACGAGCCAGGTGGCCTCGGCCTTGTCGCGCATCGCCTTGACTATCTCGGCGCCCTCGACGAGCTGGGTCGTCATCCCGATCGACGCCGAGAAGCCGTCGGTGCCCACGAAGGCCAGGCGCACGTTGAGCCCGGCTATGGTCCGGAGCGCTATGGGGCCGACCATCGACTCGGTCTCCCTGCGGAACTCCCCCCCCGTCAGGGTGATCTGGAGATTCGGATTGAGGCGCGCGTAGGAGAAGACGAGGGTGGAGTTGGTCACGACCTGGACGTCGCGCTTGCCGATGAGGTAGCGGACGATGAGGGCTGTGGTCGTGCCGGCTTCGATCATGATCCGGTCGCCGTCGCACACCAGCTCGGCGGCCGCCTTGGCTATGCGGTTTTTTTCGACGATCCGCTGGCTCTGGCGCTCGAGGATGCTCTGGTGGAGGGCGGGGTAGGCCCCGCCGCGCGAGCGGCTGAGGTAGCCGCGTTCCTCCAGGGCTTTGAGGTCCGAGCGGACAGTCACCTCGCTGACGCCGAGATCGCGGGCCAGGGCGCTCACCGAGAGGCTGCCCTGCTCGGTCAGCGTTTTGAGGATGCTGCGCTCGCGCTCCGCCAGCTCTTCGATCATTGAAACTCTTTCGTATCGGTTTCGATACGCTTATGATCATACCGAAAGGGCAAAGGTAGTGCAAGCCGGTATCCGCCGCCGTTGCCCGGGGGAACTCTGGTGAGACAATGCGGCCATGCCTCATCGGCCGGGGAATATCGAGGAAATGACTACCGACACGCAGGCCGCCACCTGAGCGGCGGGACCTCGACCTGGACCTGGACCTGGACCTGGACCTGGACCTTCGGCCGCTTCAGTCCGCCAGGCCGGAGTAGATCCTAGCGCGCGAGGGCCGCGGCTAGCCGGGCCAGCTCGCCGTCGTCGAAGTCGCCGGGGACGATCGAGGGCAGGGCGTGGATCGGCGATATGAGGGCGCCGGCCTCGAGAGCCGCGCGGAACCGGGCCTCGTGCTCGGCGGCCGAATGGCGCGGGTAGAGGTAGGGGCCCGAGCGCTCGAAGAAGGGGCCGAGCCTGCGGTCGACCCTGCGCCAGAGCTTCTCGTCATAGCTCTCCGCGAAGCGCTTGAACTCCCAGAGCGAGCGCGAGGCCGCAGCCAGCACCAGCGGCGGGACGAGGTCTTCGCTCATCCGCGCGGCGGCCTCGCCGTCGCGGAGCAGCGCTATGGCGGGCGAAAAGACGCGCGGGCAGGGCAGCCGCACGAGGGCGGCCGCGAATCGCGGCGCGAATCGCGGCTCGGGCGCGTCCTCGGGGCCCGGCCGGCTTCCGGTACCGGGCGCCCCGAGCGCCTCGGCGTAGGGCCTGAGGAGGAGCACTGTCCCCGGGCTCCTCGGCGCGGGCCGCTCGGCGGGGTCGAAGACCAGGCCGCCGCCATTCGGATCACCGACGGCGACGGGCGCTGCCGAGTCCTGCGCTGCCGAGTCCGCAGCGGCCGAGTCCTGCGCGGCCCGGGTTCCCATCTCGCGGCCCAAGGCCGCCAGGGCGCGCTCCTCGTTCAGGTACAGGCGCAGGGCGGCGTATCCGGGCCAGAGTTCGGCGACCTGCTTGGCCAGCCTGGCTTTCCAGACCGAGGGCAGGGGCCTCGCCGTGCCCAGGTCCACCGCCGCCTTCAGGGCCGTGCCGAGGCCCGTACCCTTGGCGCCCAGGATGTCGCGGCCGCCGTCCATCCAGAAGTCGAGGAAGCGGCGCCCGTCCTGGGCGTAGAGCCGCCAGAGCCGCGCCCTGCGGATGGGCGGCAGCAGGGACAGCAATCGTTCGGAATCGTCCAACCTGTCCATGTCACGTCCTCGAGGGCTCGAGTTTCGAGGTGAAGCGCGGGAAGAACTGCGCCTGTCTGCCGGTCTCGAAGCGCACGACGACCAGCGGCCCCGAGCTCGGCGTGGGGCTCACCTTGATGATCACGCCCGATCCGTAATCGTCGTGGTACACCGCCTGGCCGGCCCTCCAGGGCGAGGCCTCCGGCCGCTCCGCCCCTGCGGCGCCGGAGCGGGGTTCGCCGGGCATCGCCCGGCCGCGGCCGGGGCTTCCGCCCTGCCCGTAGCGGGGCGCGGCGCCCGCGGTTCGGCCGCGGCCGGCGACCCGCTCGAGCGAGTCGGCGTCGATCTCGGTCAGGAAGCGCGAGGGCAGGGTCTGGGAGAGCCGGCCGTGGAGCCGGCGCCAGCGGCAGGCGCTGAGGTAGAGCTCGTCCTTGGCGCGGGTGATGGCCACGTAGAAGAGGCGCCGCTGCTCCTCCAGATCCTCGCCGTCCTCGTCGTCGCGCGGGAAGAGCCCCTGCTCCATGCCCGTGACGATCACGACGGGGAACTCGAGCCCCTTGGTGTTGTGCATCGTGATGAGGGTCACCGCGTCGGGCGCCGCGCCTTCCTTCTTGCCCTTGTCGTCGATGAGACTGCGGTCGAGCTCGATCGTCTCGAGGAAGGCCGCCAGCCCCTCGGCGCTCCGGGGGTAGATCGAGGCCGCGTTCACGAGCTCGTCGAGATTGGCCATCTTCTGGGTGCCGGCTATCTCGTCCTGGCTGCGGTGGTAGTCGGCGAGGCCCGTGCGCCTCACGACGGCCTCGAGGAAGCCGGCGAGGGTCTCGTCGCCCGAGCGGCCCGAGGGCCCGGCCTCCAGGAGCCCGCCGAGTCCGTCGACGAGCTCGGCGAAGCCGGAGAGGCCCGAGCGGGCCTTGCCCTTGACGGTCCCGGCCGCAGCGCGCGACGCGGCCACGAGGTCGCCGAGGCCGCCGGGACTCGCGCCCTCGGCCAGGGCCAGGACGGCGTCCGCGCTGGCCTCGCCTATGCCGCGCGTGGGCTTGTTCACCACGCGCTTCCAGGCGACCTCGTCCCTGCGGTTGGAGATCAGCGCCAGGTAGGCCAGGCTGTCCTTGATCTCCTCGCGCTCGTAGAAGCGCAGCGCGCCCACGAGGCGGTAGGGGATGCGGCGCCGCGAGAATTCCTGCTCGAAGGTGAGGGACTGGGCGTTGGTCCGGTAGAGTATGGCCAGGTCGGACCAGGAGCCGCCCGAGCCGACGCGGGCCTCGCAGAGGCGGGCGCAGTAGTCGGCCTCCTCGTCCTGGTCCTCCAGGAGCGCGAGCTTGGGCCGCTCGCCTCCGCCCCGCTCGGCGCGGAGCTCCTTGCCCAGGCGCCCCGCGTTGCGCGACACGACCTGGCCCGCCACGTCGAGGATGCTCTGCCGCGAGCGGTAGTTCCGCTCCAGCTTGACGACGCTCGTGCCGGGGAAGATGTCCGGGAACTCGAGGATGTTGCGGATCTCGGCGCCGCGGAAGCGGTAGATCGACTGGTCGTCGTCGCCCACCACGCAGAGGTAGGCGCCTTCGGCCGAGCTGTCGCTCGGGGCGGCGAGCAGGCGCAGGAGCTCGAACTGGGCCACGTTCGAGTCCTGGTACTCGTCGACGAGGATCACGCGGAAGCGCTGGCGCGTCCGCCGGGCCACGGCCGGGTCGTCGCGCAGGAGCCGGGCCGGAAGCCTGATGAGGTCGCCGAAGTCGACGTTGCCGGTCCGGCGCAGCCGCTCCTCGTAGACCGCGTAGGCGCGGCGCGTCTGCGGATCGCGGAAGGCGGCCGAGAGGTCGGGCGAGTCGGGCTCGAGGCCGAGATCCTTGGCGCGGGCTACGGCCGAGGCGATGCGCCCGCATTCGCTGCGCGTGTACTGGGGGAAGGCGGCGTGGAGGAGGGTGGTCGAGTCGTCGTCGTCGTAGATGACGAAGTTCGGGTCGAGGCCCGCGGCCGCGGCGTTGCGCCGGAGGAACCAGGCGCCGAAGGAGTGGAAGGTCCGGATCGTGGAGCGGCCGCATCGCGGCTCGATGGCCGCGGCCCGGTCGCGCATCTCGCGGGCGGCCTTGTTCGTGAAGGTCACCGCGAGGATGGACTCGGGCTCCACGCCGCGCTCGCGCACGAGATAGGCGATCTTTGTCGTGATGACGCGCGTCTTGCCCGAGCCGGCCCCTGCCAGGATGAGCAGGGGTCCGCCCGAGTGGCGCACCGCCTCGAGTTGCTCCGGGTTGAGACTGGCGAGGTAGGGCGGAAGGCTCGCTTCCATCGGCCGCGCCTGCTAGTCCAGGATCGCCGCGTCGAAGTCGACGCCGGCCACGGCCAGGACCCGCGCGCGCACCAGCTCGCCGGGCCGTCTGCGGCCCCGCAGGACCGTCAGCCCGTCGACCTCCGGGGCCTGCATCCAGGCCCGGCCGAGCGAGAACTCCTCGTCGGCCTCGCCCGCGCCGGCCTCGCCGACGGGGCCGCGCTCGCCGGGCTCCGCGGCCGGGGCGGCCTCCTCCTCGACGAGCACCCGCAGCTCCCGGCCCACGAAGCGCTCCAGGCGTTCTCGCGTTATGCGCTCCTGGGCTTCCTCGACCGTGCGCTTGCGCTCCGCGACGGCCTTGCGGCTCACCGCCGGGCGCAGGGCGTAGGCGGGCGTCCCCTCCTCCCGCGAGTAGGCGAAGGCGCCGAGCCAGTCGAGCCTGGCCTTCTCCTGGAAATCGCGCAACGCGGCGAAATCCTCGTCGGTCTCGCCGGGGAAGCCGAGGAGGAAGGTCGAGCGGATGACCGCGTCGGGCAGGGCCTGGCGCACGCGGCCGAGGAGCTCGAGGTAGACCTCGGCGCTCCCGCGCCGATGCATCGCCTTGAGGATCCGCGCCGAGGCGTGCTGGAAGGGCAGGTCGAAGTAGGGCGCGAGCCGCGGGTCGGCCGCCATGAGGGGCAGTATTCCGGCGGGGAAGTTGTCCGGATGGATGTAGAGGGTGCGCACGCGGAAGTCGCCCGGCAGGGCCGAAAGGCCGGCCAGCAGCTCGGGAAGGAGCTGGGCCCCGTCCTGGCCCGCGCCGTCCTGGCCCGCGCCGGCCGCGTCCGGCGCGGCGCCGATGCGAGCGGCCGTGGTTCGCCGCAGATCGAGGCCGTAGGAGCCGAGGTCCTGGCCTATGAGCACGAGTTCGTGGATGCCCCGGCCCAGGAGCGCCTCGCACTCGGCGAGCACGTCCTCGACGGGCCGCGAGCGGAGGTTCCCGCGGATGAGGGGTATGGCGCAGTAGGAGCAGCGGTTCGAGCAGCCCTCGGTGATCTTGACGTGGGCGGTGCCGGGATAGTCGAACAGCCGCGTGCGTGCGCGCACGCCTATCGAAGCGGCGGCCTCGGGCACCAGGACGGGGCGCTTTCCCGCGAGGGCCGCCTCGGCGGCTTCGAGGACGGCGCCCAGGTCGGCGTTGCCCACGATGCCGTCGGCCTCGCCCAGATCGGCGGCGAGATCGGCCGCGTAGCGCTGCGCCAGGCAGCCGGCCACGAGGATCTTCGCCTCGGGGTGGGCGGCCTTGAGCGAGATCACCGCCTGGATGGACTCCTTCTTGGCGTCCTCGATGAAACCGCAGGTATTGACGATGATGAGATCGGCTTTGGAAGCCTCGTCCACCCAGCTGTGTCCGCGCTCCTCCAGGCGGGCGAGGATCTCCTCGCCGTCGACCTGGTTCTTCGCGCAGCCGTGAAGATCGATCCAGAAACGCACGGTGATCCTTTAGTCGACGTCGAAGGCGCTCAAGGTCCATCCGCCGGTGTCGGCCTGCGACCAGGCGATGCGCTTGACCGCCACCTCGCCGGGGCCGCCCAGGTCGAGATCGGCCGACCTGCCGCCCGAGACGGACACGGTGAGCTTGACCGCCTGCGCGTCGGAGGTCCAGACCTTGACGCTGTTGTTGGCGTTGATGGTCACCGTCTCTCCCTTGCCGTAGTAGTGCTCGTTGCGGTCCTTGCGGTCTATCTCGTAGCGGAACAGGCAGGGCCCGCGGAAGGTGACCGACACGACGAAGGGGTAGGGACTCCGGTTGGCCTCGAAGAGCGCGACGCTCTTGGCTCCCGTCTGGACGACCGGTTCGACCGGCGGCGGGGTGTTCTGCGCTATGTCGGGGTTGGCGGCGTTGGCCGCCTCGGCCTGCTGGAGCGAAGGCGGGGCCTGGTTGGCGGCATTCATCGCGGCGTCGGCGTTGATGAAGGAGAAGCGGAGCGTGGCGCCCTTGGAGGGATCCTTCTTGGCCAGATCGCCCACGAGCACCTTGATCTCGGGCTGGTTGTTGCGGTCGAGGTCTATCGTCCCCTCCTCGCCCAGCATGAGGCGAGTGGGCCCGGCCGGCGTGTTGAGGGTCACGGCGTCGTCGATGTTGGCGACGGAGAGCAGGTATTTCTGGCCCTTATACGTGACGAGGACCGAGTCTCCCACGTACATGCGCTTCTCAAAGCCCTGAGCGTCCATCTGGTACTGCATGGGCTGGGTGTGCTGCAGGGCGATCTGCTGGACGCCCGAACGGCCCTTCCCGCCGCCCGCCAGCACCGCGGCGACCACGATGACCACGACCAGGGCTCCGAAGGCCAGGGCTATCGTGCGGCGCGAGATGCCCCGCTGGGGCAGAAGCTCGTTGACCGGCACGGGCTGTTCCTGGATCTTGAGGCTCTTGTAGGAGGAGACCATCTCGTCGGAAGAGAGGCCGAGGTAGTCCGCGTAGTTGCGGAGAAAGCCGATGACGTACGGATCGCCGGGGAAAATGGTGAAATCCTCCGCTTCGAGGGCGGCGAGATATCGCTTGGCGATGTTCGTCTCTTCAGCTACTCGATCGAGGCTGAGACTTTTTTGCTCACGTGCGGAGCGCAGCAACTCTCCGATGGGCGCCATGGCTTCACTTCCCTTTTGTCATTGTTGAGTGGCCGAACCGAAAAGGAAATTGTTGTAGACATTGGCCGAGGCCGGCGAATCGTAGATGAAGTGCGCCGCCGGTATGCCTTGATTGAGCTTGATGCCCGTGAAATCGAAGACGATCTTGTCCCCGGCGATCGTCCAGCCCTCGATGCGCCTGATGAGCTTGGTGTTGGGATCGATCGAGAGGATGATCGTGCGGAAGCCCTCGGCCACCGAGCGGCGATTGAGGACGAGGCGGACCACCTGTTCTCCCCCGCCGTTCTCGAGAGGCACGGGAGCCGGGCTGGATTCGAAGGCCATGCCGTAGGCGCGGCTCATCAGCCTGAGGCCCTCGCGGCTCGCGAGGGCGGCGCCGCCGACTCCCGAAGGGGCCTTGTCCGAAACCTGCTGGGAGAGAATGGCGTGGTAGGCGGGGAGGTAGACCTGGAGGGTCTGGCCGTCGAAATTGATCACCTGATCGGGGGGCTGGATGAAGTCGATGCGGATGAGGGAGGGAGCCTTGAAGGCTATGTTCCCGGTCATGACGTTCTTGCCCGCGGTGATGGTGATCTTGCCTTCGTAATCGTTTATCTGAGCGTAGCGGTCGGCGACCTGGCTGAAATACTGATCGGCGGTGGTTATGTCCTGACAGAAAACCGAGAGGGGAACGAGCGCAAGGAAAACGACGAGCGGGAGGTATTTCACGAAACGCATCCTGTCCTTGGATAGTCTGGTATCCAAGGACAGATACTATCGCCGATTGAAGGGAATTACAAGCGCGGCGCCGGGGCCGAGACTCCGGAAACAAGGCTTTTCCCCGGGTTTTTGAGGCCTTTGGGCCTCTCTGGCGGGGCTTTCCGGACGGAACGGGCTAGCGCGTTCCGAAGCGGAGGACGCCCTAGCCGCGGGCCGCCGATTCCGCGGCCTTGTCGCGTTTGAGGTGCTCTCGGACCAGATAGCGGAGCCGGTTGTCCGAAAGCTTGAGGCTTTCTCCGCACTCGGGGCAGGTGAAGCGGTTGTCGACCAGGCTCTCCTTGCGGCAGGCGATGCAGTAGATCTTCCCGCACGAGGGGCAGGCCCCCGCGGGCGAGTCGTCGGGCGGCATGGCGCGCACGCTCGAGCCGCTCTGGGGCGGCAAGTCCTTCGGGACCTTCCAGCTCCGTCCGCAGGTGGCGCAGGACAGGAGGTCGGTAGTCGCGGCCTCGAACTGGCCGGCGAAGGCCGCGGCGGCCTCCGGGGCGGCGGTTTCGAGGCGCCGCAGGATCTCCTCGGCCTTGCCGAACTCCCGCCGGGAGAGGTAGCTGCGTCCGAGGGCGGTGAGCAGGGCCGGATCGGCCGGGGCCAGCTCCAGACCGAGCCGATAGGCCGTCTCGGCCCGCGCGGTATCGCCGAAGACCGCGCCGAGATCGCCGGCCAGGAGGAAGGCCCGGCTCTCGCCGCCCACGTCGAGTGCCCTGCGTATCCGTTCCTCCGCCTCGGAATAGCGCTCGAGGCGCATGTAGACCGAAGCCAGATTGGCCTGATACTCGGCTCTGCCGGGCTCGATGCGGCAGGCGCGCTCGTATTCCCGCGCCGCGCGTTCGAACACGGCCTCGGCCTCGGCGTCGCCGAGCCGCAGGGCCTTCGCGGCGTAGACATTGCCCGCCTCGTTGCGGGCGGCGGCGTCCTCGTCGAAGGCTTCGAGCGCCGCGATGGCCTCGTCGGGGCGACCTTCCCGGCTCTCGAGTTCGGCGAGGTTGATCGCCGGCTCGGCGGCCCCGGGCAAGGCCGCGCGCGCCGCTTCGAGGCGCAGGCGGGCCCCGGCCAGGTCCCCTGCCGCCAGGGCCGTCTGCCCGGCGAGGTTGAGTGTCCAGCCGTCGGCGGGAGCCAGGGCGAGGGCGCGCTCCAGGGCTTCGGCGCAGTCGAGCCCGAGCAGGAAGCGCGTTTCCGCGACGCGGAAGGCGTACAGAGGGTACTCGTTCTCGAGCTCCGCGGCGCGTTCGAAGAGCCGCAGGGCCTCCTCCCGCCTGCCCTTTTCCGATTCCAGGATGCCCAGGAGGTAGTGCACCGCCGAGTCTTCCGAGCCCTTCTGCGCGAGATCGGCGAGCAGCTTTCCCGCCTCGGCCTTCTTGCCCGCGCGGAAGAGGGTCTTGGCGCGGAGTTCCCGCACTTCCTGGCTCCGCGGCCTCAGGGCCGCGAGGCGGTGCAGGGCCAAGGCCAGGTCGTCGTCGGCCTCCTGGCGGAAGAAGAGCCGCGCGGCCGCCAGGTAGGCGTCGGCCGCCTCGGCTCGGCGCCTGGCCTGATCCCAGGCGCGCGCTTCGTTCATGCGGAACAGGGCCTGCTCCGGTTCGAGTTCGGCGGCGCGGCGGTACTCGGCGGCCGCGCCCGCGAAATCGCCCAGGGCGAAGCGCGCGTGGCCCGAGAGGTCGGCCAGGCGCGCATTGTCTTCTATGGAAGGGCGGATGCTTTCGAGCCAGGCCTCGAGTTCGTCGTAGCGGCTGCGCAGATAGAGGAGGTTGGCCTTCTCCTCGACTGCCTCGCGGCGGTCGGGCTCGGCCTCCAGGCAGGCGTCGAGCGCGGCCTGGGCATCGTCGTAGAGCTCCAGACGCAGGGCCACCTCGGCCTTGAGGAAGAGTTCGTCCGGAAGGAGCGCCCGGCGCTTTTCGATTTTGCGCAGCTGGATCGCGGCGGCCAGCTGCTCGCCCATGGCGAAGTAGGTCTGCGCCAGTCGGAAGCGCGCCGCGCTCTCGGGCTCGATGTAGAAATTCCAGCGGTAGTAGGAGGTCTCGACCTCCATCGGGCGGGAGTCGACGAGGCAGCTCGAAAGCAAGGCCTTCGCCGCATCCCGCTCCTCGTAGTTCTGGGCGGCGAAGGCGATGTGCCCCTGGCGGAAGGTCTCGTCGACCGCCTCGGCGACCCAGAGATCGTCGACGAGGATGCTGAAATGGCTGCCGCGCGCTATCACGCGCAGCGCGAAGCTCCGCAGCGCGGCCTCTGGGGCGGCGGCTCCGCCTGCCGCAGCGGCACCGTCTGCCGCGCCCTGTGTGGCCGAGGCGAGGCCCGTCCGGGGCAGCTCCGTCCAGGCCACCAGGGGCCGCGGACTGCCGTTGAAGACCACGTCGAGCCGGAACAGTCCTTTGGTGGACACCAGGGCCGAGTAGAAATTGTCCTCGTCCTGGTAGCGGAAGAGAAAACCGCAGGCGGAGTAGGGCGAGCCGGGCCGAATCGCGAAGCCGCCTTCGAGGACGAAATCTGCCTGCCGGTACAGGGGCGCCTCGGTCCAGGCGAAGAGGCTCTTCCGCTTGAGCTCGAGCTCGAGCCCCGCCTCGCCGAAGTGGGCCGAGTAGTACGCCTCCGCGACTTCCAGAAAGCGATTGCCGCTTCCGGCGCCGCTTTTCGCGCCGCCGACCCTGGCGCCGCCGACCCTGGCGCCGCCTGCGGCCGAGAGTTCGACGGCCCAGAGCTCCTCGACGAGAGAGCCCGGCTCGGGCGTCGCCTCCCTATGAAAGAGGCGACGGAGAATCTGCAGCATTATGCGAAGCCTGCCCGTATGGCGACCGATGCCCGGGCCGCTCTAGCGGCCGTCGGCTTTGCCTGCGCGCGCGGCGTGCTCGAGTACGAGGGTCGTCGTCGGAGTGTCGACGACTTCGCTCGGCCCGAAGTACTGCACCGGGCCGGGGAAACGGTAGTCCGAGCTCTGTGCCCATTCCTCGCGTTGGGCGGCGAACTTCTTGAAGGGCACGCCTTCCAGCTCCACGAGGGCCTTGCGGATGACCGGCTTGTCCGCGCCGTGGCGGCGCTCCATGTTCATCATGGAGATGAGGGGCACGCCGCCCGCCGCCCATTTGTCCGCTCCCTCGGCCAGGTTGCGCACCGAGGCCAGGTAGCCTGAGAGGCCCGAGGCCGCGAGGACGAAGGCCGTGTAGCCCAGGGAGTAGCAATAGTCGGCGTCGAAGTTCGAGGGGAAGCCGCAGCGTCCCTCGTAGCCGAAGAAGTGGGTCTGGTAGTCGAACTTGCCGCGGTAGGCGTCGGCCGAGGCCAGGTCGGCGAGCCGCGCCTTGACCATCTCCACGAGCAGCTTCTCGGTCTCGATGCGCGAGACCTGGACGTTGCCGTGGGGGTCGCGGTCCCAGAGCAGCTGCTCCTGGATGCCGCGGGGCAGGCTTTCGTAGACCTGGGCCGAGGGCTCGGTGAGCCGTTCCAGGACGAAAGCCTTGTGGTCGACGAAGCTCGAAAGCGCCTTGAACTCGTGCTCGCCGGTAGCCAGGATGTCGTTGATCTCCTCGATGAGGAGCTTGACCTCGGGCACGAACTCGATGAGCCCCTCGGGGATGAGGACCACGCCGAAGTTCTCGCCCTTCTCGGCGCGGACCACGACCGAGCGCGCGATCTGGTCGACGATCTGGCGGAGGCTCATCGAGCGGGCCTCGACCTCCTCCGAGATGAGGGTCACGTTGGGGCGGCACTGGAAGGCGCACTCGAGCGCGATGTGCGACGCCGAGCGGCCCATGAGCTTGATGAAGTGCCAGTACTTGCGGCTGG
Source organism: Rectinemataceae bacterium (assembly GCA_035530095.1). Classification (GTDB taxonomy): domain Bacteria; phylum Spirochaetota; class Spirochaetia; order Treponematales; family Rectinemataceae; genus JAJXZP01. Next base: position 7,103 of record DATKVK010000043.1, on the reverse strand, counting down.
ATGCGGCGTCCCGCTCGATGTTTCCGATCAGCTCCGAGTAGATCTTCGTGGCCGTGTCGAAGCCGAAGGAGGTCTCGATCGCGTCGTTCTTGAGGTCCCCGTCGATGGTCTTGGGCACGCCCACGACCGCGATCGGCGCGGTGCCCGGATCCTTGCGGCCGGCCTCGGCGAAGTACTCGGCGAGGAGGGCGGCGTTCGTGTTCGAGTCGTCGCCGCCGATCACGACCACCGCGTCGAGCTTGCGGCGCTTGGCCGTCTCCAGCGCCTTGGCGAACTGCTCGGGAGTCTCGATCTTGGTGCGACCCGAGCCGATGAGGTCGAAGCCGCCCGTATTCCGGTAGCGGTCGACGAGGGCCGCGTCGATCTCCATGAACTTGTCCTCGACGAGACCGCCGGGACCGCCGCGGAAACCGTAGAGCCGCGACTCGCGGTTGCCCGCCTTGAGGCCGTCGAAGAGTCCGGCGATGACGTTGTGCCCGCCGGGAGCCGGCCCTCCCGAGAGGATCACGCCGACCGTGAGCTTCTTGCCCAGGCTCGGGTTCGCGCCCGAAGCGAAATCCACCCGAGTCTTGCCGTAGGTCAGGGGGAAGATCGAGCGCAGACGCTCGCGGTCGGTCGCCGGCTCGGCGGGGGCGCCGGCTACGACGCCGATCCGATCGGCCGGGCCGCGGAGGATGGCTGGAAGTTTCGGCTTATAAACATAGCGCGCATTCTGCAGGGGGGATGAGTCCATATGCACTCCTTGCCGGGGTTTTCCGCAGCATCTTCAAAACACATCCGCATTTCGAAATGCCTCGTTGCTTAGGGGGATTCTACCCGGAAGACCGCCGAAGGTGGAAGAGGGCCGGGAGGCGAGGGGTTTTTTTGGCACTTGCCAGCCGGCGGTACCGATGGTTCAATGAAGGCGGACATGAAGAAAATCCCAGAAATCATCTATGACCGGCGTCGTTCCCGGTTTTTGGCAAGGCAGTCCGGCGAGAATCCCGACGCGATACGGGCGAGCATGCGCAAGGCGAACGAGGAGGCCGTCATTCCGATCGGCGCCGCGGCGGCCTTGGCCGGGGCTCTGCTTCTCTTCCATGAGCTGTTCCTGCACCCCGCGGAGCCGGTCGGCAGTTCCTCGTGGCGGGACTACGTCCTGCTTTTTTCCTTTCTGCTCGCCTCCGGCAGCCTGCTCGTCATCCTCCATCCCTTCCCCCGCATCAGGTCCTTCCTGCCCGTCGCGGCCGCCGTCCTGGTATCGCTCCTCACATCGGCTCTCGCGGCGACGGATGCCCTCGTTTCGCGGGACATGTCCGCCCTGGCCATAGGTCTCGTCGGCGGAACCATCGCGCTGCGTTCGCGCCTGGGCCTGCATCTCCTGCGCGGCTTCCTGACGGTCGCTCTGTACATCGTCGGGGTGAGGCTCCTGACCGCCCGCTTCCCCGATCTATCCGATTTGGTGAACTCGCTCGTCCAGCTCATACTGGCCATGCTCGTCGCCTTCATCCTCGAGCGCTATGCGCACCGCGCCTATATCTACCAGGCCAAGCTCGAAGAGCGGAACCGGGAGCTCCAGGAAACGGCCGTCAGGGACCGGCTGACCGGCCTGTACAACCGGCACTACACCGACGAGATCCTGGACCGGAGCCTCGCCGCAGCCCGGAGCCGTGGAAGTCCCTTCTCGCTCATCCTGCTCGATATCGACCACTTCAAGCGCATCAACGACGAATTGGGCCACGACGAGGGCGATCGGGTTCTCGTCGCCGCGGCGAAGGCCCTGGCGCCGGCGATCCGCGCTTCCGATACCCTGGGCCGATACGGAGGCGACGAGTTCATCGTCATTCTCCCCGACGCCTCCATCGACGTGGCCCGTTCGGTCGCGGACCGCATGCTCGAGGCCATCCGCGCCCTCGGCGCCGAGGAAGTCCCCCTCCCCGTGACGGTCAGCGCGGGCATAGTGCAACTGCGGCCCGAAGAGGAGCGCAAGGAACTCTTCCATCGGGCCGACGACCTGCTCTATCTGGCCAAGCGGAACGGCAGGAACTGCAGCGAATGCTGAGATCGGCCTAGCTCGGGTTCCGGGCCCACCTATTCAATAGCGCCAGGACTCTCTCCGCATACTTGTAGGTGGATTGGTTGTAGGCGTCATGGATCGTGCCGATGTCGTCGGCCGTCCGGCCCGGAAGCCGTATCCCTTTTCCCGCATGGTGTTGATCGATGAAGGATTGGATCTCGGCGAGACTGAAAGCCGTGGGCGCCGGCTTCGGTTTCTTGTCTTCGGCGGATGCTCTTCGGCCGGCTTTCTCCTCCGCGCCCCGCCCCGCCGCCGCCTTCTTGGACGGAACCTGCGCGGCCGGCGTCGTTGCGACGCTTTTGGCCTTTCCGAACTCGGCCTTGGGAACCGGCGGTTTAGCGACCTTTCTAGCGTTCATAGAGCCTCCTCATGCGGTCAATTATTTCCCGGACATTCTGACGCCCTCCGTCAGGGGGGCGACCCGGCGAGTTCCGGAAAGACCGCGGGCCCGAGGAGCTCCACGGGAGGCTGGGCGTCGACGATCTCGATCGCTTGCCTCAGCCCGTCGTAGCGTCCCGAAGCGTAGCACCCGGCGCTCTTGGAGAGCTCATTCTCTCCGTGCAGAGCGTAGAGGCGGTATGCATTCGCCTGGGCGGTTTCGAGATTCTGGCGCAGCAGATTGCGATTGATCGTCATCGAAGCCCCTTCCTTGAAGGCATGGCTTCAAGATACTGATAAAACGGGCCTTCCGGACTTATTTCCCGAGATTCCTGGATCGATCGATCTCTTCTCTCGACATGGGCCGCAGCACGCGCACGGAGGTCTCGCCGGTCTTGATGGTGAGGTCCTTGCCGTCGGGGCTGCGCGCGCCGAGCACTTGGACGATGGGGTAGCGGGGGTTTTCGGGATCGACGTCGACGACGAGGGCGGCCTTGCCGTTCGTGAGCAGGACGTAGGTGCCGATGGGGTAGATCGAGAGACTGTAGACGAGGGCCCGTATCACCGTGTCGTCGTACTGTTTGCCCTCGTTCTTGAGCAGGTCCACCATGCCGGCGTAGCCGTCCTTCGCCTCCTTCCAGGGGCGCAGCGCGGTCACGGCGTCGTAGGAGCAGGCCACCATGATGATGCGCGAGTAGAGCGAGATCTTGTCGCCGGTGAGTAAGCGGGGGTAGCCCGTGCCGTTGAGGCGTTCGTGGTGCTCGAGGGCCGCGAGGCAGACCGCGAGCGGCACCTGCCTTTCCTTCAAGAGGTTGTAGCCCAGCACCGGATGGGTGGTGATCGACTTGCGCTCCTGGGCCGAGAGCTGGCGGTCGGCCATGTACAGCTGGGGAGGCAGGCGGATCATCCCGATCTCGTGGAGGATGGCCGCGGCGCCCAGTTCGATGAGGCGGAAGGGAGGGAGCTTGAGGGCGATCCCCAGGATGATCGAGAAGATCGACGAGCGCACCGCGTGGGATACCAGATAGTTCTTGTTCTGGGGCATCTGGGACTGGGCGCGCAGGACGAAGCGGCGGTTCTCGTTGATTACGCCGAGCATGCCCTTCATCCGCTCGGTCAGCTCCTTGTAGTCGAGCTGAGTCGTGGTGACGAAGCGGGTGTACAGCGCCTCGACGTAGGAGGTGAAGTCTTCGTAGAAGGCGGCAATGCCCTGGAGCCGTTCCCGGTCCCCGGCGCTGTCGGCGAAATGAAGCACGGCTTCGATCTCGCCTTCCTTGTCGGCGCCTTCGGTCTTGGCTTCGGCGGCCATAGGCACGCCCTCGGAGCGGAGTTCGCGGAACTCCCATCGGATAAGGCGCTTGATGAGCGCCTCGTCCACCGGCGTCTCCGGGGCCAAGAGCACGTAGCCCTCGTCCAAAAACAAGGGTCTGGAAAAAAAGAGCTTGGCGGAAAGGTCCTTAAGAAGAATGGCATTCATAAGTTCACCCATTGACCCCGCCGCGAGGCCGGGGCTACACTTTTTCCGCTTGCAAGCTGTAAGCGGCGCACGGATCGCCTCAATTTTAGGCAGCTCTTCCCGAAGTCGTCCGATTTTATGGAAGAACCCCGCCTTCTTTAATTATAGGAGCGGCGCGGCATGAAATTTAGGACAATCTTCGTTCTTTTCAACGTCGTCATCGTCGCTTCCTTCCTTTTCGTCTTCCTGATGCCCTTTTTCCTCCTGGGAGCCCAGTACTCTCTCGCCTTCTGGAAAGGCAACTGGTATCTTGCACTATTCTTCGTCGTGCTCATAGCCGGGCTCAACGCCTTCTTCCTGACCAATAGGCGCGTGTTCCTCCTCGTCGAACGGGAAGACTGGAGCGCTCTCGCCGCCTACCTCGTCGATCGGATCTTCCGCAAGAAGCGGTACAAGTCCAGCCACATACGGCTCCTCGTGAACGCCTACCTCCTTCAGTCCGACGTCGAGGGCATAGACCGCCTCGAAACCGAACTCGCCGCCAAGAAACCCGCCCTATTGCGGAGACATGCCGTCCTCTTCGGGGTTACGCGGCTCCTGCGCAATCGCAGCGCCGAGGCCGAGAGCTTCTTCGCTCCCTACCTCGACGCCAAGGACGTCGAGTCCCGCGAGTGGCTCCGTTTCGACTACGCCTTCAGCCTCGTGCTCCAGAAGCGCATAGTCGACGCCCTGCCCTATCTCCGGGAGGGCCTCGTGTCCAAGGACGCCGTGCTTTCCCTGCTCTCGGCCTACTTCCTCGCCAGTCTCGGCGCGGCGAGCGTGGGCCCCGAAGAGCGAGGCGAACTCGTCTCGCTCTCCGACGACACCCGAGCGCGGCTCAAGAAGCGTTTCCCGGGAAAACGCTGGGCCAAGGAAGTGGAGCGAGCCAAGAACGAGGTCCACATCGTCATCCTCACCAAGATCATCGACGACGCGGGGGCCTGGCTCTTCTCCGCCGGCTCTCCGCCAGCCGCCGGCTCTCCGCCCGCCGGCAATGCCGAGCCGAGCGCAGGTCCCGCCGTTTGACCGTGCAGCCGTCTCAATAAATCGTCTCGTTCCGCCGATACTCGGAACGGATGAGCCGCAACATTGTCGTCATCGAGCGCCGCCGGGAAGGCGAATCCGCATCGCGTGCCCAAGGCGGGGCGCGTCGTCCCCCATGGGGAGCGCGTTTCGTCCTGGCCTTTCTCGCCCTCGTCGGCTGCCTTCCGCTTTCGGCGGATTCCGTCTACCACATCCTCCAGAAGGGCGAGACCCTCTTCTCGCTGTCGCGCGAATACAATGTCCCCGTCGACGCCATAGAATCCGCCAACCGGATCAGCGACCCGAGTCTTCTCCAGGTGGGCAAGCGGCTGCTCATCCCGAGCCTGCATCGGGTCCTGCGCGGCGAGACGCTCTACAGCATAGCGCGGCTCTACGACACCAGCGTCGAGGCCCTGCGGGCAGCCAATAGGCTCGACGCGGAATCCATCCTCAAAGTAGGCGATCTCCTCTTTATCCCGAGCGCGCCGCGCAAGAAGGACTCGGGGGGCGCGGCGGGCTCTGCGGCCGCATCGGCTCAGGCTTCCGCAGCCCAAGCTTCCCCGGCGGCTCCGAAGGGCGCGGCCGCCGCGGCGCGGCCCTCATCGACGGGGACGATCGCGCTTTCCCCCCAGCCCGATACGCCGGGCGCCGTCGTTTATCCCTCCGCCGATCCGTCCATCGACGCACCCAGGGGGCGCGATCCCCCCGCGGTCAGGATCTCGAGCCGCGCCGTGGACTTAAAACTGAGCTGGCCCTGCAAGGGCGAGGCGAACTATCTGGACGGCAAGCTCTTCGGCATCATGTTCCGGCCCCGCAAGGGCGACCCGGAGACTGCCATAGCCTCAGGGACCGTCGTCTCGGCCGGCCCCTACCGCGGCTTCGGACAGGTAGTCTTCGTCCAGGGCCGCGGAGGCTTCATCTACGTATACGGAGGCAACGAAAGCATCACGGTGCGGGTGGGCGACAAGGTGCTGTCGGGGCAGGAGCTGGGCAGGGTCGGCGTCGATGCCAAGGAAGGAAGGCCGACGCCCGTGGCGTATTTTTTCGTGTTCAAGAATGGCGAGGCACTCGATCCGGCGCTGGCGCCGCGGAATTGACCGCTTCCGGGTCAAGACTGCCGGTCGCTCGAGGCGATCGGCGCTTGAGGCGGCGAAACCCGACCCGAGGGGCCCCGAGCTTTAGTATTTTTCCAAATGTAGTCCTGGCGGCCGAGGCAGCCCGGCGGAATGCGTTCCGAGCGGAGACCGCGGCCTGGGAAAGGTAAGGTGGAGCGATGAGCGACGGAGCATTCCCGAGGCCCGTTCAGCCCAAGCGGAAGAAGGCCAAGCAGGTCCCGCTGTTGAAGCGCAAGAAGCCCAAGCATGCCAAGGAAACCGACCCCTTGGCTCTCTACCTCAAGCAGATCTCGCGCTATCCCCTCCTCTCCGCCGATGAGGAGATCAGCATAGGCGAAAGGATCCAGAATGCCCGCTCGCGGGTCCGCGAACTGGAGGCCGCGCGCGAGAGCGTGCCGGCCGATGACGGCGGCTGGAGCTCGGAGCACGGAAAATGGGAGCGGGAGCTCATAGGCTACAAGAACCGCATGATCTCCTCGAACCTCCGCCTCGTCGTGTCCATCGCCAAGAACTACCAGCACCGCGGGCTCACCCTCCTCGACCTCATCGACGAGGGGAACATCGGCCTCATCGAGGCGGTGGAGCGCTTCGACTACACGCGGGGCTGCCGCTTCTCGACCTACGGCACCTGGTGGATCAGGCAGGCCATCATCAAGAGCCTGGCCGACAAGGGGCGCGTCATCCGCATCCCGATCCACATGCTCAACACGATCAAGAAATGCTACTTCGTCGCCAAGCAGCTCACCCAGGAGCTCGGCCGCGATCCCAACTCCGAGGAGCTGGCGCAAAAGCTCGGCATGGACGCGAGGAAGGTCAAGGAGATCATGAAGCTCTCGCAGGAGACTGCCAGCCTCGACACCACCGTCGACGAGGACAACGTCACCCACCTCTCCGATCTCATCAAGGACGAGAGCGTCACCGAGCCCTTCGAGGAAGTGTTCTCCATGGCCCTGCAGGAGACCCTCGGCGACGTGCTCAAGAACCTCTCGGACCGCGAGATCACGATCATCCAGCTGCGCTACGGCCTGAACGGCGA
>DATKVK010000042.1:0-13450 GCA_035530095.1 Rectinemataceae bacterium | reverse complement strand
GCGCATGATGCCGTGCGAGGCGTTGTGGATCGCCCTGACCGCCGGGGGGCTGAAGAGATCCGCCCTTGCGCCGACGTGCTTCAGGCGTTCCTCGAGGTAGGACGCCGTCTCTTCGGGCAGGAGGGGTTTCATGACGACGGTCGTCGTGACGGAGTTGGCGAGGGACTCGAGGAAGCTGAGCCTGAGGCGCGACAAGAGTTTCTCCTGACCGCACAGGAGGATGCTCAAGCAGGTCTCCGGTAAACCCGGGGCGGTTCAGGCTTCGAAAATACGAGGGCAAGAAACGCCGAGTGCTTGGTCAGTACGACAAAGCCAGCGATACGAGCATCATAACTGAAGTGGCTGAAGTCGCCGAGGCCGACCATGAATAGGTTCTGCGAAAACTGCGGCAGCGCCACTCTCGGGAGTCGGCAATAGAAGAATGTAAATTATGATTACTAAAATACGACTATCATGATATCATGTTAAACATGTTTGACAAAACAAAGTTGCCTGCTTATATCCTACGTCCCACCTATATCGAGAGGGTAAGCCCCTTTATTGGGAAAGGCTTGATCAAGGTTTTGACCGGGCAGAGACGGGTTGGGAAGAGCTTTGTTCTCTACCAATTGATAGACGAAATGCTCAGTCGCGACCCCCGGACCGAGATCCTCTACATCAATAAAGAGCTCCACGAGTTTCGCGAGCTTCGCGACGGAGACGAACTTTATGAGTATGTCTCTGAACGCCTCAAAAGTGGCGTTCCCAACGCCCTCTTCATCGACGAGATCCAGGAGATTAAAGGCTTCGAGCACGCCCTGCGCAGCCTCTTGGCCGAAGGGCGCTGCGACATCTACTGCACGGGGAGCAATGCCGAGCTTCTGTCCGGCGAACTCGCCACCTTTCTCGCGGGCAGACATGTGGAGATTCAGATCCACCCCTTGAGCTACGGCGAATTTCTTCGCTTCCATGGCTTAACAGATTCGCGTGAAAGCTTCCTGAGGTACCTGCGCTTCGGGGGCTTGCCCTATCTCTCCGCGATCGGGCTCTCCGAGTCTACCGCCTTCGAATACCTCGACAATGTCCACGCCTCGATCCTGCTGCGCGACGTCGTCGCGCGCGAGAAGATCCGTAATGTGGATTTTCTCGAAACGCTGCTCGACTACATCGCGGACAATGTGGGCAACCTCTTTTCGGCCAACAACATCTCGAAGTACTTAAAGGCCCAGCATATCGCCATGCCCGTCCCCACTATCCTGAGCTACCTCGCGGCCTTGCAGAAAGCCTTTATCGTCCGCAAGGCCAGACGAGCGGACGTTAGGGGCCTGAAGATCTTCGAGGTCGGCGAGAAGTACTACTTCGAAGATTTGGGCCTGCGGAACGCGGCGCGGGGCCAGACGACTCCCCTCGAGCTAGGCAAGCTCGTGGAGAACGCCGTCTTCCTGCGCCTCGTGGAGCGGGGCTACAGCGTCAACGTCGGCTGGCTCGACGGTGCCGAGATCGACTTCGTGGCCGAGAAGGATGGCAGCCGGCTCTATGTCCAGGCGGCCTACCTCATCGCCGATGAAGCGACCGCCGCCCGGGAGTTCGGCAACCTGGAAAGGATCGATGACAATTACCCCAAGTACGTCGTCAGCATGGATGAGACGATCGGAAAGACCGACCGCAGGGGAATCAGGCAGATGAACCTGCGCGAGTTCCTCCTGGCCGATCTCGAGAATCGATAGGAGAGCTTATCATGGTCGAAAAAAGCAGGCCCAGCTTCGACTGTAGGTATTGGGTACGCTCCCAGCCGCGCTTCGCGGCCTTGCGGAGCCGTCTGGGTCCCTAATCGGCCGTTCGTCCTCCCGGCCGCTTTACAGGCGGCGCCGCCGCGACCTATCATCGCTCTTCACCACGACACTAGGAGGGAGAGTATGGGCGCTGTCGAGCAATGGCACTACGAAACCTTGGGCAAGGCTGCCTGCGAGGCTCTCAAGCGGAATGGGTTCGACGCTCGCTACGCGGCGAGCTCGGCCGAGGCTCTCGCGGCTATCGTCTCCTTCGTGTTGCCGGGCATGAGCGTGGGCTTCGGCGGTTCGATGACCCTGCGGGCCCTGGGTGCGCACGAGAAGGTCAGGGAGCTCGGGGCGGTCGTCCTCGACCACAACGCGCCGGCGCTGGATCAGGCGCGCAAGCTCGAGATACTGCGCGCCCAGCTGACCTGCGACCTCTTCCTGTCGGGTTCGAACGCGGTGACGCTCGAGGGCGACATAGTCAACGTGGACGGCAACGGCAACCGCGTCGCTGCCCTCACCTTCGGTCCCCGGAAGACCGTGGTCGTCGTCGGGGCGAACAAGATCGTGCGCGACCTCGACGAGGCCCTGGCTCGGATCGAGACCTACGCGGCGCCGATGAACAACCGGCGCCTCGACCGGCCCAATCCCTGCATCAAGGCGGGCACCTGCCAGGACTGCTCCGGCGAGACGCGGATCTGCCGCGTGTACCAGATCCTGCGCCGCCGGCCGAGCCTCTCGGACTTCACCGTCATCGTCGTGGGCGAGAACCTCGGCTTCTAGGGCCGGCAGCCTCCCGCCCTAGTTCAGGACGCTCGAGGAGTCGGCGCCGGCCGAGGCCGCGCCGTCCATGAGCCGTCCGTTCGGGTCGAGGTCGAGGACGGGGATGTCGTCGTAGCGGCCCGAATTGTTCCAGAAGGTCATACCCTGGTTGAGCGAGTCGCGCACGCCCGCTATCTCGAGCTTGACGTAGCCGGGATTGTAGTAGATCCGGTCGTAGCGCACGTTCATCCAGAAGGCCTGGACGTAAGGGCGCACGACGACCCGCTTGTGGGCTATGAAGTAGGTCCGCATCGAGCCGATCTGGTAGATGCGGTAGGGCCGCTCGATCGCGGGAGGCTGCGCCAGGAAGTCCTGCTCGAAGTGCGAAGGGTAGAACATGGGGCAGATGACGTCGACGTACTTGGAGAGGATCTCGACGTCCTGCCCCGTGCGAACGCCCGAGCGGTACCAGCCGTTGGCTCCGTAGACATCGATGCTGATCGGCGCCTTGATGTTCGCCCGCGCGTACCTGAGGAACGAGACGATCGCGCTCTCCTGATCCATGCCGGGATCCTTCCAGCGGTAGCTGGCGTCGCGCAGGTTCTGGCCGTCGGTCGGGAAGCGGATGTAGTCGAACTGCACTTCGTCGAAGCCGCGCGCGATGACCTCGTTCGCGATGGCGACGTTGTAGGCCCAGATGTCCTCGCAATACGGATCGACCCAGTACTCCTTCATGTCGGTCGTCTCGTAGCGGACCGGCGCGGGAGAAGGCAGGTCGGCGAGGTCGGGTCCCGTGCCGCCGGGTGCGGTCTCGGATTGCGCGGGCTCCACCTTTCTCGTGATCGTGCCGCGCCAGGGCTCGTTCGTCCGGGAGTCCCAGATGGCGTACTTGCAGCCGTCGTATTCGTAGGCGACTTCGTCCTTGAATACCGGAATGCGAGCGATGAGGTAGCGGCCCTTGGCCTTCCATTGCGAGACGAAGGATTCGATGTTGAGAGGATTGGAGACTTTGCCTATCCTGCGGATCGCGGGGTCTCTCGGCTCGAAGCGAAGGCGGCCGAAGTCGTCCTTCATATCGACGACCACGGCGTCGAGCCGCCGGTTATCCATGAACTTGTCGTACTTGGCCCTCGTCGCCGGGTTGACGACGAATCCCGTCTGAAGGTAGAGCCCTTGGCGGTTCTCGGCCTCGGCCCGGTAGGGCTTGCGGTTCCGGAAGTCGACGAGCCAGAGCTGCGACAGGTTCGAGCGTCTGTCGCCCTCTTTCCAGGACAGCGACAGGAGCTGCGCGTCCTTCTTGGCGCCCAGGGCGGCGCGCAGCACCGACATGGCCGCCGTATCCACCTCGGGCGTGGCCGATCCGGGAGCCAGGCGGCGCACGCCTCCGTCGGTCACGAAGCGCAGCGAACCGTCGGGCAGCTGATCCAGCGATTCGGCGCAGCCGAAGTCGGCGTTTTCCTTCCATGCCACCGTGAAGCCCTTCTGGGCCGGGTCCCATCGGTAGATGCGCGGCAGGAAGCTGTTGGAGGCCCACATGCCCGAGGAGGTGGGCAGCATGTCGGCGACTTCTTCGACGCTCGTCATGCCTCCGATGGACGCCAGCCCCTTGTCGAAAGCTGTCCAGGGGCCGCCCGAAAGGCGTTTGACGAAGACCCCCTTGATGGGGTGCGAGACCCATACGGCGCTCTCGCCGGTGCCGGGGTAGGGCGCCAAGGCGACGGCCGTGAGGCCGACCTCATAGGGCACGGGCGTGCCGAAACTCGTCCAGCTCTGCCCTTCGTCTTTCGAGATGTAGACGGAGTCTTTGGTGCAGGCGGCCAGGAGATGCGAGTCCGTGCGGTCCACGGCGAGGTCTTCGATGTTCTGCACCTCGGTCGTGAAACTTTTCTGGCCGTCGACGAAGTTCTTGTAGGTCTTGACCGGAATGCCGGCGGAGCGGTCCTCGAAGACTCCGAGATCGCTCGAGTACATGACCCCGCGCGAGGTGAGGAAGAGCCAGCCGTCGCTCAGGCGGAAAATCTTGCTGACTTCCCCGTCCAGCCAGATGGGGACGGCCGTTTGGCCGTTTTCGATGCGGTAGAGGCCCGTGTCGAAGCCGGCCAGGAAATCGGAAGGGACCGATCCGACGGAGGTCGCGGCCGGATCGCCGGGGGCGCCCTGGGCCTGGCTGGCGTCGGTGCCGACCGCCCAGCTCGCCCGCTGCGGAACAATGAGGACCGCCGCGAGCAGGGCGGCCGCGAAGAAGCGGATATTCATGTGATCTCCAAATGTTCGTGCAGGCAACATAGTATCGATTTGACGGATTTTTGATAAGACGACGACCGATGTCGGCGGCGCTCTCCGGACGTCCTGATGCCGACCTACAGGCCCCGGCCGCCTCCGAGGCGTTCGGAATCGGCAGCCTGGGCCTTCGCGAAGAGGCGCTTGAGCAGGCGCCAACCGAAAATGAGGAGGGGAATGACCAGGTAGCTCGCCGGCCCCCCGGCCATGAGGAGCGCGTCATAGAGGCCGTGGAGCAGCACCGCCCAGAAGAGCCCGCGCTTCCAGGCGCCCGCCCGACCTTCCTCGAGCTTGGCCATGCCCACGTAGTAGCCCATGACTCCCGAGAACACCGCATGTCCCGGCACCGCCGTGAAGGCGCGGACGAAGAGGATGCTCGGCACATCGTGTCCGTAGATGAAGTTTTCTATGAAGGCGAAGCCCAGGCTCACGCAGATCGCGTAGATGATGCCGTCGGTCCTCTCGTTGAACTCCGGCCGTATGAAAATGTAGCGCCGGACGAAATAGAGCTTGACCGATTCCTCGACGAGGCCGGCGATGACGAAAGCCTCGAAGAGGACCCCGAGCGCGCCCCCCGGCGGAGGGACGAGGGCTCCGATGCCGAACTCTATGCCGGCCGCCGGAATGACGGCCACGAATCCGTAAAGGACGCTTCTCAGAATGAGACCGATCGGCTCGGACCGGGCCTTGTCGAGGTGGTAGAAGTACCAAATCAGCACGACCGCGGGGAGGGCGGCCAGAGCCAGCGCGAGGAGAAGCGACGACATGGAGGCCACTATAGCTGAAGCGCCCCGATAACGGGAGGGGGCGCCCCCGCGGAGAGCCGCGAGAGGTTAAAGATTGCGGCCGTAGAGTCGGCTGGTCGCGCGAAGCTCGGCCGCGAGGCCGGGGCTGAAGGCCCCTTCAGCCAGGCGCCAGGTCCAGTTGCCCCCCGGCGTAGAGGGACGGTTCATGCGCGCTTCCGAGCCCAGGCCCAGGAGGTCCTGCATCGGAACGACCGCCCAGGCCGCGACCGACTTGAGCGCCTCTCGGACGAGGGCCCGTACGGGATCGGCGGGGGAGTAGCCCAGGTAGCGGAACAGGTAGTCGCGCTCGGCCGCCGAAGCCTGCGCGAGCCAGCCCGCCACCGTATCGTTGTCGTGGGTGCCGGTATAGACGACGCAGTGCTCGCCGTAATTGTGGGGGAGGAAGGCGTTGCCGGGATCGAAGGCCGCCGCGCTCTCGGCCTCGTCGAAGGCGAACTGGAGGATGCGCATTCCGGGCAGGCCCAGGCCGTCGCGCAGGGCCCGCACCTCGTCGGTGATGAAGCCCAGGTCCTCAGCCACGATCGCCAGATTCGGGCCGAGCCGGGCTTCGACCGCGGCGAAGAGCTCGGCGCCGGGAGCCGCGCGCCAACGGCCGCGGCGGGCGGTCTTTTCGTGCGCGGATACGGCCCAGTACGCCTGGAATCCGCGGAAGTGGTCGACGCGGACGGCATCGTAGCGGTCCAAGGCTGCCTTGAGCCGGTCAATCCACCAGGCGAAGCCTTCGCGACGGTGGGCTTCCCAATCGTACAGAGGATTGCCCCAGAGCTGCCCGTCGGCGCTGAAATAGTCGGGCGGAACCCCCGCCACTTCCAGCGGCCGGCCCCGCTCGTCCAGGGCGAAGAGCTCGGGGCGGGACCAGACCTCGGCGCTGTCCTGGGCTACGAAGATCGGAATGTCGCCGAGCACCGCGACGCCGAGGGCATTCGCGGCGGCCTTGAGGCCGCGCCACTCTTCGTCGAAGAAAAACTGCAGGACTTCGTAGCGCTTCGCCGCGGCGCCGAACCGGGCCCTCGCCTCCGCCAGCGCGTCCGGGCTGCGGCGGGCCAGAGCCTCGGGCCAGTAATTGTTCCATAAGGCGTCGCCGCGGCCCTCGTCCCGAGCCCGCCTGTCGTACTCGTCCTTGATCGCGCGAAACAGGGAATAGTCGGGCAGCCACGAGTCATGGGCGTTCCGAAAGGCGGCGAAGGCGGCTCTGCGCTCGGGCCCGGCCCCCTCCAAGAAGGCCGATGCCGCCCGATCGAGGAGGGGGCGTTTCCAGGCTATCACGGCGCCGTAGTCGACGGCCTCAGCCGGGAGGGCCGCCGCCGGCGCGAGGTCCCGGCTGTCGAGCAGGCCCTCGCGTTCGAGCGCTTCGGGGCTGATGAGCAGCTCATTTCCCGCGAAAGACGAGAACGGCGCGTAGGGCGAGTCGCCGTAGCCAGTGGGACCGAGGGGGAGGACCTGCCAAAGACGCTGACCCGCTTCGGCCAGGCGCTCGAGAAAGCCGCGGGCCGGGCTTCCGAAGTCTCCTATGCCGTAGGGTCCGGGCAATGAGCTGGGGTGGAGGAGTATTCCGGACGAACGAGTCATGCGCATGCGGCGCCTCCTGGAAGGGCTCAGAAGGCACTATAGCGTAGATAAACCGGTTTAGCAACTCCTCCGTAGTGTTACGAAGCTTGTGTACGCCACAAGGGATAGAAGGCCGCTCGCGCCTAAACTACCGTAGGCTGGAGGAGCCTCGGACCATCCACAATTTTCAGGACACTATGCGGGAGACGCCCCGCTGCGGGGAAAAAAAGGCTCCCCGGTTCCTGATCGGAGCGGGGAGCCCTGCAAACTCGGTGCGTCGCGAGTCTACTCGACGATACGGATTCGCGGTTTGTCGTTCATGAGCACCTTGTCCTTCGTATACGCGAGGAGGACTTCGGCGTCGATGAAGCCGGTGTCGATGGCATCGGCGCCCGACTTGAGCGTGGTGTACTTGTCCCCGCCGGCGGCTATGAAGTCATTGACGCACACGTTGTAGGTGGCGGCGCTCTCGAGCGGGGCGTAGGAGCCGTCGCTCGTGAGCACGTGCACGTCGCTCACGCGGCTGCCCTTGGCGTTGTTCGGGTTCACGTCGAAGTGGATTCCCGAGACATAGGTGAGAGGATTCTGGGGGAAGGAATGACCGTAGTTGGCCAGGGCGAAGTCCACGGCATCTTCGAGGGTGGAGATCACCTGGGCGCCTGAGAGCTTCATGGTCACGAGGGTGTCGCCGAAGGGTATGATCTCGTAGACCTGAGCCACGGTGAGGGGGCCCTGGAGGACGTCGGTGCGCACGCCGCCCGCGTTCGTGATCGCTATCTGCGCGTCCGTCTTGAGGCGCATCGCATCGGCGATGATGGGGCCGGGACCGGTGTTGAGGCCGCGCGCAAGGTCCTCGCCGGCCTGGGTGGCCACTTCGTGCTGCAGCTGCCTGACCCCCGCGGCGTAGCCGGCCGCGAGCTTGGCCGCCCGCGGATCGGGAGCGGTGAGGGCTATTTCGGGATTCGCGGCGAGAGCCTTCTCGAGCCTGTCGAAGTCCTTCTCATAGAAGGCTTTCAGCTCTCCCGCTACGGGAGCGTAGGCCTTGCCGTCGAACTCGGAGATCTCGAGGCCGGAGGCGGCTTTGACGAACTGGACCCGCTTGAGCTCTCCGGCGGGGTTCGGAAGATCGTAGATGCGGAAAGACGTGTTCCCGACGACTGCCACGGGTTTCGCGGTCCAGGAGACTACGTGCCCGCGGCCGTCGAAGCGGAGTTCGATGTCGCCGAGGACCCTGGCCCAGGACCAGGCCTGGAGGACGAGGACCTTCGCTCCCGACTTGTCGGTGACCAGACTGGGGTAGGGGCCGCTGCCGTGGAGGCCGATGGAGTTCCAGTCGCCCAGCAGCGTGTGGGTATGGCCGCCGACGATGACGCTCAGGCCCGAGACCTTGGCGGCGAGGTCGAGGTCGGCCGGATAGCCGAGGTGCGAGAGGAGGATGATCTTGTACACGCCCTCGCGGTGCAGCCGGTCGATCGCCTTCTGCACGGGAGCTACCGGGTCGAGGAACTTGATCGTGGGTCCGGGGCTGGAGATCGAGGGGGTCTCTGTGGTCGTGGCGCCGATGAAGCCGATCTTCTGGCCGCCGATCACCTTGACGATGAAGGGGGGCGGGACGAGTCCCTTGAGCGCCGGCTCTCCGGAAAAGTCGATGTTGCAGGAGACGACCGGGAACCTGACTTTGGAGAGGAAGTGGTCCTTGAGCAGGGGAACGCCCTTGTCGAATTCGTGATTGCCGAGGGTCGCGGCGTCGAGGCCCACGAGGTTCCAGAAGGCGACATCGGCGTCGCCCTGGTACTTCGTGAAGTACAGGGTGCCCTGGAAGAAGTCGCCGGCGTGGACGACCACGCTGTTCCCGTCTTCGGCGCGCAGCTTGCCGATGGCGGCGGCCACCTCGGGGAAGCCGCCCATCTGCACGTAGACGGGTTTCTCGCCGAGGCCCGGTCCCAGGTCGAGGCTGAGCTTGACGGTGCTGGGATCGAAGTGGGAATGCGTGTCGTTGATATGGATGAGGTTGAGGCTGAAGTCCGGCGCCGCCTGGGCGCTCAGGTTGAAAGCGCCGAGCGCCAGCGCCAGGATCGCCAAGGCGACGCTGCCGAATCTTTTCATCGAGGGAACCTCCTGAGGATATGAGTTCTGCTACTCGATGATTCTTGCCATCCCGGAGGGATTGTCAAGATAATTCAGCCGCCGCCGCCGCCACCACTGCTTGCCCATTCCCCGTGAGCCGCGCGAGGACGCTGCAAGCCCACGAGAGGGCAGGTTATACTATCGTCATGGCAAACACGGCAGATGCGGATGGCGAGGCTCTTCTTCTCCGGGCCGCGGAGGCGATCGCCGGCAGCCGGCGGATGCTGGTCTTTACCGGTGCGGGCATATCCAAGGAAAGCGGCCTTCCGGTCTTCCGCGGCGAAGGCGGAGTCTGGGATCGCATGGACCCGGGCATTCTCGAGCTCTCGCGCTTCGCGAGCGATCCGGAAGCAAGCTGGCGGGCCATCCGCGGGCTGTTCTACGAGGCTTCGACACTGCCCGAGCCCAATGCCGCGCATCGCGTGCTCGCCAAGTGGGAGGCCGAGGGGCGGATCGCTTCGCTCGTCACCCAGAACATCGACGGCCTGCACCGTGCCGCGGGCTCGAAATGCGTCGTCGAGTTTCACGGCAGCTTGGCGGGCCTCGTCTGCCGGAGATGCGGCCGCCGCATCCGGGCTTCGCCTTCGGAGATAGCCGCCGGAGTCGCCCTGAAGCTGCCGCCGCGCTGCGGCTCCTGGCCGCCCGACGCTCCGGCCCCGCGCGGATGCGACGGAGTCCTCAAGCCCGACTTCGTGTTCTTCGGCGAGGGCATCCCCCCCGAAGCGTACGCCGCCGCCATGGCGGGCGCCGAGGCGGCCGACCTGTGCCTCATCGTCGGCTCGGCCGGCGTCGTCCATCCCGCCGCCGGACTGCCCACCATCGTCAAAAACAACGGAGGGACGATCATCGAGATCGATCCCTCCGTCACCGAGTTCACGAAAAGCCTGGGCGGCATCCGCCTGGCCCTGGGAGCGGTCGAGGGCCTCTCAAGGCTCGACGCGCTGCTGCCTCGCCCCTAAGGCTCCGAACCTTGGGGAATCCCACCCGCCCGCAAGCTCGGGAATTTTTCGGCTATTTGGCGGCTGCCTTTCCGCGGGTCGAGATGCGGAAGGGCAGGTAGAGCAGGCATACACCAGTGGCGGCGGTCAGGAGCGGGATGAGGGCGAGCAGGCCCCACCAGCTGTGATAGACGATCCCGACGACCGCTACGATTATTCCCACTATGACGCGAATGACGCGATCGACGGTTCCTTCGTTCTGCTTCATACGGTACCTCCCGAATGGCATCCATCAGTGACGTTATAACAAATTACGGGGTGGACGATTCGGCAGTCTGTGACGATCGTCACACACGGAGGCGAAGGCCCCGCGGATGAAGCGCAGCCTGCCGACACGGCATCGGATGACGCGGTATCTGACGACACGAGGGGCCGCCCGGGGAGTTGCAGTCCCGAGGCGGCCCCTCGCGGGAAGACGGGTTGCCCCGCCGATGAAGGCTACTGCTGCATCAGGTAGAACTCGACGCGGCGGTTCTTCCAGCGCTCGGCGAGATCACTGTCGGGAACGACCGGATCGAGGGCGCCGACGCCGGTGGTGAACAGGCGGTCGGCCGCGATGCCGCGCTTGACCAGGGCTTCCTTGATCGCCACGGCCCGGGCCTTGGACAGCGGGATGAGCACGTACTTCTGCTCGGCCGCCCCCTTCACCTTGTTGTCCCAGTAGATCATGACCGCGTGGCCCTCGAGCCTGATCTTGTAGTCGGGGAAGCGGGAAAGCTTCGAGGCCAGAAGATCGAGGGTGGCGAGGTTGCGCGCCCTGCGGTCGGCCGGGACGTCCAGGTAGTCCGCCGTGAAGGGCTTGAAGACGATGCTCGACACGCGAATCTTGTAGCCGTCGGCTACCTTCTCGACGAGGATGTCGGTGGAAATGAGGGCCTTGACGGTGCCGACGTTGCCGAACCGATCTTGGATCTTGGCGACGACCGGGTAATCGGAGGCCGATTGGACGAGCTCGCCGTTCGAGCCCTTGCCGTCCCAGGCTATCGGCGCGGCGGGCCAGGTTCCGTTGAAGTTCATGAACTCGTTGCCATCCGGATCGAGGATGTCGACCGCATAGCTGGCGAGCGGGGCGAACTTGGACGAACCGGTGAGCGTGATGGTCTCGGTGGCGTTCGGGTTGCTCGTCTGTCCGTCGGGGGCGAAGAGCTTGGTGGACAGGGCGATGCTGCCCGTCGGGGGCGTGATGTCGAGGACGAAGGGCGAGGAAGAGATGCGAGTGGGTGCGTAGGTCGAGCCGTAGTCGACGGTGAGGACGGCGGTGTAGTTCCCTTCCTGGGCCATGTTGCCGTCGGCGCCCTTGCCGTCCCAGCTGAGGCTGGCGGGAATGTTGCTCGCCGTGCCGCTGAAGCTTTTCGCGACGATGGAGTCGGAGTTGACCAGGTCGAGGCGCCAGTCGGAGACCGCGGACTTGTTGCCCACGGCGAGGGCGAAGCCGATGGTGTTCATCGACGCTACGACGCCCGAGGGGGCGAAGCCGGCCGCGGAGGGCGTAACGGTCGTGGCCTCGGGCGCGACGGGCAGACCCGATGCCGTGAACGTGCCGCTGAGCGTGCCGATGTTGCCGTATACGTCCTGGACCTTGGCGGTGGCGGTATAGGTGGCTCCGGAGACCATGTTGGCGCCTTCGACGGTCTTGCCGTCCCAGGCTGCGGTGTTCTTGGGCCAGTTGGCCTGGAAGATCGCGACCGAGGTGCCCTTGGGGTCGAGCACGCTCAGGGTCCAGGAGGCGATGTCGGCGTACTGCGACTTGGCCTGGACGGTGAAGGTTATGGGATTGGCGGGCCCGACCGTGGCGAGCGAGGCGGTGGAGGGATTGACCGTCACCGTGCCGGTGGGCGGCGAGGTGACGAGCCAGAAGTTGGGGCTCTTGACCTCGGCGGGCATGAAAGCCTTGCCGTAGTCGACGGCGAGGTCGGCGTAGTACTGACCCTGCGGTAGGACTTTGCCGGAGGGATCCTTGCCGTCCCAGGTGACCGAATCGGGAACGTCGCTCGCTCCGCCGGAGAAGGTCTTGACGACGCTGCCGTCGGCGACGCTGACGATCGTCACCTTCCAGGCGGCGACGCTGGCCTTGGAGCCGACGCTGGTGAGGATGTCGAGGGTGTTCTTGACCGTCACGCTCGTCGGGGAGAAGCCCGGGCGACCGGCGCTGATGGTGCTGTTCCCGGCGCCCGGCATGTTGCCGATGGCGAAGCTGCCCTTGAAAGTGCCGGCGTTGCCGAACTCGTCCTTTATGGTGAGGGTGGCGGGATAGGTGACACCCTTCTGGACCATGGAGCCGGAGTCGGTCTTGCCGTCCCAGCCGGCCTGGGATTTGGGCCAGGCGGCCGAAAGCGTCTTGATCGCGGCGCCGGAGGGATCGGTTATGTCGATGCTCCAGCTGGCTACCTTGGCGAGGGCCGGCTGGACGGTGACGTTGACCGAAATCGGTTCCTTGACGCCTTCGGGCGCGTAGGTGAAGTACGCGGGATTGGGGCTGAAGCTTCCGCTCGGCGGATTGATGTCGAGGATGAAGCTCTTGGAGGCCGCCTGACCCGCGTTGAACGCATCGCCGTAATCGACGGAGAGCATGGCGGTGTAGGTGCCTTCGGGAGCCATCGCGCCCGAGTCGTTCTTGCCGTCCCAGGAGAAGGTGGTGGGCACGTCGGCCGCGGTGCCGGTGACCGTCTTGACGACGGTGTTCTGGTCGCCGATCTTGAGGGTCCAGGACTTGACCGCCTCGGGATTACCGACGGTAATCGCGAAGGAGATGGTCTTGAACTGGGCGTCGCCCGCGGGGGCCAGCCCGGCCGCGCTGGCGACGACCGTGCTTTCGGCCGCTTCCTTGCTGGTCACGGCGGGTTTCGTGGCGCAGCCGACGGCTGCAATCATTAACGCAAAAATAAGGAAATATGAGGAAAATTTTAGGGTCCGCATGCATGCCTCCCTGATCCTAGATAGTTACAAAGTAAACTAGTTGCGAGCCCTCGTCAAATACCTATCCGCAAATTATGGAAACTTCCCCTCATGGGTCCATGGCGGGATAGGGCCCGAAACGCATCCCTGACGGGGGGTCGCACAACGCGAAAGCGGACAACGCGTCGCCCCTTCGGCGGGAGGAGGGGCCGCCCGGGGTCGAGCTTCGTCCTCCCGTCCAGCGCTCCGTCGAGCGGCTGCCGCCACCGTACCGGTCTCG
>DATKVK010000041.1:0-2955 GCA_035530095.1 Rectinemataceae bacterium | reverse complement strand
AAGGTCTGGAAGGACTGCGAGCCGACGAAGTAGTACACCAGGGCGAGGATCGCGATGACGATAAGCGCGCTCGCCGCGAATACGGCGTGGCCCGCCGATTCGGCTGCCGCCCCGTGTCTCCTGCGCCTCCGCGGAACCCTTGCTTCGCTTGTGTTCATGTAGCTCCTCTTCTCGCTTCCCCGAGCCGTTATTTGACCCCGGCGGGAAGGGGGTGGGTGGCCAGGGCCGCGTCGGTCAGCTGGCTGACCTGGAGGTAGCCGAGGGCCGGGAGGAGCGTGCTCTGGACGCCGGGCGTGACGACATAGTCGAGGAAAGCCTGCTCCACGCTGTTCTTCGCGGGCGTCCCTTTGGTGTAGGCATGCTCGAAGCTCCAGAACTTGTACTTGCCGCTATTGATGTTGGCGGCGGTGGCGCCGTAGCCGTCGATGCAGACCGGGAAGATATCGGCGAACTGAGGATTGAGCACGAAACCCGTGGCGACGTAGCCGATGGCTCCCTGGCCGGAATTGACCGCGGTGGCGACGGCTCCGGTGCTGTCCTGCTGGAGTGTCGAGCCGGCGTTCTCGGTGGCACCGCCGAGCACGTACTTCCGGAAGGTGGCGCGGGTGCCCGAGGCGAGCGGGCGGTTGACCACGGTGACGGCCTCGTTCTGGCCGCCGAGCTGCTTCCAGTTGGCGACCTTGCCCGTGTAGATGTCGATCACCTCCTGCTGGGTCAGGTTCTGGACCTTGTCGGCGATGTCCTTCGAGACGACGAGGGTGAAGGCGACGACCGCCACGCGGTGATCGACGAGGTCGGCGAAGGCCGCGGGGTTCGAGCTCTCCTGGGCGAAGAAGTCGGACATGCCGATCTTGACGCTGCCCGCCTCGACATCCTTGAGACCGTTGCCCGAGCCGTTGGCTACGGCGGTCGTGCTCGTGCCCATGCCCTGGTCGAAGTACTTCGCGGCGTTCAGGAAGAAGGGCTGGAGGGCCGAGGAACCGTCGATCTGCAAGGTCTTGCCCTTGAGAGCGGCCACGGCGGCCGGGGGAGCCGGCGTGCTGCCCGGATTCTGCGGCTTCAGGTCGGCGGCAGCGACATGAGCCGCCGTGAGCGAAGCGCTCGAGACGCTCGGACCGGAATTGGATGCGCCGCACGAAACGGCGAGTAGCAGGACTGCGATGGCAAGGGGAAAGACCACGGTTCGTTTCACGGTAGACCTCCTATGAAGACTTCCTCGGGCCTATGGCCTTCGGCTCTCGCGGCGATACTATTCGTCGCGCGTGAGAACTTTGACGGGTTATTGTTAGGAATGCGTTAATCAACCCTCCTCACATATGAGCGAGATGACATTCGACATCTGAAGAACCCTGCGGGGCGAACCCGTGATGCCGGAGAAGCGGATCTCGCCGCCGAACCGCACGAGCTCTCTGCCGGCCGTATCCTTTCCGCTGAACGACCATTCCATAGCCCCATCCTCCTTGCGGTCAATCATTGCCGTATTACCTGGACGCCGGCGTGGGATCGGTCCTCGGCCGAGGGTTGAAGTCGGCGGGGACGGGATTGGGCAGGCCCGCGGCCAGGTCTACCGGGGTCACGCCGATCTCCTTGCAGCCGTAGCCGCTCGTCTGCGGCAGGACGTTCACGATCTCGTCCGGGATGATCGCGTACGAGGCGGGGAGGGCGAGATCACGAGGAGGGGGACTCGCGGGCCGACGGTGATGACGCTTTTGTCGGGACCGTAGGAGCGGATGGGTGGAGGCACGTGGTCGTAGTCGCCCTCCGAGTCGTCCCAGGTGATGACGATCGCGCACTGCGACCAGTACCTGCTCCTCGCTATGGCGTTGACGGTCTTGGCGAGCAGTGCCTCACTGATCTGGGCGTCGGAGTACGCGGGGTGATCGTCGTCGCCGAGAAAGTTCTTCTGCACCGCGGGGTCGTTGGCGATGTAGTCGAAGTACTGCGGCCCGTTGTGGTGGGTGATGTAGGAGGCGTGCAGGCCGTTCGCGTCGGTGGGGGCCGCTCCCGAGTCCGTGGGTGCCTTGTCGTAGCCCTCCTCGTACCGGCCCCAGGGCACGGCGTCCTTGCCGTTTTGCGATAGGAAGGCGATATCGTCGCGGATGTCCCCGATGTCTCCCGCGGCGTCGCGATCCCCGGAAGTCTCGTCCCCGGCGTCCTTCCCCGCCAGCGAGAGCGGCAGGGTGGCGTAGGTCTGGTTGAGCTGGACGCCGTAGCCGGGGAAGTCCTTGGGATTGACGGGCTGCCGATCCGCAGTAGTCTTGTCCTCGGGCGAGCCCCAGAGCGGATCCGAGTCGTTCAGCACCGGTTCGCCCTTGCCCGAGTTGCCGTCGCCCGCGTAGGCCTCGTCCGAGTGGAGGGCTTCCTGGATCTGGCCGCTCTGAGCCGCGATGATCGCCAGGTTGCCCGGCGTAGAGGGGCCGACCATGGACTGGAAGATGTGGTCGAAGAGCGCGAAGCGATTGGCGTAGCGCCAGAGGAAGGGCACGGTGTCGCCGTCCATGTTGGCCATGGTCAGCTCGCCGAACTGCTTCGCCATGAGCGAGGGCTTTCCGTCCTTCGCGTACTTGGCCTCCTCGGCCATCGCGAACCTGTCCATCCTCGCCGCGCCGCCCGCGACGTCCAGCTTCGCCGCCAGGATGGCGTGCGAGCGGTCGACATCGTCGGTATCGGCCGCGAAGTCCTTGGGCCCTATGCGGAAGGGACGGCCGAGGCCAGGTACCGCAGCATCTCGCGGTCAGCGCCGGCCTGCGCCGGAGCGGCGGAGGGCCGCGGCTGCGACGCGCAGGCCGCCAGGAGAATCGCGGCCGCCGCGGCCGCGATCACGTAAGCGATTCTCGTGCGCATGAAGCTCCTCCTTGGGAAAGAGTGGGACCGCCGGGTAGGGCCGCCGCCGGCAGCCGCTCGGCAATGCTGTTTCAGCCAACGTTGTGCCGCGATCCCGAGAGGGCCGCCGCC
>DATKVK010000040.1:0-13753 GCA_035530095.1 Rectinemataceae bacterium | reverse complement strand
GGCTTGGTCGCGTCCCAGATGATCTCGCCCGTGTAGCCCACGACGCGGGCGACCGTGGCGGCGAGCTCGCCTATGGTCAGCTCCCGGCCCGTGCCCAGGTTGACGAACTCGCCCAGCTCGGAAGCGTCGCGGTTCTCCATGAGGAATACCAGGGCGTCGGCGCAGTCGTCGGCGTGCAGGAACTCGCGGTAGGGGCTCCCGTCGCCCCAGAGGGTCACCGTCGTCCCTGCGAGCTTGGCCTCGTGGAACTTGCGGATCATGGCGGGCAGGACGTGCGAGCCCTCCAGGTCGTAGTTGTCCCCGAGGCCGTACATGTTCGTGGGCATGACGGAGAGGAAGTTCGTGCCGTACTGCTCGTTGTAGTGCCTGCACAGCCGGATCGCGGCGATCTTGGCCAGGGCGTAGGCCTCGTTCGTGGTCTCCAGGGGCCCGGTCATGAAGT
Source organism: Rectinemataceae bacterium (assembly GCA_035530095.1). Classification (GTDB taxonomy): domain Bacteria; phylum Spirochaetota; class Spirochaetia; order Treponematales; family Rectinemataceae; genus JAJXZP01. The sequence goes on along the minus strand of DATKVK010000040.1, from coordinate 13,311 downwards.
GCTCCTCCTTCATGGGCTGGGGCGCGAGCTTGGGATAGATGCAGGAGGAGCCCAGGTTGAGGAGCTTCTTGACCTTGGAGCGGTAGGCGGCGTGGATCACGTTGAGGCCTATGGCCAGGTTCTGGTAGATGAAGTCGGCGGGGTGGCTCGAGTTGGCCCCGATGCCCCCGACCTTGGCGGCTGCCAGGAAGACGTAGTCGGGGCGCTCGGACTCGAAGAAGGCCTCGACCTCGGCCTGGCGCGTGAGGTCGAGCTCGGCGTGGCTCCGGACCACGATGTTCCCGTAGCCTGCGGCCCCGAGGCGCCTGAGGATGGCGGAGCCTACGAGGCCGCGATGGCCGGCCAGGTAGATCTTGTCGCTTTTTTCCACGATCGATGGTTCCTTGCGAAAGAATTTGAATGAAGAGGGAGGATCGGGTGACTGTACGGTCCCTTGAATAGAGTCTTTGGGTCTCTGCGTCTCTCTTCCGCTCCTTTGGCTATATCAAGAAAGAGGGGGAGAGAGGCGCGGAGGCGCAAAAACGTCCTGGTCGGCGCCTACGGTGTTCAGTTCGGTAGGCTATGTCGGTTCGTTGGGTTGATGAGGGGGAAGCATCTGCTGGCTGTCCGGTCCCGCGAATAATGCCTTTGCATCTCTGCGTCTTTCTTCCGCTCCTCCTTCAGATCAAGGATTCCGATGGGCTCGAGAGGTCGTTGACGACTCGCCTGATGCCTTGCCGCATCATGGGGACAAAAAAATTGAGTAACAGGCCAAGTTTGATTCCTGTCAGTCTCAGATAGGTCAGCAATTGGGCTTCATGAACGGCCTCTATCCGCAAAACGGATTTCAGTTCGACGATTACGGAGCCTTCGACCACCAAGTCGAGCCGATAGCCGGTTCCGATCACGATTCCTTTGTAATCCAGCGGCAGGACTTTTTCCCGTTCGACATGAAGGCCTTGAAGGTTCAATTCATGATAAAGACAGTCTCGGTACGCGGATTCAAGTAGCCCCGGACCGAGAAAGCGATGCACTTCGATTGCGGCGCCGATGACTTTGGCGGAGATGTCATTCTCGTCCATATTCCCCTACTCGAACGAATAGCGCTCGCCCATCGCCGCGAGCTCGGAGGAGTTGCGCACGCCGAGCTTCCGGTAGGCGTGCGCGAGGGTGCAGCGTACCGTCGAGTCGGACAATCGGTACTCGAAACCGATTTGCTTGGTCGACTTGCCCGCGAGCAGGCCGAGGACGAACTGCCGCTCACGCCGGGTCAAACTGAAGGCTTGAAGCGACAGGACTTCACGCTTCGGGGCGAAGGCGGTCAGGATCTTGCGCCTGGCCAGGGCGAAGGCGAAGACGCCGAAGACGATGGCGCAGGACAGGGCCGGGCCCGCCACGGCCCTCGGCTCGGGTGCCAGCAAGACGGAGCCCGATTCCGCAGCCGCGACGACAAAGCAGAGGAAAACGGCTTTGGAGGCCGCCCTCGCCTTGAAGAACCCCATCCGCATCGATAGGAGTGCGCCGGCCAGGGCGAAGGCGAGGGCCCCCAGGACGCCGGCGCCGCCGAGCGCCTGGACGGGCGACAGGGCGAGCAGGAGGATCGGCTGTGCCGAACGCAGGATCGCGAGGCGCGAGCTGGCCAGGAAGACCAGGGCCGCGGCCAGATAGGCGACGGCCAAGGGGCTGTCGAACAGCTCCTCGACGAGTCCGCCGCCGTCCCACTCGGAGAGGACCTCGCCGCTGCAAAGTCCGGTAAAGAGCACCGTGCCGGTCTGGCCGAGACGTCGATTGACGAGGGGGGCTCGCTTCTTTAGTTTTGTCATGCGAACCACTGTCGGCGATGGCCCGCCGGCTGTCAAGCGCAGCGTTAGGAATTATTTCTAACCGTGTTTCATCCTTCCCGCGGCAGCCGCCCGGACACGCTCAGCCTTCCGCGACCAGGGCCTTGATCCGAATCATTTTGTCGATGAAGCGGTCGTGGCATCGGCGGAAGCCGGCCAGGGCCGGGCCGACCTTTCGCGGTACGAACGCCACTCGCTCCGGGTCGAGCGGGCGGGCGTACAAGTGCCGGAAGACATGCCGGAAAGCCCGCGGCTCGCCGATGAGCCGATCAAACGCTTCCTGCGTCCTTTTCATAGAGCGTCACCCCCTCGGCCAGCACACTGGAGGCTAGGCCGTCGCGAAGGCCGGAAAGCTCGACCACGTCGGCCTGGAATGGCGACGATTCGGCGACGGCCATGAGCGCGAAGATATCGCCGCCCTCCGCCGCGAGATCGATATCGGAATCCATTCGGTATTCCCGGCCGGGGAGAAGCGACCCGAACAGCAGCACGCGGCGGAGCTCGGGATCGGTCTCGGCGAAGGCCCGGGCCAGGCGCGCCGCTTCCGCGAGCGCAGCCTCGCGCCTGCGGAGTGCGGCGGCTTCGTAGGCGGCGTTCTCCCTGCGGATCCGTCGAGCTATGGCTTTCAGAGAGGCTTCGTCATCCTCGGGCATCGGGCTTCCTCTTGCTTCGTCACTCCCGGCTTTGCTGGACGGCGAAGCCGTTCCTGATCATGTGGGCGTCGCGCTCGGCGTCGGAGAGATCGCCTCGCATCATGTCGCGCACGAGCTCCTCGAGGCTGTGCGAAGGCGTCCAGCCGAGCTTCTCGCGGGCCTTGGAGGGGTCGCCCAGGAGGAGCTCGACCTCGGTGGGGCGGAAATAGCGGGGATCGACCTCGACGAGGACCTTCCCGGACTTCGCGTCGCGGCCCTGCTCGTGGACGCCCTCGCCCGACCAGGAGAGCTCGATGCCGGCTTCGCGGAAGGCCATGTCGACGAACTCGCGGATGCTCGTGGTCCGCCCCGTGGCCAGGACGTAGTCGTCGGGCTCGGCCTGCTGGAGGATGCGCCACATGCCCTCGACATAGTCCTTGGCGTGGCCCCAGTCGCGCTTGGCGTCGAGGTTGCCGAGGTAGAGCTTCTCCTCCAGGCCGTGCTTGATGCGCGCCGCGGCGCGGGTGATCTTGCGCGTCACGAAGGTCTCTCCCCGCACGGGCGACTCGTGGTTGAAGAGGATGCCGTTGCAGGCGAAAAGGCCGTAGGCCTCGCGGTAGTTCACGGTGATCCAGTAGGCGTAGAGCTTGGCCACCGCGTAGGGGCTGCGCGGATAGAAGGGCGTGGTCTCCTTCTGCGGAGTCTCCTGCACCTTGCCGAAGAGCTCCGAGGTGGAGGCCTGGTAGATGCGCGTCTTCTTCTCGAGGCCGAGGATGCGGACGGCCTCCAGGAGCCTCAGCGTGCCCAGGCCGTCGGCGTTGGCCGTGTACTCGGGCGTCTCGAAGGAGACCTGCACGTGGCTCTGCGCCGCGAGGTTGTAGATCTCGTCGGGCCTGATGGCCTGGACGAGGCGGATGAGGTTCGAGCTGTCGGTGAGGTCGCCGTAGTGCAGCTTGAACCGCGTTTCGGGATCGTGCGGGTCGCGGTAGAGGCGGTCGATCCTCTGCGTGTTGAAGGAGCTGGCCCGGCGCTTGAGGCCGTGGACCATATAGCCCTTTTCGAGGAGGAGTTCGGCCAGATAGGAGCCGTCCTGCCCCGTGATGCCGGTGATGAGCGCTGTTTTCATTTCGTCGTGGTTCCCTTCGCGTACATGTAGGAGAAGAAGGATTCTATGCGGCCCATGAAGGAGAGCCGCAATCGATAGCCGAAGATGCCGAAGAAGTCGAAGGCCCGCACCGCGCCCACGGCGTAGAGGTAGGTGCGGCCTCCCCGCTCGAAGGCGTAGAGGTACCAGACCATGCCGCCGTCGCCGACCGCCGGAAAGCCCTTGTAGGAGATGGGGCTCAGGTTGACCGAGCGGAAGCGCAGCTCGCCCCCCGAGAGCTCGTAGCTGTAGCGCGCGCGGTAGTCGGCGAAGGGCTTCATGTGCCCCTCGGCCACCGTCGTGGCTCCGTCGGGCCCCGCGCTCCGCTCGATGATCTTCATGCGGTCGAAAAGCTCGTAGGTCTGCCTCTGGTACTGCGACCAGTAGGGAATGCCCACGTAGCCCCTGACGTCGGACAGTTCGTGCGCGAGCTTGGCCAGGACGGCCGGGTCGGCGCTGTCGAGGATCATGAGCACCTCGCCCACGTAATTCGCCCCGAGAGCGCCCACCTTGTCGCGGATCTCGTCGGCGAAGGGCGAGTCGACGGCGAGGCTCAGGGAGTCGGCCGAGGCCTCGCGGATGACCGGCTCGCCCCTCTCGAGCGCGGCGCTCTCCGTGACGGTGAGGCCCCGGAAGGCCGGGGCCGGCGGCTGCGCGGCGAGGGGCGAAAGAGAAGCTGCCGCTACGACCGCGGCAAGGGCGACCGAGACCGCGGAAAGCCGCCTCGCTCTTTTACGGGAGGACAAATCTCTTATTCCCCTTCTTATAAATGCGATGGCTCCCCTTGCTTCGCACTAGGACGAAGCCGGCGTCCAGACAGCTCGGGAACATACGCATAGTACCCTTCCTCATCGTTCTCGATCACGATGGATACTTTCATTGCCGTCGCTCCTCTTGGAAAGGATGCCGTTCATGCGGGTCCGGATAATCGATTTTTCGCGCTCGGAGCTCGGCCCGGCTCACTGCCCCACGCCGAAGTAGCGGAAGCCCCGCTCTTCCAGGTCGGAGCGCTTGTAGACGTTCCTGAGGTCGAAGAAGTTGGGCGACTTCAGGAGGCCTTTGACGCGGTCGAGGTCGAGGTTGCGGAACTGGTTCCACTCGGTCATGAGCACGAGGGCGTCGGCGCCGGAGAGGGCGTCGTACTCGTCCGAGGCGAAGGTCAGGCTCTGCGCGATCGATTCGAGGCGCCAGGAGGCTTCCTTCATGGCCGCGGGGTCCCAGGCGCGGATCTTCGCGCCGGCCGCGGCGAGGGCCTCGCACACGGCTATGGCCGGAGCCTCGCGCATGTCGTCGGTGTTGGGCTTGAAGGCCAGGCCCAGCATCGCCACGGTCTTGCCGCGGAGGCCGCCCAGGCCCTCCTCGATCTTCCGGACCATGCGCTCCTTCTGCCGCTCGTTGGCCTCGATGGTCGCTTCCACTATCGACAGGGGCTCGCCGAAGTCCCGGCCCGTGCGGGCCATGGCCTGGGTGTCCTTGGGGAAGCAGGAGCCGCCGTAGCCGGGGCCCGGGTGCAGGAACTTGGCGCCGATCCTGCCGTCCCGGCCCATGGCCCTGGCCACGTCCTGGACGTTCGCCCCGGCCTTTTCGCAGAGGTTGGCGATCTCGTTGATGAAGGTGATCTTCACCGCCAGGAAGGCGTTCGAGGCGTACTTGATCATCTCGGCGGTCTCGAGGTTGGTCTCGATGTAGGGCGTCTCGTTGAGGTAGAGGGAGCGGTACACGTCCTTCATGATCGCGCGGGCCTTGGGGCTCTCGGCCCCGATCACCACGCGGTCGGGGTGGGTGAAGTCCTGCACGGCCGAGCCCTCGCGCAGGAACTCGGGGTTGGACACCACGTCGAACTCGTGCTTGGCGCCCCTCTTCGCCAGCTCCTCGGCTATCCAGGCGCGGACCTTGCGCGCCGTGCCCACCGGCACCGTGCTCTTGTCGACGATGACCTTGTAGCCGTCCATGGCCCGGGCCACCTCCCGCGCGACGGCCTCGACGTAGCGGAGGTCGGCGCTCCCGTCGTCGGCGGGCGGCGTGCCCACGGCCACGAAGACGACCTCGCTCGCACGCACGGCGGCGGCGAGGTCCGTGCCGAACGCCAGGCGCCCGGCGGCCGCGTTGCGCGAGACCACGTCGTCGAGGCCGGGCTCGTAGATGGGGATCCCCCCCGCCTTGAGCTCGGCGATCTTCTTCTCGTTGTTGTCTACGCAGACGACCGAGTTCCCGAAGTCGGCGAGACAGGCCCCGCTCACCAGTCCGACGTATCCCGTTCCCGCAACGGCAATGCTGCTCATATACGTGTTCCTTTCGAAAATCAGTACCCCGCCGCGGCGAGGGTGGCTATGAAACCGGAAACGGCTTTCCCGAAAGCTTCGCAAGCCGGCTCTACCGAAGCTTGGGCGATCATCACTTTCGCCGGCTTGAGACTGGTTCGATAGATGTTCCTGAAGACATGCCTGAATGCCCGGAGTTCGTCTATGTAGGCCAGCCGATCGGCCGTAAGGACGGCAGGCCTGATTCCCGGCACGGCCACAAGCATGCGTTCCAGAAGTTCGCGATGCCATCCTGAGTCTCCAAGGTTGTTCTCGAAGGTCTTGGCGATTCTGAAAAAGCTGTTTTCCATCAAACAGTACAGATTGTGTATGGTGTACCCGAGGGCCGCATAATCGAGACTGTCGCGGGCGCCGGATTCGATCCTGGCGGCGGCGCGGCGGTTCTCGTCGACGAGCGAGGGCAATGCGGCAAGGTCCTGCTCCAGTTCTCCCTGAAGAACGGCGAGAGCGGCACTATCGGGCTCGCTCATATAAAACCCTCCCATATTCGAGGATGGACGCGCGAAACGCGGGATCGAGATCTTCGAGACATACCACATCGACGGCGAAGCTCTGATCGAGAGCCCAGGAAACGAGCTGAAGATAGTTGTCCGAATCCACCGCGAGATCGATATCGAATCGCTCGTTCCGGGGCTCGCCCCGAGCGAGCGATCCGAAAAGCAGTATCGTGCGAATGCCGGGGTCGATGCGCCGGATTTCTTCGACCAGGGAGGGCAGAGCGGCTCGGGCTTCGGCGATGCGCCCGATACGGAGCTTCTCCTCCTCAGCCGCGCGCTTTTCGCAAAACGCCCGCATGGTCGCCGCGCCCGCGGCCAGGACTCGTTCGTCGTCGTTCATCGTGGTTCGACGCTCCATGATCGGCGGCCGGCGCCGGTGGCTTCAGCTCTCGGCGCTGGCGAGGATTTCGGCGAGGCGGACTGCGCCGTCGCCGTGACCGTCGTCGGAGAACTCGGAGACGAGAAGGACGACGCCCGCTCGCCGCGCGAGGATCCGGGCGCGCTCGGGGTCGGCGCTCTTGACGAAGACCATGCCGTGGCGCTCGCAGAGGTAGTCGAGGATGAAGTCCATTTCGCTCTCGCCCGAGAGCACGACGGTCGAGGCGCCCTCTTGCTTGGTGGAGACGAGGAATTTCTCGAGCCGCTCGCGGTAGAGGTCGGCGTTCTGGGCGGCGCGCCGGAAGAACCGCGCCGTGCGCCGGGCTATCTCCTTGACGCCCTCCGGGGTGAGGGCGTACGAGACGCTCCGCGTCGAGGCTCTGGTGAGCTTGATCCAGCCGCGCTCGGCCAGACGCTTTAAAAGCGCATTGGTCATGCCCAGGGAGAGACTCGCGCTGCGAGCCACTTCGCGCTGGGTGAGCTTGGCCGAGGCGAGCTCGGCCTCGTAGATGGACTGGAGAACGCTCAGTTCGGTATAACTATGATCCATGATTGCGGTGGGAATCTCGACACTCTTCGGAACACCCGCGGGGGCCTAAGCCTTGCGGCACGGGAGGGCCTCCGCGCCCATGGGGAGCGGATCGCCGCAGGCGATGGCGGCCGGCGCCTGCAGGAGGCGGCCGAAACACGCTCTCCGCGGCGACAGGCGTTTGTTCCGAAGCGAACCGGCCGAGCCTGATGCGAAGCAGTGAAAGCGCTCGCGCAAGCCCGAACGTTCAATCGGTGAACAACAAAGTAGCACAGTAGCCCGGATGATGCAAGCTCGGATCCAAAGATTTCCGAGTCCAGGGAACGGAGGGGGCACTTCCAGAAAGCTTGTCGATGACAGTATATTGATCAGAGTTTCACATGATCTTACTACGCATAGCTTTCCGGAATCTCGGGCGCCGGTGGCGCAAAAACCTCGTGATCGGCGCGCTCATTGCGGTGGGCGTAGCTATTTTCTTCGTGGGCAACGCCGTGCTCGAGAGCTCCGTAGGCGGCATCCAGCGCACGTTTTCGGATCAATTCACGGCCGACCTCTCCATCAGCGCGAAAAGCGATCAGTCCTTCAGCCTCTTCGGGCCGGATATTCCGGTCATCGGCGAGTATGAGTCCGAGCCGGTCATCGTCAACGCCGCGAAAATCGGGGACCAGCTCGCGAAACTGCCCTCGGTGGCCTCCTTCGCCTATGTGCTCTCCTCGCCTCTCCTGGTCGAGGCGGGAGGGGCGCGCAGCCCGGGCCTGGGCCTGGGCGTCATCGGGGACGAGTACTTCCGCCTCTTCTCGAATCTGCGCTTCGTGCTCGGAGGCCCGCCGCAGCCGGGCGATTCCGACTGGGTCGTGATCACGGAGGATCGCGCGAAGGAGATCGAGAAGGCGCAGGGCAAGCGTCTGGCGCTCGGCCAGCGGATCCAGCTTTCGCTCTTCAGGGACCAGAGCTTCGCCATCCGCGACGCCGCCTTGGTCGGCATCCTGCAGTATCAACCGAGCAATTCCGCCCTGGACCGCGTGGTCATAACCGACGGCCGGATTCTCCGCTCGCTCTGCGGCTACTCCCAGATCGACGAAGGCTCCGCTCCGGGGACGGGCGGCAAGGCGCTCGACGCCATGGCCGCAGGCGGCTTGGACATCAACTCCCTGTTCGCGGCGACGCCTCCTCCCGCCCTCGCGGCCGACTCGGGCGCGGGCTCCGGCAAAGCCTCGGCCGCGCCGGTGTCCGTGAACGATCTAAGGAAGATATTCAGCGAGGTGCGCAGCGCGGCCGCGGCTCCTTCGCCCCTGGGCCACGACGGGGCCTGGCACTTCATCCTGGTGCGGGCGAAGGGAAACCCGGGCGAGGCAGCCGCGGCGATCCGCCCCGCCCTCGCGGCCGCGGGGGGGCAAGCCCAGGTGCGCGATTGGCGCGGCACCGCGGGCGCCCTGGCGGTCTATGTCTTCGTGATGCAGATCGTGTTCTACATCGGCGTGGGCATGATAGCCGCGATCGTCCTCCTGCTTACCATGAACTCGCTCGTGATGTCGGTGTTCGAACGGACTTCGGAGATCGGCACCATGCGGGCCATAGGGGCGCAGCGCGGCTTCGTGCGCGGCCTCTTCGTCATCGAGACGCTGGCGCTTTCGGCCGCGGCGGGTCTGGCGGGGGTCGTCCTGGGGGAGGCTCTCGTCCAGCTCATCCACCGCCTCCCCCTGCACTTCTCGAACCAGATCCTGGTTCTCCTCTTCGGCGGCAACTCGCTGCGCCCGATCATATCCTCGGCGAACGTTCTCCAGTCCTTCGCCGCCGCCGTCGCGCTCGGGGCCGTGGCCTGGATCTATCCGGTGCGCCTGGCCCTCGGCATCCAGCCCGTGCGGGCCATCCAGAAGGTCTAGGGGGCTGGATGACGACGATTCTGATAGCCTACCGCAACTTCGTCCGGAACGGGCGCCGCTTCATCCTCCTGGGTCTGGCCATCGCGGGCGGTTTCTTCGTGGTCACGGTCCTCCAGAGCCTCATCGACGGGGTGACGAACCAGATCAACATCCGCGGCGCCCGCTTCTACGGCGGGCAGGTCATGATCCTCGGCTACCAGAAGAATCCCGGCCTGGCCAAGATCGGCGACGAGGCTCCCATCCTGAAGGCCATCGGGAACTCGGGAGTGAAGCCCGAAATCATCTCGCGCCGCGTGCTCTACGGCAACGACGGCGTGGTGTTCTTCAACGGCGATTCGGTGCGCATGCGGCGGGTGATCGGCATGGACTGGTCGGTCGAGGGTCCGGCGATCGGCAAGATGGAGTTCGTCTCGGGCGATCCGAACGGCATGTCGGACCCGCACGGCATCCTCATCTCCGACGTCACGGCCAAGCGCACCGGGGCCCGGGTGGGCGACCAGGTGACCCTCCAGGTCACGCGGGACGGCGGGGCCATCGACACGGGTACCTTCATCGTCAAGGCGATCTTCCGCGAGGCGAGCATCTTCGGCTATTACACGGTCTACGTCGACCGGGCTTCGCTCAACCTCCTGCTCGGACGCCCGGCGGGAGAGGAGGACATGATCGGCCTCTACCTCCGCGACTACCGCCAGGCCGACGAGGTCGCCGCCAGGGTGCTCAAGGCCATGTCGGCCCTGATGCCCGTCTTCCCTCCCCTGCACAACCAGAATGAGCTGGACGCCGCGCGCGCCGCACCCTACCAGGGCTTCCACTACGGCACGCTCACGACCATGGGCTTCATGTCCGAGATCAAGACCATGATAGACGCGCTGACCTTGGTGAGCTACGCCATTCTCGTCCTCCTGTTCGTGGTGGTCGTGGCGGGCATCGTCAATCTGTACCGCGTGATCATCTACGAGCGGACCAAGGAGCTCGGGACCATGCGGGCCGTGGGCATGCAGCGCGCTCAGGTGCGCAACCTCATCCTCGTCGAGGCGTTTTTCCTCGCGGTGTGCAGCATCGCCTTCGGCCTCGTTTTGAGCCTCGGCGCCCTCGAGCTCCTGTCGCTTTTCCGGCTGAACGCGGTGGCTGGTTTCGATATATTCTTGGACAGGGGGCGCCTGAGCTGGGTGATGAACCTCGACACGCTCGGCTTCGACGCGGCTCTCATCGCGCTCGTAACCCTGATAGGCGCCTGGAGTCCGGCCAGGGCCGCCCAGGCCATTGAACCGGTCGTCGCCCTGAGCGCCGAATAAAGCTAGGAGTACTCATGCTGATGCACAGCCTTCGATCGCGCCGCGGTCTGGCGCTCGCCCTCGCGGCGATGGCGGTCCTGCCTCCGCTTTTCGCCCAGCAGTCCAATCCCATCGCCATGCTGAAAAAGGCCGACGCCCTCGTCACCTTCCCGAACTCGGACTTCTCGGCCGAATACACCTTCGTCCAGGAGACTCCGGGCCAGGGCAGGAGCACCAAGCAGGCCATGGTCTTCCGCCGCGACAGCGAGAACACCTACCTCATCGTCATGCTCTATCCCATCGAGGACAAGGGCAAGGGCTATCTCAAGTCGGGCAACAATCTCTGGTTCTACGACCCGGTGTCGCGGCGCTTCACCTTCACGAGCGCCAAGGACCGTTTCCAGAACATGAACGCCCGCAACTCGGACTTCACCCGCTCGAACCTCGCCGGCGACTACAAGGTCACGGGCCGGAGCCGCGAGAAGCTCGGCCAGTACGACTGCACCGTGCTCGACCTCGCGGCCAAGTCCAACGACATCACCTTCCCCAAGATGAAGATCTGGATCAGCGAGGACGGGCTGCCGCGCAAGACCGAGGACTTCAGCTTCTCGGGGCAGCACGTGCGCACCACGGCCTTCCCCGTGTACCAGAAGGTGGGCGATCACTTCGTGCCCCAGACGGTGGTCATCGTCGACGAGCTGAAAGGGGCGGTCATCAACGGGGTGTTCGAGAAGGAGCGCACCATCTACACCATCAGCCGGCCTTCCCTGGCGCGGCTGCCCGACGCCACCTTCACCAAGGCCTGGCTGGAAAAGCTGAGTGAATAGCTCCCTCCGCGTCGCGCCGCTTTTAGCGCTCGGCCTGGCCCTCCTGGCGGCCCCTCTCGCGGCGCCTCTCGCGGCCCAGAGCGCCGGCACGGCGCCGGGCGCCGACCAGACTCCGGCGCAGTCGCCCGACAATGTCGACAACCTCTTCGATCAGGGCGCGGTCATCCCCAAGGCGACGGTGCCCGCCGCGGCCAAGATCGAGGAGGTGCAGGACAGCCGCCTCCACTTCTTCAGCTCCCTGAATCTCTACGGCGACGCGGGCTTCGGCTACAAGGCCTTCCCGCCGGCGAGCGACCTGTCCCAGCATCTGGGCCTCGAGGGCGGGGCCTCGTTTTCCGCCCTCCTCGGCGTCGAGGTCCGGCCCGCCGACGAGATGCGCCTCCGCCTGGCCATGGAGTACGACTTTCCGCCCGCCTCGGGCACGGCCCCCGCCCTGCAGGTCTCGGAGCTCTTCGTGGACTACTCCTTCCTCAACACCGTCTTCTTCCGGGTGGGAGTGTTCAACTACGGCTGGGGCAATTCGCAGTTCTTCCAGCTGGGCGACCTGCCCTCGCGCGGCCTGCCCGGCTGGTCGACGAGTCTCACGCCGCTGTGGCAGAAGACGAATCTCATCACCAACACGAGCACGGTGAGCCACCCGGTCTCCTTCAAGGCCTACGTGCCCTTCGAGAAGGACGGCTTCACCTTCCTGGGCCGGGCCGACCTGGCCAACTACGGCTTCCCGAACACCTCCTCGCCCGATCCCCGCTACATGGGCCTGGGGCTCCTCTACGATCTCGTGACCGGCCCCGTCGAGTGGAACATCGGCGGCTTCACCCAGTACCTCCTGCACCCGCGCGGGCTTCTGACCGCGAAGACGAGCGCCTTCGGCTTCGACCTCTCCGCCGAGGCGGTGGTCGCCTTCCCCTACCACCTCATGTACAACAACATCGCGAGCGACATCCCCTCGGGCGGCGGCATCTACGTGGGCGGGGAAGTGCAGCGCATCTATCCCTCCTTCGTGTTCGGGATCGGGCGCGACTGGGCGGACGCGGGCATCAAGCTCTACGCCGAGTACGCCTACAACGGGGAGCGCGACGGCTCGACCTACACGAACTGGCTCGACGACGAGACGGGTCCCGGAGGGCACAACTCGGCCTTCACCGTCAAATTCGATCGCCTGGGACAGTCCAATGTCGGGCTCAACCTCCTGTGGCAGCAGAACTGGTCGGACGGCTCCTGCATGATCGCGCCCTTCATCCAGCTCAATGCCGCGGCCCTCACCACCATCCAGATCGGCCTGCCCATGGTCTTCGGGCCGGACAACAGCGAGGTCATGAACAACCGGCTCCTGCCCGGGAGCCAGCGGCTGGGGCTGCTGCTTCTGATCAAGGTCAGCGACAACTACCGCAACTGACTGCGAAGTTGATGGCGCACGGGCCTTCCGGATACCGAGAGAAAGAGGGGAGAGAGGCGCGGAGGCGCAAAGACGTTCTGGTGGGCCGGCGCTTGATTCAGTTCAGTTGACTTCTCTCAATCTTATGGAGGGAGAGAAGCATGGGGAGACAGTGCGCTCCAGGCTCGAAAGCCTTTGCGTCTCTGCGTCTTTCTTCCGCTCTCTGTGCCAATACGAGAAAGAGAGGGAGAGAGGCGCGGGTTCAGCCTTTCTGGCCGTGGGCGGCGCTCCGGGCGGCGAAGGCGCGCTCGAGTTCCCGCATCATGTGCTCGAAGTCGCCCTGGCCGAAGAGCTGCATGATCTGAAGCTGCATGGGAAAGTCGGGACGGACGAGCATGTCGGTGTGGTATTTGACGAGCACCGCGGGACCGCCGTCGAGTTCCAGCTCATTCAGTTCCCAGCCGCCCGCGGAACTGCGGCAGCTGCCGTCGCCGCCTATCATGGTGAAGCTGAGCGTGGCCGAGTTCGGCGACGCCCGCGTGAGCACATTGCGCAAGAGGAGGGTCGAGGCGTACTGGAAGCCAAGCGCCTTCACGACGCTTTTCTGCTCGGTCACGGCCACGTCGCCCTC
>DATKVK010000039.1:0-21037 GCA_035530095.1 Rectinemataceae bacterium | reverse complement strand
CACGTCACTTCGCGGGAGCGGGGTGCGTCGCCAAGGCTGCCTTGGTCAGCTCGCTGACCTGCAGGTAGCCGAGGGCGGGCAGGAGGGTCTTCTGCACCTCGGGCCGCACGACGTAATCCAGGAAGGCCTGCTCGACGCTGTTCCGCGCGGGCGCGCCCTTGGTGTAGGCGTGCTCGAAGCTCCAGAACCGGTACTTGCCCGAGTCCATGTTGGCCGCGGTGGCGGCGTAGCCGATGGCGCCCCGGCCGGAGTCGATGGCCGTGGCGACCGCTCCGGTGGTGTCCTGCTGGAGGGTCATGCCGGCGTTCTCGGCCGCTCCGCCGAGGACGTACTTCTTGAAGGTGGCGCGGGTGCCCGAGGCGAGGGGGCGGTTGACCACGGTGATGGACTCGTTGGGCCCGCCGAGCTCGGCCCAGTTCGTGACCGCGCCCGTGTAGATGTCGACGATCTGCTTCGTGCTGAGGTTCGTGACCTTGTCCGAAATGTCCTTGGAGACGACCAGCGTGAAGGCGACCACCGCACCCGGTGATCGACCAGATCGGTGAAGGCGGAGGGATTGGAGCTTTCCTCGGCGAAGAAGTCTGACATGCCGATCTTGACGCAGCCCGCCTCGACATCCTCACTGACCCGGCACTTATCCATCCACAGTCGAATCGCGAGAACCATCGATATTCTATAGGAAATCGGAAGGTTTTCGCGATTCGACATTCTATTGTTTAGTTGCCGGGTCAGTAAGGCCGTTGCCCGAACCGTTGACGACTGCGGTCGTGTTCGTCTTCATCCCCTGGTCGAAGTACTTGGCCGCGTTGAGGAAGAAGGGCTGGAGGGCCGAGGAGCCGTCGATCTGCAGGGACTTGCCCTTGAGCGAAGTAGCGTCGCTCTGGGCGGCGAGGCTCGGCGCGAGTGCGACAAGCATCGTCGCGGCGGCGAGCGCGAGGGGCAGGATCCGTGATTTCTTCATACAAGCTCCTCCGGAAGCGAGTTGTTTTTTCCAAGCGAGATGGAACCTAGCGGAAGGATATAAGAGGACTGCGACGTTTCCGTTTAAAAGGGTTAATGGAGCGCGCTCAGGGGGCAGCGAGGCCGCCCAGCTCCGCCTCGGCGCGGATGAGACGGACGAACGCCGGCCCTTCGAGCGCCCGGACCTCCGCCGTCGCAGCTTCCGATGCCGCCTTCCGCTTTCCCGGCCTCGTCCAGTGCATGAGCCTGATCATCGCATCCACGGTGTGGGGACTGTCGCCGTAGCCGAAGTCGGCGTCGTGGAGGAAGCGCTCTATGAGGCTGCCAGGCTCTCCCCCTCGTTCCGCGCCTCGAAGAGCCTGTGCCCGCTGTGGCCGGGGCCTGTTCAGGAGCGCAGGAGCCCTGCGATGTCCTCGACGCGCTCGACGCCCTCGGTCTCCATCCAGGCGCGGATGCCTTCGAGCACCCGCTCGGCGCAGCTCGGATCGACGAAGGTTCCGGTGCCCACCTGCACCGCCCGGGCTCCGGCGAGCAGGTATTCGAGCGCGTCGTTCGCGCACATGATGCCGCCCAGCCCTATCACGGGGATGGAGACGGCGCGCGAGACGCGGTAGACCGAGGCGACGCCGACGGGTCTGATCGCGGGTCCGGAGAGTCCTCCCGTGCCGGCGGCCAGCCGAGGGCGGCGCCGCTTGACGTCGATCGCCATGCCCACGAGGGTGTTGATGCAGGAGAGGGCGTCGGCCCCGCCGGCCTCGGCTGCCTTCGCCATGGCCGCGATGTCCGTCACGTTGGGCGTGAGCTTGACGATGAGGCAGCGCTTCGTGGCGCTCCGCAGAGAGGAGGTGAGCCGCTCGACCTGGGCGGGATCGGTCCCGAAGGAGAGCCCGCCGTGCCTGACGTTCGGGCAGGAGACGTTGATCTCGTAGCCCGAGACGCCCCCCTCCGCCTCGATGCGCTCGATGACGCGGCGATAGTCGTCCTCGGTGGAGCCGGCGACGTTGACGATCACGGGGCAGCGGCGGGCGCGGAGCGCGGGCAGTTTTTCGGCCACGAAGGCCTCGAGACCGGGGTTCGCGAGCCCGATCGAGTTGAGCATGCCCGAGGGTGTCTCGACGATGCGCGGCACCTCGTTGCCCGGCCGGGGCTCCGGGGTCACCGCCTTGGTGTACAGCGCGCCGAGAGCGTCGACGTCGACGAGCTCCTCGTATTCGGCGCCGTAGCCGAAGGTCCCCGAGGCCACCCCTACGGGGTTGGGCAGCTCGAGCGACCCGAGCCGAACGCGAAGATCGGGCTTCATTTCGATCCAGCTCCTATCGCCTGACCTGTGGTCATCGGGCGGCCTCGGCCCAGTCGATCTCGCCGCCTCCGTCGCCGCCGTCCGCGGCGGGGCCGTCGAACACCGGGCCGTCGGCGCAGACTCTCGCGTAGCCGCCGCCAATGCGCGGGAGGGCGCAGCCCATGCAGGCCCCGACGCCGCAGGCCATCCACTGCTCGGCCGAGAGGCTCGAGGTCCAGCCGCGCCGGCGGGCGAGGGCGGCGAGGGCGGCGAGCATGGCCGCGGGGCCGCAGGCGTAGACGCGCGCCGCGCCTTCGGGAGCGTCGCGCTCGAGCCAGTCGACCAGGGTGCCGCGGAAACCGCGCGAGCCGTCGTCGGTGCAGACGATGGCGCCGGGGGGCAGGTCGAGGGTCGGAACGGCGGAGGCGCTGCGGAATCCCAGGACGAGTATCGGCGCGGGGCCGGCGGTTGCGGCTGCGGTTGCGGCTGCGGTTGCGCCTGCGGTTGCGCCTGCGCCGGCGCCTGCGGTTGCGCCTGCGGCAATGCCTGCGGCTGCGCCGGCGGCGAAGGGAGCGGCCTTCTGCGCGGCCGCGGCGAGCTCCCGCGCGAGGAAGAGCACCGGACCGATCCCGACGCCGCCGGCCGCCAGCAGGGGCCGCTCGCCCGGGCGAGGCCGCGGAAAGGGCCTGCCGAGCGGGCCGATGAGGTCTATGCGGGCGCCCGAGGCCAGCTCCCCGAGGAGCCGCGTTGCCTGACCTCTGACCTGGTAGACCGCCGAGACCGACGAACCCGCTTCGTCGGCGGCCGAGAAAGCGAGGGGGCGGCGGAGCAGGGGATCGGTCGAGGCCGATGCGCGGAAAGTGAAGAATTGCCCCGGCGCGGGACGACCCGCGGACGGATCCCATTTCAAGACGAGTTCTCGCCAGGACTCGGCCATCGATCTGTTCGCGAGAATCTCGGATTCGAAATGCTTCACGGCGCCCCCCCGCGCTCACCATAGTCGGAGGGGCGGCAAGTGTCAACGCGTGGAGCCCCGCGGGCGCCACGACCGGCCACGACCGGCAAGCGGCGTTTGGCCCGGCCCGCGGAGCGCGCTTGCGCGAGGCCCGGCCTATCGCTATTCTGGCCGCCATGAGTGGCATCCTCGGAATCGGCATCCTGGTGTCCTGTCTCCTGGCGGGAGCCTTGATCCCCCGTGCGGCCGGAGGACGCTTCGCCGACCCGCCTGCGGTCGTGGAGCGCTCCATCCGTTACTCGCTGTGGGCTCTTCTCTTCGTCATGGGCTTTCGCATCGGCAACGATCCCTCGATCTCCTCGCGGCTCGCCGAGCTGGGACTGCTCGCCGCGGCCACGGCTATCCTGGCCGTGCTCGGAACCGTCGCCGCCATCGTTCTGACTTTCGCTCTCGCGGAAGTCCTCCCCCGCCGCGGCGGCCGCCCGGTCCGGGATGCCGCCGGCGAGTCGAGCGCGCAACGCGCGGACGATCCCGGCCGCGGCGGCGGACCGGGCGCTCGTTTCAAGGCGCCGGCCGCTCTGCTCTCCATCGTCGCCGGAGGCTTCCTCGCCGGCCTCGTCCTGCCTCCCCTCGGAGGCGTCGACTTCTCCGCTATAGCCGGTTGGGCTCTCGATGTACTGCTGTTCTTCATCGGCATGCAGTTCGCTCAGTCGGGCCTGAGCCTGCGCGGAACCATCCTGAAACCGGCGACCCTTCTCGTTCCCTTCGCCACGGCGTTCGGCACGCTGAGCTCGTCCCTCCTCCTCGTGCCTTTCTTTCACGTCGGCGTCGGCAAGGCCCTCGCCCTCTCGGCGGGTTTCGGCTGGTACAGCCTCTCCGGCGTGCTTATCTCCAATCTGGGCGATCCGGCCCTCGGCTCGGCCGCCTTTCTCGCCAATATGTTCCGCGAGACCATCGCCTTGCTCTCGATTCCCTTCCTGGCGAGGACACGGCTTCCGGTCCTCGCGGTGGGCGTCGGCGGAGCCACGGCGATGGACGTGACCTTCTCGATCACGTATTTCAGCATGGGCGAGAAGGGCCCCGAAAACGCCCCGCTCATCTTCGCGAGCGGGGCGCTCCTGTCGCTGTGCGTGCCGGTGCTGGTTCCGTTGTTCTATAGACTGGGGTGATGATGGAAATCGACGAGAGAGGCGGACTGCCGCCTTAAGGGACCGAGCAGTCGAGCCGGATTGGCGGACAATCCATCCGGCCCGATGAATTGCGGGTGGGGTATCGCTATTCCGGTTTCTTGGATTTCAGGTCTTTGATGGCCGCCTCGAGCGCCTCGACGCTGCGCTCCTTCGGATTGAGGGATTTGTACGCCTCGATGGCCTTGTTGATGAGGGGCGTTCTTCGACCCTTGCCCACGAATTGCTTGAGCTCGGCGGCTTCCTTGATGCCTTCCTTCAGCCCTTCGATAATCCCGGCAAGTTCCTTGGGCGAGAAATCGGGAGGAAGCTTCGCTCCATCGGCTTTGTTTTTCGCCTTGGCCGGAGCCTTGGCGACGGTATTGGCGGAAGCCTTGACGCTGCGGCGCTTGCGCGACGAAGTCCCGGGCGCGAGAACCGCTTGCAGCTCTCCTTCGAGCCTGGCCAGCTCGTCCTTCTTTTGCTTGATGAGAGCCTGGTGTTCCTTGACGAACGCATCGAGAATTTCCGCGCGTTGCTTGTCGAGCGCCTTCAGCTTATCGGCCATCGATTCAGCCATTCCTTCTCCTCCTAACAAATTATTAGCCAAAAATATAGGAGCAATCCGGGAAATGGTCAATAACGGATAAGCGAAAATAACCGGAACGTTTCCCGCTTGTCGTTAATAATATAGAACAGCATCGGCCGGCGCGCCTGAGGCTCTTCGCCCATGGCGCGCCCGAGGCCCGAGCCATTCAGCTATTGTCGGGCTTGCTGCCGATGAGCGTGATATTCAACCCCGCCTGATACCGTTCGTGGCTCTCGGGGTTTTCGACTTTTCCATTGCAGTAGAAACCGACCGAGCCGGAGGCGAATTGCTTTTCCTGGGCGATGACCTTGCCCCAGAGTTTGCCTTCAGGATCGGTGATGGTGAGTTCGAGGAACTTGGGAGCGCTTGGATCGGTTTTCTTCGGGTTGGGCATCGGAACTCCTTGTAAAGAAGATTCATTACTATACTACGGGCGAGACAGCCGGTGTAGTCTGGGCGGTCCCATAACACCGGCACAGCATCCGATATCTGTACTCTAATCCTAAACTACGATTGTATCGATATATATCGGAATTTTGTACCTTGACGGCTTTCGGTTTGTCGGAGTATAAGAGTACAATTAGCACAACGCAGAGCTGGGCTTTTCGGCCCGCGCACCTCGTTTCGGCAACGCCGAACCAGCCTTCTTCAGGAGGATCGCCATGCCCATGGGCAACAAGTACGGAACCCACCGCGTCATCGAGCCGGCCGGAGCCATGCCGCAGACCGCGCAGAGGGTGAACAACGACATGTCGGTCGTCTACGACAACGAGATACTTCTCGACGTCATCGCCCTCAATATCGACTCGGCCTCCTTCACCCAGATCGAGGAGGAGGCGAAGGGCGACATCGAGAAGATCAAGGCGACGATCATGGGCATCGTCGCGAGCCGCGGCAAGCAGCAGAATCCGGTGACCGGCTCGGGCGGCATGCTTATCGGCAGGGTCGCCAAGATCGGTTCGGCGCTCAAGGACCGCGACCTCAAGGTGGGCGACACGGTCGCCAGCCTCGTCTCCCTCTCCCTCACCCCTCTCAAGATCGCCAAGATCCTCAAGGTCCACCCCGAGATCGACCGGCTCGAGGTCGAGGCCCAGGCCATCCTCTTCGAGTCGGGCATCTACGCCAAGCTCCCGGCCGACATGGACGAGGGCCTCGCGCTGGCGGCCCTCGACGTCGCGGGCGCCCCGGCCCAGACCGCCAAGCTCGTCAAGCCCGGCATGTCCGTCCTCGTCCTCGGCGCCGGCGGCAAGTCGGGCATCCTCTGCTGCTACGAAGCCATGAAGCGCGTCGGCCCCACCGGCCGCGTCATCGCCGCCATCCACTCCGACCGTTCGCGCAAGACCCTGGCCGACCTGAAGCTCGCCCACGAGATCATCACCGCCGACGCGACCAAGCCCACCGAGGTCCTCGACGCCGTGCTGGCGGCCAACGGCGGCAGGGAAGTCGACCTCTGCATCAACTGCGTCAACATCCCGCTCACCGAGATGGCCTCGATCCTCCCCGTGAAGGACGACGGCATCGTCTACTTCTTCTCCATGGCCACGAGCTTCACGCGCGCGGCCCTCGGCGCCGAAGGCATCGGCAAGGATGTGACCATGATCATCGGCAACGGCTACACCAAGGACCACGCCGAGATCACCCTCTGGGAGCTGCGCGAGAATCCCGGCCTCAGGAAACTGTTCGAGACGCAGTACGTGAAGTGATTGAAGGGGGGAGGGCCCCCTCGCTCCGGCCTCCTCGGCGCCCCCCGGGCGCCTGCGGGGGCCTCCGCTACCCCCCGAAGCGGGGGCGCGGCCCGAGGAGCCCGAGCCCCCGCAACGCCCCCCGGCCGAGCCGAAATGGATGGTTCGGCCTGGCTTCGCAGCTTCCCGCGCCGAACGCGAGAAACTGCGGGAACAATTTGGCCGCGTTAGGCGGCGAAGGATGACGCGATGGCTGCAACGGAATTCCCCAGGCTCAGGCTCGACAAGTCCATGGCCATGTTCGCCGACGCGCAGCGGCTCTCGCCCGGCGGCGTCATGGGCATCAGGCGGCCCTACAACTTCGTGCAGGGCGAATATCCGATCTTCCTCGACCGCGGCTACGGCGGCCACATCGTCGACGTCGACGGCAACGACTACATCGACATGCTCTGCGGCTACGGCCCCATCATCCTCGGCTACGAGGAGAGGGAGATCAACGAGGCCGTGGCCGCCCAGATGGGCAGGGGCTTCTGCTTCGCCCTCGTGCAGCCCGTCCAGAACCAGCTCGAGGAGCGGCTCACGAAGCTCATCCCCTGCGCCGAGCAGGCCATCCTCGTCAAGACGGGATCCGACGCGACCACCCTCGCGGTGCGCATCGCCCGCGGCTACACCGACCGCAAGGTCATCCTGCGCTGCGGCTACCACGGCTGGCACGACTGGTGCGTCGAGGTCAAAGGCGGCGTTCCCGAAGACATCACAGACCTCACCGTCGAGTTCGAGTACGGCAAGCTGGACGAACTCGAGGCGAAGCTGGAGGAGTACAAGGGCCGGGTAGCAGGCATCATCGTAACGCCGGTCGGCCATCCCAACGCCCATCCCGTGGTCGCTCCGCCCTCCGGCTACCTCGAGGGCGTGCGCGAGCTGGCCACGGCGCACGGAGCCGTCCTCATCTTCGACGAGGTGCGCACGGGCTTCCGCGTCTCCATGGGCGGCGCCCAGGAACGCTACGGCGTCACGCCCGACCTCGGCACCTTCGGCAAGGCCCTGGCCAACGGCTACGCGATCAGCGCGGTCGCGGGCAAGCGGGAGTTCATGCAGGTCGCCGAGAAGAAGGTCTTCGTCTCCTCGACCTTCTTCCCCAACTCCCTCGAGATGGTCGCCGCGATGAAGTGCCTCGACATCCTGGAGCGCGAGAAGGTGCCCGAGTCGATCTGGGCGCGCGGCACGGTCTTCCTCGAGCGGCTCCGGAAAATCGTGGCCGACTCGAAGGTGCCCTGCTCGGTCTCGGGCATTCCGCCCATGCCCTACATCACCTTCGACCAGGCTCCGGGCGAGGGAAGCGGCACTCCCGGCGAGAAGGTCTACAAGGCGCGGCGCGAGTACTTCTACACCCAGACCATCAGGCGCGGGCTTTTCGTGCAGCCTTACCACCACTGGTACATCGCGCACCGCCACACCGAGGCCGACCTCGAGAAGGCGCTTGCGGCCATCGCGGAGAGCCTCGAGCTGACGGCCGCGAGATTTCCGGTCAAATAGGGGAAGCGCGATGCTCGACGGAAAGATCGTAATCACCTGCGCCTGCACCGGCGCCGAGACCACCAAGGCGCAGAATTCCGCCTTGCCCATCACGCCCGAGGAAGTAGCCGCGACCGCCGAGGAGTGCCGTAAAGCCGGCGCGGCCATCCTCCATCTCCATGTGCGGACGCCTGACGGCAAGCCCACGCAGGATCCGGGGCGCTTCAAGGAAGTGATCGCCGCGGTGAGGCGCAAGACCGACATCGTCGTCGAGATCACCACGGGCGGCGCGGTGGGCGATACGGCGGAAGAGCGCCTCCGCCCGGTGACGGAACTCGAGCCCGAGATGGCCAGCCTCGACTGCGGCACGGTCAACTTCGGCGACGAGTACATCGTCAACACCCTGCCCGTCATGCGCGAGTTCGCCAGCCAGTTCAGGGCGCACAAGGTCAGGCCCACGCTGGAGTGCTTCGACCTGGGCCACGTGTACGCGAGCCGGATTCTTCTCAAGGAAGGGCTCATCGAGGCGCCCTTTCACTACGGTTTCGTGCTCAATGTCCCGGGCGCGGTGCCCTATAGCGTGGCCAACCTCGAGGCCTTCGTCTCCGCGCTTCCCGCCGGGGCGGATTTCACGGTCATGGGGATCGGTCGCGCCTCGCTGCCGGCCCAGTACGGCGCCATCGCCCGCGGCGGCTGGATACGCGTCGGCTTCGAAGACAATGTATACTATGCGAAGGGAGCGCTCGCGGACTCGAACGCCCAGCTCGTCGAGCGGGCCGCGCGCCTAGTCCGCGAGGCCGGCCTAAGCCCCGCCGGACCCGACGATGTGCGCACGTACCTCAAGCTGCGCGGGTCGTGACGGAGAGTGGGAAGAAAGACGCAGAGGCGCCGAGGTACAGAGAATCACGGGAGACGGGATAGGACGATAGTGTCGAAGGCGAAATGAAAGCGGGATGCGGCGACGGCCCTGCCAGATCCATCGATGGCGCCATTCGCCCCCTCATCTTTGCCCTTTCCTTTGCGCCTTCGCGCCTCTCCTCCTCTCCCTGCTAAAGGAGTTTCTATGCACGAGTACCTGAGCCACGATTATAGAAAGATTCCTTTGTTCAAGGATGTCACGCCGGAGCAGTGGAACGACTGGCACTGGCAGATACGCAACGACATACGGGACGTGGAAACGCTTTCCAAGGTCGTCCCGCTCACCGACCAGGCGCGCAAGGACGTCGAGAAGGTGCTCACCGTATTCCGGATGGCGATCACGCCCTACTACGCCTCGCTCATCGACCAGAGCAATCCGGTGTGCCCGATCCGGCTCCAGGCGGTCCCGCGCCTGCCTGAGACCTTCGACGACCCTTCAGACCAGGACGATCCCCTGCACGAGGACGTCGACTCGCCGGTGCCGGGGCTCACGCACCGCTATCCCGACCGGGTGCTCCTCCTCGTCACGAACATGTGCTCCATGAACTGCCGCCATTGCACTCGCCGCCGCCTCGTGGGCTTCGACGATCTGCACATGTCCGAAGCCAATGTCGACGCGGCCATCGAGTACATAGCCAAGACCCCCGTGGTCCGGGACGTGCTCATCTCCGGAGGCGATCCCTTCGTACTCTCCGATGATCGGCTCGAAAGCATACTATCGAGGATTCGCGCCATACCTCACGTCGAGATCATCCGCATAGGCACGAGGACTCCGGTAGTCATGCCCATGCGCATCACCGACGACCTGGTGAACATGCTCAAGAAGTACCATCCCTTGTATGTCAACACGCATTTCAACCATCCGAATGAGATCACCGCCGAGGCGCGCGAGGCTTGCCGCAAGTTGGCCGACGCGGGAATCCAGCTCGGCAACCAGTCGGTCCTGCTCCGCGACGTGAACGACTGCCCCGTACTCATGAAAAAGCTGGTCCAGAAGCTCCTGACCATCCGGGTCAAGCCCTATTACATCTACCAATGCGACCTCTCGCGCGGCATCGGGCACTTCCGCACCACGGTCTCGAAGGGCATCGAGATCATCGAGAATCTCCGCGGCCACACGACCGGCATGGCCGTGCCCACCTTCGTCGTCGACGCTCCGGGCGGCGGCGGCAAGATACCCGTGATGCCGAGCTATCTCATCACCTCGAACGAGAAGCGGGTGGTCCTGCGCAATTACGAGGGCGTGATCACGACCTACGACGAGCCTTTCCACTACGAGAACGATTGCGGAAAATGCCGCATCTGCAAGGACGAGTCCCAGCTCAACGCGAGCTGCGGCGTCGCGCGCCTTCTCGACGGCACGCAGAAAGTCCTCGAGCCCAGGAACCTCGTCCGCGCGGCGCGCAACGGCGCTCATTGACGGGATGGCGGGGAGCCGCGCTGCCGTGCGCCTGACGAGCGAAGACCTGCTGGGCCGAGTGACCTTCGTCACCGGACCCGAGAAGGCCTGCGGCAAGACCACGCTCGTGAAGCGGCTCCTCGCGCTCGCCCGGGCCGAAGGCGAAAGAGCCGCCCTGCTCACCGTGGGATTCGAAGGCGAGCCTGGCGGGAGGACTGTCGGCGACAGTCGCCGGCCGACGCTGGAATGCCTTCCGGGCGAGATCTTCATCAGCGCGGAACGGTATCTGCGCAGCTCGTCCTGCCTGCCGGAGGTGCTCGAGGTCCTGCCGGGATCGACGGCTTTCGGCCGGCTGGCCATAGCCCGAGCCCGTCGGCGCGGCCGCGTGGTCCTGGTCGGGGCCGAGCGCAACGAATACGCGGCCTGGGCCGTCGAGCGCATACGCCGCGAAGCCTGGGCCAGGACCGTGCTGGTCGACGGGGCGCTCAATCGCATAACGCAGGCATCGGCCTTCCGAGACGCCCGGTTCCTCTTCGTCCTTCGGCTGTCGCCGGGCGAGCTCGAGCGGGGCCTGCGCGGCCTCCGGCGCATCCATCGGCTGGTCACCCTGCCCGTCCTCCCCGCCGCAAGCGATGAGCGGTCGCGGACGGCCGACACGGAGGCCGCGCGGCGGGCGGGCCTGCCCCTGCCCCTCGCGGCTCTCGACGGACCTCTCACCGCCCGGACGCTGTCCGAGATCCCCGACTCGGCGCGTACCATCCTCGTCGAGGACTTCACCAAGGTGTTCCTGGACGCTCCCGCCCTGGCCTCGCTCGCGCGCGCTCGCGTGCTCGCGGTCCGCGCCGGCATAGAGTTCGGCGGGTTCGTGGTAGCGCTGCGCGATCTTTCCCGCGAGCGTTTTACCGAGGCTCTCGACGATCCCTCTATCGAGGACCTGGTCGTCTTCAATCCCGGCGAGGCGGCCTATGCCTGAGTTCGACCGGGTCTCTGGCGGGGCGCCGGCCTCCGGCGCCGTCACCGAGGACGCGTGGACCTTCGCCCGCGTCGAAGCGCTCTGGTCGCGCTTCGCGCCCATGACGCCGTACGGGAAAGAAGCCAAGGAACGGCGCCTGGTCCTCGGCGACCGCCCGGCGATCGAAAGCCTGTACGACGCGACGCAAGTCGCGCTCGCCCTGATCGATTCCGCGGAAGGTCCGACGCTCGATCGCCTGACCCATCACCTCAAGCGCCTGCCGCGCCTGCCTATCGACCGCGCGACGGCCGCCGGCGGACCGGATGCCCTGCCGGCGGCGAAAGACGGAGGGCGAGGCGGCTCCATCGAATCCTCCGGAGATTTCGACCTCGTCGAGCTTTTCCAGGTGAAGAAGTTCCTGTCCAATTACCGCGTCATCCTCTCGCTCATCGACGAGCCGACCAAGCGGGCCTTCGGGCTCGGTTTCGGATCGACGGAACTGGCCGCCCGTCTCGACCTCGGCGGCTCCGACCCCGAGACGTTCTTCATCGCCGACGCCTACCACCCTTCGCTGCGGGAAATCCGCTCGCGCATCGCGGCCCTCGACGAGGCCCTGGCGCTCGGGCGCGGACGGATCATCGATGCGGCCCGCCGACTTCACGCCCTCGATTTCGCCGGCCGCGACTTTCTCATAGTCGGCAACGAGGAGGCGCTGGCCCTCGTCGCCTCCTGCGACGATCGGACCGGCGTCGGCGCGGAGGAATCCGGAGCGCGGCCTTCCTATGTCGTGGAGACCTACGACAGCCGATCGTGCATCGTGCGGCTGCAGGACGACGAACGGACCCTGCGCCTCGAGCAGGAGCGTTCGCTGCTCGCGGCCCGAGAGCTGGAGGCGGAGGAGGCGGCGATCGCCTCGCTTTCGGCGGAGGTCTCGTCCGAGTCGCGGGCGCTGCGCGGCTACGCCGACGCGATATGCGCTTTCGATATGGCCTTCGCGCGGGCCCGCCTGGCGCGCGAGCACGCCCTCGTCAGGCCCGGGCTCGGCTCCGAATCGTTCGCGCTGCGGCAGGGGCGCTTCCTGCCCTGCGCGTGGGACTGCGAGGAGCTGGGCCTCCGCTACACGCCGCTGGATCTGGAGGTCGCCGAGCGGGTGGCCGTCGTCTTCGGTTCGAATATGGGAGGCAAGACCGTGGCCCTGCAGACGGCGCTATTCTTCCAGATCCTCGCCCAGACCGGCCTCTTCGTCCCCGCCGCGGGCTTCGCCACCTCGGTTCATCCGCGCATCGTCTATGTCGGCGAGTCGGCCGATCGCCGCAGGGAGGCTCGCTTCGGCGAAGATCGCTTGGGCGAAGCTCGCCTGCGGCTCGACGAGGGCCGCGGACTTTCCGGCTTCGGTTTCGAAATCCTCGGTTTCACCGAGGCGGTGGGTCCTTCGGGCGCCGAGTTCTCGGAGGCTTTCATAGCCTTCGACGAATTCGCCCGCACGACGGGGTCGCGCGAGGCCGAGGCCCTCCTCTCCGCCGCCATCGAGTCGCTCTCGCGCTCGAAGCGCGGACGGAATCTGTTCTCGACGCATTTCCACGGCCTTCGGAGGCTGGCGGGAGTCCGCTTCCTGCGCATGCGGGGCCTGGACCGGCCGGCCGCCCGGGAGGCGATCGTCACGGACGAGCCGCTGACCGACCGGATCAGGAAGATCAACGGCATGATGCGCTACGAGATTATCGACGAGAACGATGAAGCCGCCGCCGGCAGCGACGCGATCGCGATCGCCTCGCTCTTGGGCCTGGACGCGATGGTCGTCCGGCGGGCAGAGTCGATCTACGAAATGGGGGAATGAGATGAAGGAAAAACTCGGTCTTCCGGGCGACCGCATCGCCAAGGCCCGGGAACTAGCGACTTCGATAGCGCGGCCGGTCCTAGAGTTTGTCGACGCGCACACGACGGTGACCGTGGAACGGGCGACCCTGCGTCTGGCGGGAGCCGACGGAGCCGACCGCGACGGCGTGCCGGTCCCGAACCTGGTCGTCGACCAGCTCAGGGTCGCCGACCCGTCGCGGCTCGAGGGCGGCGCTCTCGTGTGGTACGTCAACGCCCTGCTCAAGACCGGCGGGACGCCGGCCGACCTCAACGCGCGCATAGCCGAGGGGTATCGCGTGGGCGACCAGGCCCTCGGCGACCGGACGGCGATCCGGCGCAAGGCGGACGAGCTCGTGCAGTCCGGGCTCGGACGCGTCGGCGGCAATCGCGACCGGCGCGAGGCGAAGCTCGGGGAGTTCAAGGACCGGAACAACAAGCCGCTTTTGTACCTCATCGTCGCCACCGGCAACATCTACGAGGACGTCAAGCAGGCCAGGGCCGCGGCCCTCAAAGGCGCCGACGTGGTGGCCGTCATCCGCACCACCGCGCAGAGCCTCCTGGACTACGTGCCCTTCGGCGCCACCACGGAAGGCTTCGGCGGCACCTACGCGACGCAGGAGAACTTCCGCATCATGCGGCAGGCCCTGGACGAGGTGGCCGAGCGCGAGAAGCGCTACATCTGGCTCACGAACTACGCCTCGGGGCTCTGCATGCCCGAGATCGCCGCGATGGGCGCTCTCGAGCGGCTCGACATGATGCTCAACGACTCGATGTACGGCATCCTCTTCCGCGACATCAACATGTACCGCACCTTCGTCGACCAGAAGTTCAGCCGCATGATCAACGCCTACGCGGGCATCACCATCAACACCGGCGAGGACAACTACCTCACGACGAGCGACGCCTTCGACAAGGCCTATACCGTGCTCGCGAGCCAGTTCCTCAACGAGCGCTTCGCCTACGCGGCGGGTCTCCCCGCGCGGCTCATGGGCCTCGGCCACGCCATGGAGATGGACCCGACCATCGAGAACGTGTTCCTCTACGAGCTGGCCCAGGCGCAGATGGCCCGCGAGATCTTCCCCGAGCATCCCTTGAAGTACATGCCGCCCACCAAGTTCATGTCGGGCGACATCTTCCAGGGCCTCGTCATGGACAATATGTTCAACTTCATCTCGAAGGCGACGGACCAGGGCATCCATCTGCTCGGCATGCTCACCGAGGCCATCCACACGCCGTTCATGATGGACCGCTTCATAGGCCTCGAATCCGCCAAGTACGTCATGGGCTCCATGGCGGGCCTCTCGGACGAGATCGAGTTCAGGGACGGCGGCATCGTCAAGACCCGCGCCCGGGAAGTGCTGGAACGCACCGTCGTCTTCCTCGAGGAAATCGACCGCGTCGGCCTCATGGACGCCATAGCCCAGGGGCTCTTCGCCGATGTCAGGCGCCCGAAGGACGGCGGAAAGGGCCTCGACGGCATCGTCAAGAAGGGAGTCGACTACTGGAATCCTTTCGAGGACGCCTTGAAGAAAGGAGTCGGACTTGCGTGAAATGAGAGGTGATGCATGGCGAATGTGATTCGTCCCTACGGGGACACGTTGGACGACGGCAAGGTGCAGCTCTCGTTCACGCTGCCCGTTCCCGACGGCCCGCGCGGCAGGGAGGCGGCCCGGCTCACGGTGCTCGGCTGGGGATTCAAGGACTGCGAGGTGGTCCATTCGGCGGCGGTCTCGGACGATTTTTCCTTCTACGTCGCGTACGGCCGGACGGAGAAGGGGCTCGACTACGAATCCGTCACCTCGGACGAAGCGCACTCCGCCGAAGAATCCATGTCCATGGACGAGGTGAACGATTTCATCAAGTCCCGGATAGGGCGGAAAATCGTGATCGTGGGCGCCTGCACGGGCTTCGACGCCCATACGGTCGGCATCGACGCGATCATGAACATGAAGGGCTACAATCACCACTTCGGCCTCGAACGCTATCCGATGATCGAGGCGCACAATCTCGGAGCCCAGGTCCCCAACGAAAAGCTCATCGAGTACTCCGAACGGGTGAAGGCCGATGTCATCCTCGTCTCCCAGGTCGTCACCCAGAAGGACATCCACATCCAGAACATGACTCAATTCATCGAGCTGCTGGAGGCCAAGGGCGAGCGCGGCCGATTCCTCTGCGTGGCGGGCGGTCCGCGGATTTCGAACAAACTCGCCATGGAGCTGGGCTACGACGTGGGATTCGGCCGAGGCGCCTATGCGAACGACGTGGCTACCTTCATAGTCAAGAAGCTGGTCGAGAAGGCGAAGGCCTAGCGCCGGCGCGGGAGCGAGGGCCGATCGCCGGGGAAGCAGCCCCTGTCCCGGCGAGCCTCATCCGCCCTTTCCCCGGCGTCCCGGCGTCGCGCTGGTTCCGCTTTCTCATTCATCTCGATTAGGAGGCAAGAAGTGGTACAGAAACCGATACTGAGCGCCGCCGAGGCGGCCGCCAAGGTCAAGGAAGGCATGACCGTCCACATCGGCGGCTTTCTCGGCTGCGGCTCTCCGGAAGGCGTCATCGCCGCGCTCGCGGAGGCGGGCACGAAGAAACTCACCCTCGTCGCCAACGACACGTCGATTCTCGACCCGAAGACCGGCAAGATGAACGGCGTGGCTCCTCTCATCGCGAATCGCCAGTGCTCGCGCGTGATCGTGTCGCACATCGGGACGAATCCCGAGACGCAGCGGCAGATGAACGCGGGCGAGCTGGCGGTGGACCTGGTGCCGCAGGGAACCCTGGCTGAACGCATCCGCACCGCGGGCAACGGCCTGGGCGGATTTCTCACGCCGACGGGGCTCGGAACGGAAGTCGAGCAGGGCAAGCAGGTGCTGACGATCGCCGACAAGGTGTTTCTCCTCGAGCTGCCGCTCGGGGGCGACGTGGCGATCATCAAGGCGAAGAAAGCGGACAAGGCCGGCAACCTGCGCTACTCGAAGACGGCGCGCAACTTCAACCCGCTGATGGCCTCGGCCTGCGCCCTGGTCATCGCCGAGGTCGAGGAGATCGTGGAGATCGGCGAGATCGACCCCGACGACGTCCACACCCCATCCATCTTCGTGCACATCCTCGTGCGCTCGGGCGAATAGGAGAGGGCCATGATCGAATATGTGGAGAACAAGGACATCATCGCGCGGCGCATAGCGCGCATTTTCAAGACGGGCGACGTGGTCAACCTCGGCATAGGCCTGCCGACCCTCGTGGCCAACTACGTGCCGCCCGAGGTCACCGTGGTGCTCCAGTCGGAGAACGGCATGCTCGGCCTGGGGCCGGCCCCGGCGCCGGGGAAAGCGGACCGGGACTTGACGAACGCGGGCGGCCAATCGGTGACGGTGCTGCCCGGCGGCTGCTTCTTCGACTCGGCGACGAGCTTCGGCATCATCCGCGGGGGCCACGTAGACTACACCGTCCTCGGCGTGCTCGAAGTGGACCAGCACGGCAATCTGGCCAACTACAAGATCCCCGGCAAGATGGTGCCGGGCATGGGCGGGGCGATGGACCTCGTGGCGGGCTCGCGCGTGGTGATCGCCGCGACGACGCATTTCGAGAAGTCGGGGGCCTCCAAGCTCAAGCGCCATTGCAGCCTGCCCCTGACCGCCGCCGGAGAGGTGAACCTCGTCGTGACCGACATAGGCTACTTCGAGGTGATGGGCGGGAAATTCTACCTCCTCGAATGGTTCGCGCCCTACACGCCCGAGTGGATACAGGAGCACACCGACGCCGAAATCGTCGTCATGAGCACCTGCCACTGCTCGGATGTCGATTGAATTTGAAATCGCCGCAAGGAGAAAATCGATGAAAGACGTCTACATAGCTGAAGGCCTTCGCACGGCCGTCGGCAGTTTCGGCGGGACCCTAGCCGCGGTCGGCGCGGTCGAACTCGGAAGGACCGTGGTCCGAGCCCTGCTCGAGCGCACAGGCGTCTCGGCGGAGGACATCGACGAAGTCACGCTCGGCTGCGTGCTGCAGTCGGGACTGGGGCAGAACGTGGCCCGGCAGGTGCTCCTCAAGTCGGGCATCCCGGTGGAGAAGACCGCGCAGACGATCAACATGGTCTGCGGCTCGGGGCTGCGCGCCGTGGCTTCGGCGGTCCAGGCCATCAAGGCCGGCGACGCCGAAACGGTGATCGCCGGGGGCGTGGAGAGCATGAGCCAAGCGCCCTACCTTTTGCGGCAGGCGCGGACGGGCTACCGGATGGGCGACGGCAGCCTCGTCGACTCCATGATCTACGACGGCCTCTGGGACATCTTCAACGACTACCACATGGGTGTCACGGCGGAGAACGTCGCCGCGAAGTACGGCATCGGCCGCGCCGAGCAGGATGCCTTCGCCGCTTCCTCGCAGAACAAGACCGAGCGCGCCCAGGCGGAGGGGCGATTCAAGGACGAGATCGTGCCGGTCTCGATACCCCAACGCAAGGGCGACCCGGTCATCTTCGATCGCGACGAGTTTCCCCGCGCGGGAGTGACCGCCGAGTCGCTCGGCAAGCTGAAGAGCGCCTTCAAGGGCGACGGCACGGTGACGGCGGGCAACGCGTCCGGCATCAACGACGGGGCCGCGGCCCTCCTCGTGCTGGGCGACGGCAGCCTCAAATCCCACGGAATCGAGCCGATGGCGCGCATCGCGTCCTACGGCTGGCACGGTGTGGACCCCTCGATCATGGGCATGGGCCCCGTGGAGGCCGTGCGCCTCGCCCTCGGGCGCGCGGGCTGGAAGCTCGCCGACGTCGACCTCATCGAGGCCAACGAAGCCTTCGCCGCCCAGGCCCTCGGCGTCGCCAAGGAACTCGGCTTCGACCTGGCCAAGGTGAACGTGAACGGCGGCGCCATCGCGATCGGTCACCCGATCGGAGCCTCGGGAGCGCGAATCCTGGTCACGCTCCTGC
Organism: Rectinemataceae bacterium; assembly: GCA_035530095.1. Lineage (GTDB taxonomy): Bacteria > Spirochaetota > Spirochaetia > Treponematales > Rectinemataceae > JAJXZP01. The sequence goes on along the minus strand of DATKVK010000039.1, from coordinate 2,850 downwards.
ACGAAATGAGGCGGCGCAAGGCCAGGAAGGGACTCGCGACACTGTGCATCGGCGGCGGCATGGGGATTGCCATGTGCGTTGAGCGGCCGTAAGGGCTAGGCGGCGGCCGCTCGCCATGCCGCCGCCGGGCTGCGAGGAAGTGGTTGTAGGGCTCGCCTTCGGCGAGCTGCGCAACGGCGGCGGCATGGGGATTGCCATGTGCGTTGAGCGGCCGTAAGGGCTAGGCGGCGGCCGCTCGCCATGACGCCGCCGGGCTGCGAGAATTCGTAGAGGTCTTTCAGTATATCGGGCGGAATATGGCATGAAAGATGCCACGCAGGCGGACTGTGCATTCAGGCTGGGCCGGGATTGCGCAGGCCGCGCACAAATGCGCCCGCCGCCCCCGCGGGATCGGCGCCGTTCGAGGCCGCCGTCATGACGGCCGCGAGCACCGCGCTTCCGACGATGGCGCAGTCGGCCTTGCCCCGCAGCGCCTCCACCTGCTCGCGCGTCCGTATGCCGAAGCCCGCCCCGACGAACTTGCCGGTACGCTCGCGGAGCTGGGCGAGACGGAGGGCCGTGGCCGCGTCGATCGCGGTGGCGCGGCCGGTGACCCCGGAGCGCAGCACGGCGTACAGAAGGGGCGACGCGACCCGCGCCGCCAAACGCGATGCGCGATCTAGATCGGTCGAGGGCGCGATGAGCGGCACGAAGGCGAGCCCGGCCTCCTCGGCGATGCGATCGAGTTCCAGCTCGGGCTCGTCGTCGGGGTAGTCGGGGACGATGAGGCCGTCGAGAGCGAGCGCGGCCAGGCGCGCTGCGATGCGCTCCACTCCATAGGAAAACAGCGGATTCAGGTAGCTCATGACGACGATCGGCGCCTCGACCGCGGCCCTGAGCCGGCCGAGCATCTCGAGACAGGCCTCGGTGCTCGCGCCTCCGCGCAGGGCCGCGTGGTTCGCCTCGACGATCAGGGGACCGTCGGCGGAAGGGTCGGAGAAGGGCAGCTGGGCCTCGATGATATCGGCGCCCGACTCGGCGAGCGCGCGGAAGACGCGGAGCGAGGTCTCCAGATCGGGGTAGCCGCACACGCCGTGGGCCATGAGCTTGGTCTCCGGCCGCCCTTCGAGGCAGGTGCCCAGATGATTCCTGCCGTTCATGTCCGCTCTCCGTTCCGGAGGGCCGCCACCTCGGTCTCGAGGAAAGCCAGCCAGTCCTCGCCGTCGAGATGCGGCGCCGTGATGAAGATGTCCTTGTCCCCGCGGCCCGAGACGTTGACGACGACCAGGGCCTCGCTCGGCAGGCCGGGCAACTCGCGGAAAGCTCCGGCGAGGGCATGGGCCGACTCGAGCGCGGGCACCAGGCCCTCGGACCTCGCCGTGAGCCTCAGGGCCTCGAGCACTTCCTGGTCGCTCGCGCTCGTGAACCTGACGCGCCCCGTCGAGCCCAGATGCGCGAGCTGGGGCCCTATGCCGGCATAGTCGAGCCCCGCGCTCACCGAGTGCGTGGGCCAGAGCGAGCCGCTCTCGTTCTGCAGGAAGAAGGACTTGTAGGCCTGCACGATGCCGACTCTCCCCGCTCCGCCCATGCGGACGGCGTGCTGCCCCGGCTCCCCGCCCCTGCCGCCCGCCTCGACGCCGACCAGCTCCACCTTCTCGTCGAGAAAGGCCGAGAACATGCCGATGGAGTTGGAGCCGCCTCCGACGCAGGCATAGATCCGGTCGGGGAGGCGGGCCGCGGCTTCAAGAATCTGTCTCCTCGTCTCCTTGCCGATGACGCTCTGGAACTCGCGCACCATGGTGGGGTAGGGGTGAGGCCCCAGGGCCGAGCCCAGCAGATAGTGCGTATCCTGGGCGCGCTCGGTCCAGTTCTTGAACGCCGCGTTCACCGCGTCGGTCAGGGTGCGGCCGCCCTCGCTCACGCCCGTCACCTTAGCGCCGAAGGTTCGCATGCCGAAGACGTTCGGGTGCTGGCGCGCCATGTCGACCTCGCCCATGAAGATCTCGCACTCGAAGCCGAGGCGCGCCGCCACCGCGGCCGTCGCGAGGCCGTGCTGCCCCGCGCCCGTCTCGGCTATGAGCCGCTTCTTGCCCATGCGCTTGGCGAGGAGGGCCTGGCCGAGCGCGTTGTTGATCTTGTGCGCGCCCGTGTGCGCGAGCCCCTCGTTCTTCAAATATATGCGCGGCCCGCCGAAACGCTTCGTGAGGTTTTCGGCGAACAGCAGGGGCGTCGGTCGCCCGACGTACTGGGTTCCGAGCCGCTCGTACTCCGCCCAGAAACCCGGGTCGGAGCGAGCCTCGCTCCAGGCCGATTCGAGCTCCTCGAAGGCCGGCCGCAGGATTTCCGGAATGTAGCGGCCGCCGAACTCGCCGAAGTACCGCTCCTCCTTTCGCCCGCTCACGCCCGCTCCTCGTTCCGGCGCCTTTCCAGGTCCGCGCCGTCCGTGCCGTCGCGCCGAACGCTGCCTTCGCTCCGAGCGAGCTCGGCGAAGAACCGCTCCAGCTTGGCCGGCGATTTCTTCCCGGGCCGCTCCTCCACGCCCGAGCTGAGGTCCAATCCGTCGGGAGCCACGGTCGCGACCAGCTGGGCGGCGTTGTCTGGGCCGATCCCTCCCGCGAGGAAGAACTCCTTCCCCGCCCGCCGCGTCGCCTCGGCGGCCGCGCGCGCCGAAGCGCTCTGAAGGCGAAGCCCCGTGCCGCCGTAGGCGCCGCGGCCGGCCGCGTCCACGAGGAGACGGGGGCAGGTCCATGGTTGCGCGCAACGCGTCCTGGCATCTTCCTCCGAGGCTATCCTCAGCGCGCGGTACCAGGGAAAGCCGAAGGCCGCGCAGTCCTCCGGGCTTTCGTCGCCGTGCACCTGGACGGCGTCCAG
>DATKVK010000038.1:0-65544 GCA_035530095.1 Rectinemataceae bacterium | reverse complement strand
GGTTTCACTATTGGCGTTCCGCTCAAGGTGATGAGGAAGAACGCTCATGGCCCTCTTCTTGTCAGTCTTCGTGGCACTCAGATTGCCTTAGGTCACGGCGAAGCAGCAGGAATCATCGTAAGTCCATTCGATGAAGAGGAGTCTGTCGCCTCCGAGCCTGGCAACGCGGCCTATGCCATCGCGATAGCCGGACAGCCCAATGTCGGCAAGTCTACGATTTTCAACCTTCTCACGGGAATGAATCAGCATGTCGGAAACTGGACCGGCAAGACCGTCGATAAGAAGACCGGCACATTCCTTATCAACAAGAGCCAGTATGAAGTCGTAGACCTACCCGGAAGCTATTCGCTCTCAGCCAATTCCGAGGAAGAGCTTATCGCGAGGGAATGCATCCTGACCGAGCATCCGGACCTCGTCGTCGCGGTCGTGAGCGCGGCGACGCTCGAACGCAATCTCTATCTGGTCGCGGAACTCCTTCTTCTCCCGTCGCCCGTCCTCATCGCCCTCAACATGATGGATGTGGCGGAGAAGGAAGGAATCAAGGTTGAGCCGGAGGTACTCGAGAAAGCGATTGGCATCCAGGTAGTATCGATGTCGGCCTCGCACGGGCAGGGTATCGAAGAACTCAAGGCCGCCATCGAGACGATGATGCTCCAGAAGGCCGAGTATCGCCCCCACCTGCCTGCCATCCTTCCCGCCCATCAACCGATCCTCGATTCGGTCCAGGAACGGGTGGCGGCTTATGTTCCGGATATCTACCCGAGCGATTGGGTCGCTCTTAAGCTGCTCGAGGGCGACGAGATGCTCTCGACATTGATGAAGGGGAAGATGCCCGAAGAGGAATGGAGGGCAGTGGACGCTATCCTCTACAAGCATGAGGATGCCGTCCTCGATATCGCTGGAGCTCGCTATCACTGGATCGGCCGCATGGTCCGAGCGGCCGTCGTCGAACCCCCGGTGTCCCGCATCGGGTTCACGACCCGCATCGATCGCTTCTTGACCCACCCCGTTATCGGTACGGCTGCGCTCATCGCGCTCATGGGCGGAGTCTTCTGGCTGACCTTTTCCGTGGGTGCTCCGATCCAGAAGGTTTTAAGTTCACTTCTCGGCGACTTCGGGAATCTCCTTCGCTTCTGGATGGCCGGCGGCCCGCATTGGCTCGGCGAGTTCTTGGCATCCGGCATCCTGGGTGGCTTGGGGATGGTGCTCACCTTCCTGCCCATCCTTGCCATTTTCTACCTGGCCTTGGGTTTTCTTGAGGATACCGGCTACATGGCTAGGGCCGCCTACCTTACTGATCGCTTCATGCACATGATGGGTCTCCACGGCAAGAGCTTCATGCCGATAATGCTTGGCTTCGGCTGCAATGTTCCGGCCGTCCTCGGTACGCGTATCATCGAATCGAAAAAGGCCAGGATTCAGACGGCGCTCCTCGTACCTTTTATTCCCTGCACCGCGCGTCTTGCCGTCGTGTCCATTCTCGCGCCGATATTCTTTGGACCTGCCGCATTCTGGGTCACCTGGGGGCTCGTCGGAGCTAACCTCGTCATCCTTTCCGTACTAGGGTTTATCCTGCATCGTTTGGCCTTCGAGGATGAACATGTAGCCTTCATCATGGAACTGCCCCTCTACCATCTTCCCAACCTGAAGACTATCGGAATCTACGTTTGGCATAATCTCTTCGGCTTTCTCAGGAAGGCTGGGTCCGTCATTCTTGTTGCCTCTCTGCTCGTATGGTCCTTTTCGTATTTCCCCACGGGGATCATCGCAACGAGCTACCTCGGTGTCTTTGGCCATTGGCTGGAGCCCGTGAGTGCTCTTCTCGGGCTTCCATGGCAGGTATTCATCGCGATATTCACGAGCTTCGCGGCCAAGGAGAATACGATCGCGACACTTGCCGTTCTTTATGGAAACATCAATGCCGTTCTGCCGACGGTGATCACATCATCGGCCGCTCTGGGACTTCTCGCATTTCAGATGCTTTTCGTCCCGTGCGCGGGCACGATCGCCGCGATCAAGCAGGAGACGATGTCGGTGAAGTGGGCCGCGTTCAGCTTGGCCATCATGCTTTTCCTGTCGTTCGGTGTGGCAATCGCCATTTACCAGGTAGGGAGACTCTTTTAGCTACGTTAAGCCGGGTTATCGCTCCTTCGGCAGCAATGCGTATACGCAAGATCCTCGAAGGCGCCTGTCGGATAGACGCCCGGCATCCTCCCGGCCTGCGCATCCAGATTCCGAAACTTGCATTGACTCGGCCCTTGTACTAATCTATGAGAGATGCAAACGTGGAGGCGGGGATTGGGGCGGCGCCGGAGCGGACCCTGCGGCTTCGAGCCGTTTCGTCAGGCGGCGCGGTCGGCGGACGGATTCCAGCTCGAGGCTGATCCTCTCCTTCGCTTTTCTCGGAATTGTCGATTCTTGGGCCGCGGTGTCTGAATAGAGAATAGAGTTGAGAGGTCTCTGGCAGTATGTCTAAACATGGTGTCGTGATCCGAACTCCCGGGGATTCCTTGGCGCGCTCTCTTTCCCGAACTGCCATGGCACTTCTTGCCGTGTCCCTGGTCTCCTGCGTCGATTGCACGAGCAGGCCCGAGTCGGCGATCGTCGTGGCCGTTCCCGCGCTCGAGCAGAATGCGCTGATCTATATAGCCGCCGACAAGGGTTTTTTCGCCGACAATGGCCTCCGCGTCGCCATCGAGAGCGTCGCTACGGGCCCCTCCGCGCTCGCCGCGCTGCAGAACGGGAGCGTCCAGATCGCCGAAACCGCGGAGTTCCCCGTCGTCGTCGCCGCCTTGCGCGGCATGGATTTTCGGATACTGGCGACCAACGACCAATTCGAGAACGACTACATCATCGCCAGGAAGGCAAGCGGCATCTCCGGCATCCCCGACCTCAAGGGCAGGCGGATGGGCTTCTCGTTCCATTCGATCACCGAGTTCTACCTCGGGCGCTTCCTCGCCTTGCACGGGATTCGCCCCGGGGACATCTCGAGAGTCGATGTCGCGCCTTCGGATTTCGCCACGGCCATCGGCGGGGGCCGAGTCGACGCCCTGGTGGCCTGGCAGCCTTTCGTGAGTCGAATCGCTGCATCCCTCCCGGGCGGGGCCGAGGTCTGGCCGGTGCAGAGCGATCAGCTCGCCTACGGGATTCTGGTATGCCGGGAGAAGTGGCTGGCCGCCAATTCGAAGACCGCGGAGGCATTCCTGAAATCGCTCAAGTCCGCGCAGGATTACCTCGTGGGGCATCCCGCCGAATCGCGGGCGCTCATCGGCAAGCGGCTCGGCTACGACGCGGGCTATCTCTCCTCGGTCTGGCGGGATCACCACTTCGACCTCACCCTCGATTATTCGCTGGTTTTGGCCATGGAGGACGAGGCCCGATGGATGGTCGCCAACCACCTGACCGACGCGTCGGCCGTGCCCGATTTCAGCCGTTCGATCTCGGCCGCCGAGCTCACGGCCGTGAGTCCCACGAGCGTCAACATGATGAAGTGAGTCGCCGGCCCATGCGCATCAAACGTTTGACGCAATTGGTCGAGGCGCTCTTCGTCTTCCTCGTCGCGGCGATGCTGCTTTCCGTCATCATGCTGACCTCGGCCCTGAGAAAGGCGAGCGAGCGCATCCAGACGGGGAATGCGATCGTCCAGGCGGCCAGCGATCTGACCTTCCTCAGCACCGATTATCTGATCTTCCCGGAGTCCATGCACCGACAGCGCTGGGAGGCGAAGTACGCCGAGTTCACGGCTCTCATCTCCAGCCTCGATCGCGGCGCCGCGGGGCAGGTCGCCGAAGGTCTCGACCTCCAGACGAAGGCCGGGTTCCTGCGGAAGGTGTTCGACGACATCGGCGCGAATCCGGAGAATCGGGTGAGCGGAGGCGAGTACGCCTTGAAGCCCGATGCCCTCAGGCTCGCCTGGAGCCGTGTCGCCACGCAGACCGTGGGCATGGTCTCGGACGGGCTGCAGATGGTGCGCCGCTTCCGCGCGGAGCGGGATCGGGCGATCCGATGGGAGTCGAGCCTCGTGCTCGCGATGGTCGCGGCATTCGTGGCTTTCTTCTCCATCTCCTGCGCCGTGTTGATGCGGCGCACGCTGCGCTCGATAGCCGCGATGCAGGCCGGGGTCGCGATAATCGGCGGAGGCGATCTGAAGCACCGCATCGACGTCCGGCAGGATGACGAGCTCGGCGACCTCGCCAAGGCTTTCAACCGGATGACCGAAGAGGCTCGCAAGCGCACCGAAGAGCGCGAGGCGATCGCCGCCGAACTCCGCGAGCACCGCGAGAACCTCGAGCTGGAGATCGCCGAGCGGACCGAGGCGCTTCTCGACGCGAAGCGGGAGGCCGAAGAGGCGAATCGCCTGAAGAGCAGCTTCCTCGCGAACATGTCGCACGAGCTGCGCACGCCGCTCAATTCGATAATCGGCTTCACGGAGGTGCTGCAGGACGCGCTCTACGGCGACGTCAACGAGAAGCAGCGCGAGTACCTCGGCTACATCGCCACCGGCGGCCGGCATCTTCTGGAACTCATCAACGACATTCTCGATCTCGCCAAGATCGAGTCGGGCAAGATGGATGTGGTCATGGCGCCGTTCCGGCTCCGCGGCGCCCTCGAGCTGTCGTTGACGATGCTGCGGGAGCGCGCCCTGCGGCACTCGATTTCCCTGAGCCTCAGCCTCTCGCCCGAAGCGGACCTGGAGGTCGTCTCGGACGAGCACAAGCTCAAGCAGATCCTCTTCAACTTCCTGTCCAACGCCGTCAAGTTCACGCCTGACGGAGGCGCGGTGCGGGTCGAGGCCCGATTGTCGGCATCGCGGGACCTCGTCGAAGTGTCGGTCAGCGACACGGGCATCGGCATCAAGCGAGACGACATGGGGAGGCTCTTCAAGGAATTCGCCCAGCTCGAATCGCCTCTGGAGAAGCGCTACGAGGGGACGGGGCTGGGACTGGCCCTCTCGAAGCGCCTGATCGAATCCGTCGGCGGAAGGATCTGGGCCGAGAGCGAAGCGGGCAAGGGGAGTACGTTCTCGATTTCCTTCCCGCTCGCCCCCGCCGAAAGACCGGACCAGACGGAAGCGGGTGGCGAATCCGACGGCTAGCGGAGGGGATTTCAATATCGCTATGGAGAAAACGAATGCCCAGAAAAGTCCTGATCTGCGAAGACAACGCGGCGAATCGGGTGCTGTTCCGCGACATCCTGGCGGTCGACGGCATCGAGACGATCGAAGCGACCGACGGTGAAGCGGGCGTGCGCCTCGCGACGGCCGCGGCGCCCGACCTCGTGATCATGGACATCCAGATGCCAGTCATGAACGGCTACGAGGCCATGCGCGCCCTGCGGAGAAGCCCGCCGACGAGCGGCATCAAGATCATCGCGGTGACCTCCTTCGCGATGAGCGGGGACAGGGAAAAGGCGATCGAAGCGGGAGCGGACGAGTATCTCTCGAAACCCGTCGACACCCGACAGCTCCGCAAACTCGTGCGACAGATGCTCGGCTTGTGAGCGGGCGGTCCGAAGGAGTACAAGCATGGCAAAAGCGACAATCCTGTGCGTCGACGACGACCCGGCGAACCTGGCGCTCCTCGACGCCATTCTCAGCCCTCTCGGCTACGTCGTGGCGCGCGCCGCGGACGGCAAGGCCGCGCTGGAGAAGGTGGCCGAGCTGGCGGTCGACCTCATCCTGCTCGATGTCATGCTCCCGGGGCTCAGCGGCTTCGAGGTCTGCAAGACGCTCAAAACCGACGATCGCTACAGGAAGATACCCGTCGTCCTGATCACCGCCCTGAACTCCCGGGAAGACCGGATCAGGGGCACCGAGGCGGGCGCCGAGGATTTCGTCACGAAGCCATTCGACAAGCTCGAGGTGCTCGCGAGAATCGAGATGCTCCTGCGCGTGAGGAGGCTCGACCGGCACATGGAGGGGGCCTATGCGCTCCTGAAGGAGCTGACCGCCTTCAGCGAGCGGGAAATCGGCGATTTCGATCCGATGAGATTCGATTTCGGCGCCCATGTCGATCGACTAACCTCGCAGCTCCTCCGCCCAGGGAACCCGTCGATCGATTCGCCCGGCTGGCTCATCATCTCGATCATGAGCGACGCTGACACGAGGAATATGGTCTATCGCCTGTCGAGCGGCGGCGTCACGAACGCGAGTTTCGCGAGCTCGCTGCTCCACAACTACTTTCCGAAGGGGGTGGCGCCCTCCGGTTTCCTCAACGAGCAGGATCTCGGGGAATCGAAGTGGCGCTTCGTCCGAGACACGATGCAGCACGTCGGGCTCGATTCGTCAAATTTCGTCTATTTCCACGACGAGCGCTTCACGATCCTGGCCGGCGGCTATCCCGAGGAAGCGACCGATCACCATGCGACCGTCATCAACAATCTCGTGCTCCAGATCATGTTGCTCCGATCGCTTGCCCAGCAGGTGCGCGAAACCGAGGAGGCGTTCCTCTATACGATCCACGCCTTGGCCAGGGCTGCGGAGGCCAACGACGAGGACACCGGCAATCACGTCCTGCGCGTCGGGGAATACGCCGCGAGCATCGCCAAAGGCCTCGGGCAGTCGAGTCGATTCGTGGAGGACATCCGGGTCCACGCCCCCATGCATGACGTCGGCAAGATCCATACCCCTCCCCAGATATTGCGGAAACGAGGCCCGCTCGACCCCGAGGAGCTGCGGATCATGCGGCAGCACCCCACCCAAGGCGCCGGTATCCTGGGCGAGCACCCCCGGCTCGCCATGGCGCGCGAGATCGCGCTCTCGCACCACGAGCGATGGGACGGATCGGGTTATCCCAACGGGCTCAAGGGGGAGCGGATTCCGCTCGCCGGCCGGATAGTGATGGTGGCAGATCAGTACGATGCGCTGCGAAGCAAAAGGTCGTACAAGGAAGCTTTCGACCACGACACCGCCTGCGCGGTGTTGCTGCGCGGAGACGGCCGCAGCAAGCCCGAGCATCTCGATCCGGCGGTGCTCGAGGTTTTCGCCAAGTCCCGCGGCGAGTTCGAGGAGATATCCCGCCGGCTGGCGGACAACTGATCCCGCATATCGGCCATGGCGGGCGGATTAAGGAACCGGCCGCCGATGGAACTATCGGAAGCGACCGGCGATCGTAAGCGACTGCTCGAAGCTGCAGGGCAGACCGCGATCGGCGCTCGCGTAGACCGCCCGCCCGGAAGCTGTCAGGGAATCCCGGAGGCTTCTTGGACAGCCTCCGGGGGTGCTAGCCGCGCTTGCCCTTGCCGCCGAAGAGACCCTTCAGTCTGTCGATCAGCCCCGCGGGGCGCGCCGCCTTTGCCGGCGCTTTCGGGGAAGGGCGGGGCGCCGCGCCCTGGGCCGTCCGGCCGGACTTCTGGCCGCGCTCGGACGCGGTCGGCCTCGGAGCGCGAGGCGCGGGGGGCTGCGGCGCGCGGGGCGCGGCGGGCTTGGCAGCTGCGTCGCGCCGGGCGGGAGTCTCCTTGTCGGGGCCGCGCGCCGCCGCTCCGGAGGGGCTCTTGTCGCCGTACTTTTCCTTGTACATGCGCAGGCGCTCGTCCTGGGACAGGGCGTAGGGATTGGCGGCCTCGGGGCGCGGCGCCGGGGCGCGGTCGCCGCGCTGCTCTTCCCGCCGGGGCCGCTCGCCGCCTCGCTCGGGGCCGCGGCTGCGGCTCTGTTCCGGCCTGGCGCGGCCGCCTGAGACGGCTTCCTCGCGGCGGTCCACGCGCTGCTCGCGGCCTTCGTCCCGCCGCTCCGTGCGGTCGGCCGGCCCTCGGCGCTGCTCGCCGGCGCGTTCGGCGCGGCGGGAATCGCCCCGGTCCTCGCCGCCTCGCCGCCCCTCGCTCCGCCGCTGGCTGCCGCGCCTGAGCTCGCGCAGGCCGTCGTGCTGTCCGCGGCCGGCAGGCGCGAAGCGGCCGTGGTCGCGCGCGTGTCCGAAGCGCATGCCCGAGCTCTTGTCCGTGAGCAGAAGGCTCTCGTCGAAGGGCATCGTGGGGATCTTGTCGCCGATGAACTTCTCGATCGCCGGCAGACCGTAGACGAACTTCTCGCAGGCGAGGGTGATGGCCTTCCCGGCCTTGCCGGCGCGCGCGGTCCGCCCGATGCGGTGCACGTAGGACTCGGCCTCCTCGGGCACGTCGTAGTTGACCACGAGGTCGAGCCCTTCGACGTCGAGGCCGCGCGCGGCCACGTCGGTGGCGACAAGCACGGCGAGCTTGCCCGCCTTGAGCCGCTCGATGATCTCGAGCCGCTTGGACTGGGGAAGGTCGCCGATGATGAACTCGCAGTCGATGCCGTTCACCTTGAGGCGCCGCGCGGCCTCCTCGGCCATGTACTTCTGGTTGCAGAAGATGAGCGCGCTTTCGGGATTCTCCCGCCGGATCAGGCCGAGGAGGAGGCGGAACTTCTCGTGGTTGCCCACGTGGTAGAGTTCCTGGGTGACGAGGTCGACGGTCATGTGCTCGGGCTCGATCACGATCTCGTAGGGATCGTTCATGTATTCCCAGGCGAGGTCCTTGACGCGCAGGCCGAGGGTGGCGGAGAAGAGGAAGGTCTGCCGCTCGTGCGGGGCGGAAAGATAGCGCAGGAGCTTGCGCAGATCGTCGATGAAGCCCATGTCGAACATGCGGTCGGCCTCGTCGATGACGAGGAAGCCCACCTCTTTGAGCAGCATCCTGCCCTGCTGCAGGAGGTCGATGATGCGGCCGGGCGTGCCGATGATCATCTGGACGTCGGCCCGCAGCTGGTCGAGCTGGGGGCCGTAGCCCACGCCGCCGTAGAACGAGGCCGAACTGATGGGCAGGTACTTGCCGAGGCGCTTGGCCTCGTTCTCGATCTGGACCGCGAGCTCTCGCGTCGGGGCGAGGATGAGGACCTTGCGCGTCCGCTCCTCGGAAACCGTCATGATGCGCTGGAAGATCGAGATCAGGAAGGCCGCGGTCTTGCCCGTGCCCGTCTGGGACTGGGCGTAGATGTCGCGGCCGGAGAACGACTGCGCGAAAACGCTCTCCTGCACGGGCATGCAGGTGACGTAGCCGGCCTCTTCGAGGCCTCGCTGAAGATCGGGATGAAGATTGAGTTCGGTGAAATCCATGTGGCTCGCTCGGTATAGGAAGTAGTAACCCTACAATACTTCATCTCGGCGGAAACAATAAGGGGGTCGGGCTCCGTCGAGAGTCGATTCATGAGCGGGTCTCCGAGACTGTCCGCTCAACCGAAGCGCGGCGGCTTTTAGGGTCTCATGCGGGCATTTCCTGCACCCCGCCTTCGATCTCTTTGCGCGCCTGGCGCCTTTGCGTGCCCCCCCCTTATGCGAAGCTCTGAAATCCGGCCCTGTTCAGCCGGTCCGGCGGGCGGTGTTCCCCGAGAAGCTCGCCGCCGCGAGGGCGTACAACAGCGCCGCCGCGACCAGGACGACCGCGTAGCCGGCCGAGATGGACAGAAGGCGGGCGAGCACCGTGCCCGTGACCGAGATGGCGCCGTTGACGCCCCAGGCCCAGGGGATGAGGCCGGGCCGGGACGACGAAAGGGCGCTCATGCCGGTCGGGAAGGGTATGCCCATGCAGAAGGCCGCCGGAGCTATGGCCAGGATCGCTATGCCGATCTTCGCCGCGAGCGGGAGTCCGAGCAGGGCGTCGACGATCGGCGTGAGTCCGAGAATGTAGAACAGGCAGGACAGGGCTATGCCGGCGGCAGCGATCAGGACGCGGTTCCGGCTCGGCATGCGCCAGGCGCCGCCCGCGAGGCTGCCCAGTCCGGAAAGCGCCAGCATGGCGGTGATGACCACCGAGTTGGAGAATATCGGATCGACGAGGAAGAAGGTGAGCCGCTGGATGAGGAAGATCTCGATCATCATGTAGCCCAGCCCCAGGCAGGCGTAGTAGACGATGACCCTGATCGTGCCCTTCTCTTTCGCGAAGAGTTCCCTGCGCCGGCCGACGAGGGGAAGGAGCACGATGAGCGCCCCGAAAACGGCCGAAAGGGCGAGAGTCGCGACGAGCAGGAGGTAGCCCCATTCCTCGGAGAGCTCGCGGATATGGGCCGCCACCGCCGGGATCTCGGCCGGCTTCACGTAGGCCGTGTAGTAGGGCCGTTCGTCGGTAGCCGGATCCACCGAGAAGGGGTAGGCGGCGTAGAAGGCCCGGCCGCGGCCCGAGAAGATCGAGTCGAGCGTGTAGTAGTAGAGGTCCTCCTGCAGCAGGTCGCTTCCTCCGGCCGGCAGGCTCGCCTCGGCGGCGGCCTTCGCCCCGGGCGAGGCGTCGAGCTGGGCGGCATACCAGTTCATCACCTGATCGTAGCCGAGCTCAGGCCGGCTCATGCCGGGATAGTAGCAGGGCAGGAAGGACATGCGGGTGCAGAAATCGCGGAGCTTCGCCAGTTCGGGCGGGGTGAAGGGGGAGTTCTTGACGAGGATGGTGGCCGTGGACAGGAGCTGGTCGAAGACGAAGACCCGCGAGCCGGGATCGGCGACGCCGCGGAGCTTGAGCGCGTCCGCCACGGTCGAGAGGAGCTTGGGCACGTTGCGCGGCGGCGTGAGGCGGTTCCACACGGTGATCGAAAGCATGCCGCCCGGCTTGAGCGCGGCGAGATAGGAGGAGATGCCCTCTGCCGTGTAGAGGAAGTTCTCGTCCACCGGATTGCCGCCCGTCTGGGAGAGTCCCACCGAGTCGACGAGGCCGATCTCCACGAGATCGTAGCGCCGGCGGGTCTCGGCCACGAAGGCGCGGGGCTCGGTGGCCAGGACGCGGACGCGGGGATCGCGCAGGATGTCGCCGGTGTAGGCCCTGAAGTAGGGCACGTCCCTCAGCATGGAGACCAGCGCGGGATTGGGCTCGACGACGGTGACGCTCCTCGCTCCGTGGTGGAGGGCCGCGAAGGTTCCTATGTCTCCGCCCAGCTTGAGGATGAGCACGTCCGGGGCGGTGAGGAGGGTGTAGGGCGCCGCCATGGGCAGGTAATCGAAGTATGCCTCCTCCTGCGGCGACAGGCGGCGCATGATGCCAACCGGGCCGTCGCCGTCGACGTAGAGCCCGAGGAAGGCGTTGCGCGGCATGATGGGGATGTCGCTCGACGCGTTGTCGCTCAGGCCCGGGGCGATGTGGAAGAACGAGCTCGAGTAGACGTCGAACTCGCCGGTGGGGCCGAAGGAGTGGTAGACGAGCTTGGAGTCGGGGAAGTCGCGCGCGTAGCTGATAGGCTTGAACTGGGAGACGCGGATGTCGCCGTAGAGCGTCAGGACGAGGAGCGAGGCGCAGAGCGCCGCGGCGGTGCCCAGGCTGGCGCCGACGGAGAGGGCGAGATGTCCCTCGCGGTCGCGGTAGCCCACGAAGCTGAAGAAGGCCGCCGCGGAGGCGAGGGCGGCGAAGGGGCCGATGAGCCGCTGGGGCGGCAGCACGTACAGCGCGGCGAGGAGGAGGAAGCCGCCGAGCCCGGAGCCCAGCATGTTCCAGAAGTAGAGACTGTGGATCCTCGAGCGGAAGGCGATGAAGGATACGCCGATGAACAGGGCCCCGATGAAGAAGGGTATCGCGTAGAGCGCGTAGTAGGCCGCCAGCCACACGAACTGGAGCCGGTCGGTGGTGATCATCACCGGATTGAAGGGAAGCTGCTGCGCCGCGACATGGACGAGGATCATGGCGGGTCCCAGGAGGCCGGCCGACCAGGACATCCACCGGTCGGCGTTCCGCTCGACCCGGGACTCGAGGAACGTGAGGAGCGTCCCCGCTATGCCGTAGCCGAGCAGGGCGATGCTGATGACCATGCTGCCGAAGTTGGACCAGCTTCCCACGGCGAAGCAGCGCATGACCGCCAGCTCGTAGGCGACCATGGTCATGGAAAGGAAAAAGAGGGCGGCGAAGCGGAAGGAGGAGAGCTTCATCGCGGCTATTGGCCGGAACCCGCGCCCGAGGTATCGACGCCGTGGCGCGTCCCCTCCGTCGAGGTGAAGGGAACGAAGATGACCTTGGCCCCGCGGTAGATGTCGCTGCGCTCGAAGGTGAAGCCGCCGCCGGCCAAGGGCTTCTTGACGATGCGGAGCACGGTCTGGCCGGAAGGCGGGCCTATCGGTATGACCATGACGCCGTCGGGCGCGAGCTGCTTGAGAAGGTCCGGCGGGATGTGGTCGATGCCGGCGGTGACGATGATCTTCTGGAAGGGTGCGTACCGGGCCCAGCCGTAATAGCCGTCGGCGTTCTTGCGGAGGATGGAGTTGTACTCCGGGTACCGGCCCGAGAGCTTGGTGTAGATGGCGTCGGTCTCGCGATAGAGCTGGGGGACGATCTCGATGGTGTACACGTGGTCGGTGAGCTCGGAGAGGAGGGCGGACTGGTAGCCGGAGCCCGTGCCGATTTCGAGGACATGGTCGCCGCGCCGCACGTCGAGGCTCTGGGTCATGTTGGCGACCATGTGCGGCCCGGAGATCGTCTGGCCGTAGCCGATGGGAATGGCCGTGTTGTCGTAGGCCTTCTTGAGGTTGTACCTGCGCACGAAGTACTCGCGCGGCGTGTACAGGAAGGCCCGCAAAAGCGCCGGGGAGCTGATGTCCCTGTTGGCGACCAGGATCTGCGCGCGCTGCCATTTCAGCTCGAGGAAGTGCGCGGTCTCGTCGGTGTGGGCCCGCATCCACGCGAAGTAGGCCTCTTTCGAGGCGGTGGGCATGCTGCCCAGGATCTTGGGCCAGGGGCTGTCGGTGACGCCCGCGGCCGTGGTCGCCCTATCCGCGGCGACGGCACCCGCGGCGACGGCACCCGAAGCGGCGGCACCCGAAGCGGCGGCACCCGAAGCGACGGCACCCGAAGCGGCGGCATCCGGGGCGGCGGCGGCCTGGCCCGGGGCAGCCGTAGCGGCGGATTCCGAAGGCGCGTTCGATGCGGCCGCGGCGATCCCGGCGGTCGGCGATCCCGGCGACTTCGTCGTGAAGGGATCGAACAGCAACACGACGACAGCGGCCGCGGCGATGGCGATCAGGACCGGAAAGAGGATCCGCGGAAAGGGAATCGGCCCGCGGGCCGGGCGGTCAGGCCGATTTTTCGGTGCCTGATCGCCCTTCGCCGAAGCGCCGCAGACGGGACAATCGCCGGTGGAAGGGAGTTCGAAACCGCATCTCGGGCAAAATGCCATGGGACACCTCAGCTTTGTGACACGGGGCCACTTCGATGATCGTCTGTCAAATATACGAATCCGTGCGGCGCTCCGGCGAGGATCGCCCGAATCCGGCTCCGAATCCGGTACCGGTCATGCTAGTGAAGCGACTTCTGCATGGCGAGCACCCGCCGCAATTCGTCATTCGAGTTGACGATCGTATCATGGCTGCATGAAGAAAAGATGAAAGCCGCCCGGTGATCGCGCAAACGCCGATAGTCCGCGGGAGTGTCCACGCCGGTCTCCACGGGAATGCCGTCTTCCTTCAGTTCGGCGATGAGGCGATGGGCGTTGTCGGCCGGATCTCCGTCTTCCGAGCTGATCGAGACGAAGCGCCGGTTTCCGCCCGAGATCCAGGCGGCGTAGCGCTCCACATCGTCGTACAATCCGTCGAAGAGGCAGACCTCGCGCACCTTTTTCGCCGCTCCGTCCTGGCCGAGTATGCAGGCCATGACCCGATAGGCGCCGCTGTGTCCCATGAGGGTGATGGAGCCGACCTTGAGAGGGGGCGTGGCTCCCGAAGCGTGCAGCTTGCGCAAGAGCTCGGCTACCAGGCGGTCGAAGCCGCCCGGGCTTTCGAGCTTGCCGCCGTAGGAATCGGGGGCGTCGCGCGCGGTCTCGGGCAGGACCAGGAGGGCTCGTGCCCCGCTCTCGGAAAATTGTCGGAGCAGAGAGAAAGCCTCGATAGCCTCGGGGACCGAGGAGTACCAGCCATGGAAGAAAAAGACGAGGTTCACGGTTCCCCGCGGCTTGAAGCCGGGAGGGATGAAGACATCCACGGTGGAGTCGTCGTAGTGCCCGGCGAGGGGGAAGTCTTCGCCGTCGTAGCTGTAGCCGCGGCTCCTGGCGGGGTCGGGAAAGGGCGCCGATGCCAGATGGAAGGAGCAGAGCCTTCCCGTGGCGACCTTCGACGAGCCTTCGACGGGACGCTTTTCGACGGCGCGCGAGGGGAGGCTCTGCACGGCGAAAGCCGCGAAGGCGGCGAGCAGCAGAGCCGAACTCAATATGAAAGCCGCGCGCGGCATCCGCATCCCGAGGCCCCCCTTCGCTCCGGGATTCTATCACGCCGAGCGGAAGGACGCTAAGTGCCGATGCGGAAAGCCGAGCTACCCGACGCCCTCTCCCGTGCTATGATGGCTCATGGCTTCCACCATCTTCTGGTACGACCTCGAGACTTTCGGCCTCGACAGCCGATACGACCGGATAGCCCAATTCGCCGGCATAAGGACGAACCACGAGCTCGAGCGCGAAGGCGGCGAGCTCGCCCTCTACTGCAAGCCGACCTCCGACTACCTGCCCAGCCCCTACTCCTGCCTCGTCCACGGCATCACGCCCCAGCACGCGCTCGAGTCGGGTGTGAGCGACTATGAGCTCGCCAAGGCGGTCAGACGGGAGATGTCGCGGCCGGGGACCGTCGTCGCGGGCTTCAATTCGCTGCAGTTCGACGACGAGTTCGTGCGCAGCCTCTTCTTCAGGAACCTCTTCGATCCCTACGAGCGCGAGTGGAAGCACGGCAACAGCCGCTGGGACGTCATCGATCTCATGCGCGCCGCCCACGACCTCAGGCCCGAGGGCATCGTGTGGCCCACCCAGGAGAACGGCCGTCCCATCTTCACCCTCTCCGCCCTCGCGAAGGCGAACGGGATCGGGCACGAGTCGGCCCACGACGCGCTGCACGACGTGCAGGCGACGATAGGCCTGGCGCGCCTCGTGAAGACGCGGCAGCCCAAGCTGTTCCGCTGGTATTTCTCGCACCGGAGCCGCGATTCGCTCAGGCCCCTCGTGGACCTCGTGGAGCGCAAGGCCCTGGTCCACAGCTCCGTGTCCTACACCTCCGACCGCGGCTGCACGACCCTCGTCGCCCCGGTGGCCCTCGACCCGGAGAACCGCAATCAGCTCATCGCGATCGACCTGCGCTTCGATCCGGCCTCGATCCTCGACCTGGGCGTGGAAGAGCTGCGCCGGCGCGTGTTCACGAAGGAGGCCGAGCTCGACGCGCCCCGGCTGCCCCTGTCGCGCATCCGCCTCAACCGCTGCCCGGCGCTCGCCCCCCTGGGCACCCTGAGCGCCGAGGCGGCCGAGCGCCTGGGCATCGGCGTCGAGGCTTGCCTCGCCAACCTCGAAATGATCAAGCGCCGCCCGGAGCTGATCCAGAAACTCGTCGCCGTCTACGAGACTCCTCCCCCGCCCCTGGAGTCGGAGGACCCCGAGCTGCGCCTCTACGAGGGCGGCTTCCTGCCGGAGAGCGACGCGGCCCAGCTCGTCGAGGCGCAGGCGCTGCTCGCCGAGCTGGAGCCTGCCGAGGCGAAGAAGCGCCTGTACGAGATGCGGTTCCGGGACGACCGCCCGGCCCAGCTCGTGCGGCGGTTTTTCGCCCGGAACTTTTCCCAGACCTTGGGCGAGGCCGAGGCGGCGCGCTGGCGCAGTTTCTGCGCGGGGCGCCTGCAGTTCCCGCCCGTCGAGGGCGCCGCCGATCTCGCCACCTACACCAAGGTGATAGAGCAGCGCCTGGCGGATTCGGCCACTCCCGCGCGGGACAAGGCCATCCTCCACGCCCTGCTCGAGTATCGCGGCACCCTCGAGCGCGAGGTGCTCCGGTACGCCACAAGCTGAAGGCGGCGCCGGACACGGACAGGCTCCTGCCGGGCTTGGGCTTCGGCCCGGACTAGGCTCCTGCCGGGCCCGCGAGGATGCGCTCGATCGCCGCGAGCTCCTCGGCCGAGAGCGGCGGCGCGGAAAACGCGGCGGCATTCTCCTCGACCTGGGCGCTTCGGCTCGCTCCGATGAGGGCGCTCGTCACGCGCTCGTCGCGCAAGGTCCATCTGAGCGCCATCTGCGCGAGGCTCTGTCCCCGGGCGGCGGCCAGGTCGTTCAACGCGCGGGCCTTGGACAGCTTCTCCTGCGTGAGGCCCTCGGGCGTGAGGAAGGGGCTTCCCGAGGCGGCGCGCGAGTCTGCCGGCAGGCCGCCGAGGTAGCGCGAGGTCAGGAGCCCTTGGGCGAGGGGCATGAAGGCGATGACGCCCATGCCCTCGGCGGCGCAGGCCTCGAGGAGGCCGCCTTCGAGGGCGCGGTCGAACAGGTGGTAGCGCGGCTGGTGGATGAGCGGGGTCACCCCCATGCCGCGGAGGATTTTCGCGGCCTCGGCCGTGCGCTCCGCCGGATAGTTCGAGAGGCCGACGTAGAGAGCCTTGCCCGAACGCAGGGCCTGCGCCAGGGCGCCCATCGTCTCTTCCAGGGGCGTGTCGGGGTCGGGACGGTGCGAGTAGAAGATGTCCACATAGTCGAGGCCCATGCGAGCGAGGCTGGCGTCGAGGCTGGCGAGCAGGTACTTGCGCGAGCCGTGGTCGCCGTAGGGCCCGGGCCACATGGTGTAGCCGGCCTTGGTCGAGATGACGAGCTCGTCGCGGAAGGGGGCGAAGTCGTCCTTGAGGAGGCGGCCCAGGCATTCCTCGGCCGAGCCGGGCGGCGGCCCGTAGTTGTTGGCCAGGTCGAAGTGCGTGATGCCGAGGTCGAAGGCCGTGCGGGCTATGGCCCGGGCGTTCTCGTAAGGCGAAGTGCCGCCGAAATTGTGCCAGAACCCGAGGGAGAGCGCGCTCAGGCTGAGGCCGGAGGAGCCGCAGCGGCGGTAGGGCAGGGTCTCGTAGCGCCGCGCCGAGGGGAGGTAGGCCGTGCTTCCGTTCATGGCAGCACCATAGACCGGGCCGCTTGGCCGCGTCCACTGTCGCGCGAGGCCGGGGCGCGCTCGGCTTTTCCCTGTCCGCCTCTCGGGTTCCGCCCTTGTGGCCGCGCCGGGCCAAGCATACAATCGTCCCGTATGGAAAAGGACAATGTGAGGATCTTCGAACCGGGAGAGCGGATCTTCACCGAGGGTGAGGAGGGCGATGTCATGTACGTCCTCCTCGAGGGCTCGGTGGACCTCAAGAAGCGGGTGGAAGGCGGGCAGGCGGTGCTCAAGACCGTGGATACGCCGAACGATTTCTTCGGCGAGATGGCCCTTCTCGACGGCAGTCCGCGTTCGGCCACGGCCGAGGCGGTGAGGCGCACGCGCGTCCTGGCCGTGGACGGCCCCACCTTCGAGTCCATGATACTCTCCAACGGCAAGTTCGCCCTCAAGATCATCAAGGTGCTTTCGGCCCGGCTGCGGCGCTCGAACGATCAGGTGTCGGATCTCATCGAGACCATGCCCAGGGAGCGCATAGCCCGCGGCATGGTGGACTACGCCCTGCGCCACGGCGAGAAAATCCACGGCGGCGGGCTCAAGGTCAACGCGGACTTCATGAAGGCCTGGATCAACACCCATCTCGGCGCCGCGATGGACGAGATCGAGGCCGCGATCTACCGCCTGCTCAAGTCGGAGGCCGTCGCCTGGGCGCCCACCAGCGCGCAGACCAAGGAGAACCTCGTCCTTCCCGAGGAATTCGTGAAGGCGAACGATCGGCGGACCCAGGTCTGAGCGGCCGGCCTTGCCCGCCGCTGCCTTCCCGCGCGATCTTCGTAGGCATGGAACCAGAAGAGAAGGCCGCCGGTAAGGATGATCCATCCGCTCCGAATAGGGCCGCCCTCCCGGCGCGCCGACTTGCGACCGGCTGGAGGCTGGCCGCGCGTTCCGCCGCGATAGCCGCGGCGGCCATCCTGGCCTCGCTCCTCATATCCGCCTCTCTCTCCGAACCCGGCTCGTCCCGGGACGAGTCGGGCCTCCGGGGCATAGAGCCGATCCCGCCGGAGCTTCAGCCGATAGAGCCGCTGACCGGGCCCTTCGTCGTCGCCATCCAGGCGGGGCACTGGGAGGAGGCCGGGCTGCCCGACGAGCTGGAGCGACTCCGAACCGGCACGGGAGCCGAATCGCACGGCGTGCGCGAGGTCGATGTCAATCTCGCCGTGGCGCGCGCCCTCGTCGCGCTGATCGAGGCCCGAGGCTGGAAGGCCATCCTCCTGCCCGCGACCGTGCCTCCTGGATTGCGGGCCGATGTCTTTGTCGCCATCCACGCCGACTGGGGCGCGAATCCCGGCATCCGGGGCTGGAAGGTCGCGGCGCCCTGGAGGCCGAGCCCGGCGAGCCTCGAGCTCGCGGCTTCCCTGGACGCCGCTTTCGGCGCCCAGGCGGGGCTGAGCGAGGACGGTTCCGGCGTGACGATAGGCATGCGCGGCTATTACGCCTTCAGCTTCCGGCGCTTCGTCCACGCCGTCAGTCCCTTCACCCCTTCCGCCATCGTCGAGCTGGGCTTTCTCACCAATCCCCGCGAGCGCGAGCTCCTGGCCGATCGCCCGGGCTACTGGGCGGGTATCCTCGACCGAGGCATCGCCCGGTTCCTCTCGGGCTTCGACCGGAGCCGCACGGCTTCCTTGAGGCCGATGGTCCTGCCCCGCCTGGCGGCGGGCCCGAACGGCGCCGTCGTCCGCGACCGGCCGAGCCCGGAAGGCCGGCGCCTGTGGAGCCTGGAGGCCGGCGCCGACGTGATCGGCGTGGACGAAAAGGCGGGCTGGTACGAGATCTTCTCGCGCGAGAAGCGCGCCTCGGGCTGGGTGGAGACCTCCGAGCTTACTGCGCGGGCCTAGGGGCGCCGGCCACGATCCAGTCGTAGACGAGCTTGCGCTCATTCGAGGTGAAGGCCGGGCCTCCTCGGGGCATCCGGCCGCTCGAGATCATGGTCCAGACGACGCTCGATCCGGGCTTGCCCGGCACGATGCCGCCCGAAGCCATGAGCGAGTCGTAGTCCGCGGCCCAGCCGTGGCAGGCCGAGCAGCGGGCGATGATCAGGTCGGCCCCTTTGGAAAGCCGGGGATTCGCCGCCCCCTGCGAACTTTGGGCGACGGCGACCGCCAGGGCGAGAACGAGGATGAGCGCGAAGGCGAAGGTGGTTTTCATGCTGATAATCTTAAAGCCGCGTTCGGCGAATTTCGAGGAGCGATTCGATCATATTTCTCGAATTTCGCGCGGCCTTCCGGTTTTTCCCGGTGCGCCGCGGCGAGGCGGGTCGAAGAACTCCCATCGGCCGCGCTCCTGGCTCGCAGGGGCGTTCAGAGACGGGCCGAAAGCTGTATACTACGTAGCATGACGCATATCGAGCGGGGGGAGCTGGACTACGCCCCCTATTACTGCGAGGAGAACGTGTGGCGGCTCCTGGGGCGCGAGTCCCTGAAGAGTCTGCGCGCCTGGGCCCTCCTCATCTCGAATGCCGAGCGCCGCGTCGTGTTCATGCGCCAGCGCTCCGGCAGGCCCGTGGACGGACTCGTGCAGTGGGACTATCACGTCGTCGCCCTCGTCGAGGGCGGGCTCGAGGGCTATCTCGTCCTCGACCTGGATTCCGACCTGCAGTTTCCCTGTCCGCTCGGCGCCTATCTCGAAGCCAGCTTCCCCGTCGATGTCCAGAGCGCCCAGGCGCCGCGCTTTCGCGCCATGAGCGCCCGGGACTATGTCGTGAATCTCGTCTCGGACCGCTCGCACATGCGGCGGCCCGACGGCTCCTACCTGGCGCCTCCCCCGCCCTGGGCGCACCCGGGCGCGCCCAGGGCGGCGAAGAACAACCTCTTGGAGTGGGCTGATATGGGACTCAAGAAGCCCGGGAACCTCTTGAGCCTCGAGGCGCTGCGCTCGATAGCGCTCTCGGCCCGCGTTCCGGACCGCCGCCTGCCCCTGTAAATCCCGCACGACCAATGTGGAGGAGAGCGAAATGAGTGGGAACGAGGAGATTGAGCGCGTCGCGGGCGGCCTGGTCGGACTGGCGGTCGGGGACGCCCTCGGGGTTCCGGTGGAGTTCGCCCCGCGCTCGGAGCGCGACGCCGACCCGGTCGTGGGCATGCGCTCGGGAGGGGCCTGGGCCGAGGAGGCGGGCACCTGGTCCGACGACACCTCGCTCGCTCTCTGCCTGGCCGAAAGCATCGTCGAACGCGGCTTCGACCCCGAGGACTTCGGGCGGCGGGCCCTGGCCTGGCTTCGCGAGGGCCGCTGGAGCGCGCGGGGCGGCGCCTTCGGCGTCGGAGGGGCCACGCGCCGCTCGCTCGAGAAGATAGGCTCCGGCATGCCGGCCATTCGGGCCGGAGGCAGAGGCGAGAACGACAACGGGAACGGCTCTCTCATGCGCTCCCTGCCCGCCGCGATCTGGCTCGCCGCGAGCCCCGAGCCCTTGCGCCTGAGGGCCCTGGCCGCGTACTCGGCGGTCACGCACGGCCATCCCCGCAGTCTGCTCGGGGTCTGGCTGCACGCCCTCGTCGCGGCGGGGCTTCTCCGGGGGCAGGGCCCCGCCGAGGCCTATGCCGCGGGCATGGCCGAGGCGCGGAATCTTCTGCCGACTTTGCCGGCGAGTTTTCGGATCGAGTCGAGAGCCTACGAGCGCGTGCTGGGCGGCGGCCTGGCCGGGCTGCCGCGCCGGGATCTGCGCGGCTCCGGCTATGTGGTCCACTGCCTCGAGGCCTCCCTTTGGTGTCTCGCGACGACGGACTCCTTCTCTTCCTGCGTCCTGGCCGCGGTCAATCTCGGCGAGGACAGCGACACGACGGGGGCCGTGGCGGGAGGGCTCGCCGGACTCGCCTACGGCATGGACGCGATACCGCCCGAGTGGCGCGGCGTGCTCGCGCGCCGGGATGAAATCGAGGCCCTGGCGGCGCAGCTGGCGGCCGCGGTCTCGGCGCGGCCCCCCTTCGCGGGCAGCTATTGGATCTTGCCGGGACGGCTGCTCGCGGGGCCGCACCCCCTCGCCGTGCCAGAGGCCGAGTCGCGGGCTCGGGTCGAGGCTCTACGCGAGGCGGGCATAGAGGTCGTCGTCGACCTCACCGACGATGGCGAGAAATTCCCCGTCGACGCCGCGGCCTATGAGGCGCTGCTCGGCGGCGGCGGCTCCTCGGGCGGCGGCTCTTCCGCGGGCGGCGGCTCTTCCCGCGGCGGGGGAGCTTCGGGGGCGAGGTCGGAGAAAGGCCGCATCGAGCGGCGGCGAGCCCCCCTGCGCGATTTCGGCGCCGAAGCGGCCGGCGTGCGCCGCGCGGTCGGGCAGGTCGAGGCCGCGCTCGAGTCGGGCTGCAGGGTCTACCTGCACTGCCGCGGCGGGGTCGGCCGGACCGGCATGGTCGCGGCCGCCTGCCTGGTCGAGCGCGGACTCGCCGCTCCTTCCGAGGCGCTCGGCCTGCTCGCCGCCCTGCGCGCCGCGGCGGGGGAGAGTCGGCCATCGCCCGAGACGCCGGAGCAGCGCGAGCTCGTCGCCGCCTGGCGTCCGGGGCCCGCCGCCCTGCCGCTCTGAGAAGCTCCATGTTCCGCCTCGTCGTCGCGGCCATGGCCGTGGAATCCTCGCCCCGCTCCGCCCCGCTCGGCGCGGCCTCGATAGTCGCGGCGCTGCGCGCGGCGCCTGCCCTGGCCGGCAAGCTCGAGGCCCGCGTCGTCGAGTGCGAGATAGGGGCCCGTGCCGAGGACCTGGCGGCGCGCCTCGAAGAAGGCGGACCGGAGGCCGTCGGCTTTTCGGTGTACAGCTGGAACCGCCGCGCCTTGTGCGCCGCGGCCCGCTCGCTCCGAGCCCTGCGTCCCGAACTCCTGCTCTTCGCCGGAGGCCCCGAGGCGACGGCGGGGCCTCGGGGCCTCCTCGCCGAGGGCGGCTTCGATTTCGTCGTCGCGGGCGAGGGCGAATCGGCGAGCGTGGCCGCCGCATCGGCCCTGCTCTCGGCGGGGCGAGGCGCTCTGGGCGCGCTGGCCTCGATTCCCGGCATCGCTTTAGCGGGCGACTTCGCGAGCGCGGAGAGCCCGCCGCGCCGCGCCCCCGTCGAGAACCCGGAGAAGCTCGTCTCGCCCTGGCTCTCCGGGATCATCGACCCCGCGCGCTACGACGAGGCGCTCTGGGAACTCACCCGGGGCTGCCCCTATCGCTGCGCCTACTGCTACGAATCGAAGGGCACGCCCGGGCTGCGCCCCCTGCCTCTCGAGCGCCTCGAGGCCGAGCTCGAGCTTTTCGCGCGTTCGGGCGCGGAGCGGGTCTTCGTGCTCGACCCGACCTTCGACGCCGACAAGGCGCGGGCCGCCAAGATCCTCGACCTCATCCGCGACAGGGGCCGGGATATCAGCTGGAAGTTCGAGGTGCGCGCCGAGCTTCTGGACCGGAGCCTGGTCCGGCGTTTCGCCGCCATAGCCTGCTCGCTGCAGATCGGGCTGCAGAGCGCCGACCCCGCGGTGCTGGCCTCCATCGGAAGGAGCCTGGACCGCGATCTGTTCCGCCGCAAGATAGGGCTCCTCGACGAGGCGGGCGTCACCTTCGGCCTGGACCTCATCTTCGGCCTGCCCGGGGAAAGCTATGCCGGCCTGAAGCGGAGCCTCGACTTCGCCCTGGAGCTTCAGCCCAATCACCTGGACCTCTTTCCCCTGGCGCTGCTGCCCGGGACCGAACTCGCCGACCGTGCGGGGGAGTTCGGCATCGAGGCCGATCCCGAGCCGCCTTATCTCGTGCGCTCGACGCGCGAGCTGCCGCCCGCCGACCTGGCACGGGCCGCCGACCTGGCGGGGGCCTGCGACCTGTTCTATTCGAGGGGTCGGGCCATGTCCTGGTTCCTCCAGGCGCTGCGGCCGCTCAAGCTGCGACCTTCGGCCTTCATCGAGCGCTTCGCGCGCTGGCTCGCGGCCTCGGGGCCGGGGGCGGGGCCCGGGGCGCGCGGCGAGGATCTCCCGCAGCGCCGCATCGAGGCCCTGCAGCTGGGTTTCCTGGAGGAGAGCTATCGCTCGGCCGGCCTGGCGAAATTCTTGCCCGCGTTGCGCGACATCGTTGTCTTCAACGGAGCCTGGGGCCGGGCCGTCGCCGAGGGCGAGTCCGATGATCTGGAGCTGTCCTACGATCCGGACGAGGTCTTGGGTCCGGCGGCCATGGACCTCGGGGCCTTCGTCCGCGCCGCCGCGCCGCGCCGGAGCCGCATCCGCGTCGCGCCGGCTCCCCACGGGGAGGTCGGGGTCACGCGCCTTTCCGGATCCGCGGCGCGGCGCGGGGCGCCGCCGGGAACCTCATCCGGGGCGCGGCACAGGCCGCCGGCCGGGCCGCGGGACGGCCCTGCCCGCGGCCCGGCCCGCGGACCGAGCGGCGGCTCCGAGCGGGCCGCGCGGCCCGGCCCGCCGCGGGACCCGCGCCGCGGCCGCCGGCCTCAGTAACAGCTCTCGAGGAGGGACAGGCAGTCCGCGAGGCTCGCCTCCTCGGGATTGTAGGCCATGGAGGCGTCGTCGATCGCCGCTCGGGCGATCAGGGGAAGCGCGGAGCGGTCGACCTTGCCCGTCTCGGACAGGCTGCGGGGCAGGCCCGTCAGGTCGTGCAGCTCCCGGCGCAGGCCGACGACGGCGTCGATGAAGGCCCGCGGGCGCTCCGCCGCGGCCACGGCGCGGTAGGCCTCGACCCCGGCGAAGGGCAGGTACAGTTCGCCTATCGCGTCGGCGCGCCGGCCCAGGTTGTACTCGAGCACGGCCGGCAGGAAGACTCCCATCGCGACGCCGTGGGGCACGTGGCACACGGCCCCGGTCGCGTGGCCGAGGCTGTGCACGAGCCCCACCATGGAGTTCGAGAACGCTATGCCGGCCATGGTCGAGGCGAGGGCCAGGTCGAGCCTGAGCGGGACGTCGGCGGGACGGCGCACGGCGCCGACGAGGCTCGACGCGATGAGCGAAACGGCCTGCGAGGCGTAGGCGTCCGAGAGGGGATTCTTGCCGAGGCAGTACGAGGCCTCGACGGCGTGGGTCAGCGCATCCATGCCGGTCGCGGCGGTGACGATGGGGGGCAGGCTCAGCGTCATGCGGGCGTCGAGGATGGCCGCGTCGGGCAGGAGCGAAGGGGAGACGAACAGGAGTTTGCGTCCGGCCGCATCGCCGCTGCCCGGTACAGCCCCGCGATCCGGCGCATCCCCGCGATCCGGCGTATCCTCGCGGATGACGGCCACGAGGGTGCACTCGCTGCCCGTGCCCGCCGTGGTCGGCACCACCACGAAGGGTCCCAGACGTCCGGTGATCGCGCCGGCGCCCGAATAGGCCTTGAGGTCCTCCCCGCCCCTGGAGACGAGGACGTTGAGCGCCTTGGCCGTGTCGATCGATGAGCCGCCGCCGACGGCCACGATGCCGTCGCAGGCCTTGGCGCGATAGACGCGCGCCGCCGCCGCCACGGTCGCGGTGCCGGAGTCGGGCGGCACCTCGTCGAAGATCGCGCCGAAGACGAGCGCCGATTCGCCCGCGGCCCGCATGACGATGTCCACGAGTCCCGCGCCGCGCACGCCCTTGTCGGTGACGAGCATCGGCCGCGAACAGCCCAGGCGTTCGAGCTCGCTCGGCAGGCGCTCGAGGGCGGCCGCGCCGGCGAGAATCTTGACGGGATTGTGGAACTCGAAGTAGCTGCCTTTGTCCATGGTCATTCCTCCTGGGTCGAAGCGGCGAAGGGCAGGGAAAGGTAGAGCGCGAGCCGCTCCCGGATCTTGCGCCAGCGGGGCAGGGGATGGGGGCGCTTCAGCACCTTCCTCGCGACGAAGGCGGGCAGGAGCAGCGTCTCCACGATGCCGAGGGCGCGGATGATCGCCATGGTCGCTCCGAGGTCGCCCGTCACGGCGAGCCCTCCCTTGGCGTAGACTTCGAAGGCGCTGGCCGAGAAGCTCAGCACGGAGAGCGCGGAGCTCATCGTCGTGAAGCGCATGCGGACCTCGCGTTCCGAACGGTCGGGAGCAGCACCGAGGCCGCCGAGCCGGCCGGAGGCGCCGCCGAGCCGGCCGGAGGCTCCGCCGCGGAGCCGCCTCAGTCTGCCGTCGGCGCCCATCGCGAGGCGAACCGACGGCCCGAAGGGGTGGACGCCGAGCTCGAAGCGGAATCCCGGTTCGAGCCCGGAGAGCTCCGCGGCCAAGTCGGGGTCGACGCGTTGGGCGGCGCAGAAGCCCCGGCCCACGAGGCCGAGGGCCATGCCCGCGTAGGCGGCCGCGAGGGGGCGCCGCGGCGGGCGCTCGTCCGGGTAGGCTTTCGCGATCTCCGGGTCGACGCCGGACATCGTTTCGGCGCTTCCGCCGCCGCGGACATCCGCCGCGGGCCCCGGCCCGGCGGCGGGCTTCGGCTCGATGATGCCGAGCCGCGCGAGCAGGGCCGGGCCGGGCACGCCGTCGGGGCCGTAGCCCTTCTTGCGGTAGTAGGCCCGCACGAGCTTTCGGATGGGCACGACCGACTTGACCGGATGTCTGGTCTCGGCCTCCTTCACGAAGCGCGCGGGCAGATCGTCGTCCGCGGCGCGCACGCCCATGAGCACGTTCATCCACCGCTCGAGCACGTGGGCGCGCCTTCCCGCGAGGAGAAAGCCGCGCCTGCCGATCCTCCGCCCCGTGATCGCCGACAGGAGGCCCGAGAGGGCGCCCCAGTCGAGGAGACGTTGCGCGACGCCGGGTGCGAAGGTCATGGCCGCCTTCAGGAGGAATCGCGGCGTGTACTTGGCGACGGGCGGCTCGAGGAGGATTCCGAAGGCGGTGAACTGGCAGGTCTGGGTCGAGTTGATCGCCGTGAAGAAGTCCTCCATGAAGGCCACCCAGCTCGCCTTGGAGAGGGTGGAGTAGGGCGGGATGAAATGGAACAGGCATTCGAGGCCGATGGGATAGGCGTTGAGGTGGCATCCGCCGCGGTTGGCCACGGCGTAGTTGAGCGCCTGGCCCCAGCCCGCCCGCGGGTCGTAGGCGGGAAGCTCGAGCCCCTTCACCTGAGGGGCGAATTCCAGGCCGCCGTAGCGCGAGGCGAGGCGCTTCGTGCCCAGGGCGAGCTCGGCCCCCTCCCCTCGCCGGAAGGCGACGTCGTCGAGCGCCGAGGCGATGTTGTCGGTCCGGCCGAAGGCGAGGGCGCTGGGCCGCAGGCCCTTTTCGGCCGCCTCCATGGCCCAGCCGAAGGTCGCGCCGCAGGAGACGGTGTCGATGCCGAGTTCGTTCATCCGGTCGTTCCAGGCCGCGACGAGGTCGGGGTCGAAGTTCATGATGTTGCCGCCCCAGAGGCCGACGGTCTCGTACTCCGGGATGTGCCGCATCTTGCCGTCGGGATAGGTCCCTTGGTGCCCGCAGAGCACGGTGCAGGGTGCGCAGGTCGCGTGGCTGGTCTTGTAGCGCTCGGCCATGGACTCGCCCGAGAGGGCCCGGCAGCGCTCGTCGGTCCTGTCGCGGAAATTGCGCACGGGCAGGAAGCCGCTTTCGATGCCGGAGGCGCAGTTGTAGTTCGTGCCGAAGGCGTCGTAGGAGCGCGTGAAGGAGTTGCGCTTGATGTGGCGCTTGGCCTTCTCGTCGAGGCGCGCGAAGGCCGCCTCGTCCGCGGGGAGTATCCGGTACGATCTTCCGGCCGCCACGATGGCCTTCAGGCGCTTGGCGCCCATGACCGCGCCCAGGCCCGCGCGGCCGAGGAAGCGGTGGCCCGAGCGGATGTTGGCGTAGAGGACTCCGTTCTCGCCCGCGGGCCCGATCACCAGGGCGCCGAGCCGCGGACTGTCCACCAGGCGCGACTGCGCCTCGCCCGTCTCCAGGCCCCAGAGCATGTCCGCCTCCTCGAAGGAGGCGCCCTTCTCGTCGATGCGGAGCACGAGGGGGCCGGCGGCCGCCCCCGACACGAGGAGGCCGTCCCAGCCCGCCGTCTTGCAGGCCATGCCGAAGGGGCCGCCGCAGGAGGATGCGGCCATGATCCCGGTGAGCGGCGACTTGGCGAGGCCGGCGAAGCGGGCGGAGCAGGGGGCGCCCGTGCCCAGGAAGGCCCCCATCATGAACGCGAGGATGTTTTCGGGGCCGAGGGGATCGATAGCCGCGAAAGCTCCGGGGCCGCGCTCTCCGAAGCGATCGTAGATGAGCTTGAGGCCGAGCCCCTTGCCGCCCAGGTAGTCGCGCAGATCGTCCTCGGAGGGCGAGAAGACCGAAAAGCTGCGGGTGGACAGGTCCACGTCCAGGTAACGCTTGGATTCTCCGCGGATTTCCGCGATGGGCGCATTCATGCTGCTGCGGCCTCCGGCCCCCAAGGCTAGTGCGCCCGCGACCCCGGGTCAAGCTCGCGGAGGCGCCGCCTCCGCGGCCGATCCGGCGCGGCCGGTCAGACGATGCGCGAAAGTGCCAGCAGCACCGCGTCGCGCCTGAGCATGCCGCGGAAGACTCCGCCTTCGTCGACCACGGGGACGCGCTTGAAGCCGCGTTCGGTCATGAGCGCCAGCGCCTCGTCCAGGCTCGAGTCCTCGCGCACCGAGGCGGGGCTTCGCAGCATGATCTCGCCGACACCTCCCGCGCCGCCCCTCCCCAGGAACCGGGCCAGGACGCCGCCGGGCTTTTTCTCGTCCATCGCCTCGATGAGGATGTCGTCGGAGACGAGGCCGAGCAGGACGCCGCGCTCGTCCACCACGGCGGCCCGCTGCAGCGAGGCCTTCGCGAGGGCGGTCACGGCCTCGCGAAGCCCGGTGCCGGGACGCAGCGTCAGGAGCTCGCGGTCGGTCACGTCGCGCACGAACCGGGGCTCGCCGGGCTCGGCCGCCGCGTCCCCTTCCTCGCGGCCGCGCGCCTTCGACTCGGCGATCGCCGACAGGAGGTCGATGCGCGAGAGCATGCCGACGATCCGGCGCGAGGCGTCGACGACGGGCAGGCGCTTGAGCTTTTCGCGCGCCATCAGGTGCACCGCCTCGGCGAGGCGCTGGTCCTCGCGCAGGCACCGCGGCGAGGGCGTCATGATCTTCCCGACGGCGATGCCTTCGGCCTCCTCGAGCCACTTCTCGCGCCGGTCGGCGGGGATCGCCCGCAGGAGGCCCACGCGGATCGGCATGCCGGCGCGCCGCATCAGGTCGCCCTGCGTCACGATCCCCGCGAGGCCGCCCCCCTCGTCGGCGACGGGGAGGGCCTTGAGCCGGTGATCGAGCAGGAGCTCGGCGAGGGTCCTCGCGCTGTAGTCCGGTCTCGCCACGACGGGCTTCCGCGTCATGGCGTCGGCGACGAGGAGATTGCGGGGAAACAGCCGCCGGGGGGAGCGGAACGACCGCACCTCGGCCGGCAGGAGCGCCACGACGCCGTCGGAGACCATGGCCGCGAGCCTGGAGACGAGCGCCTCGGCCTCGGCGGCCGGCAGCACGATGTCGACGACGAGCGGCATGTCGTGCGAAAGGTCGACGATATGCGAACTCGCCAGCTCGCCGCTCTCGTAGCAGCCCTCGACTCCGCGCAGCACGGTGCATCGGGCGCTCAGGCGGAGGGAATGGACGAAGCTCACGATCGCGGAGGCCGCTTCCCTGCCTTCGAAGCGCGCGCCTTCCCTCGTGTACACTCGAATGACGGCATAGTCGATCATGGCGCTCTCCTTCAGGCGCGCGCCGCGGCGGCGAGACCGGCCGCCGCCAGGGCGAGGCCGACGATCACGTTGGCGGCGACATTGGCCCCCGCCTTGAGATACTCTCCGCCGGCGAAGTACCGGGTGGACTCCAGCGAGAAGGTCGAGAAGGTGGTGAGGCCGCCGAGGAAGCCCGTGACGAAGAAGATCCTGAACTCCCGCGACAGCAGGGCCCGGTCGGCGAGTCCGACGGCGAGGCCTATGAGAAAGCAGCCCGTGAGGTTCACCGCCAGGGTCCCCCAGGCGAACTCGTCGCCGAAGAGCCGGGCGGCGGCGAGGGACACGAGATAGCGCGCCACCGAGCCGAGGCCGCCGCCCAGGAATACGAGAGCGATGGAAGCGGGCATGAGATCCTCCTACCGATCGGCCGAGGCCGCTCGACAGCGATGCGGCCTCGGGAAAGCATTCTGTAGGAGTCATCAGCCTGAGAGGCGGTTCTGGAACCTGGCTCGGACCATCGAGCGCGGCACGCCGGCGAACTCCATCGCCGGCTGAACTCTAGTCAGGGCGCCGCCGGCCTGTCAAGCGAGCCCTCCGCTCCCGGATCGCCGCGAGCCGCTCGCGGCGCCGCGCCGCTGCGCCGCCTGGGGACTTTCAGTCCCAGTCGAGGAGGCGCCGCTCGCCCTCGAGGGCCCGCAAATCGGTCGCGTCCTGGCTCACCTCGAGGGTTCCGCGGTACCTGCCCTCCGCGTCGCGGAGCGCCAGGTACTCGATCACCACCAGGCGCTCTCCCATCCGTATCCAGAACTCGGCCTTGTCGCGCCGCCCATCCTTGAAAGCCTGGAGAATGCGCTCCACCGCGGCGACGCTCTTCTGGGGGTGGCAGTTCTGGACCGTCCTGCCTATGACGGCCGGGCTTCGCGGGAAGACCCGCTCGGGCGAGTCCGAGTAGTACAGCACGCGGTCGCGCTCGTCGACCACGCTGATGTCGACGGGCAGCTTGCGCAGGACGAGGTCGAGGAGCTCGGGCGAGAGGCTGCCCGTGCTCAGCCGAAGCCCTTCGGGCACGACGCCCTCGGGGCCGCCTTCTGCGGCCGCCTGAGCGGCCGCGCCCCCGGTTCTGGCGTGTTCCGCCGGGCCGTGGCCCGCCTGGGCGGAAGCTCCGCGCTCCGCGGCCAGCCGCTCCATGGCGGCCAAGGCGCCCGAGCCCGGCGCCGCGGCGCTCGAACCGGGACCCGACGACATGACGATGCCCGCGTCGTACTCGGCGCCCGGCTTGATCCAGGCGAAGCCGATCGCGTCCTCGCCCGATCGGATCTCGGCCCACTCGCGGTCGGAGAGGCGCTTGAGGGCATTGGGGATGAGTATCCGCTCTTCCATAAAGAACATGCGCCGCATGGCTGCGGAGAGGGCGTGCACGGAGCGGGCGAAGGGGGCCGGGCCTTCCCGGACCGCCGCCGCGGCCTCCTTGAAGAGCGCGCGGATCTCGTCGTGCTTGCCCCACATCACCCGCGAAGGCCCCGTGAAATCATGGCGTTCCAGGTAGGGGAAGAGCTGGTTCTCCTTGCGGACGTAGTGGATGAGGAAAGCGGAAAGCTCTTCGAGCCCGGCCGCGGCCGCGGCGCGGTGCCGCTGGGCCGCGGCTCCACGCCCCAGGCGCCCTTCCCATAGCCATCCCCTCGCCGCGGCGCGGAGCCGCCGCAGCCGTTTCGCCGCCTCGCGGTTCTCGTCGGACAGGGACCGCGCCGGATGCCCGGGCATCTTCCTGGCCGGGCGCCCGGAGCGCAGCGAGGACTCGAAGACCTCGACGTGGACCTCGCAGAGCCGCTGGATCTCCTCGACGGGGAAGCCCTCGTCCAGGAGCGACTGCTCCATCGCCGCGATGTCCTCGGCGCTCACCCCGCGGATGAGCTCGGCGAAGTCGCGCTTCAGGTCCTTGGCGGGGACGCCGGCGTGGAGCCGTTTGATGATTTCCTTGAGGCCGGCTTGCTTGCCGGCTCCGCCGATCGCGGCTTCGCTCAACGTAGGTACCTCCTCGACGGTACGCAGAAGTCCGTCAGGCCTCTCCCTCGGGACGCGGGTTCTTGACGGCCAGGACGCGCAAGGGACCGGTTCCGATATTGCGGATCCCGTGTGGCACTCCGCGAGGGTTCGGAATGCAGACCCCCGGGCCCGCCTCCATCGACTCCTCGCCGAGGATGAACTGGCCCCGGCCTTCGATCACGAAGTATTCCATGTCGATGGCCGTCACATGCGGCTTGACGAAGCCTTCCGGCCGGATGTCGATATGGACGATCATGGCCTCCGGGGCGCTGTAGACCACCCGGGCCACTACGCCGGAGTCGTCCTTGATGATCCGGCCGTCTTCCACTTTGACGCTTTTCATCGCTCGCTGTCCTCCTCGCGGTTTCCGGCAGGACTATGGCAGAAAGCCGCGGGGGCTTCCAAGGGGCTTCGCCTCACGAGGGGGCGCCCCCTCACAGCTTGGCGGCGAAGGCCCGGCCGTACTCGTAGGCGGCGGCGAGCTCTTCGGTTCCCGGCTCCCACAGACAGCCCAAGCCCTCCGACACGACCTCGAAGCCGCACTCGCGCAGCTGCTCGTCGAGCTGTCGGACCGACTCGCCCGACCAGCCGTAGCAGCCGAAGGCCGCTCCCTTCTTGCCCTTGAAGCGCAGGCCCTTGATCTGCTCCACGATGCCGGCCATCGCGTTCAGGATGCCCTTGTTGATCGTGGGCGAGCCGAGGAGCACGGCCTTCGACCGGAACACGTCCGTGATGACGTCGTTCTTGTCCGTCTTGGCGACGTTGTGGACGCGGACCTCGGTCGAGCTCGAGGCGTCCGAGATGCCGTGCGCGATCTGCTCGGCGAGCTTCCTCGTGCCGTCCCACATGGAGTCGTAGAGCAGCACGACGCGGTCCTCGCGGTAGTCCGCGGCCCATTCGGCGTACTTGTTAACGATCTGCAGGGGATCCTCGCGCCAGATCACGCCGTGGCTCGGGGCGATGACCTCCACCGGGAGATTGAGGCCCACGACCTCCTTGATCTTCTTGGCGACGAGGCTCGAGAAGGGCGTGAGGATGTTCGCGTAGTATTTGACGCACTCGTGCCAGAGCTCGTCCTGATTCACCAGGTCGTTGAACAGGGCCTCGGTGGCGAAGTGCTGGCCGAAGGCGTCGTTGGGGAAGAGGACAGCCTCGCCCTGGAGATAGGTGAACAGCGAATCGGGCCAGTGGAGCATGGGCGCCTCGACGAAGACGAGGCTTTTTCCCTTGCCGATGTCGAGGGATTCGCCCGTCTTCACCACGCGGAAGTCCCAGTCCCGATGGTACTGGCCCTTGATCGACTTGACCGCGTTGGCGGAGCAGTAGATGGGCAGATCGGGGCGCCTGGCCATCAGCTCGGGCAGGGCGCCGGAGTGGTCTACCTCGGCATGGCTCTGCACCATGAAATCGAGGTTTCGGAGGCCGACCTCGGCCTCGAGATTGTCGACGAACTCCTTGGCGAAGGGCGCCCAGACGGTGTCGAGGAGCACGGTCTTGCCGGCGCGGATGAGGTAGGAATTATAGCTCGAGCCCTTGTGGGTCGAGTACTCGCTGCCGTGGAATTTCTTGAGTTCCCAATCGATCTTGCCCACCCACGAAACGCTCTCGGTGATTTTGCGGATCATGTCCCGTTCCTCCTTCGCCCGCCCCGATTTCGCTCCAAGTATACTGTGATTTTCGAGGGTCGGGGAGCCGAATCGGATAAATGTATCCGAATTATCGAACGCCCGGAACTCAGAACGAGAACCGCATGCCCTCGGCGACGAGCTTGTCGCAGAAGGCGATGAAGTCCTGGTCGGTCAGCGGCTGGGCGATGAGGAAGCCCTGGAAGCCGCGGCAGCCCATCTTCCAGAGGATGTCCAGGGCCCGCGGGCTCTCCACCCCTTCCGCGACCAGGCTGAGCTCCAGGCCCTTGGCGATTTCCACGAGGGAGCGGACGATGATCCTGTCCTGCCGGTTCGTCGCGATGTTCTCGATGAAGAGGCGGTCGATCTTGATCTCGTCCAGCGGGAAGCGGTGGAGATGGCTGAGCGAGGAGTAGCCCGTGCCGAAGTCGTCCACGGACAGGCGCACGCCGAGAGCGGTGAAGCGCTCCAGGATGACGGCCGTCGCGGCCGGATCCTCGAAGAGGCTGGTTTCGGTGAGCTCCACCGTCAGCTGTCCCGGAGCCAGGTTCGAGGAGGCGAGGGCCGAGGCGAGGATGTCGGTGATGTCGTCCGAGCGGAATTGCCGCGCCGAGAGGTTGATCGAGACGGGTATGGCCCCCTTGCCCGCGCGGATCCAGGACTGGAGCTGCCGGGCGGTCTGGTAGATCAGCCACTTGCCGAGCGGCAGGATGAGGCCGGTCTCCTCCGCGAGAGGTACGAAGGTCGAGGGATTGATGAGACCCTTCGTCGGATGCCGCCAGCGGATGAGCGCCTCGGCCTCGATCTTCTCGACGCTGATGACCCGGCCCTCCACCGAGGAGGCTATCAGCTTGGGCTGGTAATAGAGGACGAACTGATCGCCGATGGAGTCGAGAGCCGGCTTCTCGATGGCCCGGATGATGGAGTTCTGCAGCTCGATCTTCTCGACCGCCTTGCGCAGAAGCTCGGGCTTGAAGAGCACGAAGGGAAGGTGTCCTTCGCTCGCGAAGCCGGCCGCTATGTCCGCGTTGTGGAGCAGGGTCGAACGCTCCGTGCCGTGCTGGGGCCAGTAGGCAGCGCCCATCGCCACCTTGATCGTGACGTTGAAGCCGGAAAAAATATGGGGCTCGCCGAGGCTCCCGAAGAGGCTTTTCACGAAGGCCGCGAGGGGAGGCCCCTTCAGCGCGGGCAAGATGAGGACGAATTCGTTTTCGCGGGTGTGGAACACGCGCCCCGAAGGAGAGAGGAGGGCGTTGATGCGGCAGCCCATCTGGTAGAGCACCCATTCGCTGACGCTCGACTTGAGCGTCTTGCGCACGACGGTGTAGGTCTCTCCGAGCTGGATGATGAGGAGGCTGAACCCCGCGCGATCGGCTCGCCGGTGCAGGGCCTCGATCATCTCCTCCAGTTCGAGCTCGAGGCGGAAGTGCGTGGGAAGCCCCGTCTGCGGCTGGAGCGAGAGCTTGCGCTCCAGCTGGACGATCCGACCCTTCAGCGCCTCGTTCTCGGCCTTGAGCCTGACGAGCTCGTCGGCCGTCTCGACAGGCGATTCCTTGGTTGTCTCGTTCATTCTGTACCTCGGGAATCGTCGTCTAACGCGGCTGGAGGCACGTAGGCCGATGCCTCCTCATCCACTCTCGATAGGAATTATCGGCGCGACCGCCGGATTTGTAGAGACCTCCCCGGCCAAAAAGAGCATAAACCGGGGAATGCGCCATGGGGCCGCGCCTTGACCGGCCCGCGCCGTCGGGCGCATGATCGCCCCATGAATAGCCGACTTCTCGCCATCATCGTCCTGGCTGTGCTGGATATTCCCCTCTATGTTCTTTTATTCAGGCTCCTTTTCCGCAGAGCGTACCGCGAGGAGCGACGCGGAGCCGATGGCGTTTCTTCCACGGTGAGGCGGCTTCCCCGCCTGGGCGAGCTTCTCGATCCCGTCTTCCTCAAGGAAGTGGGAGGCGAGATGAAGCTCCTCCTCCTGCTCTTCGCGGCGGCCATTCTCGTCCTCGCCGAGTACTCTCTCGCGACCCGGCTCCTGCCGGGACTCTTCAGCTAGCGCCGTGCCGCGGCGCAATTTCCTGCTTCGCCTTGCCTA
The DNA here is from genome assembly GCA_035530095.1 of Rectinemataceae bacterium. Classification (GTDB taxonomy): domain Bacteria; phylum Spirochaetota; class Spirochaetia; order Treponematales; family Rectinemataceae; genus JAJXZP01. The sequence continues at coordinate 31,432 of DATKVK010000038.1, read as the reverse complement.
CGACGGTTCGGGCTTCTCCGGCTGGCAGCGGCAGGGTGAGCCGTTCCGGACCATCCAGGCCGAGGTCGAGGCGAGTCTGTCGCGGGTTCTCGGCGAGGAGACCGAAGTCACGGGCGCCGGGCGGACCGACGCCGGGGTGCACGCGGAGGCCCAGGGCGCGAGTTTCCACTCCCGCACGGCCCTGTCCTGCGCGGCGATTCTCGAAGCGCTCGGCCGCGAACTCCCTCCGGACATCGCCTGCACGGAGTGCCGGGAAGTGGATCCGCGGTTCCACGCGCGGTTCCGCGCCAAGTCCAAGACCTATCGCTACCGATTCGTTCTCGCCGCGGACGCCGATGCGGGCGCCGGAACGCGGGCGGCCGATCGCCTCGGCTCGGTCGCGGCTCGCCGGACGGCGCTCGGCGTGGCGCCTCCCCTCGACATCGAAGCCATGGCCGCGGCGGCGGCGCTCTTCGTCGGCGAGCACGATTTCCGCGCCTTCACGAACGCCGAGGAGGGGGGAGATCGTCGGCGGAAGATCGACGAGGCGCGCATCGTGGCCGTCGGCGATCGGATAGACTTCGTGGTCTCGGCGCGCGGCTTTCTCACGAACCAGGTGAGGATCATGGCCTCGGCCGTGCTGGAAGCGGGGCGGGGCCGTCTGAGCTCGGCCGAGATCCGGAGGCTCCTGGACGGGGCCGAGCGCAGATCGGCTCCCGGCATGCTTCCTCCCTACGGACTCTGTCTCCTCGATGTGCGCTTCTGAGGGATTGACGCGGCCGCGAAGGCTCGGATAGATTCACGACATGATGTTTCTATCGATCGAATTCTCCCCGACCAACTCGAACAACAATAACCGGCCCTCCGCCGCTGCGGGCCCGGTGCAGCGCGCGTAGAGAAGACCATGAACTGCAAAAGCCGGCCTTGAAAGGCCGGCTTTTTTTTTCGGCGCGCCCGGCAGGGCGCACCCGCCGCGCTTCGGGCGGGCCGAAGCGGAGAGGGCAAGGGGGCTATGGTGGATAGGTCTGAGCGTACGAACGAACAAGCCGTCGATGCCGAGGGCGCCGCCTCCGGCAACCTCGGCGACGCGAGGCTGCGGAGAGGAATGGCCTCGCTCGAGGAGGAGCTTTCCATCGCGGCCGACCTCGCCTATCTCGATCTCGGCGACCGGGAGCGACTGGCCTTCGCCGAGTCCGTGGGGAGGATGCTCGAATTCTTCGCGAAGATGGACGAGTTTCCCGCGCCGAGCGGTCCGCGGGCGGAAGCGGACGCGAAAGCCCCCCGCAGGCTCAGGCCGGACAGGCAAAGCGCCTTCGCCGGGCCCGACCCGATCGAGCTGGCGAGCGAACGCGAGGGGCGCTTCGTCGGCATCCCGAACATCCTATGAAAGCGAGGCTGTCAATGCTGGACGAGCTGCGACTCTGGAGCGGCATTCTCTCCGACCCGAAGAAGCGCGCCGCCTACGAGGACTACGCCGAGACCTGGGAAAGCCGCATCGGCGCCTTTTTGCAGTTCTCGCCCGATGGACCCGCGGCATCCCCGACGACCGAGCAGGGCCCGGCGGGCGCGCTGGCGCTCGTGCCCTTCGCCGTCAAGGACAACATAGCCGTCGAAGGCTTTCGCATGACCTGCGGCTCGCGCATCCTCGAAAACTACCGGCCGCCTTACACCGCGACCTGCGTCGCCCGGCTCCAGGCCGAGGGCGCCCTCGTCGTGGGCAAGACCAACCTCGACGAGTTCGGCATGGGCTCCTCCTGCGACAACTCCGCCTTCGCGCGCACTTCCAACCCCTACGACCCCGGGCGGGTCGCGGGCGGCTCCTCGGGCGGCTCGGCGGCCGCGGTCGCCGCCGGCCTCGTGCCCTTCGCCCTCGGCACCGACACGGGCGGCTCCGTGCGCCAGCCCGCCAATTTCTGCGGCGTCTACGGCCTCAAGCCGAGCTACGGGGCCGTGTCGCGCTTCGGGCTGGCGGCCTACGCCTCCAGCCTGGAGGGCCCGGGCGTCCTCAGCCGCTCGATCGACGTGGCCGAGGAGGCCTTCCGCGCGATGCGCGGCATCGATCCGCTCGACCAGACCACGGCGGCTCCCCCCGCGCTCCCCGAGGCGGAGGCCGCCGAGCCGAGGAGCGTCGGCGTCGTGCGGGGCCTCGGCGGCCTGGACCCCGCGGTCGAGGCCGCCTATCGCGGCGCGCTCGCGGCCCTCGCCGACGCGGGCCTGCGCCTCGTGGAGCTGGACCTGCCCCTGCTGGACTACGTCCTGCCCGCCTACTACACCATCGCCACCGCGGAGGCCAGCGCCAACCTCGCGCGCTACACGGGCATAGCCTACGGCCGCCGCTGCGCCGGGGCCGAGAACCCGGACGACCTCGTCCGGCGCTCCCGCGGCGAGGGCTTCGGAGACGAGGTCAAGCTCCGCGTCCTGGTGGGGACCTTCGTGCTGCGCTCGGGCTTCCAGGACCGCTACTACCTCAAGGCGCAGACCCTCCGCCGCGCGATCCGCGACGAGCTCGCCGGGGCCCTGCGCGAGGTCGATCTCATCGCCATGCCCGTCTTCCCCACCCAGGCCTTCGCCCACGGGGACTCGGGCATGGACCAGTTCCAGCAGAAGATGGCCGACAAGTTCACCTGCACGGCCAACTTGGCCGGGCTGCCGGCGCTCGCCGTGCCCACGGGGCTCTCGGGCGGCCTGCCCACGGGCATCCAGCTCATGGCCGCCTCCTTCCGCGAGGACAGGCTCTTTTCCTGCGCGCGCATGCTCGCTCCGGCCTTCCCCCTGCCCGAGCCGCCATCCTTCTCGCGGGAGTTCCTCAAATGAAATACACCTCGTACGTGGGCCTCGAGATCCACATCCACCTGCTCGCGAAGAGCAAGGCTTTCTGCTCCTGCGCGGCCCGCTTCGGCGACGAGCCGAACACCAATGTCTGCCCCGTCTGCCTGGGCCATCCGGGCGTGCTGCCCGCGCTGAACGAGGAGGCCCTCTTCATGGGCTACCGCGTGGCCCGGGCCCTGGGCTGCGAGCTTTCGCGGCGCACGGTCTTCGAGCGCAAGAACTACTTCTATCCAGACATGCCCAAGAACTATCAGATTTCCCAGTTCGCCGCGCCGCTCGGCCTCAGGGGCGGTTTCGAGTTCGAGGTCAAGGGCGAGACGAGGCGCCTCGCGATCCGCGAGTGCCATCTCGAGGAGGACGCCGGCAAGCTCATCCACGCCGGCTCGGTGACCCTCATCGACTACAACCGCGCGGGCTTTCCGCTGCTCGAGATCGTCACCGAGCCCGACCTCAAGGACGGCGAGGAGGCCGAGGCCTACCTGCGCTCGTTCCGGCGGCTCGTGCGCCATCTCGGGGTCTGCGACGGCAACATGGAGGAGGGCTCGCTGCGCTGCGACGCGAACGTCTCGGTCAACGAGGAGGGCAGGGGCCTGGGCGTCAAGGTCGAGCTCAAGAACATGAACTCCTCGCGCTTCGTGCGCATGGGCCTCGACTACGAGATCAGGCGCCAGACCGCGCGGTTGGCGGAAGGCAAGTCGATCCAGCAGGAGACTCGTCTCTGGAACGAGAACCGCGACGTCACCGAGACGATGCGCAAGAAGGAGAGCGCGAGCGACTACCGCTTCTTCCCCGAGCCCGATCTGCCGCCCTTCGAGCCCGACGAGGCCTTCCTCGCGCGGGTGGCCGGCCTCGCGATCGAGCCGCCGCTCGGCCGCAAGCGTCGCTTCGTGGAGGCGCTGGGCCTTTCGGAGGAGCAGGCCGAGCTCCTCGTCGAGGAGAAGAGCGTCGCCGATTACTTCGAGTCGGCCCTGGCCCAGGGGGCCGAGGCGCGGACCGCCGCGTCGTGGATCAGCGGCGAGCTTCGCGCCCAGCTTCTCAGATCGGGGCAGGACATCGCCGCCAGCCCCCTCGACCCTCGGCGCTTCGCCTCTCTCCTCGGAGCCCTCGCCGAGGGCCGCATCCAGGGCACGATCGCGAAGCAGGTCCTGAAGGCCGTGCTCGACGAGGACAAGGACCCCGAGACGATCATAGCCGAGCGGGGTCTGGAGCAGATCACCGACAAGGGCGCGTTGGGCGCCATGGTCGACGAGGTGCTCTCTCGCGAGGCGGCGACCGCGGAGCGCGTGCGCTCGGGCGACAAGAAGGCCCTGGCCTTCCTCGTCGGCGAGGCCATGAAGGCCTCGTCCGGCAGGGCGGCGGCGGGTACGCTCAAGGAGATCGTCATGGAGAGGCTGTCATGAGAGTGCTCGCGAAGGATGTGGCCGCCCGCTCGGGCGAGCTGGTGGAAGTCTCGGGCTGGGCGCACCGGATCCGCGCCATGGGCAAGCTTTCGTTCGTGGTGCTCCGGGACCGCTCGGGGATGGTGCAGCTCGTCTTCCAGGACGCCGTGGATTTCGGCCAGGAGTCGGTGATCCGCGCCGAGGGGCTCGCGCGGGCGAACGAGCGGGCCCCCGGCGGCGTCGAGATCGAGGTGCGGGAGGTCGAGTGCCTGGCCAGGGCCGACTCGCCCCTGCCCATTCCGGTGAACGGCAGCCTGGATCAGGTTTCGCTGGAGACGGTGCTCGACAACCGCATGCTCTCGCTGCGCAATCCCAAGCTGCTCTCTATCTTCCGCCTCCAGTCGGAGGTCCTGCGCTTCTTCGCCGAGTACCTGCGCGGCGAGGGCTTCGTCGAGATAAAGACGAGCAAGATCATCGGCACCGGCACCGAGGGCGGCACCGGGCTCTTCGAGCTGCAGTACTTCGACAAGAAGGCCTTCCTGGCCCAGTCGCCCCAGTTCTACAAGCAGGCCATGGTCTCCTCGGGGCTCGAGCGCGTCTTCGAGATCGGCGCCGCCTATCGCGCCGAGAAGCACGACACGCCGCGGCACCTCAACGAGTACGTGTCGCTCGACGTGGAGACGGCCTTCATCGAGGACGAGCGCGAGCTCATCGAGCTCGAGAAGAGGATCCTCAAGAGCGTGTTCGCGGGCGTCGCCGCCGAGGACGCCGAGACCCTGCGCCTCTGGGGCGCGACGGTGCCGAGCCCCGAGTCGGTCGACGCCGCCCCGACGGTGAGCTACGAGGAGGCTCTGTCGATCGTGGCCAAGTCGGGCAGGAAGATCTACGAGATCAATCCCGAGGCGGAGCGCCTGCTCTGCGAGTGGTCCTCGGTCGAGCACGGCTCGGACATCGTGTTCGTCAACGACTTTCCGCGCAAGGCCAGGCCCTTCTACGCCTATCCCAAGGGCAAGGGCACGCTCAGCTTCGACTGCCTCTTCCGCGGGCTGGAGATCACCACCGGCGGGCGGCGCATCCACGAGTACCCCATGCTGCTCGAGAGCTGCGCGACCTTCGGCCTCGACCCGGCCGCACTCTCCGATTACCTGTCGATCTTCCGCTACGGCTGCCCGCCGCACGGCGGCTTCGCCATCGGCCTCGAGCGCCTGACGCAGAAGATCCTCGGCCTGTCCAACGTGAAGGAGGCCTCGCTCTTCCCGCGCGACCGCCGCCGCGTCTCGCCCTAGCCCGCGCCGCGCCCGAAAGGCGGCACCGCGCCGCCGCGGCGTGCGCTAGCCCGCGGCGTGCGCTAGCCCGCGATGCCCGCGCCGATCAGGTGCCCGAGGCCGAAGGTGCAGGCCGCCGCCGCGAGTCCGATGAGGACCTGCCTCAGGCCCTGGGTGAGGGGGTTCTTGCCGGTCATGAGCGTGGCCAGCGCGCCTATGGCGAAGAGGCCCGCGGCGCTCACGACGGAGCTCGCGGCAATGCCAGCGGCGCCCTGGAAGAACAGGTAGGGGATGGTGGGAAAGAGCGCGCCCACGGCGAAGAGCCCGAAAGAGGTGAGGGCCGCGATCCAGGCCGAGCCGCCCAGCTCCTTCTGGTCGATCGCGAGCTCCTCGCGCACGAGGGTGTCGAGGGCGCTCTCGCTGCCGCCGTCGATGATGCGCCGCGCCGTCTCCTTGGCGCGCTCCTCGTCGAGGCCCTTGGCGCGGTAGATGAGCGCCAGCTCCTGCATTTCCTCCTCGGGATTCTCGGCCAGCTCCTGGCGTTCGATGTCGATCTGCCGCTCGTAGAGCTCGCGCGAGCTCTGCACCGAGATCCATTCGCCCAGGGCCATGGACAAGGCGCCGGCGAGGAGACCGGCCGCCCCGGTGACCAGGATCTGCCGCTGTCCCACTCCCGCCCCGGCCACGCCCATGACGAGGCTGTACACCGACAGAAGCCCGTCGTTCGCTCCCAGCGTGCCCGCCCTGAGCGCGTTGCCTCCGGCGCGGTGCCTGCCCTCGAAACGGGCCACCTCGCCTCCCGCCATGCCCTTCGACACTCCCGCGAGAAGGGAGAAGACTCGCGCGTGGGAGCGCTCCTCAGAGGGCAGCCCCGCGTCCTCGGCGGCGCCCACGCCGTCGTAGGCGCTCGCCGCTTTCCGCTCCGTCCTGGCCAGGGCGGGCGCGACCGACTGCGCTCCGAACTTCCTGGCCATCCAGGCCGAGACACGGGTCTGCAGCGAAGGCCGGAACCGCGCAACGTTGCCTCCCGCCTCGGCGATCTTGGCCTCCCAGAGCGCCGCGTGCCTGCGCTCGGTCGCCGCGAGCCTGCGGTAGACCTCGGCGAGATCGGCGTTCTCCTCGGCCTCAGACAGCCGGTCGTAGAGATAGGCCGCGTTGCTCTCTTCGGCGAGATAGGCGGCGTAGCGGTCCAGCGTCTCGTTTTTCATGGTGCTGCTCCCTCTGTGCTTGCCCGTTCGGCATCGTCCGGCCATAGCATAGCTTGGGCGAAGTGTCGCGGCAAGCAAGGGGAGGAAAGCGCCTTCCGCCCGCCGCGCCCTCCGCCCGCCGCGTCCTCCGCGCCGGTCGCGTCCTCCGCGCCGGTCGCCGGCGCTCCCCCGCGCTATAGTTGCGGAGAGAGGCGAAAAATGAGCGAGCGGAAAAAAGACGCGGCCGGGAGCGCCGGAGCCGCGAAGAAAGGATCCTCGAAGGCCGCGAAGCCGCGGGCCTCGAGGGCGCCCTTATCCAGGATCAAGGCGAAGCCGCCGAGCCCCGCGCTGGAGGAACTGCTGGATCTGCTGCCCCAGCTGGACGAGGAAGGGCTCGGCTTCCTTCTCGAACAGGCGCACATACACCGGTACAACATGGAAGTGGAGCGGCTCAACGAGGAGTCGGAAGCCCTCGCCGCGAAAGGCGGCCCGGCGCCGGCAAAGAGCTCGCTCATGCGCCTGGAGCGCTCCGCCGACGGCAGCACCTACCACGTCGTGTTCGAGGACAAATGGAAGATGTTCTCGGCCGAGGAGATCGCCGCACTCGTTCGCATAACGCGCAGCGGCGAGGAGGGCGGGGAGATCGCCCGCAGAGTCTACGCCTGGCTCGACCGCGAGCGCCGGGACGCCCTGGACGATCTCGGAATCGGCAAGCCTCCTTCGACCGTTCTCGCGGAGCTCGTGCGGCTGCTTCTCGCCTCGTTCCCGGGGCATCGTCCCGCCTAAAGGAGCGGCGCGCGGACGCGAGGCATGAGGCCGCGCGCCGCGGCCCGAAGGCTCAGCGCGAAGAGAGGATGCCGTCGACCGCGCGCAGCCCCGAGGCCCAGGCCGCGGTGATGCCCCGGCTCGTGCCGTCGCCGTCGCCGATGAGATACAGGCCGGGAAGCGCCCTGAATGAGGCGTCGGCGAAGACCGGGCGGTTGGCGTAGAGCTTGATCTCCGGATAGTACATGATCGTGCTCGGATGCAGGAGTCCCGGCACGATCGTGTCGAGGAGCTTCATGGCGTTCCACAGCGCGCGCATGACCTTGGCGGGCGCGCAGAGCCCGATGTCGCCGGGCGTCGCCGAGGGCAGGGTCGGCTCGAAGTCGTACAGATCGCCCGAGAAGCTCTGCCGGAAGGAGCGCTTGCCGAGGCGGAAATCGCCGATCCGCTGCATGATGGGCCGCCCGCCGCCGAGCAGCGCGGCCTGGACGCCGAGCATCCTGGCGTAGGCCTGGCCCGAGGCGAGCGGCTCGGTGAGGGTGACGGTCTTCAGCATCGCGAAGTTGACGAGGCCGTTCGAGGGGCGCGACGCCGACCAGGCGTGGCCGTTGACGCTGTACCAGGACGAGCCGTCGCGGTCGTCGTATTTTTCCTGCACGACGTGGGCCGCCCGCGAGTTGGTGCAGAAGGTCCTGGTCTTCTTGGGGAAGAGGAACTTGGGATCGTAGTAGTCGCGCACGATCGGATAGTGTTCCTCCCGCGTCTCGATGCGCAGCCCCACGTCGACGACGTTGTCGGTGAAGCTCACGTCCGCCGCGGTCATGATCTCCTGGAGAAAGGCGAATCCGTTCCGGCCCGGCGCGAGTATCAGGTCGCGGTAGCCCAGCTCGCGCGTGTCGGTCGCGAGGACCCGCGCATCCGCGTCGACCGAGACGGCCCGCTCGCCGAGGCTCAGCTCGGCGCCCAGCGAGCGAAGCCGGGCGGTCAGGTCCTTGATGAGCTCGAGGCCGCCGTCCGTGCCCAGATGGGCCTGGCGGATCTCCACGAGATCGACGCCGATTTTCCTCGCGCGCCGGGAGTAGACGTCCAGGTTCCTCTTCTCCATGATCGTGGGCTTGAGGAAAGCCTCCACCCGGGCGAGATAGGCCTCGGCCTGCGTCCTTTCCCAGATGCCTTCGGGGAAACCCGTCGGCCAGGTGAAGTTCATCTTGCAGTCGTTGCGGAGTCCGCCCGAGGAATACTCGTTCTTGTCGAGCACGAGGATGCGCGTCTTGGGGTCGCGGTCGAGCATTTCGAAGGCCGCGCCCAATCCGGCGGGTCCCGAGCCCACGATGACGAGATCGTACGTTTCCATATCGGCTTCGAAGCATAGCCTCATGCGGCGGCGCTGTCATCCGGGCTTACCGACGGCCGCGTCGTTGCGGCCCCGCGATCGTCGGGAGTATAGTGTGGCCATGACACCCCTATCGGTGATCTGGTACATCCTCGCCGCCCTGCTTTTCTGCGCCTTCGCCGTGGCGGACGGCTTCGATCTCGGGGCGGGCATCCTCTACGGCTTCGAGCGCGAGCTCGGACGCCGCGAGCGGATTCTTCACGCCATCGCGCCGGTATGGGGCGGCTCCGAGATCTGGCTCCTCGCCGGCATGGTGGCACTCCTCGTCGGGTTCCCCCGCGTCTACGCTCTCGTGGTGAGGTCCCTGGCCCTGCCGATCGTCATCGCCATCGCCGCGCTGGTGCTGCGGGCCATCGGCATCGAGTTCCGCCTCCGCGGTCCCTCCCGGGCGATAGGGGCCGTGCTCGACGCGCTCATCGTGGTTGGCAGCTTCGTGCCTGCGCTGGCCATGGGGTTCATGGGCGCCAATCTCCTCCAGGGCCTGCCGATCGACGCCGGAGGGATCCTCCAGGGAGGCTCCGCGGCCCTGCTGAGCCCCTTCTCGGTCCTCGGCGCCCTGGTGTCGGGCATCGCATTCACCCTGCACGGATCCACCTTCCTCGCCATGCGCACGAACGGGGAATTCCGCGGCCAGATCGAAGGCTGGGCCAAGACCCTCCTCACCATGCTCCTCGTCCTCCTCGTGGGGGGCTTCCTGTGGTCGCGCACCGCGCTCCGATTGCGTTATGCGACATCGATGGCTTCGGCGTTTTTCTGGGTCTCGCTCGCCCTGGGCCTCCTGGCCTACGCTTCGGTCTGGGTCAATGTCCGGTTCGAGCGCAGGACGGCCGCCTTCGCCGGCTCCTCGGCGGGCCTGGCCGCGATCGCGATCTGCTCGGCTTCGCTGCTTTCCCCGACCATGATCCCCTCCACCCTCGATCCCTCGTTCGCTCTGACGGTCGGCAATGCAGCCGCCGGCGACGACAGCCTGCGCTCGCTGCTCGTCTACGCCCTGGTGGCCCTGCCCCTCGTCCTGGTGTACGTCGTGATTTCGTACCGATCGATCGGCCGAAGGCGCCGGAGGGATCGGTAGCCCCCGCGGCATAGTGTCTAGTTTCGGTAGTCGGCGAGGTTCTTCGCGGTCACCATCCGGTAGGGGACCCACACGTACTTGCCCTCGGTCATGGGCCAGCCGGTTCTCGAGAGTTCGGTGCCGGACGCGAGCGCCATCGACAGGTCGAAGACCGCCTTGGCCTGGCCCTCGATGTCTTCCCACGCGGAGCCGACGAGCTGCCCGTCCTTGATGGCGGCGAGGGCTTCGGGCGTGGCGCCGACGCCCACGACGGGCAGCGTCCTCTTGCCGCTCAGGTAGCCCTTGGCGCGCAGTGCGGCGATGGCCCCGAGCGCCGTCTCGTCGTCGGCGCAGGCGACCGCCCCGAGGCGCCGTCCGTAGGTCGCCAGGAAGGCGCCCATCTCCCGCTCTCCCGCATCCCTGCCGGAGACTTCGGCGCGGCCCAGCAGCTGGGCTCCCTCGCCGGAGTCGGCGATGCCTTTCCCGCACGCGGCGGCCTCGCTTTCGGTCCCGCCGAGGTAGACATACAGGATTTTGCCGTCTCGGCCGCGGTTCGAGGCGGGATGCTCCTTCCACCAGGCGGCGAGAGCCCCGCCTTCGAGCGCGGCGGCCTGCCCGAGCTTGGCTCCGACATAGTAGACCTTGTCCCATCTTTTCATGTCTTCGGCCCCGGCCTGCGTGCCGAAGAGGACGAGGGGCACGATGGCCGCCTTCGCCTTGTCTATGACGAGGCTCGCCGCCTCGCCGAGAATGAGATCGACGGCGAGGGCCTTGGGCTTGCGTTCGAGCAGGCCGTCTATCTGTGCATTCTGGACGGTTTGACGGCTCCCCGCGTAGAGGATCGAGAGCTGGGCCTTGCCGGCGGCGGCCCGGACCAGGGCCGCCTTGAAGCGCGGCAGGTCCGGGTTCGCGCTCAGGGCCACGCCGAGCGCGGGCTTCGGTGCGACGGCGCTCCGGCAGGCGCCGGCCAGTGTCGCGCCGGCGATAAGAAGGACGAAAGCGGCTTTTTTCATCGGCTCCCGGTCTCCCGCCTCATGTTGGACGATGATACGCCATTCCCGCCGGAGCGGGCAAGCCGAGCCGCGCCCTCTTCCTAGTCTTCGACATAGATGCGCGGCACGCGGGCGCTGATCATGCTCGTCAGCTCGTAGGGTATGGTGCCTATGCGTTCGCAGAGGAGTTCGGCATCGACGCGATCCTCGCCCCTCACGCCGAAAAGCAGCACATCGTCGCCGTTGTGCGCCTCGCCATGGGGACCGATATCCACCATGAGCTGGTCCATGCAGATCCTGCCCACGATCGGGCAGCTGCGGCCATTGATCACCACGACGCCCTTGTTCGACAGGGCGCGGCTGTAGCCGTCGCCGTAGCCGATCGGGACGGTGACCACGCGGGTGTCCTCGGCCGCGCGCCAGGTGAGACCGTAGCTCACGCCGGTGTTCGCGCGCACGACCTTGAAGTAGGCCACCTTGGACATGAGCCGCATCACCGGCTCGAAGCCGATCCTCGCGATGGGCGTCGGCTCGTAGCCGTACAGGAGTATCCCCGGCCTCACCATGGAAAAGCGCGCTTCGGGCAGGTTGACGAGGGCGGCCGAATTGGCGATGTGGACGAAGGGAGGCGAGACCCCGGCTTTTCGCAGCAGCCCGAGCGCGGAGGAGAATCGCTCGAGCTGGAGCCGGGCGAAGTCCAGGTCCTCGTCCGCGGTGGCGAAGTGCGAAAAGAGCCCCACGATCTCCAGGGAAGGGAGAGCGAGCACCTTGTCGAAGAACGCGACCGCCGAGCTCCACTGGACGCCGATCCGCTCCATGCCCGTGTCGATCTTGAGGTGCACGCGCGCGGTCCGGCCCGCCGCCGCCGCCGCCGCGGACACGGCCCTGGCCTTCTCGACGGAGGGGATGGTCAGGTCGAGGCCGTGCTCGAGGAAGCGCGGAATCTGCTGGCCGTTGATGGCGCCGAGCACCAGGATCGGCGCCTCCACCCCGTTGCGCCTGAGAAAGATCCCTTCCTCCAGGAAGGCGACGCCGAGGTAATCGCTGCCTTCGGCGACGAGCTCCTGGGCCACCCGGAGTATCCCGTGGCCGTAGGCGTTGGCCTTGATCGCGCACATCACCTTGACCCCCGGCCCGGCCAGCTCCCGCGCGCGGCGGAAGTTGCGGCGCAGGGCGCCCAGGCGGATCTCGGCGCGCGTGGGGCGGTCGGCGTCTATCGGAAGGACTGATTCCATGCCCGGAGGATACACGTTCGACCCCGGAGGGGCAACGGCCGCGGCCCCGCCCTCCTAGGCCGCCCAACGCGGCCGTCGTGGCCGCCGTGGCCGCCGTGGCCGCCGTGGCCGCCGTGGCCGCTGGGGCCGCCGTGGCCGCCGGGGCCGCCGGGGCCGCCGGGGCCGCCGGGCTGTGTCGAGCAGAGGGCCCGGGGCCCTTGGCGAGAGCGGATCAGTGCAGCCTATGCAAAAGCTGGCGCGAGCGCTCGGCGGCCTTGACCACCGCGTTGATCAGGGTCACGCGGAGCCTGCCCGCCTCGAGCTCGAGGATGCCGTCTATCGTCACCCCGGCCGGCGTCGTCACCTGGTCCTTGAGCTTGGCGGGGTGCTCTCCGGTCAGGAGCACGTTCCGCGCGGCGCCGAGCACGGTCTGGGCCGCCAGCTCGGTGGCGACGTCGCGCGGCAGGCCGAGCTTGACGCCCCCGTCCGAGAGCGACTCGATGATGATGTACACGTAGGCGGGCCCCGAGCCCGAGAGCCCGGTCACGGCGTCCATGTGCTGCTCTTCGAGCACCATGGCCCGCCCCACCGACTGGAAGAGGGCGGTGGCCCACTCCAGCTGCTCGCTCTTCACGAAGCGCCCCGGCGAGAGGACGGTCATGCCCTCGCCGATGCCCACCGCCATGTTGGGCATGGTCCTGATCACGGGCGTTCCCTCGGGGGCGCAGGATTCGAGCAGTTCGAGGCTCACGCCCGCGGCGGTCGAGATGAGGAGCTTGCCGGGGCCGAGGAAGGGCGCGATTTCCGCGATGACGTCGGAGACGCTTTTGGGCTTCACCGCGAGGATCAGGGTATCGGCCTCGGCCGCGACGACGGCGTTCTCGACGACCGCGCGCATTCCGCTGCGCGCCGCGAGCTCGGCCCGGTGCCGCTCCGACTTGACCGAGAGGATGATCCGCTCGGCCGGAACGAGGCCGCGGCCGACGACGCCCATGGCGAGGGCTTCGCCTATCTTGCCCGCTCCCAGAATGCCCAAGGTGTAGCTCATCGGCCCCTCCGATCGGAAAATGGCCCGGCGGCGACGGCGCGCCGGAAGAGGGGAGTATATACCGGGAGCAGGGGGGTTTTCTATCCAGAGATACTGGCGGCGGCGCCCTCGCCCGCGGCGGCGCTCTCGCCGGCGCCCTCGCCCTCGCCGCCCTCCGCCTCGAGTTTCGCCATGTAGGCGTCGAGGTAGGGCCTGTCCTCGTCCGAGACGCGCTGGATCCGGATGCCGAACAGGCAGCGGCCCTCCGCCATCTGCGAATGGGCGACGAAGCCTTCGCAGCGGATGATGCGCTCGCTGTTTTCGCCCGGGACGCTGAGCATGACGAAGACATTGGTGAGGGGATCTATCGCCTCGGCGGAGGAGCAGCTCAGACCCCCGCGCGAAAGGTTCAAGGCTTCGGCCCAGAGGTACTCTTCCCTGTTGGGGAAATATCCTATCAGCTGATTGATCCTGAACCGGGGGGCGCTCCGTTTTTCTTCCATGGAAAGAAGTATAACGCGCTCCTGCGGCCGCGCAAGCTAAACTTGCGCCGCTCGCGGGCGGGATCCGCGTTTCTCCATGGAGGACCATGCTTGCGGCAGAGGACCCTTTCGATGCAGAATCCGCCCATGCGGGATGATCGATCTTCGCTCCTGGCGCCCTCGCCCGAGGATGTTCCTCTGCTCTTCGAGTCCTCGCGGCTTTTGGGGCGCCACGCCGACCTGGCCGACGCCATGCCCGCCCTCGTAGAGCTCCTGGAATCCCGGGCCGGCCTGAGCCTGGGCCGCGCGGCCCTGAGTTCCGAGAGCGAGGAGCCGGTCTTCGTCGCGCTCGGCGCGGGCCTCGACGAGAAGCTTCTCGGCCGCGTGGTGCAGCTCGCCGCGGCCCCGGGCGCCAAGGCCGGCCCCCGCGTGAGCCTCGTCGCGAAGGCCATAGTCGAGGGAAAGCAGCAGAACGCGGAGGGCGACATCGCCGTGCCCATCATGGTCGGCGGCTCGGCCGCGGGCGCCCTCGCCTTCGAATCGGGGGAGGGCGCGGAGCGCGCCTCGGCCCTGCTGCGCGCCTGCGCCGCCTTGGTCTCCGACGCGCTCGGCTTGCGCCGCCGCCTGCGCCGCGAGGCCGAGGCGGCCAAGGAAGCCGAGGCCGCCTCGGCGATCGGCTCCCCGGTCTGCGCCGAAGGCCCCGAGGCGGACTGGGACGAGGCCGTCTGGCACCCCGAGCGCATCGTCGGCCGCTCCGCCCCCATGCGCGAGCTTTTCGCCCTCATGGACCGCGTCGCGGGCACCGAGACCACCGTACTCGTCACCGGCGAGAGCGGCACCGGCAAGGAGCTCGTGGCCCGCGCCATCCACGAGCGCTCGCGGCGCGCCCGGGAACCCTTCGTGGCGGTCAACTGCGCCGCCCTCCCCGAGTCGGTCATCGAGAGCGAGCTCTTCGGCCACGAGCGCGGGGCCTTCACCGGCGCCCACGAGCGCCGCCGCGGCCGCTTCGAGCTCGCCGACGGCGGCACCCTCTTCCTCGACGAGATCGGCGAGCTGCCCCTCTCGATCCAGGTCAAGCTCCTGCGCGTCCTCCAGGAAGGCGAGTTCCAGCGCGTCGGCGCTTCGTCGACCATCAGGACCGACGTCAGGGTGATAGCCGCCACCAACCGCGACCTGGAGGCCGACACGGCCTCGGGGCACTTCCGGGCCGATCTTTTCTGGCGGCTCAACGTCTTCCCGATCCGCGTGCCGCCCCTCAGGGAGCGGCGAAGCGACATCATCCTCATGGCCGACCACTTCGCCGAGAAGCTGGCGCAGCGGGCGGGCAAGAGCATAGCGCGCATTTCGAGTCCGGCGATCGACCTTCTCATGACCTATCACTGGCCGGGCAACGTGCGCGAGCTCGAGAACTGCATCGAGCGCGCCGTCATCCTCTCGACCGACTCGGTCATCCACGCCTACCACCTGCCGCCGAGCCTGCAGTCGGCCGATTCCACCGGCACGGGGCCCACGGCGGGGCTGGACGCGAACCTCGCCCGCCTGGAGCGCGAGCTCCTGGTCGAGGCCCTCAAGATGGCGAGGGGAAACGCGGCCCAGGCCGCGCGGATGCTCGGCATCAGCGAGCGGCGCATGGGCCTGGCCCTCTCCCGTCACGGGCTCGATTGGAAAGAGTTTCGCACGAAGATGTAGCTTTTTCGGAAAAAGCTACGAGCCCGTAGGTTTTACCCTCTCTCCAGTTGCCTCTCGAAATGAGGAGCCGTGGCGACCACGGCCGGGCTCCCTCCCAATTCCGGGAAAATCCCGAGGCGGCCCTCGATTTCTCCGATAGAAACGCAGGCTCCGGGGCCGATCTGAAATTAGTGTGCCTCTTTTCCGAAAACCCCGTGTTTTGGCACGGAAGATGCTACTTCCTAGTATCGCAACTGGAGGAGCAGCACATGAACTCATCGTCTTCCTTTCCGCCCACCTCGATGGACGAGATCTACGGCGCCAACTCGTTTTCGAACGCCGTCATGCGGGAACGCCTGCCCAAGAGCATTTACGCCGAACTCCTGCTCGTGCAGGCGGGCAAGCGCGAGCTGACCTTGGATATAGCCGAGGTCGTGGCCAGCTCCATGCGCGACTGGGCCCTCGAGCGCGGGGCGACCCACTTCACCCACTGGTTCCACCCCCTCTCCGGCATCTCGGCCGAAAAGCACGACTCCTTCATCGCCCCCACCGGCGACGGGCGCGTCATCATGGAGTTCTCGGGCAAGGAGCTCGTGAAGGGCGAGCCCGACGCCTCGTCCTTCCCCTCGGGCGGCCTGCGGGCCACCTTCGAGGCGCGCGGCTACACCGCCTGGGACGTCACGAGTCCCGCCTTCCTCAAGACGGCGCCCTCGGGCACCACGCTCTGCATACCCACGGCCTTCGTCTCCTACTTCGGGCAGGCCCTCGACAAGAAGGTGCCCCTCCTGCGCTCCATGGAGGCGCTCTCGAAGCAGGCCTCGCGCGTCCTAGGCGCCATCGGCCAGAGCGGCTTCGGCCGGGTCCTACCCACCGTCGGCCCCGAGCAGGAATACTTCCTCGTCAACCACGACCTGTATCGCAAGCGCCCCGACCTCGTGCTGACCGGCAGGTCGGTCTTCGGCTCCATGCCCGCCAAGGGCCAGGAGATGGAGGACCACTATTTCGGCGCCCTCGACGAGCGCGTCGACGGCTTCATGCGCGAGCTGAACGCCGAGCTCTGGACCATGGGCGTGCCGGCCAAGACCCAGCACAACGAGGTCGCCCCGAACCAGTTCGAGATCGCCTGCGTCTTCTCGACCGCCAATGTCGCCGCCGACTCGAACCAGCTCGTCATGGAGACCATCCGCAAGGTGGCCGAGCGCCACGGCATGGCCGCGCTGCTTCACGAAAAGCCCTTCGCGGGAGTGAACGGCTCGGGCAAGCACCTCAACTGGTCGCTGGCGACCGACTCGGGACTCAACCTCCTCGAGCCGGGCGACGATCCGGCCTCGAACGCGCGCTTCCTCCTTTTCATCGCCGCGGTGATCGAGGCGGTCGACCGCTATAGTCCCCAGCTCAGGGCCGCTGTCGCCACATCGGGCAACGACCTGCGCCTCGGCGGGAACGAGGCGCCGCCCGCCATCATCTCGATCTTCCTGGGCGACGAGCTCGCCGAGATCCTCGACGCGGCCGCCGAAAACCGGGCCAGCGGCTCCAAGGACGGGGGCGTCATCGAGATCGGCGCGGCCTCCCTGCCCAAGCTGCCGCGCGACCTCACCGACCGCAACCGCACGAGCCCCTTCGCCTTCACGGGGAACAAGTTCGAGTTCCGCATGGTCGGCTCCTCCCAGTCGGTCGCCACGCCCGGGGCGGTGCTCAACGCGGCCGTCGCCGACGTGCTCGCGCGCTTCGCCGACCGCCTGGAGGCCGCCCTGCCCGCCGGCAGCGGGGCCGATCCCAAGTTCAAGGACAAGCGCGCCGCGGAGATCCGCGCCCTCATCGGCGAGTCCTACAAGGCGCACCGCCGCGTGGTCTTCAACGGCAACGGCTACGCCGAGGAATGGCACCGCGAGGCCGAGCGCCGCGGCCTGCCCCGGTTCCGCGCCGCCGTGGACGTCATCCCCGAGCTGGCTTCGGCCCAGGGCGTCGAGCTCTTCGAAAGGCAGGGGGTCTTCTCCCGCGAGGAAGTGGAGAGCCGCTGCGTCATCTACCTCGAGAAATACTCGAAGCAGGTCAACATAGAGGCGGGGGTCATGTGCGACATGGTCAAGCGGGCCATCTTCCCGGCTTCCTCGGCCTGCGCCGCCGACTTCGCCCGCTCGGCCGCGTCCATAGCGGCGGCCGGAGGGAGCGCCGCGGCCCAGGAGGCGCGTTCCCGCCGCATCGCCGAGCTTTCCGGCGCCCTCGCCGACGAGTCGGACAAGCTCGAGAAGGCCCTCGTCGGAGCCCAGGAGATAGAGGAACCCCTGGCCCAGGCCCGGGCCTATCGCGAGGCGGTGATCCCCCGGATGAACGCCCTCAGGGAGAAGGTCGACGCCGTCGAGAAAATCGTCGACGAAAAGCTCTGGCCCTACCCGACATACGAGGATCTGCTGTTCGTGCTATAATGCCGGGCAATGAGGATTGTCCGGCGGCTCGTTCCTTTCGTCGTCGTCGCGGCGGCGGCGCTCGTGCTTCTCTACGTCCCGGAAATAGGCCCGGAGCGCTACACCGATCTGGCCACCTATTTCCGGGTCGAGCGGACGCGCCAGGCCTTCACCGGCTACGTGGTGGCGGCCGTGTCCTCCGGGGCCGTCATGTACGTCGACGGCTTCGGCGTCGACGGCTCCGGACGCGCCCTCGACGCGCACAGTCCGGTGCTGCTCGGCTCGCCCGCCAAGACCATGACGGCCTGCACGGCGCTCATCCTGGCGAGGCAGGGGCGGCTCAACCTGGACAAGCCGGTCTCGGCCTACATTCCCTGGTTTTCCTTCGCCGACGGCAAGGGCAAGGACGTGACCACCCGGCAGCTGCTCGCCGAATCCAGCGGCGTCAGCGACGAGAGTTTCGACGACTCGCACGAGTCGGCCCCCGATCTGGATACGGCGGTCCGCTCGCTCCTGGGCGCCCGCCAGACCTTCCTCCCCGGCCAATCCTTCCATTACATAAACACCGGGTACCAGGCCGTGGGCCTGGTCATGGAGAAGGCCGCCCGCGACAGCTTCGCCTCGATCGTGCGGAAGCGGCTTTTCGCCCCCCTGGGGATGAAGGAAAGCACCGCCGCGCCCGCCGAGCTGGGCCGGGCCCTGTGCTCGGGCTCGGGTTCGTTTTTCGGCGCGCCCCTGTCGCGCCCTCCCGTCTCCCGGCCCTACGCCGGCCCCTCGGGCTACCTGGCCTCGACGGCGAGCGATCTGGGGAGCTACCTCGTCTTTCTCGCGGCGCCGGAGAACATGCCCAACCCGCCCTTGCCTCCGCGCTACGTCCGGATGCTGTTCCAGCCCCTCGAGCCGAAGATGGATTTCGGCTACGGATGGTTCCTCGAGACCGAAAAAGGCCGGCGCAGCGCCTTCCACGACGGGGCCATAGACGGCTTTTCCTCGCGCCTGGTGGTCTGGCCCGACCAGAAGGCCGCCATCGCCGTCGTCGCCACCCAGGATTCGCTGCTGCAGTCCCTCATCTCCCTGCCCGAGCTGACCGAGGGGGCCAGGAGGATCATGCTCGACGGCGGAACGCCCCGCCCCTTCCCCCTTTTGCGGCTTTACATACTCCTCGCCGTCATCGCCACGGTCCATCTGATCGCGCTCGCCGTCCAGACCGGCGGGGCGCTCCGCTGGGCCAAGGACGTCAAGGGAAGAAGCGAAGCCAAGGGCGTGCCCGGCCCCATTCGCTTCGCCCGTTTCAGGGCCATCCTGGGCATCCCGCTGCGCATCTTCCTCGTGGCCGCCCTGCCGTGGTCGCTCAGCCACATTTTCGATCGCAGCGTGAGCTGGCGGGTCGCCTTCGCCTTGGAGCCGGGCGTGGTGAGCTGGTTCGTCGCCGCCTGTTTTTTCGGGCTTCTGCGCAACACTGCGCGCCTCGCGTGGCTGAGGGGCGCCCCCCTGCCGCCTGCGGGAAGGTGAGGAATCCATGATCGGCGCCTATCATCGCAGACCGCTCGTCTCCGGCCGCGGCCTCCTCGTCGTGGTCGCGGCCGTCCTCGTCGGCCTTCTGGTCATTCGGGGCCTGCCGCGCATCTCGTTCATGCGGAAGGACGTCTCGCAGAGCCTCGTCCTCTACCTCGAGGACATAAAGCCGGCGGGCAGACTCGTGCTCCTGACCGCCACGGAGCGCTACACCGCCTCGAAGGAATTCACGGCGCAGATCCTGGCCCTCCTCCACCTCAGCGCCAAGGTCGAGATCTCGGCCCTGGCCGACACCTCGTACTACGTCGATCTTCAGGACACGAAACTGTGGTCGGCCGTCTGGAACGGCCGCGGCAGGACGCTGAGGCTCATCGCTCCCTATCCCGACGTCCTCCTGCCCGCCGTGCACACCGACACCATCGAGGTCCGGACCGAGGGGCAGAACCTTCTGACCAACGCCGTCTTCCGCTTGAAAAAAGAGGCCGAGGCGATGCGCAGCCGGCTTTCGGCCGATCTCGAGGCGCGCGCGCGAGAGTCGCTCGGCGATGGCGAGCTTCAGGACAAGATCCGATCCAGCCTCGCCGACCTGGCCCGCGCCTTCTGCTCTTCGGTCCTCCATGTCAAACCCGAGACCGTCTTAGTGGGTTTTCGCCCGCGGATCGATCGATCCGGCTCCGCTCCGGGGCCTGTCGGTGCGGCGCTTCCCACAGTCGGCGAAGATTGATATATTAGAATAATGACCCAGGAAATCCTCGAATCAGATCCCAATTGGCCGTATTCCAAGGCAAAGACGGCAGTCCTCTCCGCGGCGGTGGCCGTCATCAGCGAGGGGGGCCCGCGCGCGGCCACGCTCAAGAACATAGCGAATCGGGCGAGCATCACCGAGCCGGCGATTTTCCGTCATTTCGACGGTGTCGACGGGCTTTTCGGCGGCCTTTTCGAAGCCTTCGAGTTCGTCCACACGAGGATCGAGAGCGCCTACGATTGCGAGGAGCGCGGCCTCGGGCGGCTGCTCGCGGCCCTCTTGTCCATCTCCGATATCGCCGCCGAGGGCGAGGACTTCGCCTACATTCTCATGCACGGCGAACACGTCTTCCGCGGCTACTCGGACCTGCACGACAAGCTCGCCGAGATGCGGAAGCGGGAGTGGAGCAAGCTGATGGCCTGCGTCGAAGACGGGGTCTCGCGCTCCGAGATCAGGCGCGACATCGACGCCGAGTCGCTCGCCTACGCCGCCCAGGGCGCGATCCACATGACGATCCGTTCATGGATCGAATCGGACTTCTCCTTCGATCTCCGCGCGGCCTGCGAGACGCGCGTCGCGATGATCGAGCGCATGCTCACCGCGGCCGAAGCGCTGCGCAGCCTGCCGAAGCGGAATCTGAGCGCCAGGCTCGTCGCCGCCAAGTCGGCGGCGGCCAAGCCCGTCGCCGCCAAGGCCGTCGCAGCCAAGCCCGCGGTCGCCAAAAGCACGCGCCGTACGGCCACCGTGGCCAAGCCCGGGAGTTCCAAGCCCCCGGCGGCCAAGACTGCGAGCGCCAAGACTGCGGCGGCGTCCGTGAGCGCCAAGGCGCGCGGCTCCAGCACCTCGAACCGCGCCGTCGAGGCGAAAGGCGGCAAGGCGAAGCCGCGCGTCGGAGCCAAGCGCAGCGCGCGTTAGTTCCAACTCTTTCTATCCTTCCCAATCCTTGACGAGGGTGAGTCTGTCCAAAGCCTCGGGCGAGGCCGAGGCCGCTTTCGAGCGGTCCGCGGCCTTGGCCGCGGCAAGCAGCTTCGCCGCGAGCTCGCGCCCCGCCTCCTGGATGGCCCGGCTCTCCAAGGGCGCGGCATCGTCGATCGCGTCGAGGAGCCGACGTTCGTCCCGCTTGGCCAGGACCCCGAGAATCCGGTCGTGGGCGCCGGGCTCCATGCCTTGCATGGCCATGGCGAGCACCGCGCCGTCGAGCCCGCGCAGACCGACCTTGAGCACGCGGTCGTCGAGCGCGATCACCGCCTTGGTGAGCGCGGCCACGAAGGCGGGCGGAGCGATGAAGTCGGTCTCTTCGCCCAGCTTGAGCCTGCCGCGCTCGGCCAGTGTGCGGACGACTTCGGCGAAGGCGGCCTGGGCCTCGGAGATCTCGTCTCCCGAGAGGCGCGAGCGAAGATGGGCCACGTCGTCCTCGATGATCGCCGCCCCGATCCTGCCGAAGAACGGCTTGGCCAGGTCGATGCTCTCCTGCGGGCAGCCCGCCAAGGCGGCGGCGGCGAGCTCCCTGCCGGCGGTCCTGAGGCTGAGCTCCAGGCTGCGCGGATCGAGGGCGAGGGCGCGGATCACGTCGGGCAGCTCGCCCGGCACGATGAGCGGCTCCGATCGGGCTCGCCGCCGCCCGAGCCGCGACAGGATCCAGGCCTCGGTCTTGTCGAAGTACTCGATCCCGAGCCTCGCGCTCATGCGGCGCATGATGGCGTAGGGGTGTTCGCGGGCGAGGAGCCCCCGGAGGCCGGTGAGGGTGACGCACAGTTCGAGGGCATCGCCGGGATCGGCGCGGGAAAAGGCAGGGTTCGCGGCGAAGGACGCCTCTATGGCCTCGATCTCCGCTCCTGCCGAGGCCAGCTCGAGCCCCGTGCGGAGGATCTTGCGGCTTTCGACCAGGGCGGCCTCGGCGAGGGCCTCGCGCTCGAAGGCCCGCGAGCGCTCGGCTATGGCCGCGATGCGCGTCGCGAGCTCGAAGAGCGCGTCGCGCTTCTGCCGCGAGGCCCGCTGCGGCTCCCACCGCGCCGCAGCGCGTCCGGCGAGCGCGCGGATCATGTCGCGCCTTCGGCCCGAGGCTCTTCCTCGGGCTCGCGCTCCAGCTCTTCGAGGACGTCGGCCGCGCGGTCGGCGCCGTAGTAGGCGACGAGCTTGCGCGCGAGGATGGCCGGCTCGTCGGCCGCCGCGAGCGCGAGGAGCCCCTCGATGATGACGCAGGCCTTGAGAAAGGGCCAGCCCGAGCGGTCTTCCGCGACGAGGTAGGTGGCGAGCACGTCCTCGAGCGCCGGTTCGGGAAGACCCTCTATCACGAGGCGAAGCCCGAGGCCGAGGAGGGGGTCGTCGCGCTCCGACAGGGAGGATTCGAGGGACTGGTATCCCTCCTTGCCCGCCATGCGCGCGAGCTCCATGAAGCGCCGGATGAGCGGAGCCATCTGCCGCTTTTCCTCTTCGCGGCAGATGAGTCTGCGCGCGAGTTCGGCGCTCCATTGGATCATGCTGCCTCCTCGATCTCCGCTAAAGTATACGACGCCGGGGCGCTTCAATCCAAGCCGAAAACGGTCCGGCGGGGCGCCGAACCGCACGTTGGGCGGCGGATCGCCCTTCGGAGCCCCCCTCATCAGGCCCGCCGGCGCCGCGATCGGCGGGCTCCCGTTCACGTATCCTGTAACGATTTCCTCGCGTCATACCGAAATATATATAAGATGAAGCGCGAATTCGCGGCTTTCCCTCTCGCTTTCCTCTCGCCGAGCTTGCGCGCGGCGTTTTCCTGCGTCATCATATACGCTAATTGAAATGTGAGCCGAAAGGGGGACGCCGCCGATGGCCGGAAGGAGCGCAGCTCAGCTTATCGACATCCGCCTCGTCGAGGAAAAGCGCATCGACGATTCATTCTTCCAGGACTACGCGAAGATCCACGAGCGCCTGGAGCGCGCGCTCGAGCGGGCGCCCAGGCCCCTGGACGAGGAAGCCGCCCTGCAGGCCCGCGACCAGCTCCTCGCCTATCTCGCCGGCCAGGCGGCCAAGGGCGGCTCCGAGGAGCGGCTATCGCAGTTTCTGCGCTGCGGCCTCGGACACATTTGCGCCGAACTCGCCGCCGTTCCGGGGCTTCCGCTCGAGGAGACGGCGAGGCGGGCCTACGAAGAGCTCGTCAGGCGCGGCTGGGATCGCGCCGTCTTCGAACTCCCCGCCGCCAAGGCCGCCGCCGCCCGAGCCGAATCCGCAATGCGCGCCTCGAAGGCGGCGCTTCCCCGCACGATTAAAAACCCGACTTCGGCGAAGTCCGCTGGCGCGGGTAGGAAGGCAAGTATACCGAAGGTCGCCTCAGCCAAGGCCGAAAAGGCGGCGCAGGCGAAGAAGGAGGCTCAGATGATTTCTCAGAAGAAAGCCGCGCCGGCCAAGAAGCCGGCGCCGAAGACGGCGGCCGAGAAGAAGCCCGCCGCCTCCGCCGCAAAGGCCCCGTCCGCGAAGAAGACGGTAGCCGCGAAGAAGCCCGCCGCCTCCAAGGCTGCCGCGGCGAAAAAGCCGCCTGTCAAGAAGTTGGCCGCCGCGAAGAGCGCGAAGGCCAAGGCTGTCGGCGCCAAGACCGCCGCCAAACCCGCCGCGAAGACGACGGCCAAAGCCACGGTCAGGAAGATCGCCGAGAAGAAGCCCGTCCGCGTCGCCGCGAAAAAGCCGGTCGCCGCCAAACCCGCCGCGAAAAAGCCCGCAGCCAAGGTCGCGAAGGCCCCCGCCGCGAAGAAGCCGGTCGCGGCCAAGGCCGCGAAGGCCGCAGCAGTCAGGAAACCCGCCGTCAAGAAGCCCGCCGCGGTGAAAGCAGCCGCGAAGAAGCCGGCCGCCAAGAAGGCCGCCGCTTCCAAGCCGGCCGCGGCGCCGCGTCCGCTCGGCGTTCCCCCGCTCGACGAGAAGAAGCAGGATCCGACCCTCTAGATCGGTCCTCGCGCGAATAACGAGGCCCCGGCGGCTTAGTGCGCTGTGAATCGGCCAGCGCACCGGCTCCGCCGGGGCCTTTTCGCGTCCGAGCCCGCCCGGCTCTTCTTCAGCCCCGCCGCTTCGTGAAGCCCATGATGAGTCCCAGCGCCACCGACCAGAGCGCCGCCAGCCCGATCTGGAAGTCGATCGGCAGCGAGAAGGTGACCGTGTGGGCGGGCACCCAGAACCAGGCGAGGGTGGCCAGGCTCTTGTCGATGCCCTTGTAGCCGCGCGCTCCCGCGATGATGTTGTCCGAGCTCCGGTGCAGGAACATGAGCAGGGGGCCGAACATCGCGTTCGTCAGGAAGGAGAGCGAGAAGGCCTTCAGGACGAAATCGCTCTCGCAGATGCCGGGCAGGAAGCCTTGCTCCACGAGAACCTGCAGGAAGCCCTTGAAGCCCGTGAAGGCATACTTGATGAGTATGCCGAGCACGCCCCAGACGAGGGCCTTGGCCAGCCACTCGAGGATTCCGCCGCTCGCCTTCTGCTTCGCGCCGAGAATGCCGAGAATCTCGCCCAGCGTGCCCAGCACGGCGAACTGCACGAAGGCCGAGAGCAGAACGTCATTGCGGACCCAGTCAGCGTACCACGCCATGTTCCACCTCCGCCGCGGAGTATAGCCGCCCGGGCGCGGTGCCGCAACGAGGCCGCGGCGCTTCTGCGCGTCGCGGCGCGCGGACGGGCCGCGACGCCGACGCACATGGTGCCGCATAACGTTTCTATCCGGCGCGATTCTACGCGGCGCAGCGGGCCTGTTTCCGCTTTCGGGTTTCGCGCGGCCGTGCTAGACTCCCTTCCCGCGGCCCACGTGCGGCGCGCGCTGGAGGATGCGATGCCGGTCTCTCGTCAGATAAGAAAGAACATGGAGCGCTCGTCGTGGATCAGGCGCATGTTCGAGGAGGGCGTCAAGCTCAAGGCCGAGTTCGGCGCCGACAAGGTCTTCGACTTCTCGCTCGGCAATCCCGACCTCGAGCCGCCCGAGGCCTTCCGCGCCGTGATGCGCCGCCTCGTCGAGGATACGAGCGCGGGCACGCACGGCTACATGCCCAACGCGGGCTACCCCGCGGTGCGCGAGGCGGTGGCCCGCAAGGCGAGCGCGCAGCAGGGCCTCGACATGGGCGCATCCTCGATCGTCATGACGGTCGGCGCCGCGGGCGGGCTCAACACCGTCTTAAAGGCGCTGCTCGATCCGGGCGACGAGGTCGTCCTCGTGAAGCCCTATTTCGCCGAGTACTACTTCTTCGTGCAGAACCAGCAGGGCGCGGTTGTCGAGGTCGACTCGGGGCCCGGCTTCTCGCTCGACGCCGAGAAGCTGCGGTCCTCGCTCTCGCCGCGCACCGCGGCCGTCATCGTCAACTCGCCCAACAATCCCACGGGCGTCATCTATACGCGAGCGCAGCTCGACGCCCTCGCGGCCGTCCTCTCCGAGCACGGCGCGCGCACCGGGCGCATGCCCTACCTCATCGCGGACGAGCCCTACCGCGAGATCGTGTACGGCGGGGCGCAGGTCCCCTCCGCCATGCTCGCCTACCCCGAGACGATCGTCGTCACGAGCTGGTCCAAGACCCTCTCGCTGCCGGGCGAGCGCATCGGCTACATAGCCGTCTCGCCGCGCTGCGCCGACGCCAAGGAGCTCTTCGAGGGCATGGCCATGTGCACGCGCACCCTCGGCTACGTGAACGCGCCCGCTCTCATGCAGCGCGCGGTCGCCGAACTGCTGGACGAGAAGTGCGACGTGGCCAGCTACGCCCGGCGCGGAGCCGAGCTCGCCCGGGGACTGCGCGCCGCGGGCTACGAGTTCCCCGACCCCGAGGGCGCCTTCTACATCTTCGCCAAGGCCCCCGAGCCCGCCCCGTCTCGGCGCGCCGACGCGGAGGCGCTCGGCCTCGACGTCGCCTTCGTCATGCACCTCAAGAAGTACAACATCCTCGGCGTGCCCGGCCAGGGCTTCGGCACGCCCGGCTGGTTCCGCCTATCGTACTGCGTCTCGGAGGCGACCATCCGGGGCGCGATACCGCTCTTCGCGCGGGCGATGGAGGACTGGAAGGCCGGAAGCTAGGGCCGGATCCGGCGACGCGGCCGATCGTCGATCCTGCCGGATGCATATAGCCCAATCGATTGCGGACACACTGCACTTTCCTTTAGCGGGTCATGCATTCGAGTATTTTCAGTTTCAGGGACCAGTTGCCTGGAGGAGCGTATGCCACAAACCGATGAATATGCCTTCCGATTAAAGGTTGAATCGCTGAAGGAACACTTCGCGCCATCCTCCGCCAAGCCGGAATAGATCCCGAGAGTTTTTTGAATTCGTAAAAGGCCTCTGGGCTGAGTATTCGGGTCTTCTCCCGGCCCCCGAGCTTACGGAGGTGCCGATCCCCGCTGGCGATGTAGTCCGTCTCGGCTTCGATCGCGCATTCGATAGCCCGATCGTCGTCGGGATCCTCTGCGATGCTATCGAAATGTCGGTATCGACCATCGTGCCGGCATCGAGCACCGCCCGCATGCGCTCAGCGCTTTCCTGCACGGTAGACCCGAATTTCCCGGTCTATGTCGTTCACCGAGAGTCCGGCCGTCGCGGCTGAACGCCCTCCGACCTCGAATATGGTTCTCCCCGCGCCTTGTGGCCGAAGCTTCGCAAGCCTTATAGTGGATGCATGGGTAGCGAACATTCACCCTCGGTCCCGCCCGAGTTCATCCATGCCATGGCGGAAAACGCGCGCCGCGGGAATGCGCGCGAGGCCGAGGCGGCCGCCCGGCGTCTGGAAGAGGCTCGGTCCGAGGCCAAGCGCCTGGCGACCGAGCTGGCTGCCCTGAGCGGAATCAAGCGCGTCATACTTTTCGGCTCGGCGGCCAGGGGGCGCGGCTTCCGGACAGACTCGGACATCGATCTGGCGATAGACGGGGGCGATGTTCTCGAGGCCATGCGCGTCGTCGAATCCTCGGCTTTCCACGTGGATATCGTCGATCTGGAAAATGCAAACGAGGCTATACGCGCGCGAGTCGAAGCTGAGGGCGTGACGCTCTATGAAACGTGAGGCCGAAGACTACGGACGCCTGGCGACCGAGCTGGAAGCCGGCTACCATTCGATCCAGGAACTTTTCGCCAAGAACCGCCGCGCCACGGAGCGGATCGAAGCGGGAGCGAACGACGAGCTGGACTGGGCGGCACTGGGCTTCACCTTGCACAACATCTATTGCGCCTTCGAGAATTATTTCCTCAGAGTCTCGAAGTTCTTCGAGAACGGACTGGATCAGAGATTCTGGCACAAGGATCTGCTCGACCGCATGACCTTGAAAATCCCTGGTATCCGGCCGCGGCTATTCTCCCGCGACTATGCCAAGCGCATGGGCGAACTCATGCGATTCCGCCACGCCTTCAGGAATGTCTACGAAGACGAGCTGGACCCCCGGCGCCTGCGGATTCTCAACGGCGACCTGCCTTCCCTCGTGGCCGATTTCGGTCCATTCCATGCCGGTTTCATCGCAGCCATTGACGCCGTGGCCGATGAACTCGGCGCAGCGCCTGATTGAGTGTAAACGATCGCGTCGATCGAAAAGCTTCAGGAGTTCGAACCGCGAGACGACTATCTACCTAGTCCGGCCTTGGCATACCCGCGAGGAAAGGCGGTGAACAGCCGCGATAGGCGAGATCAAATAGTACAAGTCTTGAGAATGTGGGCACATAACGAAGCCTTGTGATTGTACAACCTATGGCTGTATCACGAAGCCGGCGTTTTTAGCTTGGATCGATAATGAAAACGCCGGGGAATGCGTCCCGTATGCGCTTCGGGTCTCGCGTCAGGAGCGGAATGCCGGAAATCGCGGCATGGGCGCCGATGATAAGATCAGGTAAGGGTGCCGTCTTGGTGCCCCCGCGCCTGCGATAGGACCGGAAAGCCTTCCCTGCCAGGAACAGCGCTTCCCGTGGCGCGGGAGAGAAGAGAAAGCCGGCGCCGAATATGGCCTCGTCCAGTTCCTCGATCCGCGTGAAGCCGATGGAAATCTCGGCGTATATGGCTTCGTCTATAAGAATATCTCCTTTGGCCCCCCAGGCCGCGATGCAGGCTAGCGACCGATCGTAGAAGACGGGATCGGCGGTGAACAGATCGAGGACGACGCTCGAATCTACCAGCACAGCCTTCACGATCGGGTAAGCGCCATGATCTGATCGGTGCTCATGCCGCTCGTAGCCGCGCCTTTGTACCGCGCCAGTCGTTCCGCCACGATATCGACCCGCTCTTTTTTGCGCAGTATCGCGTGATCCCCTTCAATGCTGAATTCCACCTCGGAGGCCGGCCGTATTCCCAGCGCCTCGCGAATCGCGAGCGGAATCGTAACCTGACCCTTTTCCGTAACCGTCATGGTAGTACTCCTACGGTAAGAATACTGCGCCAAATAAAATGGATCAAGCGAAATAAGGTCGGAGGGTGGTTTTGAGACGGGACAAAACCCTACTCCAGAAAGTCTGGTGTATATTCGCGCGAATCAACATTCAGCATCGACTTGTCCATCAGGTGTTCGAGAAGGAAAAATAGTTCGAGTCTTGAGGCTGTGGACCCAGTACGAATAGAAGTCGAGGGGGTGCTACCGTATGAAGCGAGGCCGAAGACGCGCTCGACCCCCGGCGTCTGCAGATTTTCTGTGTTTGAAGAACTCGCCGCTCCTCGGTGGCCGCATTCGCGCCATGCCTGCTCGCAGAAGCGTACATCGTTTGGTTCAGCTCCAGAATCGTTAACGATATTAGACATATTGGTCTTATTTGTAATCCAGTGTGAGGTATCACTCCATCGAACTCTCTAAAACAAAACTTTAACGGTAAAAGATTTAAATCGGTCAACGTATTTCCCGATGTAAGCGCCGCAATTCCCAAAAAAAACTTGACACCGTAAAATGCGCTGGCTATACTGCCCGATAGAACTTAGGAAAGGGGATCACTAAACCGTCGGTTTACCCCCTTTGCAAACGCTAAGGAGGACTTTGATGAAGAAGTTAGTCGTTCTGCTTCTTGCCCTCATGATGGTAGGCGCGGTGGCATTCGCGCAGACTGCGCCCGCGGCTGCGGCGCCCGCTATCCAGTTCAGCGACACGATGTCGGTTGGTGTTCAGGGCCAGTTCAATGGCAACAGCACCAACGCCATTGCCTCGTATGATTACTGGAACAACAATTCCGCCATGTACAACGACCTCGACCTTTCCTACAGCTCGGGCAACTACGGCTGGTTCGCCGAGTTCGATACCCAGGACGGCACCGGCCCCACCTGGGATGCTATGAATGGTTGGCTGAAGTTCGGCAGCATGGCCAAGCTCACCGTCGGCTGGGCCTGGGATACCTCGTTCAAGACACTCGGCGATGTCGGCTACTACAGTGACTTCTACGGCCAGGGCGCCATCCTCGATCTGTACCCCGTCAGCGGCCTCACCCTCGGCTACTTCCTCCACGCCACCACGACTGGTGACACTGCTTCCAATGTGATGGGTAGCTCCGCCTTCGGTATCGCCTATGCCATGCCCAACACGTTCAAGTTCAACGCCACCTTCAAAATGTCGCCGAACACCAACGCCGACATGGCCACCGCTTCCGTAGCTGTGCTCGCCGTTCAGAACCTCACGGCCAACGCCGAAGCGTTCATGTACAACATCGGTGACAGCACTGCCCAGGAGTACAAGCTCACCCAGACGGTCGCTTACGCCGTCGGCAATATCACCCCCGGTGTTGTCGCCTATGAGTACAGCTTCGCTGACAGCAACGTGCCCTTCGGCTTCAACGTGAAGCCCTATGTCAACTACACCATGGGCAACACGACCTTCACGGCCTACTACAAGTACTATGCCGACAACTACTACGTCGCTACTGGCGCCACTTCTCCCACCACGCTGAGCAGCACCACGACCCGCAACGAGTTTGCGCTCTATGCGAAGACGCTCTTCGACGAGCACATGACCACCTGGATCGGTGTTGTGTACGACGACAAGGGTTCCTCTGACCCCCTTCTGAACTTCTCCACGTTCAAGGTGCCCCTCACCGTCATGTACAGCTTCTAAGGCTCGGTTAGCCGCAGTCTTCGGGCCGCCTCGAAAGGGGCGGTCCTTCATTTATGTGGAGGTTTGATGTGAAGACATTGGCGTTCCCCATCATAGTTGGACTCACGATTCTGGCATTTATCGGCTGTGTGAGCGCAGCTCCGCCGAAAGATCCATCAGGGATAGATATATCGGTGAGTCGACTTACTAGAAGCGAAGTACTCCAGACTTTCGGTTCATCGCCAGATCAGCCCAATCCGTACAGAATGCCCGGCGGCCTTCTCATGGGCTATCCGCATGAATTTGTTGTGCTCAAGATCGCCATCAATGCAATTTCCCAAACGGATATCATGGTGGATCAAATCGCGGCTATCGGTACAGATGGAAAACCCGTGGCCCGCTATTACGATCTCCCCGAGTTTTGCGACTATCTTTCCGGTTGGGCTTCTTTATCCAAGATACTTCCTCAAAACCTTGAAATCGCGAAAGACACGTATCTACCTGGGCCTGACTTCCAGACCAGGAAGGGGCAGCGTACCTACTATGCGGTTCTGATCGGGAAGAATCCCCTTCCTCGTCCCTTTACCATCAAGGTCAGTTTGGGCTTCAATAATGCCCCCGAGCGACAATTCAGCATCGACGTAACCCGTTAAGCGATCCGGTTTTCTGGGTCGCAGCGATGAGTTTTTTAAAAGGGGACGCCGGCTAGGAATTTGTCTTGTTAAATGAGGCGATAGAGAAGTCTAGATGAAAATGTGTTTAATTGAGTCTACGGACCTGTAGCCCATGCCCCACACCGCCTCGATGTGCTTTAGGTTGGAGGGTCGGCCTCGAGCTTTTCGCGCAGGCGGCACCTGGGTACCGTAACCGTGGGTAACCTCGCCGCAGGTGCCTTCAACGCGCACCGCTTCGAAGATCTCTTCGCGGCTGTAGACAAGGCAGACAAGATCGGCCAGAGCCTTCACCTTGCCTACCTGCCGCCTGAGCCGGATTTTCGTATCGCAGGGAGGCGCATACCTCCTAGGCCGTGTCGATCGGTAAGCATCCCTTTCCTCGGCTCTTCACTGTGCGGCTCTACGTTTCCGCCAACGAGATGCCTCGATTACCGTACTTTCTTCCGCTAGGTTGTTGGGTTATACGTATATTCATGAAATCTCGAGCTGCCGATTGGCTCAGGCAGGCGGAAGAAGAGCAAGCCTGGGCACAAGATGCTCTCGGGCTGAGGCGTTGGTCGGTGGTCTGTTTCACCGCGCAGCAGGCCTGGAACACCCGCGATCCGCTTTCCGGATGGAGTCCCGAGGAGTACGAAGCCGAACTCAGGCGCATCTTGACCGGCCGCGTCGGGGCGGCCTACTTCTTCGGCTCCTACGGCACACGGGACTTCGGCCGCGACTCGGACGTGGACCTCATTCTCGTGAGCGATACTACCCAGTCAGCAATCTAGTCTACACACCATAGGAATCCATGCTATGATTGGATATGGCTGATTCAGACGGAAGATCAATCGATCGCAAGGCGTTGGATGTCATCAGAAGGATGGCATTTGATAGGATCGAATCAG
>DATKVK010000037.1:0-7878 GCA_035530095.1 Rectinemataceae bacterium | reverse complement strand
CGAGCTTGTCGCGAGCTTCGACAGTTCGGGCAATTTCTCGATCGCGTCGGGCAAGGCCCTGCCTGTGGCCTTCATCGCATCCGGAAAGCTCAGCGGCTCCTCCATCGACGCACAGGTAAGCGGCATCGATGTCGATCTCGCGGCCGTTTCCCCCGTGCTCCCTCTGGGCACGACGAGCTTCGACGCGGGAAGGGTGCGCGGCTCCCTCTTCGTGAAAGGCCTCGTGGCCGACCCCGACATCACCGGCAGCATCGGCATGGAGTCCGTCGTCGTCTCCGTTCCGGATTGGGTTTCGACCAAGGTCGGTCCCTTCTCCGCCCCGGTCAGCGTGCTGGGAAAGAGCCTCGCCATGAGCGCCAGGGGAGTTCCCGCCGGCAAGGCCAGGCTCGATGTGCGCGCCACGGCCGATCTCGATCATTGGCTGCCCTCCCATTTCAAGGCCAATCTCACTACGGGTACCGGCGCCCCCCTGGACGTCAACCTCGACATAAGCGGCGTGTCGGTCAAAGGACAGGCCTACATCGATTTGACGGTCGATTTGCGGGCCGACGTGCTCGCGCTCACGGGCAGCTACACGCTCGAACGCTCCTCGGTCGTCATCGGAACCGGGGTGTTCGGGGGAGGGGACAATGAATCCCCGGGCCCGCCGGCCTATCCCCTCCTGGTGCAGGCCCAGCTGCACTTCGGGCGGGGCGTCGAGGTCTTCTTCCCCTCCAAGGACCTGCCGGTCGTTTCGGGCTACGCCGACCCGACGAGCGTCCTCAGCATCCACTACGACCAATCGGTGGAGGATCTCTCGGTCAAGGGCTCGCTCGCCCTTCGGGGAGGCGATGTCTTCTATATACAGCGCAGTTTCTTCCTGAAGTCGGCCTTGCTCGTCTTCAACGAGACGCTCGACCATTTCGATCCGCGGGTGACCATGCTCGCCGAGCTCCGCGATTCCAGCGACCAGGGTCCGGTCCTGATCACCTTGCGGACGGACAACCAGCCGATTTCCAGTTTCAAGCCCACCCTGTCCTCCGATCCGCCCATGTCGGAGGCCGACATAGCCAGTCTGCTCGGAGCGGGTCTCTTCGATGTCTCGAGCAACCAGACGGTCGACATCCGCAAGGCGGTGATATCCTCGTCGGAGCTCCTGCCCCAGCTCAATGTCGCCCGGGCCTTCGAGCAGCGCGTGCGCGACGGCCTGGGCCTGGACGTATTCTTCCTGCAGACGCAGTTCCTCCAGCGCTGGCTCATCGACGTCTCGGACCCCGGCCAGACCGCGGCCACGAACCCTCTGGCCAGGTATCTGGATCAGACCGCGCTCTACGTCGGCAAGTATCTCGGCGATTCGGTGTTCCTGCACGGCCAGCTGCGTTTCCAACAGGACCCTCTTGTTAGCACCGAGCCCTTGCGTATAGACTCCGAGCTCGGCATCGAATTCGATACGCCGTTCGGGCTCGTGCAGTGGACCATTGCGCCTACCCGTCCAGACACCCTGTATGTCAGTGACCAGAGCCTCAGCGTTACCTGGCGGCTCTCCTATTGAGGCATGAGGAGCACCATGAAGCGACCACTCGTCCTGCTGACCCTTGTTCTCGCCGCTGCCATGATGCGCGCGCAGACACCCGCGACCACTCCCGTGGTTCCGTCGGCGGACCAGACGACCCCCGCGGCCCAGACCGCCGCGCCTGCCGCGACGACCGCGCCCGCCGCGACGACCGCCCCGGCGGCGCAAACCGCCGCGCCCGCAGGGACCGCCGCGCAAGACCAGGTTTCGACCAAGGAATGGTTCTGGGGCAAGCCCATAGCCGGCGTCGAATGGGAGGGCGTGGTCCACGCCGACAAGCGCGAGCTCGACGCCGTCACGCGAGACTATATCGGCAAGAACTTCACCGAGGATCTTTGGATGGAGCTCCAATCCCGGCTCTACGAGCTGGACTGGTTCGACAAGATCGATCCCAAGGCCCTTCCCGCCGATCCCGGCAAGACCAAGGTCACCATCAAATTCACCGTCGTCGAGAAGCCCTATGTCGAGGTCGTGCGCGTGGTCGGCAACTCCGGCCTCAGGACGAACGAGATCCTCGACGCGCTCACGGTGAAATCCGGCGACATCTACAATAAGTCCAAGGCCCACATCGACGAGCTCGCGGTCCGCCGTCTCTATCTCGAACACGGCTATCCCGACGCCGTCGTGAGCTCCTCGACCAGGCCCGGCGCCTCGCCCAACACGGTCATCCTCACCTTCAGCGTCGTCGAAGGCTCGCAGGTCGCGGTCAAGGAGATTCGCTTCACGGGCAATACGGCAGTATCCGCGGCCACGCTCAGGGGGCAGATGAGCCTCAAGGAAGCCGGCTTCCTCCAGAGCGGGTCCTTCCAGGAATCCAAGCTCGAGGACGACAAGGCCAAGATAGTCGACTACTACCGCGGCCGCGGCTATGTCGACGCGGCCGTGACCGATGTGATCCGCAGCTTCGAGAAGGATCCCAAGTCCCACCGGACCTGGCTCATCCTGACCCTCGCCATCAAGGAAGGCCGCCAATGGATCTACGGCGGCACCACCTTCGAGGGCAACAACATCTACTCGACGGCCCAGCTGTCCGCCCTCATCTCGCAGAAGAAGGGCGAGGTCATCAACTACCGCAAGTATCTCCTCGACAAGCAGAAGATCGACGACCTGTACTACGAGTCGGGCTACATCTTCAACACGATCGACCTGCAGGAGAAGCGCGACGAGGCGACGGGCACCATTTCCTTCGTCGTCAAGATAACCGAGCGGGACCGCGCCCTCATCGAGAACATCAAGATCAAGGGCAACAAGAAGACCAAGGACTTCGTCATCTACCGCGAGATACCGCTGGAGGTGGGCGACACCTTCTCCAAGGCGAAGATCCTCGAGGGCATGCGCAATCTCTACAACCTCCAGTACTTCTCCTCGGTCGTGCCGCAGATGTTCCCCGGCTCGGCCGACAATCTCATGAACCTCGAGATCACGGTGGAGGAGCAGAGCACCGCCGACATCCAGTTCGGCATCACCCTGAGCGGCTTAGGCGACCCGAACACCTTCCCGATCTCGGGCCTCCTCAAGTGGAGCGACCGCGACTTCCTCGGCAACGGGCAGAACTTCAGCGTGGCCTTGAACGCCTCGCCCGACACCCAGACCCTGACCTTCGGCTTCACCGACAACTGGCTCTTCGGCAAGCGCATCTCGGGCGGCGTCAACCTGTCCTTCGCCCACAAGACCCTCATGACCGCGCAAGATTCTAGCTATAACGGTATTTTCCCCGACGGCGTGCCCGATCCCTACTACGAGCCCGGGCAATGGGACGGCTCGATCTCCTCGATCCCGGCCGCCTACCTCATGCCCTACGAGACCTGGAGCTTCTCGCTCGGCTACTCGGCGGGCTACTCGATGCCCACCCCCGTGGGCGACCTGGGCTTCGGGGGCGGCGTCTCCACGGGCCTGCACGACACGATCTACGACGCGACCAAGTACCGGCCGGCCCTCATGTCTATCCGCAGCGCGCTCAACACCTGGAGGCTCGGCAACAACCTCACGGGCCGGGTCTACCTCAACGACCTCGACTTCTGGTACAACCCGGGCAAGGGCGTCTTCCTGAGCCAGCAGTTCACCTGGGCCGGCCTCCTGCCCTCGGATTACCAGCAGTACCTCAAGAGCGAGTCCAAGGTGGAGGCCTACTACACCCTCTTCAAGATCCCGGTCTTCAGCTTCTGGAACTTCGAGTGGGTAGTCGGCGTGCACTCGGACTTCCAGGCCCTCATGCAGAAACCCGGCGTTCCCCTCACGGTGGTCGACGACTGGCTCAGCCTGGACGGCACCTTCAACGTGCGCGGCTGGCACGAGCTCTACGGCATGCAGGGCGTCTCCCTCTGGGAGAACTGGCTCGAGCTGCGCATGCCCATTATCGAGAAGTTCCTCTGGCTCGACGGCTTCCTCGACGCGGGCGCCCTCCAGCAGCAGGGCGGCATGGTCGACATGGCCGGCACTCCGGGGAGCAGCACTCCCTTCGTCGATACGTCTCGCCCGGGCTTCGGCTCGCTGGGCTGGAACGACATGGCCTTCTCGACGGGCTTCGGCTTCCGCTTCACGATCCAGCAGTTCCCCTTCCGGTTCTACTTCGCGAAGCGCTTCACCTTCGACGGATCGCAGATCACCTGGCAGACGACCTCGGGATTCGATTTCGTCATAAGCATCACACAGCCGCTACTGTAGGGCTGCCCAAGGAGGATTCATGCGCGGAATCAAGACGATCCTGCTTGCGCTCGGACTCGCGGCCCTCGCCTCCGCGGCCGGCGCTCAGCAGATAACTCGCATCGCGGTCGTGGACCTGAGCCGGGTGATCGAGACCTATTCGAAGGATTCGGGACCCTGGAAGGCCTTCGAGCAGAAAAAGTCGCAGATCCAGTCGGACATCGACCGCATGGGGACCGAGATCAAGCAGCTGCAGGCGCAGAAGCTCCAAGCCGACCAGTCCGGCGACAGCCAGGCCTCCCTGCAGCTCGAAACGCAGATATTCAACAAGACTCAGTTCTTGCGGGAATACATCCAGACCAAGCAGAACGAGCTCGATGCCGAGTCGCGGCGACTGACGGCCTCGAGCGAGTTCGTCCAGTCGGTCTACAAGCAGATTCAGGACATCGCCCAGAGCGACGGCTATTCCATGGTCCTGAACCTGAAGAGCAACGATTCGGTCATGAACTCGGTAATCTGGTACAGCCCGATGATCGACATCACCGACAAGGTCATCGCCGCTCTCATGGGCACGCCGACTCAGGCGCCCTGACGCGGCTCCGCTTCCGCGGCCCGCTGAAACGCCTCGGGCGGTTCGGCGGGCCTTTTAGTCGTCTTTCGTGCCGCGGATGGCGTCGCGCAGGACCGAGGTGAGGCCGGAGAAGCGCTTGCGATTCTCCTCCGAGAGGCCCGAGAGTTCTTCGTGCGCGTCCAGGATGAGCTGGGCGCTCGCGCGCGTCCCGGTGCCGATTCTCTCCATGTCCTCCGGAAAGCTGACGCTCTCGTCGGACAGAGTCACGAGGCCGAGGACGCCTATGGTGCGCAGCAGGCCGCGGCAGGCTTCGTTCGCGTGGAGGATGAGGATCTTGTCCCCGCCCGCGGCCGCGAAGCGTTTCTGGGCGCCCACGATGAGCCCGAGGAAGGTCGAGTCCATGTACTCGCAGGGAGCGAGGTCGAACATGACGGTCTGGACGCGAGGCTGAGCGTCGAGACGGGCGAAGAGCCTCGACTTGAGTCCCGGACAGACGGCCGCCGTCACGTGGCCTTCCGCCCGGATATAGACGGCGGCGCCGTCCTCCTTGAAATACGCAGCCTCTTCCACAGAGCCTCCTCGAATCCACGCTTCGCCTTGTAGCCTATCCTTTCCGCGCCTATAATGCAACGTCTATGACAGAGCGCTCCCCCATGATGGACCAGTACCGGCGCATCAAAGCCCGCTACCGCGACGCCGTGCTCTTCTTCCGCCTCGGCGATTTCTACGAGATGTTCTTCGAGGATGCCGTCGAGGTATCCGCCCTGCTCGACCTCACGCTCACGCAGCGGCAGGGCGAGCCCATGTGCGGCATTCCCTATCATGCGGCCAAGCCGTACATTTCCCGCCTCCTCAAGCACGGCAAGAAAATCGCGGTCTGCGAGCAGCTCGGCGAGGCCAAGGCCGGCAAAGGCATCGTCGACCGCGACGTGGTGGAAGTGGTGACGCCGGGCACGACCGTGGAGGAGGATTTCCTCGAACAGGGGTCGAACAACTACATCGTGGCGATCTGTCTCGTGCGGCAGCGCCTGTGCGTGGCCTACCTCGATCTTTCGACGGGGGAGTTCCGCGCCCACTCGCGCGAGGCCGCGGCGCGCGAAAGCGCGGCGCGCGAAAGCGCGGCGCGCGAAAGCGCGGCGCGCGAAAGCGCGGAGGATGTCGGGGAGGTCGCCGCTCTCGCCGAATTCCTGCGCTCCGAGCTCTACCGGCTGGGGCCGCGCGAGGCCCTGGTCCAGCAGTCCTTGCTCGAGCTCGGCCCCGTAGCCCAGGCTCTCTCCGAGACCGAGGGTCTCATGGTCAACCGCTACCCCGATTGGAGCTTCGACGCCGAGCGCTCGGCCCGGGACCTCGAGCGCCGCTTCGGCCTGGCCTCGCTCAAGGGCTACGGCTTTCCGGACGACGCCCCCGAGCTGGCGGCTGCCGGGGCCCTCCTGCGCTACGTGGACGAGACGGCCAAGGCCTCCACGCCCCACCTGTCGCCCCCGCTTCCCTACCGCGAGGACGAGTTCGTCGGCATCGACGAGGGCAGCCGCAAGAACCTCGAGCTCGTGCGCAACCTGAGCGATTCGGGCACGGCCTACACGCTCCTCTCCGTGCTGGACGCCACGCACACCGCGCCCGGGGCCCGGCTCCTCAGGCAATGGCTCCTGCAGCCGCTCCACTCCCGGACGGGGATAGAGGCGCGGCTCGATGCCGTCGATTTCCTCTACCGCGACCAGCGCCTGCTCTCCTCGCTCCGCGACATCCTCGCCTCGGTGCGCGACATCGAGCGCCTGGCCTCCCGCGTTGCCATGGACAAGGCGCACGCGAAGGACCTCCTCGCGCTGCGGCTTTCCATCGTATCCTGCCTCGCGGCCCGCGCCCTCCTCGAAGCCCGGGGGGCGCCGGAGCTTCTCTCCGCGAGAGCGCCCGAGGCCGCGCTCCGACTCGTCGATGGCATCGCGCAACGCATCGAGGCGGCCATCAGGGACGAGCCGTCGATCCTCCTGACCGAGGGCGGGCTCATCAGGGACGGCTACGACGCCGAGCTCGATCGGCTGCGCTCGCTCTCGGCCCATTCCCGCGAGGTCCTCGAAGCCTATGTGGAGGAGGAGCGCGCCGCTTCCGGCATCGCCGCCCTCCGCGTGCGCTACAACAAGATCATCGGGTACTACATCGAGGTGTCCAAGGGCAAGCTCGACGCCGTGCCGCCCCACTTCATCCGCCGGCAGTCCCTCGTCACGGGCGAGCGCTACACCACCACGCGCCTCGCCGAGCTCGAGAGCGAGATCAACGGCGCCACGGAGCGCATCGTCGAGCTGGAGCGCAGCCTCTTTCTCTCGCTGCGCGGGAGCGTGAAGGAGGCGGTGCCCGCCATGCTCTCGCTCGGCCGGGCCGCCGCGGTCCAGGACTGTCTGGCTTCCTTCGCCTGGACCGCCACCGCGCGCGGCTACACTCGTCCGAAAATGGCGGAGGCCCCGGTCCTGCGCATCGTCGAAGGCCGGCATCCCGTGGTCGAGGCCCACCTGCGCGACGGCGCCTTCGTGCCCAACGGCCTCGACCTGGACGCCTCGGCCGCGCCGCCGGCCCCCGAAGCGCCGCCGGCCCCCGCGCAGTCGGCGACGGCCGGCGGCCCCCGTGACGCCTCCTTCGCCCTCATCACGGGGCCCAACATGGCGGGCAAGTCCACCTACCTGCGCCAGACCGCCCTTATCGCCCTCATGGCGCATTCCGGCTCCTTCGTCCCCGCCTTCGAGGCCGAGATCGGGCTCGTCGACAAGATCTTCTGCCGCGTCGGAGCCCAGGACAACCTGGCCCGTGGCGAAAGCACTTTCCTCGTGGAGATGCACGAGACGGCCTACATCCTCAATACCGCCACTCGGGCGAGCCTCGTCGTCATGGATGAGGTAGGCCGCGGCACGAGCACGCTCGACGGCCTCGCCATAGCCTGGGCGGTCGCCGAGCGGCTCCTCGACCAGACCGCCTGCCGCACGCTTTTCGCTACGCATTACCACGAGCTGACCGCCTTGGAGCATCCGCGGCTCAAGAATCTTTCGCTGTCGGTCCTGGAGGAGGAAGGCGAGGTCGTCTTCCTGAAACGCATCGAGAGCGGCCCCGCGAAGAGCTCCTACGG
>DATKVK010000036.1:0-14921 GCA_035530095.1 Rectinemataceae bacterium | reverse complement strand
GTCACGAACATCGCGTTGACGAAGGCTCCGGCGTAGACCCGCCCCGTCTTCTCGAAGAACCAGGTCGAGAAGAGCGCGACGATGGCCATGAGGGGCAGGAACTGATCGGCCACGATGGTGTTGAGCGGCTGGCTCGGCGTGAGCAGGGTGCCGCCGGCGAAAAGCGGAAGGTACTCCGCCGCGAGGAAGACCACGAAGCCGCCGGCCATGAGCATGATGGGAGCCCAGTAACGCGTGGCGACCTTGGCTCCGGGCAGGCGCATTTGGCCGTTCAGGATCACCGAGGACATCAGGAAGAAGGCGGCGAAGGGCACGAGGTAGCGCAGGAAGATGCCGAACTGCAGGCTCGACAGGGGCTTCAGGGCCAGAACCCAGAGGCGGAAGTCGATCTTGAAGAAGTAGTCCGCGAGATGGAGGACGAAGCCCGCCGCGACGATCGTCGCGAGCGCCAGCAAGAAGTCCCGCCCGATGAGCCGCCAGGGCAGTCCCTGTCCCTCGGTGAGCCCGTAGCTCTGCGGGCTGCCGCCGGCTTTCTTGTTGAGGATGAAGTGCCAGAGCAGGAAAAGCACGAGGCTGATAAGACCGTTCAAGAAGGCCCAGACCATGATCTGGCTCGTGATGGTCTGGGGGAAGAACCACGAAGCCTTGACGAGGGCGCCGAGGTCGAAGAAGGGATAGAAGGTGAGGATCGGCACGGCCATCGCGACGGCAGCCCCGATCCACCACGATCCGCCGCGGATGCCCTTCGTAGCCGGCACCGCCCGCGCGATCGGGGCGAAGCTCGTGGCGCCCAGGAGCGAGCCGCCGAAGCCCAGCATGAAGACGATGAGGCCGATCAGGGCGACGAAGGTGCCCAGCTCCTTCCACATCCAGATCTGATCGGAGTTCGGCAGCGGCGTGCCGCCCTGGAGGGTCTGGGAGAACCAGCCGAGGGCGTAGCCGATCGCCTCGGTGGAGATGTGATCGTTGGGGTGGTCGCCCTTGGGCTGGTAGAGGACGCGGGCGGTGCCGTCGGCTATGGAGCCGTAGACCTTGCCGGGGACGATCGGATCGGTCGTGCCGAAGACCTTTTCGAGCTTGGGGCTGACGGCCGCGTCGATGCCGCGGGGCACGCTCCACATGAGGGGAGCGAACTCGTCCATCTTGCTGAACACGACGGCGAGATTGCGCGGCCATGTGGGATCGCCCTCCTTGGCGAAGGGCGCGCCAGTCGACGAGCCTTCGAGCACGGAGGCCTTGTAGGCGTCGGGCATGACGGCGGCGGCCGCGAGCCAGGTCCAGCCGCCCATCGAGTGGCCTTCGAGGCCTATGTTCGATTTGTCGACTATGTCGAGGGAGCGCAGGTAGGCGAGGCCGGCGGGACCGCCGAAGCCGTTCCCGAAGGCGGGCGGGTCCGAGTAGCCGTGGCCTGTCTGGTCGATGGCCAGCACGACGTAGCCGCGCCGCGCGAACTCGATCGCGAAGCCGTCCTGGGTCTCGCGGGAGTTGATGTAGCCGTGTACCGCCAGGATTCCCGGAGCCGGCGTCTTGGCCGTCGCGTTGGGCGGCACATAGAGCAGGGCGCTCATCACCGAGCCGTCGGGACCGTTGAAGCGCAGGTCGCGTACGGCGATCCTTCCGCCATCGGTCTGGATCAGCCAGGCGAGAATGCCGCCCGCGAGTACGATGCAGAGGCCGATGATGGCGAGTCGCGTCTCCTTTTTCATGAAGGCCACCTCCAAACGAATGAATGATAAAGACTATTATAGGTGATAATGTCGGCAAATCAAGGCGGGCGGTCGGCCGCGGGAATGCCCGGGCGTTTCGCGGGCATCGCCGATCCGGAAGGCGCCCTTGGCTCGGCTCGGGTCGTTGCGCTATGATCGGGCGATGAGCGGCAACGCACCCGCCCTCGAAAAGGGGCTGAGAATCATCGAACTCTTCCTGGCGTCCGACGAGCCGCTTACGCTGAGCCGCATAGCCGAAGGTCTCGGATACAAGGTCTCGGAAATCCAGAGGATGGTGGAGTACCTGACCGGCGAAGGCTACCTCTTCAAGACGGGCATCGGCGCCTATATCCCCGGCAAGCGATCCTTCGCCCTCGCCGACCGCAGCCGCGACTCGGCCCTCATTGCGCGCGCGGAAGGGCCGATGCTCCGTTTCGCCCGCTCGCGCGAAGCCTCGATCCATATCGGCGTACTCGTCGAACGCCTGCTGCACGTGGTGTTCGAGGTCGAGGGCGGGGGAATGGTCCGGATAAGCGTGCGGCCGGGCGTCTATCGCGCCGCCGATTCAGTTTCGGGGCGGCTGCTCCTGGCCTATCTCCACCCCGAGGAACTCGGGGCCCGCGAAGCGTCGGCCATCAGAAGGCGCGGCTGGGCGCAAGGCGAGCTCGACTGCGCGCGAGGCGTGCATGTCGTCGCGGTGCCCGTGCGGATCGGCGAGGCGGCCTGCTCCGCCGTCCTCGCGACACCGTATCTTCTCGTCAGTCCCAAGGAAAAGACGCCCAGGGTCGAGCTCGTCGACGGCCTTCGCGAAGCGGCGGAGGAACTGGCGGCCCTGTTCTGAAGGCCCGCCCCGGCCTCCCGGGCCGGGCCGAAGCGGAGCCGTCTACGTGCAGCAAAGCCGGTAGCCGATCCCCGGTTCGGTGACGAGGCGCTCCGGCTGCGAGGAATTCCGCTCGATCTTCTTGCGGAGCGACGAGATGTGCACGCGGAGGCTGCCAGGTTCCGCGTCGGCCAGCGGGCCCCAGAGCTCGCGGAGCAACTGCGTCTGCGTCACGATCCGCCCGTCGTTCCGCGCGAGAAAGGCGAGTATGGCGTATTCCGTCGGGGTCAGCCTGATCTCCCGGTCGGCTATGCGCACCGATCGCTCGTCGAAGTCGATCCTGAAGTCGCCGCATTCGTAGGCCGATTCGCGCATGTCGGGCCGGAGGCGGCGCAGCGCCACGTTCATGCGGGCGAGCAGCTCTTCGACCCTGAAGGGCTTGGTGAGATAGTCGTCGGCGCCGGCGTTGAGGAGGGCGACGATGTCGGCCTCGGAGTCGCGGACGGAGAGGATGATGACCGGGATCGTCGACCAGAGCCGCAGCTCGGCGAGGGCCCGGGAGCCGTCCATGTCGGGCAGGCCGAGGTCGAGCAGGATGATGTCCGGCCGGATCGATTGCACCGCCTGCATCCCCTCGAACGCCGTGGGGGCTTCGAAAACCTCATAGTCCTTTTTCCCGAGGCTGATCTTGAGGAGCCTCCTGATCTGGGGTTCGTCGTCGATGACGAGCACGCGCTTCATGCGGGCATCTCCAGGGGAAGGGTGAACGAGACGGCGAAGCCCCGTCCCGGCAGGTTGTGCGCCTCGATGTGCCCGCCGTGGGCCTCGACTATGCCCTTGCAGATGGCGAGTCCCAGGCCCGTCCCGCCCGGGGCCGATCGCTCGGCGCGGAAGAACTTGTCGAACAGCCTCGCCATGTCGGCCTCCCGCACTCCCGGCCCCTCGTCCTCCACCGCGAACCGGGCCCAGCCCCGCTCGGCGCTCGCGCTCACCGCGATGCGCGAGTGCGCGCCCGAATAGGCGGCGGCGTTTCTGAGCAAGTTCACGAGTGTCTGTACGATCAGTCCGGCATCGCAGGGCACCGGCGCGTCGATCGAGACCTGGTCGATCACGAGTTCGTGGCCGGCCAGGTCTCCGCCCGCGGCCTTGAGCGCCGCGGCGACCAGATCCTCGGCGTCCACCTCGGTCCTGCGGAGCGCTATCGGCCCCGACTCGAGCCTGTTCATCGAAAGCAGGTTGCCCACGATCGCGTCGAGGCGTTCCGAGGCGCCGACTATTTCCTCGATGAGCGCGCGCCGCGTCGGCGCGTCGCGCGCCGTCTCTTCGTCGGCCAGGGCCGACGCGCTTCCCTTGATGACGGTGAGAGGGGTCCGCAGCTCGTGGGAGACCGAGTCGAGGAGCAGCTTGCTGATCCGCTCCGACTCCTTGTTGAGCTCGTTGGCCCGGTTCCGCTCGGACAGCAGCTCCCGCTCGACCGCGAGCGACAAGGTCCGGACCAGCGTGCGGAGAAAGGTCTCATTGTCGTCCGTCCAGGCCATCCCCTGGGCCTGCCGCAGACCGATGACGCCTATCGTGCCGTTGGGCGTGTCCATGGGCACGAAATGCCATTCGACGGCCGGAAGCGTGCTCGTGTGCCGCCCCGCGCTCCGGCCCGACCGGTAGCAATAAGCCGCGGCCGAGATCGCCTTTTCGTCGAGGGCCCTCCACCCTCCCTCGGGATCCAGCCGCAATTCGTCCTTGTCTTTGCCGAACAGCACGATGGCCTCGGCGTCGAAGGCCCGCTCCACGAAGGGAACTCCGACCGCGACGATGTCCTCCATGCCCGACCGGCCCGCGAGTTCCGAAGCGAGGCCGCGGAGCAGCGACATGCGCTCCTCCCTGACGAGGAGCATGCGCTCGTTCGCCCGGAGCCTCGTGGTCGCCCATCCGGAGGTGATGGCCAGCAGAAAGTAGAGGGCGAGCATGAGGTAGTCCTCGGGCTTGTTGACCGTGAAGGTGAAGCGAGGCGGGATGAAGAGGAAGTCCCAGAGGAGCGCCGACAGGAAGGCGGCGAGGAGCACCGGTTTCCGGTCGAGCGCGAGAGCCAGGAGACTGATCGCCGCGAGGTAGAGGATGGACGCGGCCCAATAACCCGAGTAGCCTGAGAGGACGAGGCCGATCGCAGTGGTCGCCCCGATGGCGACGATCGCGGCCCCGTACTGCCACCAGGGCGAGGACCTCAGTCTTCGCACCGCTTTCGACAGGACGAAACCGCGGGCGACTTTTTCCTGGA
This sequence comes from Rectinemataceae bacterium, assembly GCA_035530095.1. Classification (GTDB taxonomy): domain Bacteria; phylum Spirochaetota; class Spirochaetia; order Treponematales; family Rectinemataceae; genus JAJXZP01. The sequence continues at coordinate 10,123 of DATKVK010000036.1, read as the reverse complement.
TGGCGAAGACGGCGATATCGCCCGATTCCTTGATGATCCGCTCCGTCATCGACCTGCGCGCGAAGAGGCCGCGGCCGCCGGCGATTCCGCTCTTGCCGACGATGATGATCGAGATCCCTTGCTTGCGCGCATAGCCGATTATGCCGGAAACCATGTCGGCGCTCGGCACGATCTCCACGCGGGCGCCGAGACTGCGCGCGAGGTCGAGGTTTTTCTGCAGACGGTCCTTGTCGCTTTCGGAGAGCTTGACGCCCGATTCGACGTTGACGCAGTGCCAGTCCGCCTTGAGGGTGTAGGTGAGGCGGCGCGCCCAGCGGATGAGGCTCTCGCTGTTCGGGCTCGAGCTCACCGCGACGAGGATGCGCTGGGACGAGACCGAGGGGCGCTTGGTCGAATCGCCGTGCATGATTTCGAAAAGCTGATGGCTGGCGAGCTGCGAGGCCTGGCGCAGGGCGATTTCCCGCAGCACCGCGAGGTTGCCGATCGTGAAGAAATTCCTGACCGCGTCGCGCGAGGCCTCGCCGGTGTAGACCTTGCCTTCGTCGAGCCGCTTGATGAGCTCGTGGGGCGGGATGTCTATCATCTGCATCTCGTCGGCGCGGTCGAAGACTGAATCGGGCACCCGTTCCCGGATGGGCACGAAGGTCACGAGCTCGACCGAGTCCGCCATGCTCTCGAGGTGCTGGATGTTCACGGTCGTGTACACCGAGATGCCCGCCTCCAGCAGGTCGAGGACGTCCTGGTAGCGCTTGGGATGCCGCGAGCCGGGAGCGTTGCTGTGGGCGAGCTCGTCGACCAGGACGATGGCCGGGCGCCGCGCGATGATCGCGTCGAGGTCCATCTCGCTCATCGCGATTCCCCGGTAGTCGACTTTCTTGGGCGGCACGAGAGCCAGGCCTTCGAGGAGGGCGTCGGTCTCCGCCCGGCCATGGGACTCGACCCAGCCAATGACGAGGTCCAGGCCCTGCTCGGCGAGGAGATGGGCCTCCTTGAGCATGGCGTAGGTCTTGCCGACGCCGGCCGACATGCCGAAGTAGATCTTCAGCTTCGGCCTGGCTTTCGCTTCGCTTTCAAGCCGTCCGAGCGCTTCTTCGGGCTTCAGGCGTTCCTCGTCGGACATGGGCGTGCTCCTATTTCCTTCCCGCGAAGCGGGGATCGGTCTCCAGCTTCGCGTTCAATTCTACGACGTCGACGCGGGGCGGTCCAATGATCGAGGTGGCCGAGGTCGCGGCCCGCCTGATCGCGTCGACGAGCTCGGCCTTGGCCTGGGGGTCGAGAGCGCGGGCCGCGGCCACGGAGTCGACCTGATCGAGCGCCGCTTCGAGGCTTATGTCGGGATCGAGGCCCGAGGCCGAGGCGTAGAGCATCTCCGAAGGGATCCGGGTTCCGCCCGGGGGCGGACCGAAGGACTCGGTCCAGGCATCGCGATTGGCCTGCACCGCCGTGGCCAGGGCGGAGTTGGTGGCCGCGAGATTCGAGGCCCCCGATCCGAGGTAGGCGTAGTCCGTGGCCGAGGGCCGGGCGCGGAAGAAACGCGCGCTTTCGAACTTCTGAGCGAGCAGTGTCGAGCCCCGCACCTGATTCCCGATCACGATGAGGCTGCCGTTCGCCCGGCGCGGAAAGAGGAGTTGCGCGATGCCGGTCACCGCGAGCGGATAGATCATGCCGGTGAGGACGGTCATCCAGAACAGGAGGGTGATCGACGTGGGAATCTTCGCCAATAGCTTCATGGTATCCACTCCTAAATCAGGCCGAGGCCGTGGAGCAGGAGGTCGACGACCTTGATTCCGATGAACGGAACCACGATGCCGCCGCCGCCGTACACGAGAAGGTTGCGCCGAAGGAGGCGGGAAGCCCCGCCCTTGGGCGAGAACTTCACGCCGCGCAGCGCGAGGGGGATGAGGGCGACGATGATGAGCGCGTTGAACACCACCGCCGAGAGTATCGCGCTCTCGGGGGTGGCGAGGCGCATGATGTTGAGGGCCGCCAAGGGCCCCACCTTGGCGCCTGCCGCGCCAAGGTTCGCGCCCGCGGCGGCGTAGAAGCCCGAGAACACGGCGGGGAGGATCGCGAAGTACTTCGCGACGTCGTTGGCTATCGAGAAGGTGGTGAGCGAACCGCGGGTGATAAGCAGCTGCTTCCCGACCTCGACCACGTCGATGACCTTGGCCGGATGGTTGTCGAAGTCGATCATGTTGCCGGCCTCGCGGGCGGTCTGGGTGCCCGAGGCCATCGCGACGCCGACATCGGCCTGCGCGAGGGCGGGGGCGTCGTTCGTGCCGTCGCCGATCATGCCGACGAGGTGACCCTCCCGCTGCTCCTTCCGGATGATCTCGAGCTTGTCCTCGGGCCTCGATTCCGCGATGTAGTCCGTGACGCCGGCTTCGGCGGCGATCGTCGCGGCGGTGAGCCTGTTGTCGCCCGTGATCATGACCGTCCTGATGCCGATGGCATGGAGGCCGGCGAGCCGCTCGCGCACTCCTTCCTTGATGACGTCCTTGAGATGGATGACGCCGAGCATGTCCTTCCCGACCGCCACGGCGAGGGGCGTGCCTCCCGATCGGGCGATCCGCTCTCCCGCGGCCTTCAGGTCTTCGGGATACGCTCCTCCGAGCGAGGCCACGAAATCGCGCACCGAATCCATGGCTCCCTTGCGCACCGAGGCCGAGGCGTCGACGAGGCCGTCCGGACCCGCGAAGTCCATGCCGCTCATGCGCGTCTTCGCGGTGAAGGGAACGAACGTCCCTCCTGAGCCGGCGCGCGGAGCCGCGCCCTCGGGGCCTGTAGCCGCGCCCTCGGCGTACGTCGCCGCGCCCTCGGCGCCCGTGACCGCATCCTCGGCGTACGCGGCTCCGTACTTCGCCCTCACGAATTGCACGATCGACTTCCCTTCGGGCGTGTCGTCGGCCAGACTGGCCGCGAGTGTCGCCCGGGCGAGCTCGGCCTCGGAGACGCCCTTGCGCACGACGATTTCGCTCGCCATGCGGTTGCCGTAGGTGATGGTGCCCGTCTTGTCGAGGAGGAGGGTGTCGATGTCGCCGGCAGCCTCGATGGCCCTGCCCGAGAGGGCCATGACGTTTTTCTTGATGAGGCGCGACACGCCCGAGATGCCGATGGCCGAGAGCAGGCCGCCGATGGTCGTGGGGATGAGGCAGACGAGCAGGGCCGTGAGGGTCAGGATGTCGAGCGCGTCGGGCGTCTTCGCCTGCGAGGCTATGTAGAGCGAGAAGGGGTAGAGCGTCACGACCGCGAGGAGGAAGATGAGCGAAAGCGCCGCGAGGAGTATGGTGAGGGCTATCTCGCCCGGCGTCTTCTGGCGCGTCGCGTTCTCGACCATGAGGATCATCTTGTCGATGAAGGTGTTCCCCGGCTCGGCGGTGATGCGGATGACGATGCGGTCGGAGATGACCCTGGTGCCGCCCGTGACGCCCGATCGGTCGCCGCCGGATTCGCGGATGACCGGGGCCGACTCGCCGGTGATCGCCGACTCGTCGACGCTCGCTATGCCCTCGACGACCTCGCCGTCGCCCGGGATGATGTCGCCAGCCTCGCAGACGACCTCGTCGCCCGGCCTGAGCTCGACGGAGGCAACGTCGACCGTCGCCCCGTCGGGCCTGCGCCGGTGCGCGACGACCGCCTTGCGCATCTTCCGCAGGGAATCGGCCCGCGCCTTGCCCTGGACCTCGGCGACGCTCTCGGCGAAATTGGCGAAGACGAGGGTGAACCAGAGCCAGAGGATGATCTGGATGGTGAAGCCGCTCGGCGCCGTCCCGCCGAGCGCTTCGGCGACCGCGACCGCGGTGCAGAGCAGGGAGCCGAGCCACACCAGGAACATCACGGGGTTCCTGATCTCCACGCGGGGATCGAGCTTCCTGAACGCGGCGCCGACGGCCGCCAACAGCATTTTCCTCGTGAATCCGTATCTGTCAGGTTTCTTGTCGACCTTAGCTTTCATCGTAGTCCTCCAATGCCTTCTCGAGCGAGCCGCCTAGAGCCTGACTCCCATGGTCATCAGGAAGTGGTCGAGGATCGGCCCCAGGGTGAGCGCCGGGAAGTGGGTGAGCCCGGCGACGATGATGACGACCGAGAAGAGCAGCACGCCGAAAATCGCCGTGTCCGTCTTGAAGGTGCCCGCGCTCTCGGGAATGAGCTTTTTCCCGGCGAGGTTGCCCGCGACGCCGAGCAGGGGGAAGATTATGCCGAATCTTCCGATGAGCATGCCGCCGCCGAGCATGAGATTGTAGAACACCGTGTTCGCGCCCAGGCCCGCGAAGGCCGAGCCGTTGTTGGCCGCGGCCGAGGAGAAGGCGTAGAGGATCTCGGTGAGGCCGTGGGGCCCAGGGTTCAATATGCCGGCGAGCCCGGCCTTCAGCATCACCGCCGCGGCCGCGAAGGCGAGGATGACGAAATTCGGCGCGATGATGGCGAACATCGACAGCTTGACGTCGCGCGCCTCGATCTTCTTGCCCAGGTACTCCGGCCCCCGCCCCACCATGAGGCCGGCTATGAAGACCGTGATGAAGACGAGCGCGAGCATGCCGTACATGCCGGCTCCGACGCCTCCGAAGACCACCTCGCCGAGCATGAGGTTGACGAGGGGAATCATGCCCGTCAGCGGGGCGAAGGAGTCGTGCATCGAGTTGACGGCGCCGCAGGAGGTCATGGTCGTCATGACCGCCCACAGCACCGAGTCGCCCGTGCCTAAGCGCAGTTCCTTGCCTTCCATCGTGCCCCAGCGGTACTCGGAGGCGAGGGCGAGCGTCAGGCCGATCGCGAAGAGCGCGAACATGACCGCGAAGATGACGTAGCCCTGGCGCTTCTTCCCGGTCAGCCGCCCGAAGAGGAAGGGAAAGGCCGCGGGGATGAGGACGAAGGATATCAGCTCCACGAGATTCGAGAGCGGTGTCGGGTTTTCGAAGGGGAAGGCGGCGTTCTGGCCGAAGAACCCGCCGCCGTTGGTTCCGAGGTTCTTGATGGCTATCTGGCTCGCGGCCGGCCCCATGGGGATGAGACCCTGCCTGCCCTCGAAGGATACCGCGGACACATAGGGATGGAGGTTCTGGATGACGCCCTGGCTCACCAGCGCGACCGCGAGGACGATCGACAGGGGGAGGAGGATGTAGATGACGCTTCTCGTCAGGTCGACCCAGAAATTGCCGAGTCCCGGATCGGGGTCGGCAGCTTCCTTGCGTCGGGCGACGATGCCGCGGATGAGGGCGACCGCCACGGCCATGCCGCAGGCCGCGCTCAGGAAGTTGTGCACCGCGAGACCCGCCGCCTGGGAGAAGTAGCTCAGGCTGACCTCGCCCGCGTAGGCCTGCCAGTTCGTGTTCGTGATGAAGCTGATCGCCGTGTTCAGCGCGAGGTCCCACTTCATCCCGGGAAGCTTCTGCGGGTTGAGGGGCAGGAAGCCCTGGAACATCAGGATGAGGTCCAGACTCGCGAGCGAGGCGGCGGTGAAGCTCGCCACCGAGAGGGCGTAGGTCTTCCAGCCCATTTCCGCCGCGGCGTCGATGCCCGATATCCGGTAGAAGAGGCGCTCCAGCGGCCCCAGGAAGGAGAGCGGGTGCCGTTCCCCTTTGTAGACCCGCGCCATGTACGCGCCGAGAAACGGCGCCGCGCCGCACATGACGACGATGACGATCGCTAGTTCGCCGATATCCTGTGGTTTCATGGCCGCCTTCCTAGAATCGCTCCGGCCGCGCCATCACATACGCGAGGTACGCGAGGAGCAGAACCGAAACGACGAGTCCGATCAGCAAGAATACGCTGTTCATAGGTCACCTCGCTCCCTAGGGTAGCGACGGACGGGCGGGCTGGGAATAATGGCCGCGTTAAGGGAGGGGGCCGAAGTGTTAAGAACGCGTTAAGATGGCGCCGAGCGAGCCGGATCCTAGATGACCAGGAGGAGCTGGATGTCGCAGACGTTGGTCTTGGTGGGACCGGTCCGCAGCAGCGCGTCGCAGGAGTCGAAAAAGGAGTAGGAGTCGTTGTCGGCGAGGAAGGCGTCGGGATCGAGCGAGAGGGCTCCGGCGCGCCGGAGGACTTCCCTGGAAGCGAAGGCTCCTGCGGCGTCGGTGGGGCCGTCCGAGCCGTCGGTGGAGGCGGCCAGGAAGAGAAGCCCTTCCCCTCCCGCGGGCGACTTGCCGAGGGCCGACAGGAAGGCCAGGGCCATTTCCTGGTTGCGCCCGCCCTTGCCGGAGCCCCGCAGGGTCACGGTCGTCTCTCCCCCCGCGATGAGGCAGGCGGGCCGCGCGAGGGGAAAGCCCGAGGCTGCGATGTCCTGGCCGATGGCGAGGAAAAGGGGCGCCTGGAGTCGCGCCTCGCCGGTGAGGCGCGAGGTGAGGACGAGGCTCGAGTAGCCGAGCGCGACCGCCTTCTTTCGCGCGGCGAGCAGGGCCAGCGTGTTCGTGCCCAGGAGCACCGTGCGGGCCCGCTCGAAGGCGCGGTCTCCGGGCTTCGGCGTGTCCGGCAGCGAGCCCGCCGCCCCGGCTCGGAGACGTTGGGCGACACTGGAAGGCAGCAGGCTCTCGAGGCCGCGGCGGCGCACGATGTCCAGGGCCTCGGCGAAGCTCGTGGGGTCGGGCACGGTGGGACCCGAGGCGATGGCGTCCAGGCCGTCGCCGATGACGTCGGAAAGGACGAGACTGAGCACCGTGGCCGGCCGGTAGGCGGCGGCGAGCCGGCCGCCCTTGATGGCGGAAAGATGCTTGCGGACGCAGTTCACTTCCTGGATGGTCGCTCCGCAGGACAGGAGGAGCCCGGTCGTCGCCGTCTTGTCTTCCAGGCTCAGCCCATCGGCGGGAGCGCAGGCCACGGAAGAGCCTCCCCCCGATATGAGCACGATGGCCAGGGAACGCTCGTCGAGGCCGCGCCCCAGGGCCAGGATCCTGTCCGCCGCCTCCAGCGAGCCCCGGTCGGGCAGGGGGTGGCCGGCCTCGACGACGGACAGCCGCGTCAGGCGATCGGCGTAGCCGGCCTTCACCGCGACGACGCCGCCCGCGATGCGTTCTCCGAGAACCCGCTCCGCGCCGCGCGCCATGGCCGCAGCGGCCTTGCCCATGCCGGCGACGACGATGCGGTCATAGTCCGCCAGCGGGTATCTCGCCTCGTCGAGTTCGGTCCGGACGACGAGCTCCCCGCCCTCGATGCTCAGGGCCGAGACCAGCATCTCGAAGGGATCGACCCGCGCGACCGCGGCGCGGAAGATCGCCAGCGCGTCCTGCTGCGCCTTTTCCCGGTTCTCCGGCATGGATTCGCCGCTCCTTTCATCGGGCTCGTTCAGAAGCCGAGCTCCAGCTGCGGCCGGTCGGCGAGCCAGGGGCCGGCGTCCCAGCCGGCCTGATCGCCGATGGAGGTCGCTATCGGCAGGAGCTGGCGCTCGATGTAATGCTCGTAGTCGAGCGGCGAACCGCTCCGCAGCTGCGGCGGCTCGGCGCCCGCCTTCGTCATCACCCAGGATATCCTGCCCCGGTGCTTGGTCCAGCCCAGGATGCGCGCCGCCCGGACCGCGGGATTTTCCGAGCCGTACTCCTCGGCGGGGCGCCGCAGCATGCGGCGATACACGAGCTCGCCGTCGAGCTCGCCGCTCCTGAGCGAGGCGGCGAGAGCCCTGCAGTACGCCTCGGCCTCGGCGCCCGAACCCGGCTCGACGCCGCCCTTCGTCTCGCCGAAGACGATCGACAGGAGCTCGACCTGGAAGCGCCGCCCGAGGGGCGTGCCGTCGCTGCGCGCGGCCTCCATGCCGCGCACCTCGACCGCGACGCGGTCGTCCTCGGAGATCCTCAGGCCCGCGTAGCCCTTGGCCCTGCCCCGCGAATCCGCGTCCCCTTCCTCGTCCTCTTCGCCCGGACGGCCGAGGATGGCTCCGCCGCGGCCGGCCTGGCGGCCCGCCTCGAACCTGAGCCGCGGAATGAAGAAGCGGACGTAGATCTTGTCCGGCCTGATCCGGAGGAAGGACTCGAGGCCGTAGGCCGAGCGGATATCCTCCGCGATCGCCTCGTTGACCTGGCCGGCGAGCCTATCTCCCAGATCAGACAGTTCCGCATAACGCGCCATTCCTCCCCGGCCAGTCTCCACGAAGACCGAGTCGGTGTCGCCGTAGAGCACCCGGAAGCCGCGGCCTTCGAGGAAGTCGCGGGCGAAGGTGAGGTACCGGCGCGCGAAGGAGGTGATGGCCCCCGCGAGCTCCGTGCGGGCGTAGCGGCAGCCATCGACCCCGAGGACGCCGTAGAAGGAGTTCATGAGGATCTTGTAGACGAAAGCGCCCGTCTCGTCGCCTCGCTCGAGGGCCGCCTCGCGCTCGACCTGGTAGCGGGCGATGACGGCGGGCAGGATTCCCCCTTCGCGCGCGAAGGCCGCGCCGTTCGGCGCCGCGACCGCGTCGGCGTCGCCCGAGGCGCGCGCGTGGGACAGGGGATCGATGTTGAAGGTGCGCATCAGGCTCGGATAGAGGCTCCGGAAGTCGAGGACGAGCACTCCTTCGAAAAGCCCCGCGCGGGGATCGAGGACCGTGCCTCCGGCGGCGCCCGAAACCGGGCGGAACTCGCGAGCCGGGGCGACGACGCGGCGCGAGCGGAGGGCCGCGTCGTAGACCCGCTCGAAGGCGGGAATGCTCGTCCAGGCGAGATCGAGGCTCAGGCCGGTGAGCTCGGCGCGGCGGGCGGTGAGGACGGCGATGCCCGTCTTCTCGAGGATGCCCAGGACGAGCTGGGAGTCGCGCAGGCAGTACTCGCAGAAGAGCGCCGGCTCCTCCGAGCGGATGCGATCGAGTTCGGCCAACTTGTCCTCGCCGGTCTCGGAGACCGTCTTGCCCTCGCCGAGCACCGCCTGCGCCACCGTCTCGAGCGACTGGTCCTCGAAGCGCTGGCCGGCCGAGCGCATGAGGCGTATGCCGTCGAGCGCGGCCCGCCCCGGCAGGTTGAAGACGCGGCGCTTGCCCGGCCGCTCGACGAAGGATGCGCTCTCGCGGCTCCGGCCGATCGCGAAGGGAATGCCCAGGGCCTCGTGTCGCGCGAGAAGTACGGCGAGATCGAACTCGAGGATGTTCCAGCCGGTGACGACGTCGGGATCGATCCGGACGAGGCGCTCGTCGAGGGCGCGCAGCAGCGAGGCCTCGTCGCCGAAGGGGCGTACCCAGGGCAGGCCGAGCTCGGGACCCCAGAAGAGCACTTCGCCGTCGGTCTCTCCGCGCGGAAGCCCGCCGTCGGCGCCGCGGGCGGCGGCTTCGCGTCCGGCCTGTTCCTGTGCGTCCGGCCCGGCTCCGAACCAGCGGAAGACGAGAGACACGGCGAGCACGCGGTCGTCGCGGTCGGTCTCGATGTCGAGGGCGAGCCAACGAAGCGGAGGCCGGCTCTCGGCCGGGCCCAGCGAGGGGTCGACGAAGACCTGATCGACGCGCTCGCCCTTCCTCCCCTCGCCCTCGATCGCGATGCCGGCGGCGATGCCGCGCTCGGAGAGAAAGGCGTCGACCCCGGAGCGGTCGAGGACGGGGAGGGGCACGCCGCCTTCGAGCAGCGCGCGCTCCACGGCCGAGGTCGCGGCACCCGGCAGGACGAAGCGTGCCCGAGGGCTGCCGTCCAGGTCGCTCCACGCTTCCGGATCGCGGCGCGCGCCGAAGCGCCGCAGCAGCTCCGCCGCCTTGTCCGCGTAGGCCAACGGCACGAGGACCGCGCCGGGATCGGCCCGCGAGGCTAGGGCGAAGCTCTCGCCCGACTCGAGGCGTCCCGTCGCCAGAATCCTGCCCTTCGAAGCCCAGGACGAGACGATGAAACCGCGGCGGGCTGCCATGTCCTTAAGTATAGCGGCCCGCGTGGACTCGGTATACCTCGGCGCGCCGGCCGTGGGCCGTGCCGGCGGCCGCAGGGCGGGCATCAGCTGCCGATGCGGCTCAGGAAGTCGTCGAAGTGACTGTAGAACTCTTCCTTGTCGCCGAGATGGACGTTGTGGTCGGGATTCGACACCTCGTAGGCCTTGCAGTTGGGGATCGTGTCGCGCATCCTCGAGAAATCCTCGTCCGGCACCGCGTCGTTGCCCTTGGCTCGGAGCAGCATTACGGGGCAGCTCAGCCTCGGCAGGAGATCGTACCAGGCGGCGTAATGCGCGATATTGGCGGCTATGGCGT
>DATKVK010000035.1:0-60237 GCA_035530095.1 Rectinemataceae bacterium | reverse complement strand
GCGGAGGTAGCGCCCGAAGAGCGCCTTTCCGCCGCGGCGAGCAAGGCCGCGGCCGCGCCTGCCAGCACGTCGCCCGATCCGGCCGTGGCCAGGGCGCTCTCCATGCCCTCCCATACCGCCAGCCGTCCCGCGGGCGAGGCGATCCAGGTGCAATGCGACTTGAGCGCGATGACGGCGCGGAATTTTTCGGCGGCGCCGGGCAAGACGCGGAGGGGATTGGCGAGGGCCTCGTCGACGGAGACGCCGGCGAGGCGCGCGAACTCGGCGGCGTGGGGCGTAAGCAGGAGAGGACCCGGCGCGACGAAGCCCTCGGCCGCGAGCGAGCCGTAGAGCTCGATGGCATCGGCGTCGAGGACCGCAGGCCGGCCGGCGGAAAGGATCAGCCGGAGCGTGTCGGTGTTTTTCGCGCTCCGCCCCCAGCCCGGGCCGAGGAGGATGGCGTCCCAGCGCCGCCAATCCTCGGCCTCCACCCGCTCGGGCTCGGGCTTGACCATGACGGCGTCGAGCTTGGCCGAGAGAATCGGCAGGATATCCGGGGAGGCGAATACGGCGACCAGGCCCGCCCCCGCGGCGAGGGCGGCCTGGGAGGCCATGGCCGGCGCTCCGGTGGCCCCGATCGATCCGGCGAAGACCGCTACGCGTCCGCGCGTGCCCTTGTGCGCGCTGGCCGGCGGAGGGGGGACGAGCCGCGGCAGATCTTCCTTCTCGAGGAGTTCCACGGCCGGGGCCGGATAGTCGCTCTCGGGGAAGATCCCGCCCACGGGCACTATGTCTCCGCAGAACGGACGCACCGCAGGGAAATAGAGAGCGGACTTGCGGGGCTCGATGGCGAGGGTCCAGCGCGCGCCCAGGATGAGGCTGTCGGGCCCGCACTCGTCCGAGACGCCCGAGGGAATATCGACGGCGGCCACGGGGCGGCCGGAGTCCGCGGCGACGCGCATGAGCGAGGCCAGGTTTTCGCGCACCGGGCCGCGCAGACCCGTGCCCGCTATCCCATCCAGGAGAACGGCGGAACGCTCGATCAGCGAACGGCAGGCTTCGGGCTCGTCTTCCCAGGAAAAGACGGCTATCCCGAGGGCCTTGAGGTAGCCGAGCTGGGCGAGGGCCAGCTCTCCCGGTTTCGAGGAAGCCAGGATCGCCGCCAGGTTCTCGAAGCCGGCGAAGCGCGCATGGCGCAACACGGCGAGCGCGTCGCCGGCGTTGTTGCCGGAACCGCAGAGGGCGGTGAGCCGAGCTCCGCGGTCGAGGCCGGCCTCCAGGCTCCGGAGCGCGTCCCAAAGGCGGAGGGATGCGTCTTCCATGAGCAGCCCGGGGGGGAGCCCCGCCCGCTCCTGCACGTCTCGGTCGAGCCGGGCCGCCTGAGCGCAGCTGACGAGGCTCTTCATTTGCCGGAGCCCGCGCTCCCGTCGGCGCCGAGGCCCTTGATGATGCGGTCGAAGCGCCACCACACGATCTTGGCATCGTATTTCGTGCCGAGCAGGGCGCACAGAATCCCGTCGCTCGAGAGCGAGAAGGTGTCGTAGTACTGCTCGTCGGGGGCGACATCGATGAGATAGCGCGTTATCGCGTGTGTCGTGCGGTCGAAGGTGGAGAGGAAGGTCCTGCCCGAATCGTCTCCGGTCATGAAAAAAAGCTCGTTGCCCGCGGCGCCTATGAGCTCGGGTATGCGCACGTCCCTGACCGATTCGCCGTTGGGTCCGCTCTTGACCGTCTTCTCGACATCGGGCAGCTGCCAGCGCTCCGAGTACGAGGCATCGCGCGGATTCATGCGGTAGATCCACGACGAGTCGAAGCCGACGCCCGAGGGCGATTTGGTGTCGGGGTCGAGGGTTTCGCGGTAGTAGTCGATCTTGATGAGGAGGTAGCGGCCCTCGGTGTCCGGCACGATCTTGTCGAGCGAGGCTATGAGGTTCTTCTTCTTGTCGGGCATGGGGAGGGCGTCGCGCCTGAGGCGCAGCGCGCTGACGACGTTCCCCTTGCTGTCGAACCAATGCACGAGCCAGGAGTCCTGGGTGACCGATACGACTACGCAATCGTCGGAGGGCGTGGTGTACAGGCCCACTATATACGGAAAGGGCGTTCCTCCGATGCCCTCCTGGCCGAGGTAGTCGAGGAACTGCCCATCCTTGCCGAAACGGAGGACCACGTAGTCGAGAATGGCCCCCGACTCCTTGTCGACGGCGTGCCGTTCCGGAGGAAGGCGGTCCTCGACGTAGATGCGCTGATTGGAGTCGACGGCTATCTCGCCCACGGCTCGGAAGGGATAGGGCACGGCCCGCCGGCCTTCGAGGCTGTCGGATGCGCCCGGGCCGCTGGCGGATGGAGATGCGGAAGACAGGCCCGAAGCGCTTCCGGCGGCGGTTTTCGCGGGACTGACGGGTTTCAGGAGGACCGGCACGGGGTTTTTGGCGGGATTGTAGATCATGGACAGCACGTCGCCGAAGGAGGAATAGCGGACCACCTTGGCGCTGTTGCCGTTGGCGATGTAGAAGATGCCCTCCCGCATCGTCATGCGGGTCTTCTGGGGATTCGTTCCATTGTCCATCTGGAAAAGATTTATCTGGTCCTCGGCGGGACCGTAGCTGAGCGTGAAAAGCTGCTCCCGATGCACGGCCACGCTCTTCTCTCCGTCGGCGCAGGAGGAGAGGGCCGTTGCGGCGCAGAGCAAAACGGCGCATGCCGCGCCGAGCGCCAGGCGATATGGCATGGAAAACCCCTTTGATCGAAGGCGCGCGAGGAACGATCGGCGTTCCGATGCATCGCGCTTTGACTCCAAAAGTAGTATCCGCTCGGGACTTTCCTGTCAACGATGCGGCCGCGGTGCGCTTGACCCCCTGTATTTCATGTAGGTATTCTACGTACTATGAGTTTGAATATTCTCGCCGCAATTTTCGGCAGTAAGAAAGAGCGCGACGTCAAAGCCTTGCTTCCCCTCCTCCACGCGGTCAGCGCCAAGGAGCCCTGGGCCATGGCTCTGAGTTCCGAAAGCTTCCCGATCGAAACAGCCAGGCTCCGCAAGGAATACGGGGAAGGCCGCAGCCTCGACGACATGCTCCCCGAGGCCTTCGCGCTCGTGCGCGAGGCGGCCCGGAGAACCCTCGGCGAGCGCCCCTTCGACGTCCAGATGCTCGGCGGAATCGTCCTCCATAAAGGCAAGATAGTGGAGATGAAAACCGGCGAGGGAAAGACGCTCTCCTCCGTCGCGGCGGTCTTCCTGAACGCGCTGTCGGGCGAAGGCGTCCACGTGGTGACCGTCAACGACTACCTCGCCGAGCGCGACTCGCAGTGGATGGGTCAAATCCACCGCTACCTCGGATTGAGCGTGGGCTGCATCCTCTCCCGCATGGACAACGAGGCCCGCCGCGCCGCCTACGCCTGCGACATCACCTATGGAACGAACAACGAGTTCGGCTTCGACTACCTGCGCGACAACATGTCGTGGAGTCCCGAAGGCCGCGTCCAGCGGGAACACAATTTCTGCGTCGTCGACGAGATCGATTCCATCCTCATCGACGAAGCGCGCACGCCGCTGATCATCTCGGGCCCCGCGGACGACGACACCTACAAAGTCAACGAGATAGCCCGGATGGCCGGCTCGCTCGTCGAAGTCAAGAAGGATCCCGCCACGGGCGAATATCCGAACGAGGACGAGGGCGAGATCCTCGAGGGCGACTACAAGATAGACGAGAAGGGCAAACGCATTTCCTTCACTCCGGAGGGGATGGACAAGATCGAGAGCCTGCTGCAGAAGCGCGGCATGATGAAGGGCTCGCTCTTCGACGAGGGCAATTTCGAGTTCGTCCACTACTTCACCCAGGCCGTACGGGCGGTGAAGCTCTTCGAAAAAGAGGTCGAGTACGTCGTGCAGGAAGGGCAGGTGCAGATTGTCGACGAGTTCACCGGCCGCATCCTGCACGGCCGCCGCTACTCCGACGGATTGCACGAAGCCATCGAAGCCAAGGAAAAGATAAAAATCGCCCGGCGAAATCGCACGCTGGCGACCATCACCTTCCAAAACTACTTCAGACTGTATAAAAAAATATCCGGAATGACCGGAACGGCCGACACGGAAGCCCCCGAGTTCCAGAAAATATACAACCTCGACGTGGTCGTCATACCCTCCAACCGCCCCGTTGTCCGCGCCGATGAAGACGATCTGGTGTTCCTCGACGAGAACGAGAAATTCGAGGCGATTTGCGACGAGATCGCCGAGGTGCACAAAAAGGGCCAGCCCATACTCGTGGGCACGGTATCCATCGACAAGTCGGAGAAGCTCTCGACCATGCTCACCCGGCGCGGACTCAAGCATGAAGTCCTCAACGCCAAGAACCACGCGCGCGAGGCGACGATCATCGCGGAAGCCGGCTCCAAGGGAGCGGTCACCATAGCGACCAACATGGCCGGCCGCGGCACGGACATCAAGCTGGGCGGCAATCCCGAATTCCGCGCGCGCAGGCGCGCCGGCAGCACGGCCACGGACGAGGAGTACAAGAAGGCCCTCGAGCTCGAATACGAACTCTGGCGCAAGGATTACGACGAGATACGCTCTCTCGGAGGACTGTACGTGCTCGGCACGGAGCGGCACGAAAGCCGCCGCATCGACAATCAGCTGCGCGGACGCTCGGGCCGCCAGGGCGATCCGGGGCGCTCGCTCTTCTTCCTTTCGCTCGACGACGACCTCATGCGCCTTTTCGGGGGCGACAACCTCAAGGGACTCATGGGCCGGATCGGCATGAAGCCCGGAGAGCCCATCTACCATCCCCTCCTGAACCGGACCATCGAAAACGCCCAGAAGAAGGTCGAGGAGCGCAACTTCGAGATACGCAAGCACCTGCTCGAATACGACGATGTCCTCAATGAGCAGCGCAAGTTCATCTACGAGCAGCGGGACGCCATCCTGAAGGACCCCGACCTCAGGGAGCGGGTCTGGAACACCACCCTCGACATGACCGACGACATCCTTTCGGACTACGACGAGGATCTGCGCAAGGACGGCCCGAAGGCCTACTCCAATCTCCAGACCCGGCTCAAGGAAAGCTTCAACGTCCAGCTGCCCTTCCGCTACGGCGCGGAGGAGACGAAGGTCTCCGCGACGCTCCGCGAGCCGGTTCTCGAGCTGCTCCGCAAGGACATCGAAGCCAAGCTCGAGTTCGCCGGCGTCGAGAATCTCTCGCACTTCATCCGTTTCCAGTATCTGCAGGACATCGACGCCCGCTGGCTCGACCATCTCGAAGGCATGGAAGCCCTGCGCGAGGCGGTGTACCTGCGCTCCTACGGCCAGAAGAATCCGCTCGTCGAGTACAAGCTCGAAGGCTTCGACATCTTCAACCAGATGATCGACGACATCCGCCGCTCGATAGCCACGCGCCTCTTCTTCGTGCGCATCCAGACCCCGGAGGAACGGCAGGCCCGCCCCGCCATCTCGACCTCCGTCAACGCCTCGCACGACGAGGTGGGGCAATTCGGCGGCGCCCAGGCAGGAGGCGAGGCCCCGGCCGGATCGGCGACGGCCGCCGCCTCCAAGCCCGAGGGAGCCACCGTCGTGCGGACGGGCGCGAAGGTCGGGCGCAACGATCCCTGTCCCTGCGGATCGGGGAAGAAATACAAGCACTGCCACGGCCGCTAGCCGATGTCGCTCAACTGGAAGGAGATCGAGCTCGTACTCTCCGAGCTCGATCTCGCCGGAGCGAAGATAGAGCGGATCATCCAGCCCTCCTACGACAGCGTCTGCCTGGGACTCTACAAGGCCGGAACGACGATGGAGCTCCTCGTGTCCATCGCGCAGGGGGCCTGTCGGATACACCTCCTGTCCTCGCCGCCGCCGAAACCTGAGCGGCCGCTCCGCTTCATGGAGTGCCTGCGGTCCAGGATACGCGGGGGCCGCATCGACGCGATACGGCAGCTGGGCAGCGAGCGGATCGTCCGCATGGACATCACCGTGCCGCGGACGGCCGAGGAACCGGGCGCGCCGGTCGACCTGCTGCGCTACCGGCTCTACGCGCGGCTCTGGAGCGGAGCCGGCAACCTCGTCCTCGTCGACGAAGACGGCATCGTGGTGGACGCCCTGGCCCGGCGTCCGCGGCGCGGCGAGACCTCGGGCCAGGTCTGCGCCATCGAAGAATCGGCGCTGCCGGGGCAGGAGGGCGGCGGCCAGGCGGGAAGCGGGAAGCGGGTCTTCGAGGTCAGGGACCTGGGCGGCGAAGGCAGCTTCAATCGCCGGGTGGAGGACTACTATTCGGCGCGCGGCGGCGAGTTGTCGCGGGACCGCCTCCTGGCAACCGCCCGCGAGCGATATGCCAAGAAGGGCCGGGCCCTCGATACGCGCATCGCGGAACTCGAAAAGCGCTCCGAGGAATTCCGCGGCGCCGAGCGCTGGCGCGAGCTGGGCGACATACTCATGGCCAATCAGGCGATGGCGCCGGCCTCGAAGTATCTCGAGTGCGATGACTTCTACCTGGGCGGCACCGTGACCATACCCGTCGATCCGCGGCTCTCGGTCGTGGCGAACGCTCAAGGGTACTACGAGCGCCACCGGAAGGCCCGCTCCGGTCTGACCGACCTCGAGTCCGAACTCGAGGCGGCACGCGAGTCGCGCCGCGCCCTGGACACAGAACTGGCGGCCCTGGAGGCCGAGGAGAATCCTTTCCTGATAGCCCGGGCCCTCGCCAAGGGAGGAGCCGCGCGCGAAAACCGCGCGCGAAGCTACCCCGGCCTGTCCCTAGAGCGCGGCGGCTGGACCATTCTCGTCGGCAGATCGGCCAAGGAAAACGACGAGCTCCTGCGACGCCATGTACGAGGTTCGGACATGTGGCTGCACGCCAGGGATTGGCCGGGCTCCTATGTCTTCATCAAGGCCCAGCGCAGCAAGACCGTGCCCTTGGAGATTCTCCTCGACGCGGGCAATCTCGCCATCTACTATTCCAAGGGGCGCTCCAACGGGGGCGGAGACGTGTACTACACCCTCGCGAAGTACCTTCGCCGCGCCAAGGACGGGCCCAAGGGACTCGTCATTCCCACCCAGGAAAAGAACTTGGCTATCAGGCTCGATGAGGGCCGCCTGAAAGAGCTGCGCGCCCTCATCGGCCGGGACGAAGACTGAGTCTCGGCCGCGAGGGACCGCGAGGGACCGCGGACCGTCGGATTCGCTAGCCGACCACGTCAGCCGAGGGTACGGGCGGCTCTCCCCGCCTGATGCCAGCACGCCGGGACCGCAGGACGATTCGGCCATTGCGCGCCTCGATGTAGGCGCAGGCTCCAGGGCCGAGCCGGCCGGCGAGAATTTCCGCCGCCAGCCTATCCTCGATCTCGGATTGGATGAGCCGGCGCATGGGACGCGCACCGTAGGTCGGATCGAAGCCTCGCTCGGACAGAAAGGCCTTGGCGGAGGGGCGGACCTGAAGCGCCACGCCCCGCTCCGTGAGCCGGCGCGACAATTCCCCGAGCAGGATCTCGAGGACTTCGCGTATTTCGTCGCGGCTCAGGGGCTTGAACACGACGATATCGTCGACACGGTTGACGAACTCGGGATTGAAGCGCCGTTTCAACTCGGACAAGGCCGAGCTCTTGATCTCCTCGTAGCTCAGGAAGCGATCGGCCGGCCTGAAACCGAGCCCTCCGGTCGATATTTCCCGGGCGCCGGCGTTGCTCGTCATGATGATCACGCTGGTCCTGAAGGAAACGACGTGGCCCAGGTTGTCGCGCAACTCGCCTTCCTCGAGCAGCTGGAGCAGCAGGTTGAAGACCTCGGGGTGAGCCTTCTCGATCTCGTCGAAGAGTATGACGCTGTAGGGCCGGCGCCTGACGCGCTCGGTGAGCATGCCGCCTTCGTCGTAGCCGACGTAGCCCGGCGGGGAGCCGACGAGGCGCGAGGCGTTGTGCCGCTCCATGAAATCGGACATGTCGATGCGCAGGAGGGAGTCCTCGCTTCCGAAGAGGTATTCCGCGAGGCTCTTGGCCACGAGGGTCTTGCCGACTCCCGTCGGGCCGAGGAAAATGAAGGAACCCATAGGCCTTCGGCCGTCGGAGACGCCGGCCCGGCTGCGCCTGATGGCCGAGGCGATGGCCGACAGCGCCTCGTCCTGGCCGATCACCCTGCGGTGCAGCTCGGTTTCGAGGCGCAGGAGGCGATCGGCGTCGCTCTCCTCCAGGCGGGCGAGCGGGATGCCGGTGGCCTCGGAGAGGACCTCGCGGACCTCCTCCTCGGTGACGGCGAGGCGTTCCCTGCGGCCCGATCCGTCCCAGATCGCCTTGATCGATTCGAGCCGGACCTTCAGCCGGCGAACCTTGTCGCGGGTTTCGGCGGCCTTCTCGTAGTTCTGCGTCGACACCAGGGCGAGCTTTTCTTCGGTGAGGCGGCGGATCTCCTCCTCGATCTCGCCGAGTTCCGCGGGCTTGGCCGGGTGGAGCACCTTCTTGAGGGCGCCGGCCTCGTCGAGCAGATCTATGGCCTTGTCGGGGAGGAAGCGATCGGTCACGTAGCGCCGGGCGAGCTCCACCGCCGACTCGACGGCGCGGCGGCTGTAGGTGACGCCGTGGAACTCTTCGTAGCGCTCCTTCACTCCTTCGAGGATCTCGATGGCCTCGATGCCGGCGGGCTCCTCGACGAGCACGGATTGGAAGCGCCGTTCGAGCGCGGCGTCCTTCTCGAAGCGCTTGCGGTACTCGTCGAGGGTCGTGGCGCCGATGCACTGGACCTCGCCGCGGGAAAGCGCCGGCTTGAGCATATTCGAGGCGTCGATCGTGCCTTCGGCGCTGCCCGCCCCCACCACGGTATGGATCTCGTCGATGAATAGGATCACGTTGCCCGCCTGCGCTATCTCCTTCATGATGCGCTTGAGGCGCTCTTCGAATTCGCCGCGGTACTTGGTGCCGGCCACGACGGCGGCGAGGTCGAGGGCGAGGATGCGCTTGCGCGTCAGGTCGTCGGGGGCTTCCCCCCGCGAAAAGCGCTGAGCGAGGCCCTCGACTATGGCCGTCTTGCCTACGCCGGGCTCGCCGACCAGGACGGGGTTGTTCTTGGTGCGGCGGGAGAGTATGCGCACGACGCGGCCGATCTCGCGCTCTCGGCCCACGACCGGGTCGAGGCGACCTTCCCTCGCCAGGAGGGTGAGATCGCGGGCGAACTCGTCGAGGAGCGGCGTCCTGGCCGAGTTCGGCTTCGCCGCTGCGGGAGGAGACGATTGTTCCTTATCGTGCCGGTCTTCGAGGCCGGAGGGCTCCCGAAGGAGGCGGATCGCGGCGCGCAGCTGCTCGTAGTACACGCCTATCCGGCCGAGATAGCGCTCGAAGGCGGTGCCGGACTCGCGCGCCGCGGCGACCACGAAATGCTCGGTGCCGATATAGTCCGAACCGGACATGTTCGCCTCTTCGGCCGCCGCTTCGAGCAGCGAGCGAGTCCGGCGGGAAAGCGGAAGGTCGCCGAGCACGATGCCGGTTCTCCGATGCTCGATCGAGCGCTCGAACTCGTCGCGCAGCTCGAGCGTATCTATTTTGAGGCTCCGCATGGCCTTGAAGCCGATGCCCTCGCCCTCCTTGATGATGGCGAGCAGGACGTGCTCGGGCAGGAGCTGCTCGGAACGGGTCCTCTTAGCCTCGTCCTGGGCGAGCACGGTGAGCACGCGCTGGGCTCGATGCGTCAGTCCCTTGAACATCAGTAACCTCCATCGCCGATCGCCGCGTCCGCGAACACGGCGCGCAGCCGGCGGGCCCGCAGGGAATCTTCGTGCCCGCGTTCGCTTATCGAATCGAGGCCGGCGCCCCGCGCGAGGGAGCCGGGTCCGAGTTCCTCGAAGAGCCCTCCCAGATCGTCAGCATCCACGCCCTCGAGAAAGCCGAGGAGGGCGGCCAGTCTCAATCGGGAAAGGTACTGTAATCCCTCTCCCGATTCCACTCTCAGGGCGTAGCGCAGGATTCCGAAGGCGCGGCCCGCCGCGTCGCGCACGGCTTCCAGGCCGCCGGAGCGCAGGCTCGATCGCGCGCTTCGCTCGGCCTGCACGGCGGCGGACACGAAGGTCTCCAGCAGCTCGAGCTGGGAGTCCCGGGGGGAGATCCGCGCCCCCTCTCCCGTGACGATGATATCGAAGACGGAACCAGCGGAGATCTCGTCCTCGGAGGAATACAGCCCGCGGACGATGGCGCCTCTGCTCATTATCGTCTTGAAAAAGCGGTCGTGAAGCCCCGTCATGACGAGGGCGGGCAGATGGAGGGTGGCGCCGACGTATTCCGCGCTGCCGCATTCCTCCAAATGAGAGCAGATCCAGCCGAACTCGCCGTCTCGGGCGAACTCGAGGCCGGAAGGGAGCCGGGAGCCGAAATCCGCCGCATAGGACTCGGCGAGGGCGAGAGCTCCGCCGCCGTCGAAGCCTCGCAGCCTCGACACGAAGCGAAGATGCTCGCCGTCGTCGGATAGCAGGTAGACCGGATCGGTCTCGCTCGCCGCGAGCGGGGCCTCGGGATCGGCGGCGTAGGAACGGGAGACGAAGGAGCGCTCGGAAAGCGAGCGGCGCGAGCTGGAGGGAAGGCTGCCCAGCTCGCGCAGCGTCAAGCCGGGCAGGGAGGGGGCGAGTTCGAGAAAGAGCGAGCGCGAGGGGAGCGCGTCGGCGCCGCCGACGAAAGGAAGGGATGCGAAATTCCGCGATACCACCGCCGTGCTGCGGAGCACGACATCCGAGTCCGCTCCGGCTTCGGAGGCCGGCGAAGGCGCCGCGAAGGCCGGAAGATCGAAGGGGAAATTTCGAGGCGAACCCGCCTTCGGGGCCTCCCTGTCGCGTTCGGCGCCCGGGCCGGGCACCCGAACCATGAGCTGGGAGGAAGGAAGCCGGTCGTCGAGAACTTTACGCAGGAAGGGTCTGAAGGCCTCGACGCAAGCGCTGCAGCCCAGGCGGCCATCGCGGCGAACATCGTGCAGCGAGAGGCCGCAGGACGGACAGCGAGCGGGCTGGGAGCCTGACACGTCGGAAAGCCTGGAGCCGTCGAGGGCGGAGTCCAGTATCTCGCCGATATTCAGCTCGATGCGCCCCTTGCCGACGACGAAGCCGCGCGCGCGCGCGCAGCTTTCGCAGAGAGCGAGATCGCCTGAGCGCGGGCTTTCCCCTTCCGAGTGCCGAGCGTCGGCATGGCGTCGTATGAAAACCGCCGCTTCGCGTTTTCCGCACTGGGCGCAGACCACGGGGTGGACTATAGCTGATGCCATGGTAAAAGTATAGCGATTCCGCTATTATCCGCGTGGAGGTTTTGCATGAAATCCGTCCGCATACCGATACTCATTCTCTGTCTCGTCGCGATGGCCGCCGCCGCCCCTCTCTTCGCCCTCCCGGGTACGATCGTGATCGGCGCCTTGAAGGGACCGACCGGCATCGGCATGGTGCGCCTGTTCGACAAGCCCCCGAGCCTACCCGACGATCTCAAGCTCGAGACCGTGGCGGTGCCCAGCGCCGATGTCATGGCCGCGAAGGTCATAGGCGGCGAATACGACGCCGCGGTTCTGCCCGTCAACATGGCGGCCAAGCTTTACTCCGCAGGCATACCGATCCGCTTGGCCGCTATCGTCGGAAACGGAATGGTGTCCTTTCTGACCTCCGATCCCTCGATCTCGTCGCTCGCCGACCTACGCGGCAAGGAGATAGCCGTCGCGGGCCAGGGGGCCACCCCGGACTACCTCCTGCGCTTCCTGCTCGAACGCGCGAAGATAAACCCGAACACCGACCTTCGCCTCAGCTACTCTCTCCCCTATCCCGAGGCGGCAGAGGCCTTGGCCGCGGGCAAAATTCGGTACGCGATCCTGCCCGAGCCTTTCGCTACTCTCGCGCTCAAGGTCGATCCGGCCTTGCGCTCCCCGATCGACCTCGGAGCTCTGTGGACGAAGGCCACGGGCCAGGCCTCCTATCCGATGTCGGCCTTGGTAGTGAGCGATCGCCTCGCCGCTTCCCACCCCGATGCCGTGGCCCGGCTATTGGCGGCCTACGCGGACTCGATCGCCTGGGTCACGGCACACCCGCGCGAAGCCGGTCTCCTCGCGGAGAAGCACGATCTGGGTCTCAAGGCGGCGATCGCCGCCGCGGCGATCCCGCGCTCCAATTACGTCTTCGAGACCGCGGCACAGGCCCGCCCTGCCGTCGAGGCGCTGCTTTCCGTATTCCTCGCGACCGCGCCGACTTCGGTCGGAGGCAAGCTTCCCGATGCCGAGTTCTACGCTTCCTTCGACTGAGCCTGGAAGGCGGCGCTTCTCCCGGCTGCTCGTCGCCTCGGCGGCGGTCCTCCTCTTTCTGCTCGCGTGGAAGGCGGCCGCCGAGGTCATAGGCAAGGACATCATACTGCCGCCGCCGGAACGGATTCTGGGCATCGCCTCGAAGCTGTATCCGACGAGATTGTTCCTCGATGCCCTGGAAGGCACCTTCCTGCGCGGGCTGATCGCCTTCGGCCTCTCCGTGGGGCTGGGAATCGCGGCCGGACTCGCCGCCGGGATCTGGCCCCTCGTCGATGCGGCGCTCGCCCCGTTTCTGACGCTGATTCGAGCCACTCCGATTCTCGCCCTCATACTCCTCGCCCTGCTCTGGTTCCCTTCCGGCTTCGTGCCCATATTCGCGGCATTTCTCATGGCCTTCCCCGTGATGGAGACGAGCGCCGCGGAGGGCGCCCGGGCGGCCGACCCGCGGCTGCTCGAGATGGCTTCGCTCTTCCGAGTCCCGCGCCGATCGGTGTTCTTCCGGTTGAGGCTGCCGGCCGCGATGCCGCAGCTCCTGGCGGGAGCGAGAAGCGCGCTGGGCTTGTCGTGGAAGGTCGTGGTGGCCGGCGAGGTGCTGAGCCAGCCGCTGCGCGCCCTCGGGACCGGCATGCAGAACGCCCGCGTGATGCTCGAGACGGGTCAGGTATTCGCCTGGGCCTTCGCCTCGGTCATCCTCTGCGGGCTCACCGAATGGCTCTTCGACCTCGCGGCGAAGCGGACGGCTCGACATGGACTATGAGCTGCGATCGGTATGCGCCGCCTACGGGGGAGAGCCCGTGCTCCGCGACATCTCCCTGGGCTTCGCGCCGAAGTCCATCACCGTGGTGCTGGGGCCCTCGGGCTGCGGCAAATCGACTTTGCTCAATGTCATAGCCGGGCTCAAGGCCGTGGATAGCGGCCGGCGCCTGGGATTCGACGGAGCCCGCTTCTCCTACGCCTTCCAGGAACCGCGGCTCCTCCCGTGGCTATGCGCCAGGGACAACGCGGCCTTCGCCCTCTCGGGCGCGCTCGGCCGCGAGGAAGCCCGCCTCCGCGTCGATCGCTTCATGGAAGCCGCGGGCCTGGCCGGCGCCGCGGACCGGCTCCCCTCCGCCTTGTCCGGCGGCATGAAACAGCGGCTTTCCCTGGTCCGCGCCTTCTCCTTCCCCTCCGAACTCCTCTTGCTCGACGAGGCCTTCCAGGCGGTCGATCTGCGAACGAAGCTGGAACTCATGGACGTATTCCTAAAGCTGTGGCGCGAGGAGGAGCGGACGGTCATCTGCGTCACCCACGATATCGACGAGGCGATCTATCTGGCGGATAACGTCGTCGCGCTCTCCGACCGCCCCGCGGAGGTGATCGACCAGTTCACGGTCGACGTGCCGCGGGACGAGCGTTCGCTCGGAGCCGGAGTCACGGCGGAGGCCGAGGCCCGGCTCTACCGCACGGTCCTGTCCCGGCCCGATAACGCCTAGACCGTGCGACGACGTCCGTTCCGCGCCCCCGCTTTGCGCGCGAGCGCCGAACGGACGGCCTGCACGAGCTGCGACTCGGTGAAGGGTTTTGCGAGGAAACGCCCCGCCACATCGGGATCGCCGGCGCGTTCCGGATGGCCCGAGACGAACAGCAGCTCCATCGAGGGCAGCATCTCGCGCAGGCGGCGGGACAGGGTATAGCCGTCCATGAAGGGCATCACCACGTCGGAGACGAGCAGGTCGATCGGCTTGCCGTGGCTCTCGGCAATGAGCAGAGCCTCGCCGGCGTTCGAGGCGACGAGGACCTTGTGGCCAATCCTGGTGAGGAATCGGACCGCGAGCGAGCGGATGGTTTCGTCGTCGTCCACGAAGAGGATGGTGGAGCGCGCCGAGGAGCGGTCGGCGACGTCCTCGAGTTCGGCCGGCCGCTCGCCCTCCTTCGCCCCGAGCGAGGGAAGCCAGGCGGAAAACCTGGACCCGAGTCCGATCTCCGATTCGCAGCCTACGGCCCCGCCCGCCTGCTTGACGATGCCGTAGACGGTCGAGAGGCCGAGACCCGTGCCGCGCTCTCCGGGCTTGGTCGTGAAGAAGGGCTCGAAAATGCGATCCCGGATGGAAGCGGGTATGCCCTCTCCCGTGTCTGCCACCTCGAGGATCAGGTACTCGCCCGGCGGAAGCGTATCGATGCCGACCGCGCGCGGGGAATCGATGCGCGAGTCTCTCGTCTGGATGGTGATCTGGCCTCCCCTGGGCATGGCATCCCGGGCGTTTACGGCGAGATTGAGGAGAATCTGCTCGACCTGGATGGGATCGATCATGACGGAGGAGCGGGATGAGGCCAGGGAGAGCGAAAGCGCGATGTTTTCGCTCAAGAGCCGGCGCAGCATCTTCTCGGTATCGAGCACCAGAGCGTTGATGTCTATCAGGCGGGGGGAAACCGGCTGCCGCCGCGAAAAGGCGAGCAGCTGCCGGGTGAGGTTCCCGGCCCTGGCCGCCGCGCTGCGAATGCCTTCGACATCGTCCTTGGCTTCCTTGATGTCCGGAATCTCCTCCGCCAGGAGGTTGGCGTATCCGAGAATCGCGGTGAGGATGTTGTTGAAGTCGTGCGCGATCCCGCCGGCCAGGCGGCCGACCGCTTCCATTTTCTGGGCCTGGAGCAGGCGCTCCTCGAGCCGCCGGCGCTCGGTCGTGTCGGTGATCTCGCCCTGCAGGCCGACGATGGTCCCGTTCCCGTCCGTGACCGCGGCAGCGTTGAGGAGCACGAGCAGGTCCTGCCCCTGAACCGTGCGCAGCAGGAACTCGGCGAGCTCGAGGCGATGGGAGCCCGCGAGTCCCTGCCGGAACGACTCCCACGCGGCCTGATCGGGGAAAAATCTATCGAGGGAAGGGAGAGCCTCGTCCGGACCGAGGCCGACGAGGCGCCTGAAGGCCGGGTTGGCGTCGGTGATGCGGCCCTCCTCGTCGGCGAGGAAATTGCCGGAAATGCCCTCCATGAACAGCTTCCTGAAGCGCTCCTCGCTCTCGCGCAGCTTCGATTCCATGGCGGCGCGGTAGAGCGCCATCTCTATGGCCGTCTTGAGTTCGCGCTCCTCGAAGGGCTTTAGAAGATAGCCGAAAGGCTGGGTGAGCTTGGCCCGCTCGACCGTTTCGTCGTCGGCGTAGGCGGTGAGGAGCACGACGGGCGTCCGATAGCTTTCATGGATGCGGCTCGCGGTCTCGACACCGTCGAGTTCGCCGCGAATCTTGATGTCCATGACGATGAGTTCGGGGGCGATCTCCTCGTAGCGGGACAGCAGTTCCTCGCCCGACGAAAAGATGCCGGCGATGCGATACCCGGAACGTTCGAGAAAGCTGCGAATATCGAGGGCGACGATGTATTCGTCTTCGACGATCGCTATGCCCGGCATGGGAGGCTAGCCCCGCCCCTCGGGCGCCGCGCGGGCGAGCTCGATCGCGCTCACCATGAATCCACCTGCATCTCGCCCGCGCGGGCGGCGGGCTCGGCCTTGAAGGCCTCGTCGATATCGAGGACGACGACGAATCGGTCGTCGTGCCTCCCGATGCCCGCCACGAGATCGTCGTTCACCTTGGAGCCGATCTGCGGAGGGCGCTCGATCTGGGAGGGGGCCAATTCGATCACCTCGTGGACCTCGTCGGCGAGCATTCCGATGGTGATGTCCTCCGAACCGTAGCGAATTCTCAGCACCACGATGGCCGCGGCATTATCGGCCTGCGCGGCCTCGGCGCCGAAGCGGAGCCTGAGGTCGGCCACCGGTATCACCGCCCCGCGATAGTTGATGACGCCCTTGAGATAGGCGGCGGACTTGGGCACGCGGGTGATGGTCGCCGTCTCGAGGACGACCTCGACACGCTCGACTTCCACGGCGAACAGTTCGCCGGCGAGCTCGAAGGTGAGGTAGCGGCCCGAGCCTTCAGCGTTCATTCCGAGGCCTCACTCGGCCACTTTCCTGACGATGCCGAGAAGCTTGTCGGCGTTGAAGGGCTTCACGATCCAGCCCGTGGCTCCGGCCTCCTTGCCCTCGTTCATCTTCGATCCCTGAGATTCGGTGGTCAGGACGATGATGGGCGTGAACTTGTACTTGGGCAGCTCGCGGGCCCGCTTGATGAATGAAATGCCGTCGAGGTTGGGCATGTTGACGTCGGTCAGTATGAGATCGAGGTTCTCGATCGATTCCAGACGAGTGAGCGCCTCCATGCCGTCGGTGGCTTCGAAGGTCTCGTAGCCTTCCTGGCTCAGGATGAACGAGATGCTCTGACGGATGGCGGCGGAGTCGTCGACGATCAGGATTTTCTTGGCCATAGCTGTATCCTCCTTGCTGCTGCGGCGCCCGGGAGCGCCGCGCTATTCATTCCACTATCATGACTCCGCGAAAGGCCGGAAGCGAACGCGAGTCAAAGGATCCTCCGCTGCACCGCGGGGGCGATTTCGTCCAGACTCATCACCATATCCACGCCGCCGAGTTTTATCGCCTCGTTGGGCATGCCGAACACGACGCAGGAGGCCTCGTCCTGGGCGAAGGTGAAGGCGCCGGCATCGTGCATTTCCTTCATGCCGCGGGCCCCGTCGTCGCCCATGCCGGTCATGATCACCCCGATCGCGTTCTTGCTCGCATATCGCGCGGCCGAACGGAACAGCACGTCGACGCTCGGCCGGTGCCGGCAAACCAGCGGACCGTCCTTCACCTCGACATAGTACCTCGCGCCGGAACGTTTTAACAGCGTGTGCCGGTTTCCCGGCGCGATGAGCGCCCGGCCGCGGATGACGGTATCGTTGTCCTCGGCCTCCTTCACGCTGATGCGGCAGAGGCCGTCGAGCCTCTTGGCGAAGGCGGCCGTGAAATGCTCCGGCATGTGCTGGACGATGACGATTCCGGGAGCGTCTTCGGGGAAGGCCTCGAGGAACTCGCGCAGCGCCTCGGTCCCGCCCGTGGAGGCTCCGACCACGACTATCTTCTCCGTCGTCTCGACGAATACCCGCGAATCGGGCTTCGGGAGCATGACGTCCGCGGTGAGCTTGGGCGCGACCTCCGGCAGGCTGGACCGCGGCCTCGATCGCGAGAGCCCCTGCCTGGACAGATGGGCGGCTTTCACGGAGTCGCAGATGCGCACCTTCGATTCCTCGAGGAATTGCTTGGTGCCGAGCTTGGGCTTCTGGATGATCTCGACGGCTCCGTATTCCAGGGCGCGTATCGCGTTGCCCGAGCCTTCCTCGGTCTTGCTCGAGCAGACCACCACCGGAATGGGGTCCCGCTCCATGATCGTCCTGAGAAAGGAGAGGCCGTCCATCCTCGGCATCTCCACGTCGGTGATGATCACGTCGGGGCGCTCGTTTTCGAGGCGCTTCAGCGCGAAAATGGGATCGGAGGCCACCGCCATGACCTCGAGGGCCGGATCGGCCTCGAGCACTTCCTTGAGCGTCTGGCGAACCACCGCGGAGTCGTCGACTATCATCACTCGTATCGGCTTCTGCATGCCTGCCGCTTTCCCCGCTAGGTGCGGACGTAGATCGTCGGAGCGACCCCGCGGAGCGGGATGTCCATTCCGGTGAGGGTCTCGGAATGGCCGAGCACCAGGTAGCTGCCTTCCCGGAGGTGATCCGCGAGGCGGCGCAGGATGGCTTCCTGGACCTTGCGCTCGAAATAGATGATGACGTTCCTGCAGAATATCACGTCGAACTCGCCGTCCGCATCGTAGCGCTCGTCCATGAAATTGATGCGCGCGAACTTCACCTTGGCCCGAATCTCGGGTTTCATGCGCACGAGGGAGCGCCCGCGGTCGCGGCTCCGGAGCATGTAGCGCTTCTTGTAGCTCATGGGCACGACCTCGGCCTTGCTCTCGTCGTAGACCGCCTCGACCGCTTTTTCGAGGACCTGGGTGGAGAGATCGCTCGCGAATATCCTGTACTGGAACCGCGGGGCCGACTGGCGGTGCTCCTCGAGCACCATGGCGAGCGTATACGGCTCTTCTCCGGTCGAGCAGCCCGCCGACCAGGCGAGGAAGGGCCGGGAAAGGCCCGCGCCGAAGCGCCGCTCGACATCGGGAACTATGCGCTCGATGAGAAAATCGAAGTGGTCGGGCTCGCGGAAGAAATCGGTCTTGTTGGTCGTGACCGCGTCGATCATGTTGATGAGCTCGGTCTCGCGGCCCTCGGGCGAGAAGACATATTCCACATAGGCCTTGAACGAGGGCAGATTGAATCTCCTGAGTCTCTTCTGGAGGCGCGACTCCAGCATGACGCGCTTGGTCTCGGGCATGCGGATGCCCAGCTCGCTCTCGATGTACTGCGCCAGCTTGCGGAAGTCGCTGTCCGACAGGACGGCGGTTCCGGGCATGAAAGCGCCGGCGGCTCGGTCGGCGTCGGCCACGGTCTAGGCTCCCTCCGCCGCGCGCAGCGAGCCGCCGCGCTGGGCGCTGGCAGCGAGCCGATTGACATCGAGTATGAGGGCCACGGTGCCGTCGCCGAGTATCGTGGCGCCCGAGATGCCGTCGATATCCCGATACATCCGGCCGAGCGGCTTGATGACCGTCTGGTAATCGCCGACCACCTGGTCCACCACGAAGCCGACGCGCGAATCCTGCCCCGAAGCGATGACCATCTGTTCGATCTCGGGCTCCTCTCCGCCCGAGTCGAATGCCTCGCGGAGCAGGACGTAGGGAACGAGTTCCTCTCTATAGCTGATGATGCGCCGCTCGCCCTTCTCGGCGAGCTCTTTCCGGGTGACTTCTATGCAGCCGTCCACCGAGGACAGGGGCACGACATAGAATTCGTTCGCTATCCTGACGAGCAAGCCCTCGATGATCGCCAGGGTCAGGGGTATCTTGAGCGTGACGGTCATGCCCTTGCCCGGCTGGGTCGCGAGATGCACCGAGCCGCCCAGGGAGTCTATCTCCCGCTTGACGACGTCCATGCCCACGCCGCGTCCCGATACCGTGGTGACGGCCTTCGCCGTCGAAAAACCGGGGGCGAAGATGAGCTGGTACAGCTCCTGCTCGGGAAGCTCCTGCGAGGCGGAAACGATGCCCCGTTCGATCCCCTTGTTCCGAATGGCATCGCGGTCGAGCCCCTTGCCGTCGTCCGAGACCTGGATGAGCACGTACGCGCCCGAATGAGAGGCCGCGAGCTTTATGCTTCCGCGCCGCGGTTTGCCCTCCCTTTCGCGCCGGTCGGGATCCTCGATGCCGTGGTCTATGGAATTCCGGATGATGTGGACGAGGGGATCGCCGAGTTTTTCGATGACCGTCTTGTCGAGCTCGGTCTCCGCGCCTTCGGTGACGAGCTCCGCTTCCTTGCCCAGCTCGATGGAGAGGTCGCGGACGAGCCTCCGGAACTTGTTGAAGGTGCTGCCGATGGGAAGCATCCTCATGACCATGGTGTTGTCGCGCAACTGGGCTATGAGCCGCTCGAATTGCTCGGCGATGGAGCCTAAAGACGCGTCCTTGATGTCCAGCGCGGTCTGGCTCAGCCGCGCCTGGAGCGTCACGAGCTCGCCGACGAGGTCGACGAGAGCGTCGAGCTTGTCGCTGGCGACTCGTATCGAGCCGAGCCCCTGATCGCCGTGCAGCTGGGTCTTCTGGATGTGCTTTTGCTCGACGAGCGCCGACTCGACCTGAGGCTTGGACAGGATATGCTTTTCGACCAGCACTTCGCCCAGGCGCTTCTGGGAACTCAGGGCTTCGGACAGGTCCGCGGGCGACAATTCGCCGCGCTCGAGCAAGATATCGCCGAGCCGGTGCGGCGGCGCGCCCGCTTCGGCGCCGTCCTCCGGGGGGAGCTTTTCGATCTTGAGCTCGCACTGGTCCTCGACGAAGATGAACACGTCGCGGATGGCGTTGAGGTCGCGCTCGGTGGTGAGCATCACGTCCCAGCGGCAATAGCAGCGTTCGGGATCGATCGATTCGAGCGGCGGTATGGTTTCGACGTGGGGAAAAACGTCTGCGCTGCCGAGCCCGGCCAATTCCTCGATGAGATTGAGCACCTTCGTGCCGTTCTTGAAAATATCGGGACCGGGCTTGAACTGGATGCGGAAGGTGCGCGCCAGGCCGGCGGAGACGGGCGCGGAGCCCTGTTCCGGCGGCCGGACCTGTTCCGCGGCGGACTCCGTCGCGGTCGGCATGCCCGCGAACTCGCGCAGGCGCGACAGGAGAAGGTTTCCCTCCTGCATCAGATCAGCGGGAGGCTCCTCTTCGTGTTCGAGGAGAGAAAGGATGTGGTCGCGCGCGACGAGCGCCATGCCGATGAAGTCTTTGGTGATCGCGAGCTCGCCGTTCCTGCAGCGATCGAGTATGGTCTCGATATCATGCGTGAAGTGGCCGATGGCCTCGTAGCCGAACATCGAAGACGAGCCTTTGATGGTGTGGAACGCGCGAAACGCCGCGTTTATGAGTTCGGCATCGCCGGGATCCGATTCCAGTTCGAGCAGCGTGTCCTCCAACTGGGCGAGGAGTTCCCGCGATTCTTCGCGAAAGGAAGTCTTGAATTTATCTATCATCGTTGCGCCCCTCGGCCATCACACATCGACAAGTGCACTGTCGAGCGATATTCCCCCCTCGCGCGGATCGGCGCGCAGGAAACCCGCAGCGGCGAGGCGAGCCAGGACATGAGGGGAAGGAAGGCTGGATAAAGCGAGCTTCTTGCCGGCTTCACGAGCCGACGAACGGACCGCGTACACGAGCTGGAGACAGGCCAAATCGATTTCCTCCACCAGGGAGAAATCGAGAATCACGCTGTCGGAGGCCGCGAGCGCTTCGACGAGCTGGTCCTTGAACTCGGCCGCACGGTCTATCGACAAGGTCGGGAAAAGATGAATTACCGCGGGCGGCGAATCTGAACTCATAATCATTGTGCTCCCGTAAGCCCACTATATGCTTCGAAAGCCAAAATGCAAGGCCGCGGCCTCCCTCGAACCGAAGATTCCGGAGGACCGCGGCTAGATGAACGAGGGGTCGTCCAGCGTGGCGGCCAGTTGAATGATGCTTTCGAGGAAACCGGCTCTGCGCTTCTTGACCTGAATCTGGATGAAGACGGCGCGCAGGGAATCGTCGACGTAGAAATTGCGCAGATCGAAGGGATCGTTCACCGAAAGTCCCGATTCGTCGGCTATGCTTCCCGGCCAAATCTTCGTGATGGTGTACGCGGCCGGCCCGAACATGCCGCCGGGCAGCCGCGAGACGGTCATGCCGAAGAGCACGGGGAAAAGCTTGTCCTTGCGATCCATGGTGATCGCGGACTCGATCGGCGCGTAGGGACGTTCGCCGAGAAAGCGTATGAGGGTGTGTCTGCCCCGGCGGTCTTCGATCGTGACGAGGGCGAGGCTCTTGGGCGCCAGGGACAGGAGGAGGGCCTGCGCCTCGGTGAGCTTGTCGAGCTTGTTTCCGTCGATGGAGTCGAGGAAATCTCCCTGCTCGATGCCCGGGGCCATCGTAGGATGCCGGTAGGTGACTTCCAGGCGATCGCCATTGCTTTCGGCCGGAGGAGCCCGATCCTCGGCCAGGGCGAGGCCGAGCCAGGCTTGCTTGACCTCGCCGCCGCGGAAGAGAGCGGGAAGGATCCGCAGCAGCCAGGAGGAGGGAATGGCGAAGTTGAGTCCCTGGAACTGAGGGAGCCCGGCGAAGGCGACGCCCTCCACCTTGCCGTCGTTGTCGATGACCGGTCCGCCCGAGTTGCCGGGATTGAGGGCGGCATCGAGCTGGAAGACATCGCCGATCGCGAGGAGATGCCTTCCGACGGCGCTCACGATGCCGGAGGTGACGGTGTTTTCCAGACCTGCCGGCGAGCCGATGGTCAGGATGCTCTCTCCGGGGCTGAGCGCGGTATTCCTTGCCAAGGAAAAGACATAGCTAGGTGTCGTACTCACCTTGACGAGCGCCAGATCGAGCAGTCTGTCCCATCCGATCACCTTGGCGGGGAGCCGTACCTCCGGCGCGTCGGGGGGACGGACGGTGATGCGCGAGAATCCCCGGTACTTGGGGTCGACTTCGCTGGAAATGACATGGTAATTCGTGATGAGGTAGCCACCCTTGTCGATGTAGAACCCCGAGCCCAGCACCCTGTCGGGGACTCCGTATCCCTGCTCGATCTTGATGCCGCGATCGACGTCGATGGTCACCACGCCTTTTCGCATGGCCGCGATGCTGTCCTTGGATGCCAGGAAGCCGGCGGCGCCTTCGGTCGGCGGAACGCCGCGGGCCGCTTCGAGGGCGGTGAGGATGGCCAGGCTGGAACGGTCGCGTGCGGCCAGCGCCCTGGCCGTCCATCGGCGGATCTCGTCCGTGCCGAGCGAGGGATCCTTGGCGCGGCCCGCATCCAGGGAATCGATGTAGAGAGCCAGGGCGGGAGCCGTCATGCCGGAGCCGAAGACGGCCTCGGCGTCCTTCGCTTCGAGCTCCGCGAAGCGAAGGCTCCCCCGGCCCGCTTCGGCGGCGGCATCGGGGACCATCAGAACCGAAAGCTTCGGCTCGCCGGCTATGGCCCGCAGGCTCGAGAAACTCGCCATGGCGCCGTTCCAATCGCCGGAGGCGACGGAGGCGCGATAGCTCGCGTAGACGGCGGCCTCGGCGCTCGCGGCGAGGGTACGAAGGTCCTTCGGGGACGGGGCCTGCGGTCCCGTGTCATCGGTTACGGCCGAATCGAGCAGGGCTGCGCAGGCCTCCAAGGCTTGTGCGGGATCCTGCTTTTCCAGAGCCGTCAGCTCCTCCAGCTTGAGCGTCGCGTATGAAGGCGCGGGCGCGACCTTCGGCTTGGGGGCGCTCGCGCAGGAGCCGAGGACTACGAAGATTGCGCCGGCGATGCACAGCAAAAGCGGTTTTTTCAAGGTACGATCTCCGCAAAAATTTGGGAACCTGCCCGGACAATCCGTACGCGTATATTCCTTACCGAAATAACACCTTCGTCCGCCGGTACGTTACTCCCCAAATCGAAAGGCTTGGATCCTATCCATGTCACCGACGGGTTGGCGTCGGCGAGCAATTTGACATTGTGGCCGTTTTTCGTGAACGAGGCTATCTTCCCGGCCTGGATGGTCATGGACTCGTCGAAGCGGCCGTCCAGGCCTGTGGAAAATTCCCTGACGATCGACCCGTCCTTTTGCTGGTACTGGACGGCATCGATGCTGCCGTTGCGGTCGAAATCCCATTCCTTGCGGAAGGGAAAGACCGTCTGCTCGCGGTAATCGAAGATGCCGGTCCCCTTCGTGTCGATCAGGATCCATTCCACCTTCGACACGCCGTCTTCGCCCGTCGCGTAGACGCGCTCGGTCTCGAATCTTCCGTCGCCGTCGGCGTCGACGCGCTCGATCCGCGGCAGTCCTCGCTCGTACGAGAGGATCGCGTACAGACGGCCGCTCTTCCAGGTCACCCGCTTGAGCGGAATCCCGCGATCGAGCGTCGTGATCTGGCGGCTATCGCCGGAACTGACGCCGATCTCCAGGGCGGCGGCGGCGCAGGCCCGTTCGGTCGGCAGCGGCGCGTCGCTGTAGACGGGCACGAAGCGCTCTCCCGAGCCGGAGCCGAGCACGCTGCGCAGTTTCACGGGGGCGAAGAAATACTGGTCGGGATCGAAGCGATAATCGGTCGTCGCGCCGCCTTCGGAGAAGGCGATAGTCGAGCAATAGGGATAGCTCGAGTAGCCGACTCTGATCTCGGTGCCCGGAATGGACACGACGAGACGGGCAGGCTCCTCGTCGGCCAGTTCGAGTTCGTACGAGATGTGGCCGCGCTCGTCGTCGTAGCTCCTCGACCATGAAACGGGGCGCCCCGATTTGAGTTCGGCCGTTTCGGCGATGCCGCCGTCCTTTTTGAGCACGATGGGTCCGCTGTAGGCGTCGAAAGCCGCGGCGACGAGGTCCCGATCGGCGCCGCTTCGAGCCAAGGCGAGCGCGGCCTCGATGTCGGCGAGCTTCAAGGGATAGCGCCCGGAAAACAGTTCGTCGCAGGCGGTCTTTTGATCGACGAGGCCGTAGTCGAGGGCCAGCAGCGTCGCCCGGGCGCTCCGGCCGCCGGCCGAGCGGTAGGCCAGCACGGCATCTCGCCGAGCCTTCCGGTCCTGCATGATGGGGGCGGCGAGCACCGGAAGCTCGGGGTCGAGCGCCGCATAGCTCCGGAGCCGGGCGAGTATGGTGTCGCCCAAGGCCGCCGCCTCGGCGCTGCGCGGGGCCGATCGGCTCGGATCGCCCAGGCTTTCGAGGAAGACGCGGGGAAAGCGGGGATCGTCGGGGTAAAGCCTGAGGGCGGTGCGGAGCTCCGCATCGAAGGAGCTCGTATCGCCCCGGCCTTCGAAGGCCCGGCAGCGCATCCAGAGCGTGTCCGCGTCCAAGGGGAGACCGCGAAGCGCCGCCAAGGCTTCCGCGTAGCGGCCGCTGCGGATCAAGAGCTCGGACCGCAGGGAAACCGCGTCGTCGCGACGATAATACGTGAAACGATCGGCGGCGAGGGCCGCATCCAGCTCGTCGAGGCCCTGAGCGATGGAACCGCCGTTCTGGATGGAGGCAAGAGCCGCCAGATAGCGCAGGTCCGAATCGCCCGAGTCGATTTCCTCGGCGGCCGCGAGAAGGGGCGCGGCGCCGGACCAGTCCCCCGCGGCCGCCCGCTGCCGCGCCTCGTCGAAGTAGGCGCGCGCGATGGCGGCATCGCCCGATCGGACCGAAGTCTGGGCAAGCGCGGCCCGGGTGCCGCCCCCCGCGCCGAACAGCAGGACCGCGGACAGAACTACCGCGGCCTTGCTTCGGACCCGGGAAACCGCAGCCATCGCCGCTAGGCCTGCGCCTCGCGGAGCGGGAAACCGAGAAGACTCCGGACATCGGCGTCTTCGAGGGTTTCCTTGGCGACGAGTTCGTCCGCAAGCCGCTCGAGCTGATCGCGGTGCTCGGTCAACAGGCCGATGACCCTGGAGAGCGCGCCCTCGAGAATGCGCTTGACGGCGGCGTCGATTTTACGCGCGGTATCCTCGGAGTAGTCCTTGTGCTGGGCGATCTCCTTGCCGATGAAAATGGGCTCATCCTCCTGGCCGAAGGCCACCGGTCCCATCTCCTCGGCCATGCCCCATTCGCAGACCATCTTGCGCGCGAAGTCGGTGGCTTGCCTGATGTCCTGGGCGGTGCCGGTGGTCGTCTCGCCGTAGATGATCTTCTCGGCCGCATAGCCGCCGTACATGACGCAGATGCGGTCTTCGAGCCAAGCGCGGGAACGGGAATACACGTCCTTTTCGGGCAGGGAGAGGGTGAGCCCCAGGGCCCGTCCCCGCGGCACGACGGTGACCTTGTGCAGGGGATCGGAATGGGCGAGATGGTAGTGGATGAGGGCATGCCCGGCCTCGTGGACGGCGGTGGCGCGCTTTTCCTCGTCGGTGATCACCAGGCTGGTCCGCGCGACACCCATGAGGATCTTGTCGCGGGCCTCCTCGAAGTCTCCCATCTCGACGATGCTTCGATCCTTGCGGATGGCCCAGAGTGCCGCCTCGTTGACGAGGTTGGCGAGATCCGCCCCCGAGGTGCCCGGGGTGGCGCGCGCCAGGCGCTTGACATCCACGTCCGGATCGACGGGAATTTTCTGCATGTGGATGGCGAGGATGTCTTCGCGCTCCTTGACGTCGGGCATGGCCACGACGACCTGCCGGTCGAACCTTCCCGGCCTCAGGAGGGCGGGATCGAGGACGTCGGGGCGATTGGTGGCCGCGAGGATTATCACGCCGTCCTTGGTGTCGAAGCCGTCCATCTCGACGAGCATCTGGTTGAGGGTCTGCTCGCGCTCGTCGTGTCCGCCGCCGTAGCCGGCGCCGCGGGTGCGGCCCACGGCATCGAGCTCGTCGATGAAGATGATGCAGGGAGCGCTGCGGCGTCCCTGATCGAAGAGATCCCGGACGCGGCTGGCGCCCACTCCCACGAACATCTCCACGAAGTCCGACCCGGACATATGGAAGAAAGGCACGTTGGCCTCGCCGGCGACCGCCTTGGCGAGCAGGGTCTTGCCCGTCCCCGGCATGCCGACGAGCAGTACGCCCTTGGGAATGCGGGCTCCCATTTTCACGAATTTCTGCGGATTCTTAAGATAGTCGACGACCTCGAGCAGTTCGTATTTCGCTTCTTTCTGGCCCGCCACATCGGAAAAGGAGATCTTCTTGGGCGGTTCGATATAGCGCTTGGCCTTGCTCTTTCCGAAGGTGAAGGCCTTGTTGTTGCCCTGGACCTGCCTGAGCATGAGCCAGAGTATGAAGAAGCCGAAAAGCCAGGGGGCGAATTCGGCCAGCACCTGCCAGGGACTGGTGCCCTTCACCGACCCCGAAATCTTGACGCCCTTGTCTCGGAGCTTCTGCAGGAGGCTGAGATCGAGGTAGGGAATATTGGTCCTGAATAGGGCCTCGGCCCCGGTCTTGCCTTTCAGCGTTCCCTGTATCTCGAACTGATCGATGATCTTGACCGCATCCACGTTGCCGAGATCGAGGTTGGTCAAGAAGGCGGAGTAATCGATTTCTTTGGCCGGGTTCTTGTCGTTGAAGACGAAGAGAGCCGAGAAAAGCAGCGCCAATGAAAGGAATAGGGCGAGGGCCGCCTTGCTGCCGCGAGCCGGCCCTTCTTGCTTGCGCTGAGGAGGCTTGTTTTGATCGTCGAAATCCATACGAGGCTCAGACTCCTTTTACGATGACCGCGAGTCGAGGTTCCGCCCCGCCCTTCGCCTTGGCAAGCTCACGGTAGCGATCCTTGGCACCGAATGTGGAACCGAGGACCGCGACTATGCCATCGCGGTCCTCCACCACGGGGACTGCCGCGCGCGACTCGGCGCTCAAACCCCACTCGGAAAACAGATCGTCGAGGCGCTTACCCCCACCGTTAAATTCGATTGAATCGCCGGGTCTGCGGGAACGCACGATAATCGGAAAGCGAAATGCGTCGGAACGTATTCCCTGTCCGGCGCTCGAGGTCCACATCGCCTCTACGACATAACGCCCCGCCCTGACCCGGCATGCTCCGTCGATGACTACAAAATACCCGCCGCGCCGGGGAAAATCAAGGCCGCGGCGCAGGAGCACCGCATCGTTCGACCCGCAGAGCGCTATTCCGCCCCCCCGGTAGCTTCCGCGCGCCTCGGGGCCCAAGGCAGCGAGCGCCGCGCGAGCCATGCGCAGGCTGAGACGGCTTCGACCGGTCAATGAGCCGACAGCCTCCACAAGGGAGGCCAATCGACAGGATTCGGGCATCGCGAGAAAGGCGTCGGCCTCCACGGCGAAGGTCCCATCGGCTGCGGGCCGGAAGGCTATGGCCCGGGCGCATTCGCCGATGGCCTGGGAATCGAGACGCGCCCGCTCGATCGTGTGGCTCAAGCCTCTCCTCCAGCCCGGGAAATCGCGGTCGAGGAAAGGCATCAGACGTAGCCTTACGCGGTTTCGCAGATAGTCGATCGAAGCGTTCGTCGAATCCGTCGAATAGGAGAGCCCGAGCCGGAGATCGTAGTCGAGGAGCTCGCTCTTGCCGAGTCCGAGGAAAGGCCTGTACCAGGGGGGATTGACGGCAGCCATGCCGCGGAGGCCGGCGCTTCCCGAGCCGCCCAGCAGCCGCATGAGCACGGTCTCGACCTGATCGTCGCCGGTATGAGCGAGAAGGACATGGGAGGAGGCTTCGCGTTCCATGAGCTTTTTCAGCACGCGATAGCGATACTCCCGGGCGGCCGCCTCGATGCCGGCCTGCCTCCGCGCCGCGAGAGCGGAGACGGAACCGGGCCGCACGCGCGCGATCGTCAACCTGACGCCCAAGCGCGCGCAAAGGGCCATGACGAGCCTCCGCTCGGCCTCCCGCTCGGCCTGGGGCCGCAGACCATGGTCGACATGCACCGCGAGCAGGGGGCCCGGACGCAGGGCCGCGGCCGCGGCCAGGAGAGCCGCGGAGTCGGGACCGCCCGAATAGGCGACGATGAGAACCTCACGCTCGCCCAGATCGAGAGCTCCCAGAAAGGCGGAAAGCCTCGATTCGACGGTTCCTCTAGCGGGTCTGAACGCCATGGCCCCGATCCTCATCGATTGTCCGAAAATGCGAAACCACCTTCAAAGCCTGAAAGCTCCGAAAGTGGCTTCGTCACACCGCGGACGCCCCAGGCGACACGGTCCGAAGGGCGCATTTCAAGACAGCTGAGCCACGTTCAACAATCGGCAGGCGATTTGAAGAACCGGGCTCGGAAGAGCTATTTCTTCTCTTCCTTCTTGTCGGTCGACGCGCCGGCAGCTGCTCCCGCACCGGCGGCTGCCGGTGCGGCTCCGGGCGCGGCAGCCGCGCCGGCGGCCGGGGTCGCCTCGGCCACCGCAGGGGTCTCCACGACCTCGGCCTTGGCGAACTTGACCACCGCCACGACGAGCTCGGGACTCGTCAGGATCTTGACGCCCTCGATGGCGGCAATGTTCCTGACGTGGATGGAATGATTGGCCTGAAGGCCGGAAATATCGACCTCGATTTTCTCGGGCAGGCGGGAAGGATCGCATTCCACCTCGACCTCGTGCGCCGGGTTTTCGAGGATGCCGCCTTCCTTGACACCCACCGGCGTACCGATGAGGTGGAGGGGCACCTTCGCATGGATGCTGCGGCCGCTGACCACTTCGAGAAGATCGACATGGATGATCTTCCCCGAAAGAGTGTCCCGCTGGTGTTCCTTCACGAAGGCCTGGGTCTTCTTGCCTCCGATGTCGATGTCGAGAATCGTACTCTCGGAAATGCCGGTCGTGGCCTTGATGAACTCTTGCTCGTTGAGAAGAATGTGCACGGCCGCTTGACCGCCGCCGTAGATGACGGCAGGTATGCGCCCCGCCAAGCGGAACTGGCGGAGTTCACCCTTCGTAGTCGTCGAGCGGGCGACCGCGCTCAGAACGGGATGATTCATTATAAAGTCTCCTTGATCGTGAAATTGCATGAAACTATTGGGACGGCAGGATTCGAACCTGCGAATACCGGAACCAAAATCCGGAGGCTTAGCCGCTTGCCGACGTCCCAGAGGGATCGCGAAAAAACGCCACCTTCCTAATCGAAATCCGATGCAGTGGCGTCCGAGAGAGGCGTTGCCTCGAAAGCTTCCAGAATGCGATTCTGGAGGCGGGCGCGGAAATCCGGATGAATCGGATGGGCTATATCCTTATACTCTCCGTTTCGTGTCTTTCTGCTCGGCATGGCGATGAACACGCCACTCTTGCCTTCAATGATCTTGACATTGTGGACGACGAAACAATCATCGAAAGTCACGGTAACGTAGGCCTTTAGCTTGCCTTCGGTGGTTACCCTTCGGATGCGGATGTCCGTGATCTCCATGGCATCGACTCTCCTTGTCCACAAACGGAAGCTCTCCAGGAAGATTCTAGTCGAGCGCGGGCAAGCGCGCAAGCGGAAAGGCGAGATAGGAACTTCCTCCGAAGCCGGCCAGCGATTTTACGGCCTCGCCTGCGGCTTGAACCGTGGGGAATACGCCGAAAACGGAACTCCCCGACCCGCTCATGGATGAAAAGGAGGCACCGGACTCCCGCATCTTCGAGAGGATGGCCGAAATCTCAGGATGCTCGGCGGCCACGAAGCGCTCGAAGGAATTCGCGAAGGGCCAGAGCTTCGGATCTCCATAGTAGGCAGCGCACAAGGCTTCCGCGGCCGGATCAGCCTCTTCGGAATCGCCCGGGCGCATTCGATCCAGAAGCCTATACGCTTCGGCGCTGCCCACGGGAAAGCCGGGGAAATGAATGGCCAAGGCGAAATCGTCGCGGGGAGCCACGGGCTCCACGCGCTCACCCCGACCACTGACGAGAGCGCATCCGTCTTCAAAAAAGAAGGGAACATCGCTTCCGACCAGGGCGCCCATGGCGGCCAACGCTCTCTTCTCGAAACGGGTATCGAAAAGAGCGTCGAGGGCTCTCAGCACCGCGGCGGCGTCGCCGGAGCCGCCGCCGAGTCCCGCGCCTGCCGGAACGGCTTTCTCGACCTTGACCGAGAGGCCGGTTCGGATGCCGGAAGCCTTCCTGAAGGCCGCGACGGCCTTATAGACCGTGGTATCCTGCGCAGGGCAATCGAAACTGCCTTCAATTGCGACAATATCTATCGTTTTCAAAGACCGGACGACGATGGTGTCGGCCAGGGAAACGGCCTGGAAAAGACTTCGTATTCCGTGGTAGCCGTCGGGGCGCCGCCCGTATACCCTCAAATGGAGATTGACCTTCGAGGGGGCACTGACCTTGACGCTCGCCGCCATTGAGGGCGTTATTATATAGATTATAGGACTCTTGTCAAACCCCGAAAGCGGGATCACACTCCCCCGGGAGAATGATGGATTCCCGCCGCTCGGCGCTTTTATTTCACGATCTTAGTTGACAGACGAGCGGATACTCTTTTAGATTTTCGATTGGCGCGGGGGTCTTCCCGGATACCCGACGGCCACCAGCCGGTTGCCTCCTTCCATGCGAGGCGCCGTCATCTTGCAGGGAGGAATGAGCTATGGTCCCTACCTACGGCGAAACCGCGTCGAACGAGGCTCCCGAGCTGGCGCTCATGCTCGTCTCAGAATCCGATTCCGCGGGTATGCCCACGCTGCCGTCCATTCGTTTCGACGACAGCTACGAGGACTACGAGGACGACGATTTCGAAGAGGACGACGACCTCGAGGATCTTGAAGACGAAGAATTCGACGATGCGGACGAAGATTTCGACGAAGATGACGAGGACTTCGAAGACGAGGAAGACAACGAAGACGACTTCGAAGACGAGGAATTCGACGAAGACGAAGAAGACTACGATTACGACGACGATGTCGACTACGACGATTTCGACGAATGAGGGAATCGAGGCGGTTCCGGGACAAGGGGTCGCCTAGGCGCTCGCGCCCGCCGGCGACTCGATTTTCGTAGCGGGAGCCAGAAACCACAGCTTTTCGAGCTCATAGAAGGAGCGGGCCCGCTCGGTCATGAGATGCACGACGACCGTGCCGAAATCGACGAGTATCCACTCGTCGTCGTCCGCGGTGCTGTGCCGGCTGAGGCGCGCCAGGCCCAGGGCCGGGGCGGAATCGTCCACGAAGCGCGCGAGACCGCGGAGATGAGTTCCGCTCGTCGCGGTGGCGATGACGAAATAGTCGGTCCACCCTGCCTGAACGGAGAGGTCGAGCACGACCACGTCGCCTCCCCGGTGTTCCGAAAGTATCCGTGCCAGCTCAAGAGCCGCACGCTCGCTAGTGACTGCAGTATCTTCCATTGAAATCCTTCCCTAGAATGATGGTGAAATCGGCGTCGCTCGCGGAAGTGTCGTTCTCCGCTACGGCCTGGACACTTACATTCGAGCAACGTATTACCTTCCCGACGGTCTTGGCTTCGTCGGTGCTGGACAAGTGGGCCACTACCGAGGATTTCTCGTAGTCGTCCCGATCCGCGTTGCCGATGGAAATGACATCGTAGCCGAAACTCTGGTAGATCTCCGCGGCCCGCTTAGCCAGTCCGTTGGAGGGCGTTCCGTTGAGCACTTCGATCGTGAAGATGCTCTGCTCCGATGCGTTGCTGGCGGAGTTGGCGAGCGCATTGAGGGTTTGCTTGACTATGTCGCGGACGAGCTCCCCGTCGTAATGGGGGAACAGGAGAAGCTTCCCGTCCACCATTTTGGGCGAACCCGTGACTCGCTGCATCACGATGCGGTCGGTGTCGAGGTTGGAAAGCTGGGGGATGAGCATGCGGAGCGAATCGCTCGAAAGATTGCTGCGGATCGCGCTTCGGAATACGGGAAAGACGTCCGGCCGGATGAGCCAGGAGCTATCCTCGCCTATGCGCCGAAACAGGGCCTGGATGAGCTTCTGCCTCCTCGCCGCGGCGTCGGCCTCCGTGTCGCTCGAATCCCGGTAGAAGGCGAACTGAGCCGTCTTGTCGCCGTCGAGGACGAGCGCTCCGGAGGGAAGGTGTACGGCAGGAGGGCCCACCTGGTCCACGGCCGAAGGAATGAAGAGCTGCAAGCCGTCGAGGAGATCGGTGACCCGCACGAGTTCGGATTCGTCCAGGATTATCCAGTAGGGTATTTCGGTGTCGAGGAGGCTGGCAATTTCCTTGACGTAGGCCTGAGGATGGCTGCGATCGTAGAGCACATCGATGCGATCAACCCGGTTGAGGGACTTGATGATGAGGCCGGTCTCGCCGGGCACGTCGAGAAGCGCGCCTCGGCCGTTCGCCGGGTAGAACATGAACAGCTGGGTCGAGGCGGGCTTGCCGCCGTGGTCGATGATGACCGCGATATTGACGATCCGATCGGTTTTCATCGCCCGTTCCACCGCGTTGTTGCGCAGCGAGTACGCGAGCAGCACGACGCCGCCGGCGAAAATGCCGAGGATGATGAAGAGGAGAATGGAGCTCTTGTCTATCGAATATCGTTTCATGGTGCAGGTACCGATTGTTGCAGGCTAGTATATAGGACCAGGGTCTCAGGGGCAATCGCATGGCCCGTCGCCTCGAGCCGGGATATCGAAGCGGAAACGACGAGGAGCAGCATCTCTCGGGGAGGCAGACCGAGGCAACGATCGACGAGCGCAGGGTCGCCCTGCCTCCGGCTGGGATCGAGCTTGTCGGCGCAGTAGAGAATGAGGCAGAGTCCGTTCATTCCCGGCTTGCCCACCGTATGAAGCGCCACAGCCTCCAGCAGTTCGTCGTCGTCCACACCGTAATCGCGTCCGAGCAGGACGGCGGCGGCCGGCCCATGCAGGATCTTCTCGGCCATCAACGCGGAACCTTTCGAAATGCCGGGATAATCGGCCGCGAGCTTCCGCTGGTCGTCCGGCGGAAATTCCTTGCACAGATCGTGGGCCAGTCCCGCCGCACGTCCCCGATCGGGGTCGAGGCCCTGCCGCGCGCAGAGCTCGGCGGCGAGATCGGCGACAGCGCGGGAATGGGCGGCACGGGACGGAGAGAGCCTCTCGTCGACCAGGAGCATCAGCTTCGA
This sequence comes from Rectinemataceae bacterium, assembly GCA_035530095.1. Lineage (GTDB taxonomy): Bacteria > Spirochaetota > Spirochaetia > Treponematales > Rectinemataceae > JAJXZP01. Next base: position 27,121 of record DATKVK010000035.1, on the reverse strand, counting down.
GATCAGCTCAGCGTAGGCCATACAGGCCTTCGCGGAGAATGTACTCGTAGACTGAGCGGGGAAGGAAATGACGGAAAGGCCGGCCGGATCGGGCTCTCTCGCGGATAAGGGAACTCGATACGGCGACGAGCGGATTGTCGGCATAGCGATGGGGGAAAGACAGCTCCAGGCGACCGGGGGAAGTCCGGCGCGCGCAGATTATATCCGTCTCGCGCGCGATGATCCCGGGCTCTTTCCATGCGGCGAAACCGGGTATGAGATCGTCTCCCACGATGAGGCCGGGCTTTCCGTCGACGGGGTACCTGGAGGCGATATCGCGGACGGTGTCGATCGTGTAGGAGGTGCCGCCGCGCCTGATTTCGCAGTCCTCGACGCCCAGGCAGGAGTCGCCGTCCACCGCGCCGCGAAGCATCGCGAGGCGATGCTCGGCGCCGGGGTCCTCGGCGAAAGTCTTGTGCGGAGGATGGAGCGAGGGGATGAAAAGCACGAGATCGTAGCCGAATTGGGCCCTCACTTCCTGAGCCATGACGAGGTGCCCGATATGGACGGGGTTGAAGGAACCGCCGAACAGAAGGAGTCTCACACTCCCTCCTCCGGCTCCGGGATGTCTTCGGGCTGGGTTCCGAAGTAGTTTTCCTCGTCCGCGCCGCGCTCGCGGGCCGCTCTTTCGGACTCCTCGACGAATCGGAAGAACGCTTCCTTGAGCTCTTCTATGCCCCGGCCTGAGAACACGGAAATGCCGAAGATTTCCTCTTCCGGAAAGGCCGCCTCGAACTCGGCGAAACGATCGGCGGCCTCGCCCAGATCGAGCTTCGTCGCCACCAGGACCCGCCGCCGCGAAGCCAGATCGGAGGAGAAGGCCTCGAGCTCCTCGCGCAGGATGCCGAAGGCCTCTTTCCAATTATCGTCCGAAAGGTCCACGAGGAAGGCCAAGGCGCTCGTGCGGGCGATGTGGCGAAGGAAGCGGATGCCGAGACCCGCGCCCTCGTGAGCGCCTTCGATGATGCCGGGGATATCGGCCAGCACGATGTCGCGCTCATGCACCCGAAGCATGCCGAGGTTGGGAATCTTCGTCGTGAACGGATACGGAGCTATCTTGGGCCGGGCGTTGGTGAAGTGGTCGAGCAGCGAGGATTTGCCCGCGTTGGGAAAGCCGACGAAGCCGATGTCGGCGATGAGCTGAAGCTCTATCTTAAGCCGCCGCGTCGCTCCCGGTTTTCCCGGCTGGGATGTCTTGGGAGCCTGGTTGACCGAGGTCTTGAAGTGCGTATTGCCCCAGCCGCCCTTCCCTCCCGTGAGGAAAATCCAGCGGCTTCCGTCCTGCGCCTCCTCGCGCGCCTTGCCCGAGCCGCCTCCGGAGCCGAAATCCTTGAGCACCTCGAGCGTTTCGGCATCCTTGATGATCGAGCCCGGCGGAACCAGGACGACGATATCCTCGCCGTCCTTTCCGTGCATGTTCTTTCCCATGCCCGGTCTGCCGTTCTCGGCTTTGAAGGTCTGCTGGTAGCGGAGCTGGGCGAGCGTGCGCAGATTGCGGCGAACCTCGAACACGACATCGCCTCCGCGGCCTCCGTCGCCGCCCGCGGGGCCGCCCATGGGCACGTACTTCTCCCTGCGGAAGGCGATGCATCCGTCTCCGCCCTTGCCCGAAGAGACAATAATCGTAGCTTCGTCGGCGAACTTTACCACTGCGGCCTCTTCGAGCGGGCGATGGCGCTTCCCGGCGCGGCGGACGGCCTGTCGCCAGGTGCACTGTGAATCGGACGGTGCATGAAAAACGCAAAACCGCCCGCACGCCTGGGAGGGCGCAGGGCGGCCAGCCGATCTACCGTGAATTGAGCCTCGAGGCGAGGCGCCTCAAGGATGAGTCCGGCTTCCCTATTCGCCGACAGGCTCGACCCCCGCGATCTTCTTTCCGCGGTATTCCTTGAAGAAGACTTTGCCGTCGATGAGAGCGAAAAGCGTGTCGTCCTTGCCGATGCCGACATTGAGACCGGGATGGATCCGCGTGCCGCGCTGCCGCACGATGATCGAACCGGCAGTGACGACCTCGTTGCCGTACGCCTTGACGCCGAGATGCTGGGGATTGGAATCCCGGCCGTTGACGCCTTTGTGTGCCATAACATCACCTCCACTAGTGTTCCACAGTCAGCCGGATCGAGCCGGGATAGTCTCGCTCGAGGCCTCGCAGGCCGAGCAGCAGGAAATCCGCTATGCCTGCGGCGCGCTCGGCCGACTCGGGCGGCAGTTCGAGCGCGCGAAAGGCGAAGCGCCCTCGTCCGCTCGCCTCGGCGTCGACCGACGCTCCGGGAATGGCCGAAAGGGCCTCATAGGCGCTCCTGGCGAGCACCGTAAACGCCGAACACACTATATCGCTTCCCGCCGGGGCGAAGAGAGCGTGGCCCTCGGCCTCGAAGCGGGAAACGCCGCCTCGCGAGTCCAGGACGACCTTCGCTCGTATCACCGCGCGAATCCCGAGCCCCGGCGAGGAATGGGCGGACTAGCCCAGGATCTCTTCCACCTTGAGCACGGTGTAGCGCTGCCGGTGGCCGCGGGTCCTTCGGTAATCCTTCTTGGGCTTGTACTTGAATACGATGATCTTGTCGCCCTTGATCTCCTCCTGCACGACGGTCTTCACCACCGCGCCCGAGACATAGGGGAGACCTATCTTGACCTCGTCGCCGGAGAGAAGGAGGACCTTGTCCAGAGACAGCGAGGAACCCTTCTCGGCATCAAAGCGATCGACCCTGAGCGTAGCGCCCTTCTCGGCGCGGTACTGTTTTCCGTTGATCTCGACGACTGCATACATGTCGGTAACCTCGATACTTACGATAGTTAGGCTGGTTTTTATACCCCGGACCGCCCCGGACTGTCAACCTGGGGACTTCGAGGCGGGGTCACGTCGACAGTCGGAGGCCCGGGGCCGATCCGGGGCGCATCACATCGACTCCAGGAAAGGAACGCAGAGGAGATAGGCCGCCCGCTCGAAGCTGCGCTTGGCCGCCCGGACCAGCTTCAGCCGCGTCGCCGCGAGGTCGGCGTCGGGGTTCGTGAGCACGGGGTTGTCGCGGTACCAGGTGGCGAAATCGGCGGCCAGCTCGTGGAGGTAATTCGCCAGGACGGAGGGCTCCATGGAAAGGGCGGCGCCTTCGATCGCCTCGGGGAAGGCGGCCACGCGCTTGACGAGCTCCCAGTCGGCATCGCCGGAGAGCAGCTCGGGTCTGGCCGTGCCGGCGTGGGCCCTGCCCTCGCCCGCCTCGTGCTTGCGCAGTATCGAGGAGGCGCGGGCCCCCATATATTGGATGTAGGGGCCCGTGTCGCCGGTGAAGGAGAGCGACTGCTCGGGATCGTAGAGCATGTCCTTGACGGGGCTGGTCTGGAGCAAATAGTAGTGGAGGGCGCCGAGCGCGACTTTTTCCGCCACCGCGCCCACGTCGCCCACGGCGTCTTCCCGGCCCTTTTCCTCTATTTCCTTGGCGGCGAGCAGCGCCAGCTCGTCGATAAGGTCGTCGGCGTCGACGACGGTGCCTTCGCGGGTCTTCATCCTGCCCGAGGGCAGGTTGACCATGCCGTACGCGAGATGGTGGAGGTCGCTCGCCCACTCGAAGCCGAGCCGCTTGAGGGTCTCGAAGAGGACCTTGAAATGATACTGCTGCTCGTTGCCGACGACGTATATCAGCCGGTCGTAGGGCCAATTCCCGTGGCGCGATATGGCGGTGCCGATATCCTGGGTGATGTAGAGGCTCGTTCCGTCCTTCCGCAGGAAAACCTTGCGGTCGAGGCCGATATCCTCGAGATTCGCCCAGACTGAGCCGTCCTCCTCGCGGTAGAAGACGCCGCGCTCGAGGCCCTTGACTACCTCGTCCTTGCCGAGCTGATAGGTCTCGCTCTCGAAATCGTAGAGGTCGAAGGCAATGCCGGTGCGCCGATACGTGGCCCGGATGCCCTCCAGGACCCAGGTTTTCATCCGTCCCCAGAGCTCGAGCACCTCGGGATCGCCCGCCTCCCATTTGCGCAGGAGCTCCTGAGCCTCCTCCTCGGCCGAGGGGCGCTCGGCTTTCAGCGTATTGAACAGGACGTAGTACTTGCCGACGAAGTGATCGCCCTTCAATCCTTCGTCCTCCGGCGTCCGGCCCTCCCCGTAGGCCATGTACGCGAGCATGGACTTGCAGATGTGGACGCCGCGGTCGTTGGGGTGGTTTATCTTGCGCAGCTGGGCCCCCGCGGCCGCCATGGTCCGGGCGAGGGACTCGCCGATCACGTCGTTGCGGAGGTGGCCCAGGTGGAGGGGCTTGTTGGTGTTCGGGCTGGAGAACTCGATCATCACCTTCTTGCCCTCGAGCGAGTCGGTTTTGCCCCAGCTCTCGGCGGAGGCGGCGGCCAGGAGCGACGCGGCCTCCGCGGCGCGATCGAGCCGGACATTGAGGTAGGGCCCCTCGGCCGAGGCCTCGCCGAGGCGGCCGGCGCGGGCCTGGGCTTGCACTTTCGAGGCGAGGGCCCCGGCGAGCTGGGCGGGCGCCGTCCTGAAGAGCTTGGCGTAGGGAAACAGGGGAAAGCCGAGATCGCCCATGTCGGGCCGGGGCGGGCGCTCGGCGACGATATGCTCGGCGGCCGGCATGGCCGCCTCGATGCCTTTTTCGCGGGCGTACGCGGCCATCGCGTCGGCGATGATGCGCTTCCATGCCTTCTTGGACTGGACCATGGGGAGAAACTCCTTGATCTGGCCAGCCGTCCAAGCGCTCGGAACATTCCGACGGCCGGCCAAAACTGCGGCGCAGTGTACCGCGCGACCGCGATGACGCACAAGCCGCGGACTATCCGACCGAGCCGGTCCATGCCCATCGATCAGGGGATGGCGGCCTCGGCGAGGCGCCGGACACGAGCTTCGGCATCGGCGGGCACCGAGACGGTCTTGCGCCGGGAGGCGGTGCCGGAGACGATGGCGAGGTCGGATTTGGCGAGGCCGAGCAGGCGGGCCAGCTCGGCAAGGAGAGCCTCGTTGGCCTTGCCCTTCTCGGGCGGGGCCGCGATTCGGGCCAGGATGGCGCCGTCGCGAAGGCCGCCGATCGCGGTCCGTCCGGCTCCCGGCACGACCTTGAAAGCGACGAGGAGCCGTCCGGAGCTGGGCCTCATCCAGACTTCAGCGCTCGTGTCCGCGCCGGCCGCGGGAGGGACGCGCCGCGATGGCTCGCTCACGCTCGGCCCGTCAACTCGGAAAAGGCCGCTTCGTCTATCACGGCGACACCGTAGGAGAGCGCCTTCTTGTTTTTCTCGGAACCGGAGAGCGGATCGTTGGTGACGAGATAGGAGAGGCCCTTGGTCACCGAGGCCTTGACCGTTCCTCCGAGGGAGCGCACCAGAGTTTCGGCCTCGCCTCGCTTCATCGAAAGCTCCCCCGTAAAGCAGAAGCTCTTCCCCTCCAGAGGGCCCGCGGATTTCGGCGCCGCGATGCGGATCGCCCCCGAGGCGAGGAGCCGATCCATCTCCGGAGCGAGGGCCGCGAGCCCGTCGAGCAGGGCGCGAGCCGTGATCTCGGCGAAGCCCTCGACCTCGTCCAGAGCCTCGACGCTCGCCGAGCGGAGCTTGTCGAGGCCGTCGAAGCCGGCGGCCGCGGCCTTCTCGGCCATGAGCTCCCCTATGCCTTCGATGTCGAATCCGGCGACGAAGGCCGGCAAGCTCACTTCGCTTTTTTCCCGCAGGTTGCGGAGCAGCTTCGCGGCCAGAACCTCGCCCATGCGGTCGTACTCGGCGAGCTCGGCCGCTTCCAGCGTGTAGAGATCGGCGATCTCGCGGACCCTCCCCGAAGCGAACAGCTTGCCGAGTATGGCCGAGCCGAATTCCTTGATGTCGAGCGTGCCGAGCCATTTCTCGAGCCGATGCAGGCTCTTCTTGGGACAGCTCGGGTTGGGACAATAGAGCCGCGTCCCCTCGTCGACGAGGTCGGTCCCGCAGGAGCAGCGTACGGGCGCCTCGATGGGACTCGCGGCCTCGGGATTCTCGACGAGGCCTTCGATCTTGGGAATTATCTCGCCGCGCTTGGTGATGACGATCCTCGAGCCGATCATGAGATTCATGCCGCGGATGGCGTTGGTGTTGACCAGGTTGGCGCGCTGCACGGTCGTGCCGGCCAGCCGGACCGGATCCATGATGCCGATGGGCGTGTAGTTCGCGCCGGACTCGCTCCACTCGACCGCCCGGAGCGTCGAGACGGCCTCCTCGAGGCTGAACTTGAAGGCGATCTGCTTTTCGGGGCGGTGGCGGGCGGCGTCGTCGAGGTCGATCGCGATGCCCTTGACCACGAGGCCGTCGATGTCGTACGGCAGGGCGGCGCGGTCGGCCATGACCTTGGCGCGGTACTCGACCACGGCCTCGCCGCGCTCCAGCAGTTTCACGGGCACGACCGCGAAGCCCATGCCGCGCAGCCACTCGAGTTTCCCGAGCTCATCCGCCCAGGGCACGAGGCGCCTTCCGTCCGCCTCCGCGACGGTTCCGTCGGCGTCGTAGCAGATCACGTCGAGATGCTCGCTGCCTTGGCCGTCCTTGCGCTTCATGAGGCCGTTGGCGGCGTTGCGGCAGTTGGCCTTGTCGGCGTACTTTCCGTCGTGGACGGCGTGGGTCATCACGACCTCGCCGCGCACGCCGCCCGAAAAGCCCCGAGGCAGCCGCGCCATGACGCCCTTCATGCGCAGGGCATTGGGGAGGATGTCGTCGCCCACCTCGCCGTCGCCGCGCGTCACCGCGCGCACGAGGGCGCCCTCGTCGTACTGGAGCTCGAGGCTCGCTCCGTCCAGCTTGTACTCCACCAGGTATTCGGGGTGGGCCACCTTCGCGCACCAGGCGAGAAAGTCCTCGGGGTTGGAGGCCTTGGCCTGACTGCCCATGGGGATGAGATGGCGGGTCTTGGGCCAGCCGTCGGCCGCGTCGGCGCCGACTGAGGCGAGGATCGGATTTTTCGGATCCAGGGCGGCGAGCTCGTCCCAGAGCTCGTCGAACTCGGCATCGCTGAGTTCCGGCTGACCGTTGTAGTACAGCTCCTGGTGCCGGCGGATGAGCCTTGCGAGCTCGGCGACGCGTTCGCGCGCGGTATCGGACATGGATCGCCTCTGTCTCAGGGTAGGGTTTCGGACGAGCCCATAGTATTCGGCGGCCGGTCCGCCTGTCAAATCCATGGCGAGGAAGGCGAGCCGCGCGGCGCCTCGCATTGACCGCAGCAGGCGTTTCAGCTAGGCTCATTCGATGAAAAAAACCATCGAGCTTCCCGATCGGCGGCTCCTGCTGCTCTTGCCGAGCGCCTTCATGACCGCCGTCGCCGTCGGGCTCATCGGCCTGGGCATGCTGTTCATCTTGAAGGACGCCTATGGGGCGACTCCGGTGACGGTGGCCTGGTTCGCCTCCATCTCGTCCCTGGCGTATTTCGTCGGCTGCATCTCCTTCCGGCCCCTCGCGCACCGAATCAAGGCCGCGAGTTCGATGGCTTTCATGAATGCCGCCTCCGCCCTGCTCCTGGTCGGCCATCTGCTCTTCCGCGGCCTCGCCTCGGCCTTCCTCGTCTACGGACTCATCGGACTGTTCACCGCCCTCTTCTGGCCGCGGCTCATGGGCTGGCTCACCTCGGGAATCGAGGGAGCGGCCTTGAGCAAGGCGACGGGGGCCTTCAGCATGTCGTGGAGCGCCGGCTCGGCCATAGCTCCCTACCTGGCGGGGCTCCTGGCCGAGCGGGGACTCTTCGTGCCCGTCTATGCGGCCGCGGCGATCTTCGCCCTCAACTGGTCGTTCCTGAGCATAGGCAGGAGAATCTCCCCCTCCCCCTCCCCCTCCCCCGCGCCGGAGGCCGCGGCGGGACGAGGCAGGCATGCTTTCTTTTCGAAGCGGCGGCGGCGAGGGGAGGCTTCGGTTTCCGCCGCGGCGGAAGCCGCCCCGCAGAGGGCCTCGCAGAGGGCCTCGCAGGGGGCCTCGCAGAGGGCCTCGCAGAGGGCCTCGCAGAGGGCCTCGCAGAGGGCCTCGCAGAGGGCCTCGCAGAGGGCCTCGCAGAGGGCCTCGCAGAGGGCCTCGCAGAGGGCCTCGCAGAGGGCCTCGCAGAGGGCCTCGCAGGGGGCCTCGCAGAGGGAGGATCGCTCGACCCCGCTCCGTTATCCGGCGTGGATCGGCGTGTTTCTCATCTACGCCTTCGTCGCCGTCTTCTTCAACATCTTTCCGCTCTACGCCCGGGACGTCTTGGGCTTCAGCGAGGCAACCATAGGCTTCGTGCTGCTGATCCGCGCGGCCGCCATGTCCTTCGGGTTCTGGCTCTTCGGCCGACTGAGCTTCTGGCAATTCCGGCCAGCGCTCATACCCGCGGCGCTGATTTTCGCCCTGGCCCTCGACCTCGCCTTCATCGCGATACGTTCGCCGCTCGGTTTCTGCCTCGGACTCGCGGCCGCCGGACTCGTCCAGGCGGCTCTCTACGGCGCTTCCATTTTCTACGGCGCCTCCGGAGCGCCGGACCGCGACAGCCGCGTCACCGTCCACGAATCCCTTCTGACGGTGGGGCAGATTCTCGGCACCCTGATAGCGGGCCTCATGTATCAGCTTCTTTCCTGGCCCTACGTGTTCGTGGGGGTCGGGACGATCATGGCGCTCGGCCTCGGCGGCCAGATCGCCGTCATCCGGCGAGGAAGGTGAGCGCGGCGCCGTAGCGCGGCGCGATGGCACGAGGCAGTGCGGCGCGGCGCACCGCGGCACCGGCTCAGGTACCTTCGCGCAGGAAGGCGTCCCTGTACCCGTGCGACTTGATGCGCATGAGAACGACACCGCTTTCGTCTCGCGACAGAGGACCGACATAGAGACGGTACTGGGATGCGCCGGCGCTCCTGTCCACTTTTTCGACCGCGAGGGGATAGGCGGCGAAGGCGCGCGCAGCCGTCTGCATCGCCTCGTTGGTCTCGTACACACCGACTTGCACGTAGTACGAACCCTTGGTCAGTCCCGTGAGGACGGCCGCTCCTGCGGGAGGTTGAGCGGGCGCGGCCGGAGCTGCAGCTGGAGCCGAGGCCGGAGCCGAGGCCATAACCGCGGCCGGAGCCTGCGGCGGAGTCGCGACGGCGGGGGCCGCCGCGGGAGCCGGAGTCGCCGCGCTCGCGGGCGGCTGGCTCGCGGGCGGTCGCGGCGAGGTCGGCGCAAGCCCGACGACGAGGTCGGAAGGATTCGGGCCGGTCACGGCGCTTTCGCCGGCTGGAGCGCCGGCCGAAGCCTCGGGGGGAGCGGCCGGCGACTGCGCGGCGACGGCCGCCGGAGCCACCTCGATCTCCGCGAGGTGCGCCTCGGGTTTCGTCGCCGCCGGGGCGGCCAGGCGGGGAAGGTCCTCGTCGGGCAGGACATCCGGACCGAGCTCGGGCTCGAGCAGGGCCACGGCCGGGGCGCTCGCTTGCAGAGGCGGCTTGTCGATGCCTATGACGGAAGCCCCGGCCTGGCCTGTGGCGTCCGGAGCGACCGGCTCGGCGAGGGTGACGGCGGAGGCGGCCGGCTCGGGCGGCCGGGGGATGCTGCCGCCCACGACCTGCGGCGTAGTTCCGGCAAGCACGGCCGCGGCGGGGGCCGGGACGGGGGCCGCGGCGAGGGCCGGAGCGGCGGCGAGGGCCGGAGCGGCGGCGAGGGCCGGCGCCGCAGCGGCGGCGGCGGGGGCCGTGGCCGCGGGAGTCGCGGCCGCGGCAGCAGGCGCCCCTGCGACCTCTTCTATGAATTGGGCGGCGCTCGCATTGGGGCTCTGGTTCGTTGCCGGAGCGGCGGAAGAAGCAATCGGAGCGGTCTTGCCTTCGGCCGCCGCCTGAGCCTTTTTGTCTCGGTCCATGAAGAGGCCCGGATTGAAGTCGGGGTCGGTGGTCTGGCCGGCTTGAGCCAGCACGGGCCCGGCTATGGGGCTTCCGATGGAGGCGACGGCTCGCACGCGCGAGGCCGAGCCTTGCTGCATGCCGATGCTCGCCGCGGCCTTGGGCGACAGGGCTATGAAGACGCCGGGATTGTCGACATTGGCCGTAATGATGACGGTGACCGAGCTGCCGGTTCCGAGGTTGGTCACCACGACCGAGGTGTTTCGGGGGAAGGAGTTGCAGGCCGCATACAGTCCGTCGCCGGGAAAATCGCCGGACCCGCCGACGATCGCGCTCCCTTCCCAGGTCGACGCGCCGCCGAGGATCAAGGCGAGGGTGACGAGCCCCAGGACCGAGAGTCTCCCGAAGAGCGAGCTCCGTTTCATCATTCCCCTCCGTTCGACGTCACGACGCCGTGGATCAAGGCCGCGCAGGATTTGCCCAGGCCCGCTCCCATCGAACGGGCGCTCTTGTCGGGGTCGGCGACGAGGTCGGGACCGTCGGTCTCGCCTTGAAGGCTGCCCGAGGCCACGACTTTCCCATCCGAGACGCGGACTATCCGATAGTCGCAGCCGGTGGCGAGCCAGGCTTCCTTCTTGAGACTCGAAGGCCGCCAGGTCACGAAGACGGCGACCACGTAGTCCACGAAACCTTCCTTGGTTCCGGCGAGGCCGTAGGAAACCTCCGACCACTGCGAACGGTCCATATCCCGGGCGGGCGCGTTGGTCGCGATGAACCCCGCGTCGTAGAGGCCGTCGAGACACCCGGACATGAACGAGTCGAGGGGCGTCGGAGAGCTTGCGCCCTCGCTCTCGGCGACGTGCTGGGCGGGCGCGACGCTCACCGTCAGGGCTGAAGCGGCGCCGGCGGCCGCGATGGCGAAGAATGCGCAGAGCGCGTATCGAAGCGGGTTGTTCATTATCATCCTCGTCTCCACCATTGACTATCGGCCCGAGTGAGGCTTCGCCTTAGCTCCTTTCTTCCATTGCCAGAGGGCGCGCATCGTGCTAGTATCCCGCGACCCGCCATGAACCACTACGCAATCCACGTTCTTACCGGCAACGAAGACGATTATATCAAAAAACTTCGGCCGCTGCTCGGCGGCAAGAGGCTGTTCGCGCCCAAGCGCATGCTTGCGATCCGACGCCACGGCGCGACCAGGAAACGCCTGGCCCCGATTTTCCCCGGCTACGTATTCCTGGAATGCGAAGACCTGATCGCCGATCTCGACACCTACTGGGCCGCCCGAAGGACGGCCGGATTCATCCGCTTCCTGCGCGACAACAGCTCGCCCCAGCCCCTCTCGGACCGGGACCGCGACCTGTTGCTGCACTTCATGTCTTTCGGGGAATACGCCGATACATCGAAGGTAAGCTTCGACGAGCACGACAAGATAGTCGTGCTCGACGGGCCGCTCAAGGGTCTCGAAGGCATGATCGTCAAGGTGGATCGGCGGAGAGGCAGGGCCAAGGTCGCCTTAAGCCTCTACGACACCGGCCGTCTCATCGATTTCGGATTCGAGGCTGTCGAGCGCATCACCGGAAGAGGCGGCCAAGAGAATGAAGTCAGCTGATCGCGAGAACGCGCGCATCTACATCATCGGGGCGGGATTCGCCGGCAGGGCCATCGCGCGGGAAATCGCATCGAGGGCCGTTTTCGGATCGGTCGTGGCCTTTCTCGACGACGACGCGGCCAAGATCGGCGGAAAGATCGAAGGCGTGCCCGTGCTCGGGCCCATACGCGATGTCGTCAACCTCCTGCGCCGCACGCCCGCGGACGAGGCGATCATCGCCATCCCGAGCGCGACGCGCGAGTTCCTTCGCGAGCTGTATTTCCTGCTCAAGCATGCCGGATTCGTCCGCATCCGGATCGTGCCCGGGATCGCCCAGATAATCGAAGGCGACGCCCACCTCATCCAGGCGAGAGAGATAGATCCCCAGGACCTCCTGGGCCGCAACGCGGTGGCTATCGGCCTCAGGGAGAGCCTTTCCTACCTCCGCGGCAAGCGCGTCCTCATAACCGGCGCCGGCGGCTCGATCGGCTCGGAGCTCTCCCGCCAGCTGCTCTCGGCGGGCGTCCAGAGACTCTTCCTGTTCGGGCACGGGGAGAATTCGATCTACCAGATCGACCGCGAGCTGCGGCTCCTCCAGGAGGGCGGCGTCGGCGAGAGGACAGCCATCGTGCCGGTCATCGGCGAGCTCAAGGACCGGGAGTACATGCGCTTCATCCTCGGTCGGCTCAAGGCCGACGCGATATTCCACGCCGCGGCCTACAAGCACGTGCCGATGACCGAGGAAAACCCGATCGCGGCCATCGAGAACAACGTGTTCGGGACGCGCAACCTGGTCGACGCGGCGCTCGCGGCCGGCACGCGGCGCTTCGTCCTCATCTCCACCGACAAGGCGGTCGAGCCGGTGTCGGTCTACGGCGTCTCGAAGTACCTGGCCGAGCGCCTCGTCACCGCCGCCAAGGATCGGGCGGCGCCGGGCCGGGAGTTCATGGTGGTCCGCTTCGGCAACGTGCTCGGATCGCGGGGCTCCATACTCCCCCTGTTCCGGCGCCAGATCGAGCGTGGCGGCCCCGTCACCGTCACGCATTCCGAAGCCTCGCGCTACTTCATGACCATCCCCGAGGCCTGCTCGCTCGTGCTCAAGACCGGCGGCGTCGGGAGAAGCGGCCGGACCTACATCCTCGACATGGGCGAGCCGGTGCGCATCCGCGAGCTCGCCGAACAGCTCATACGTTTCTACGGCTACGAGCCGGGCAGGGACATAGCCATCGAGTACATAGGCCTGCGGCCCGGCGAGCGGCTCGAGGAGCGGCTTTTCTCCTCCGAGGAGACGCTCGTGCCGACCGAGTACCCGCGCATCAACCGCCTGGAGCGCCAGACGGAAAAGGATTTCCCGCTGGAATCCCTGCTGGGCGAGATCGCGCCCATCTGCTCCCCGACGGAGGGCGGGGAGAAGGTCTACCGCAGCCGGCGCGCCCTCCGGAGCACCTTGAAAAAATACGTTCCCACGCTTATCGTGCCCGATCATGAGCCGGAATACTGATTTCGTGCCCTTCGCCCTGCCCTCGCTGGGCAGGGAGGAGGAGGAGGCCGTGCTTCGGGTGCTCCGCTCGGGCTGGCTCACGACCGGCGAGGTGGCGAGGGCCCTGGAGCGGGAGTTCGCGGCCTTCACCGGCGCTTCCCACGCCCTCGCGGTCAACTCGGCTACCTCCGGGCTCCATCTCGCGCTCGAGGCCCTCGGCGTCGGATCGGGCGACATCGTGGTCACCAGTCCCTACACCTTCACGTCCACGGCCGCCGTGGCCCGGCATCTCGGGGCCGAGGTCCGCTTCTGCGACATCTCGCGCGAGGACTACAACATCGACCCCGAGGCTCTCGCTCGCCTCCTGTCGAGCGAACCGAGGGCGAAGGTCGTACTGCCCGTCCACGTCGGCGGCTATCCCTGCCGCATGCAAGCGATCCTGGAGACGGCGAAGGCCCACGGCTGCGCCGTCGTCGAGGACGCGGCCCACGCCTTTCCCCTGCGCACCGAGCGGGGCATGGCAGGCTGTCTCGGCGACATAGGCGTGTATTCGTTCTATGCGACGAAGACCATGACGACGGGCGAGGGCGGCATGATCGTCACCTCGGACGAAGCCCTGGCCCGGCGCATGTCCCTCATGCGGCTGCACGGCTTCGACCGGGAGGCCTGGGACCGCTACACCTCCCCCACGGCTTCCTGGCGCTACGGCATCGCCGAAGCCGGGTTCAAGTACAACCTGCCGGACCTGCTCGCCGCGATCGGGCGGGAGCAGCTCAAGAAGGCCGACCGCTTTTTGAAGGAGCGGCGGGACATCGCGGAGAAGTACCTCGCGGCCTTCGCCTCCGAGCCGAAGCTCGAGCTTCCGCCCGTCCATCCTAGCCACGCCTGGCACCTCTTCAGCCTGCGGCTGCGCGGCGAAGCCGCGTCCGTCGACCGCGACGGATTCATCGAGCGTCTCATGGGGCGCGGCATCGGCTGCTCGGTGCATTTCATTCCCCTCCATACGATGAAATACTGGTCCGAGCGCTACGCGCTTCGGCCCGAGGACTTTCCCGAGGCGCTCGACAAGTACCGCCGCAGCATCTCGCTGCCCATCTGGCAGGGAATGCGACCGGATCAGACCGATCGCGTGATCGAGGCGGTGCTCGCCACGGCCGCGGAGGCGCGGGCCTGACGATGCGGAGGCGGGAAAAGCCGGACGAGAATCGCCCCATCACGACCGGCGACTTCTCCGTCGAGGGGATGATCCATGCCGCCACGGTCCGGTCGCCCGTCGCGAGAGGCTCGGTGCGTTCGATCGAATTTCCCCGATTGCCCACCGGCTACCGGGGCATCCTTCCCGAGGACATCCCCGGCTCCAATACCATGGCATGCTTCGGCGCCAGCATTCCCGTCCTCGCCCACGACAGACTCTCCTACGCGGGCGAACCCGTGGCGCTCATCACCGGGCCCGATCCCGTCCTCCTGGAGGAGCTGGCGGCCGCGACCAAGGTGCTCTGCGAGGCGGAAGAAGGCCTCTTTTCGTGGGAGAGCTTTTCCTCGGAGCAGGTCGCGGCGAAGCGCGTGGCGGTCCTGGGCGATCCCGATCTCGCCTTCTCGATAGCCGAGACGGTGCTCGAGGACAGCTATACGAGCAAGGCGCTCGAACACTACTACAGCGAGCCCCAGGGCGCAGCGGCCTCCTACGACTACGACAAGATGGCCGTGTGGTGCGCCACGCAGTGGCCCTATCATGTGCGCGATTCGGTGGCCCTCGTCCTCGGCTGCGAGCAGGAGGAGGTTTCGGTACGTCCCACCAGGCTCGGCGTCCATCTGGACGGAAAACTGTGGTACCCCTCGCTCCTCGCCTGCCATGCCGCCCTGGCCTCCTTCGTCTGCGGCCGGCCGGTGAAGCTCATGCTCACGCGCGAGGAGGATTTCCTGTACACGCCCAAGCGCGCCCGCAGCTCGGTGAACGTCAGGACGGCGCTCGGGCGGGGCGGAGATCTCGCCGGCCTCGACCTGCGCATAGCGATCAACGTCGGCGCCTACCCCCTCCTGGCCGAGGAAATGCTCGGCCAGGCCGTCTTCGCCGCGACCTGCGTGTACGCCTGCCCGAACATCCGGGTCGAGGCCTACGCCGTGCTCACCAACCATCCCCCGATGGGTCCCTTCGGCGGCCTCGGGGCCTCGCATTCCTTCTTCGCCGTCGAGACCCACCTCAACCGGCTGGCCTCGCTCAAGGGCGAGGACCCGATGGACTGGAAATCGCGCAACGTGCTGCGCAAGGGCCAGACGCTCCTTACGGCCGAGGTTCTGAAGGATGAAGTCCCCTATGCCGCCATCGCCGGGAAACTCGCGGCCATGAGCGACTACCGGCGCAAGTACGCCTGCTACGAGCTGGTGCGCAAGCGCCGCGGCGGCCGCGGAGAGGGCCCCCTGCGGGGGATAGGCTTCAGCTTCGCGTACCAGGGCTCGGGCCCCTTCCTCTCGGGCGACGACTCGAACGCCTATACCGTGGAGGCCGTGCTCGACAAGGACCTCCACGCCTGGCTGCGCACGAGCGCGGCGGTCGGCAGCGACGGGGTCCTCGGCATCTGGCGCCGCCAGGCCGCGAAGATCCTCGGACTGCCGCTCGAATCGGTCTCGATCGTGCCCCCGCTCACGGACAACGTGCCCAACTCCGGGCCGAGCACGCTTTCGCGCAACGTCACCGTGGTGAACCGCCTCGTGGGCCGGGCCTGCGAGGCCATACAGAAGCGCCGCTTCCGCGACCCGCTCCCGCTGACCGCGAAGAGCGTCTATCGCGTCCCGAAGCCGATCCTCTGGGAGGAGGGGCGCGTCCGCGGCTCGCCCTTCGACACGGCCGCGTGGGCGGCGGCGGCGGTGGAGATCGAGCTCGACCCCTGGACCTTCGAAGCCAGACCCATCGGCGTATGGATGTGCATCGACGGAGGGGAGATCGTGCAGAGCGAGCGGGCCGCCGCGGCCATGAGGATCGGCGCCTTCGACGCGCTCGGAGCCTGCATGCGCGAGCGCGTCGACCCCACGGAACGCCTGGGCCATCGGGAGGACTACTTCCGCTACGGACTCGAGCCGCTCGGCGAATTGCCGCCGATAGCGGTGGCCTTCCTCGAGCCCGGCCGGCGCGCTCCGGTCAAGGGCATAGGAGAGCTGCCCTTCAATACGATTCCTGCGGCCTTCCTCTCGGCCCTCTCGCAGGCGGGAGGCGCCTCTTTCACGTCGCTGCCGGTCGCGGCGGCCGAGATCATCCGCGCCACGGAGACGCCATGACGCTGTCTTTCATCCTGAACGGCGAGGACGTAAGCGCGCGCGTGCGCTCGGTGGACAGGCTGTCGGACGTGCTGCGCGAGCATTTCGGCCTGCTCGGCCTCCAGTCGGACTGCCGCGGCGGCCGCTGCGGCCGCTGCCTCATCATGCTCGGCGGACGGCTCGTGCCCTCCTGCATCCTGCCGGCCTTCAGGATACGGGGCATGGAAGTGGTCACGATCGAAGGCTTCTCGCAGACCGACGAATACCAGGACATCGTCTCCGGATTCAAGTCGGCCGGCGTCGAAACCTGCGGATTCTGCGATTCCGCCAAGATTCTCGCCACGGCGACCCTGCTCGAACGCAGGACGCGGCCGACGAACGCCGAGATACTGGAGCAGCTTTCGGTCGCCCCTTGCCGCTGCACGGATCCGGAGACTCTCGTCCAGGGAGTGCAGGCGGCAGCCGAACGGCGGGCGAGGAGACTCTACCACCGTGCTCGTTAGCGAAATCCACTACCCCCAGGACATCCTCGAGCTGCTCGAGCTCATGAAGGCCCTCCCCGAGGCGCTCATCTACGCGGGGGGTACCGAAATCCTGAGGGAGCAGGGAAGCCGCGGCATCTCGCTGCCTCCCGAGGTCATCTGCATCCACGAGCTTCCCGAACTCAGGAAGGCCAGCCTCAGCGAGCGCTATCTGGACGTCGGAGCCGCGGTGACCCTCGCCGAGGTCCTGGAGCTCGCGGGCAGCGCCCTGCCATCGCTCTTCGGCGACACGGTCCGCGGCATAGGCACGCCCGCGCTGCGCAATCTCGCCACGCTGGGAGGCAACCTCGCCGCCCGCGATCGTTTCATGGATACCTGGCCCGCCCTCTCCTGTCTCGACGCGCTCGTCGAGATCAAGGACTCGTGGGGATCGACCTGGATCAACGTCAATCGCCTGAGCGACGAGGCCGGCCGGCCGGCCTTCCCTTCGGGAGGGGTCGTTACCCGCATCCGCATACCGCTCGAGCGGCTCGACGTCTCGGCCGTACGCAAGGTCGGCGGCCGGGGCTATCCGGGACCCGATACGGCCGTCTTCGCCCTGGCCGCCCGGGCGGACAAGGGCATCCTCGCGACCTTCAGGCTGGCCTTCGCGGGAAAAACCGCCCTGCGGCTCCAGGAGATCGAGTCGCACATCACCGGACGGTCCCTGCCCCTCTCGGAGCGCGAACGCAGATCCTTCGGCGAAGAATACCGGGCCGCCGCCGAGGACCTGCCCGAGAACCTGGCCTGCCAATTCGGCGTCCTCGTGGACGGGGCCCTCGACCTCCTGGCGCGGTGACCATGGCGAACGCGAAAGGCCGACTGTACCTGCTGCCCAACCTCCTCGACACGGGAGTCGCGCCCGAAGCGTGCATGCCGGGGAAGGCCCTGGAAGCCATCCGCGGACTGAGGCATTTCGTGGCAGAAAGCGACCGTTCAGCATGGCGCCTGCTCTCGAGGCTGCTCGACAAGGAAGCTCTGGACAGCGTGAGTCTCGGGCGGCTCGACGAGCACAGCGATCCGGCCTGCCTATCCGCCCTCCTCGCCCCCGCCGAAGCCGGGAACGACCTGGGGCTCATGTCGGATGCCGGCGTCCCCTGCATCGCGGATCCCGGAGGCGCGCTCGTCGCCCTCGCCCACGACCGGGGCCTCGAAGTGATACCCACGGGAGGACCGTCTTCGATCCTGCTCGCGCTCTCGGCATCGGGGCTCGACGGCCAGCGCTTCTCCTTTCTCGGCTACCTGCCGCAGGAGCGAGCGGGCCGCCGTGCGGCACTCGCCGAGATCGACAGAGGCGTCCGCTCCGACGGGGCCACGCGGATATTCATCGAGACGCCCTACCGCAACGCCGCCCTGCTGGACGACTGCATCTCGATTCTGTCCCCGCAGGTCCGGCTCTGCGTGGCGGCCTCGCTCACTTCTCCCGGCGAACACATCCGGTCGGCGGCGCCCCTGGAATGGAAGGCCGGGGGCTGGAGACCCGGCAAGGAGGCCGCCATCTTCCTCGTGGGACGGGTGCCGGGGCTGCGCATCGACAACTCCATCAGGACAGGGCATAGGGAGAAAGAATGCAAAAACAGGAAACGCTGAGCTACGCCGACCAATACAAGGACGCGGTCATTCCCTGCAGCCCCTTCGTGTTCCGGTCGACCGGATTGGTCCAGTCTCTGACGAGCCTCAAGGTCGAGACCTACAATCTCGCCTGCGTCCCCTATCAGTTTTCCATGAGCCGAGCCGCGCTGTTGGGAGCCTTTTCGAAGGACGAGGTGGCGTACTTCCAGCGCTTCACGAACGCGCTGGCCGCGCTTTCCCTCACGGTCCAAGGGGGCAACGACCGGGAGCCTTCCAAGATTTTCTGCCGCTGCCAGATATCCGCCTTCGGCACGATGAAGGGACGGGACCGCGTGGGCCTCGTCCTCTGCGACTTCAAGCCGATCCCGCCCTCGCTCGAGACGATCCTCGGCGAGCACCTCATGCGCCTCGACCGGCTTCGCATGGAATGGAACGATCTGCGCGGGAAGTCCGTGCCCATCACGCCGGACAGCGCCCGCAAGATGGGATTCAACAATTACGCCTCGGCGGCCTCCGGCTCCGAGCAGTTCAAGCTCGCGCTCTTTTCGCTCGCCGTCGACCAGGTGGATTTCCTCATGCCCCTGCGCTCGCCCGATATGCGGGTGGGAACCGTCATGGTATTCAACCTGTTCTTCCAGAAATACCGCTTTTCCGTGAACGGGACCATAGCCTCGACCCAGCGCCTTCCCTCCGGCGTGCAGAAGGTCCGGGCGACGCTCGAGTTTTCGCCCGAGCTCACCGACCTGCTCAACGACTACTTCTTCCAGGCGCGCGTCCTCGCGAAGCGGGGCCAGGAATCTATATGAGTTCTTCCGGCATCAAGAACCGCGACGCTTTCGCCGCCACGCTCGGGGCCTTCACGGCTACCGTGGGTTCCGCGAGCATGTCATCGGCCGCAGGACGAGGCTGAACGCGGTGCAGGCCTACGAGACGGTCATTCCCCGCCAGCGCGGATGGTCGGCCATCGGCTGGGGCGGCTTCGCCGCGGCGGTCCTGATCATGGCCTTCTACACCGACGTGGCCGGCTGGGTCTTCGCCTACGTCTTCAAGTCGTTCAGGGCTTTCATCCTCGGATCGACGCTCGGCCAGGGCGATTTCGCGGCCCTCGCCGGCGGCACCTGGGAGCCGCTGGCCTGGCAGCTGGGGGTCCTCGCCTGTTTCATCATCGCCTCGGGCGTTTCCAAGGGCATCGAGCGGGCCACGAAGACGCTCATGCCCCTGCTCTTCGTCCTCCTCCTCATCTGCGACGTCAGGGCCCTCAGCCTGCCGGGCGCCTCCACCGGCGCGTTTCCTATCTCTTCCGGCCCGACCTGGCCAAGCTGACCGCTCCCGTCCTGCTCGCCGCCCTCGGGCTCGCGTTTTTCAAGCTGTCGCTCGGCATGGGCACGATGACGCCGGATGGCTCCTCGCGCGCAAGGACTTCCAGGCCGAGCTGGACAAGGGCTTCGCCGCCAGGCCCTGGCACACCAAGCTCATGTCGGCCTTCGTGAAATTCGTGGCGCCGGCGCCGATCCTCGTCATACTGCTCGACAGCCTGGGCATCATCAGGCTTCCGTAGCCGCGCGCTAGCCGCGCGCTAGCCGCTAGTTCGCGCGCTCGCCGTCGACGAAGACCGCCTTCTGCCCCGACGAGGAGACGAGGGTCCAGACGACGTCGCGCGCAAGCTCCTGCTTCGAGGCGAGGTCGAGGAGCCGCGCCTCGGTCTCCTCCATCTCGCCGCCCCCCGAGGCGTAGCGCTCCTCCGAGACGATGAGCACGACCGTGGCGCCGAGCTCGGCGCAGCGGGCGAGGATGCCGGAGGTCGCCGCTAGCGACGTCGCGGCCGCGGGCGAGGTCGCGGCCGCACCGCCAGACGCCGCCGAGCCGCCGGGGCCTAAAAGTTCCCGCACCGGCTCGATAGCGACGAGAGCGAATCGGGGCTCGCGGGAAAACGAAGCCGTGAAGAGGGATCGGAGCTCGGCGGCGATGGCGGCGGATTTCTCGCTCGCATCGCCGGGGGCGGCGGACGCGGGAGCGGCCGAACTGGGAGCGGCCGAGCCGGGAGCGCCTGCCTGAGAGGCCGCGAGCGGACCCGATGCCCGTTCGTCGATCGCGACGAGGAGCCGCAGGCTTGCGCCGCTGGCGAGCATGAAGGCGAGCTGGCGCTCGACCTTCGCGTATCGCTGCCGAGCGTCGGCGCCGTCGGCGAAGGCCTCCGGACGATAGGCGGCCGCGAGCACGAGGATCGCGAACGCCGCGGCGAGGCCGGCGGGTCGATGCCGCGCGCGGCGCGGCGCGCGGCGGTGCGCGCGGGAGCCTGCGCTTCCTCGCGCCGCGGCCACTCGGCCGGTGCCGCCCGTCGCTCTCCCCGGCTTATTCCAGCTCATGCTCATCCGTTCCCCTTGAAGGCTATCGGCTCGATGACCACATCCATCTCGATGTCGCGCTGCATCGCTGCCATAACCACGTCCTTGAAGGTGACATCGCCGCGCGGGATGGGATGGGGCGGGGCGTCGCCGACCAGGATGACGAGGCGCTTGGCGGCCTTCCAGTCGAACTCGGTGGCGGCGGCGTACAAGCCTTCGTGCACGGCCTCGGGAATGTCCATGCCGCCGTAGGCGGTGATCCCCTTCAGATACTCGTCGAAGCGCCCGAGATCGCTCGTGAACGGCACCTTCCTCGTGATGTACTCGTCCGGCCAGTAATCCTTGAACAGCATGAGCCCGATCCTGAAGCTCTTGAATCGCGCCGTCTTATCGCGGACGAGGGAAGCGAGTCTGGCCTTCACGTCTTTCATGTAGGGGTCCATGCTCGCCGTGGTGTCGAGGCAGATGACGAGATCGAGACTGTCCGCCTGGACCTCGTCTATCAGGTGCCCGATCTGCTCCGAGGTCGAGCCGTCCTCGGGCACGTAGGCCACCTTGCCTTTTGTGGCGTCGGCGACGGCGGTGAAGGAGCTGACGGTCGCCGGATCGTAGCCGCTGGGGACGGCTTTTTCGACGGGAGGAGGTGGAGGAGGAGGTGGAGGAGGAGGTGGAGGAGGAGGCGGAGGTGGAGGCGGAGGTGGAGGTGGCGGTGGCGGAATGGCCGCCACGGTGATCTCGTAGGGATTGTCGGCGAAGGCGCCGCGATAGTCGGCGTAGGGCTTCTGGAAGGCGCGGATATTGATGAAGGTGCCCTTGCCCACAGACACGGAGCCCGAGCGGCTCCAGGGGTAGCCGTACACGAGGACGCTCGGGATGAGGATGCGGAAGGCCCTGCCGAAGACCGGGTCGGCGATGGCCGTCGAGGAGATGAGGGAGTACAGACCCTTCTTCGGGGGCAGCGGCTTTCCGTTCAGGAGGCGCTTCTCGTCGCCGTTGACGGGATTGTACTGCGCAGCGCGATAGGCGAAATTGTCCGCCTTCATGGCGGGATCCTTCGTGGATTCGGTGAGGAGCACGGAGGCGATATCCGGCTTGGCCCGCACATAGAGGTCGTAGCCGCCGTCCTCGCGCGCCGCGATGCGCACGTCGCCGGGTTCGATGGAGAGGTCGAGCGCGGCGAGCATCGCCGCCGAAAGGACGAGGCCCTGGAAAAGGGCGGCGGCGCGAAGAATCCGGTTTGCCCTCACCTTACCATGATCGGAGAGAGGGGGGCCTCACATGAGCATGCCCGAGCGCCGGGGGGAACAACAACTCCTCCGCGCCAATTCGTAGTACACTTGCACGAGCACCGATCAAGGCATCACCCGCCGTCTCCGCGAGCTGGAGCAGCTCCCCGAGCAAAAAAGAAAGGCCATCCTCAAGACCCTGGATGACCCTATCTGTGCGAACAGCTGATCAGCCTTATGGCTCTTCTTTCCCCGTCGCCGACAGCCGCACCTTCTCATGATTATGAAGCCCGGGGTGTTGCGGGTCGCTCGCGAGGAGGGCCATGGCCTTTCCCCACTTCTTGTAGAGCTTCTCCTCATCCTTCCCAAGCTCGTGCTTTGCCGCCTTTGCGCAAAGCACGTCCCACAGCGCCACCATCTCGGGCACGCCCAGCCGTATCGCGAACATCCCGGATACTTTCTACTTGTCCGCGAAAGCCGTAAGGTCGATCGACTTCGATACCTTTCCCTTCTTGAGGTTCTTCATCCCCTCATCCATCGCCGCAAGCGTCCTCGCCGAAAGCTCGAAAGGCGCGACGAGCTTCCGCGGTTCGAGGAGTATCCGGCCGTCCGCGTACTCCTGGACGTGGTAGTTGTCGTAGCGTGCGCCACGCAGGGTCACGCGTTTCTTCGTGTCGATCCGAGCGTCATATTCCTTTGTCGGGTTCATGGCCGCCTCCCTAGTGGTAGGATATCCCACCACTCAAGCATACCCCTTCCTGGCCAAAGCGCCAAGTCAGCATATCCAGCCTTCGCAGAGCGCTCCATCCTCAAATCGCCTCGGGAATCGCCATCGGCATACGACGCAGGCTCTCCAGGAACGACAGCCACGGAGCTACGGCATCTAGAATCGATCCGTCGCTCATTCGCCGGTGCCAGGCCCCTCCATGGCGCCATTCGCAGGCGCGTGCCGCATGAGTATTCCGGCCCAAACCTGCCACCCATTCCGGCGGAATCCTGCCACCTGTTCCGGAGGAAAGCTGCCAGGCATTCCGGCATAATCCTGCCACTTTCGGCGCCGCGGCCGGAATGGGTGGCAGGGAATGAGCGGAACGCTATATAGGGTTCCGGCGGAGAGCTGCCACCCGTTCCGGGCCAATCCTGCCACCCATGCTGACCATCTTGGCCAATCGTGCCTATCCTCGCCGCATCATCAGAGGCAAGGAGCGGCGATCGATGGCGCGCAGAAGGATCGGTATGAAGGCATTGAGACAGATAATCGAGCTTCACGAGCTCACAGGGTTCAGCAATCGACAGATCAGTACGGCTACCGGCGTGTCCCGGCCCGTCGTGGCCGAGTATCTTGCCGCCTATGCGCGCTGTGGCCTCTCCTGGGACGAGTTTTCGAAGCTGTCGGACTCCGAAGCCAGCGAGCGTCTGTCGGCCCCCAAGGAGGGACGGGATTCCCGGCTCGCCGCGGCGATCGACTTCTTCCCCTACATGCTCAAGGAGCTGTCCCGCGTCGGGGTAACCAGGGAGATACTCTGGAAAGAATACCGGGCCAAGCAGCCCGGCGGCTTCGAGTACTCGCAGTTCTGCTACCATTTCCGCTCCTGGTGCCGATCAGAGACCGAAGTAACCCTCACGATGGAGCACAAGGCCGGGGACCGGATGTATGTCGACTTCGCTGGGGCGAAGCGGCGGTATCGGGAGAACGGCGTGGAGCGCGAAGCGGAACTCTTCGTGGCCATCCTTGGCGCGAGCCAGTACACCTACGTGGAAGCCCTCCGCTCGCAACAGAAGCAGGACTTCATCATGGGAAACCGAAACGCCCTGCTGTTCTTCGGCGGGGTACCGGCCGCCATCGTGCCCGACTGCCTCAAGAGCGGCGTGTCGAAGGCCGATCGCTACGAGAGCGAGGTCAACGCCGACTACGCCGACTACGCCTGCCACCACGGGACGGTCATCTTCCCGGCCCGTCCGCACTCGCCCCGCGACAAGGCCCTCGTGGAAAGTGCGGTCAACATCATGTACACGCGCATCCTCGCGCCCTTGCGCGACCGCGAGTTCAATTCCCTCGACGAGCTCAACCTCGCCATCGGAGAGCTCCTCGCTGTCCACAACGCGAAGCGCTTCCAGAGGCTTCCGTACTCGCGCGAGGAGCTCTTCGAGACCATCGACCGGCCCGCCCTGAAGAGCCTTCCCGCCATCCGCTACGAGTACACGAGCTTCAGGACCGCGACCGTCGGCTTCAACTACCACATCGAGGTCCGCGAAGACCGGCATTCCTACTCGGTGCCCTTCGCCTACGCCCGGAAGCAGGTCGAGGTCGCCGTCACCGCGCGGACCGTCGAGATATATCACGATAACCGACGCATCGCCTTCCACAAGCGCGCCTACGGCCCCGGCTACACGACCGCGGCGGAGCACCGGCCAGCCCACCACCGCTTCCATCTCGAATGGACACCCGAGCGCATCATCTCGTGGGCGGGAGAGGTCAGCGTCCACACGCGGTCCCTCGTGAAGACCATCCTCGAGCGGGCGGCCTATCCCGACCAGGCCTACCGCAGCTGCGTGGGTATCATCAACTTCTCGAAGAAGTATCCCGTCGCGCGCCTCGACATCGCCTGCCGCATGGCCCTCTCCGAAGGAGCCCACAGCTACCAGGCGGTGAAGAAGATTCTTGAAAAGGGCCGGGACCTCATCGAGGCCTCGGACGACAAGAACCAGCGTACCTTGCCCTTCCATGAGAACCTGCGCGGCCAGGCAGCCTATCAATAAGCACACCAGAAGGAGTCATCATGAACAACACCGCCACCCTCGAGAAGCTCAAGAGCCTCAAGCTTGCGGGCATGGAGCGGGCCTTCCGGGCCATCCTGGAGGCCTCGCAGGACCGCTCGCTCTCCGCAGACGAGCTCGTCGCCCACATCACGGAAGCCGAATGGGACGACCGCCACAACAGGAAAACCAGGCGCCTCACCCGCGCCGCCGGCTTCCGCTCCCGCACAGCCTTTCCCGAGATCGACTTCTCGATCGACCGCGGACTCGACCGCAACGCCTTCATGCGACTCGCCGACTGCGGCTGGATCACTGCGGGAAAGAGCATCGTCATCTCCGGGCCCACCGGCGTCGGCAAGAGCTATCTCTCGCAGGCCCTCGGCGCCCAGGCTTGCTCGCTCGGCTACAGAACCCTCTATTTCAACTGCTCAAAGCTCTTCCAGGTCCTCAAGGAGAAGCGCGCCGCCGGCAGCTACCAGCGCTACATCGGCCGCGTCGCCCGTACACCCCTGCTCATCCTCGACGACTTCGGGCTCGTGCCGCTCGATGTCCATGACCGCCTCGCTCTCCTCGAGATCATCGAGGACCGCCATGGCCGCAACGCCACCATCATCTCGACGCAGATCCCCGTCGCCCAGTGGTTCGACGTCATCGGCGATCCGACCATCGGCGACGCGGTATGCGACCATATCGTGCCGCAGGCGATCAGGCTTCCACTTTCGGGCCGGTCCATGCGAGCGATCCAGGGCCAGAGGGAGCAGTCAATGGCTTGCGCCATTCCTGCCACCTGACATAGACTCCGTCTCGTCATTCAGCATGGACGTTCAGGTGGCAGGATAACTCCGGAATAGACGGCAGGATTGAGCGGAATACGCACCCTCCTACTCAAAGCTCTCCCATAAGGATGCCCCATGACCACCATACCAGCCCATCCCGTCATGAACTTCTACGGCTTCGTTCGCATGCCCTTCGACAAGGATTTCGAGACCACCGAGGCCTTCGCTTCCCCGTCGCTCGCCAACGCCGTCGCCATGCTCGCGCTCGGCGTCGAGTCCGAGGATATCCTACTCGTCTCGGGCCCCATCGGTTCGGGCAAGTCCGTCGCGCTCCGCTCCTTCATCGCCGCCCTCGATCCCAATCGCTTCTCCCCGATCTACCTGCGCGGCCTCGGGCTCTCCGCCGCCGACTTGGTCAAATCGATCCTGCTCGCACTTCTCGTGGAGCCGCCCTTCAATTACGCGAAGGCACGCGCCCTGTATTTCAAGACAGTCGCCGAGCAGCCCCGTAAGCCTGTCGTCGTCATCGATGACGCCCAGGACATGAAGGAGTCGGCACTCCTCTCCGTCAAAAACCTCGTCAACTTCAACTCGGATTCGAAATCCAAGATCACGTTCATCCTCTGCGGACAGCCAGAACTCAAGGAAACCCTGCGCTACTCGCGCCTCGCCTCGGTCCATCAGAGAATCCGGCACTGGGTGGAGTTCTCGGGGCTTTCGCTCAAGGATACCTGCGAGTACATCGATCACGCTGTCACTCGCGCAGGCAGGCCGTCACCCGTATTTTCCGATAACGCCAAGGCAGAAATCCACAAGCGCTCGCTCGGTATTCCGCGCCAGATCAATCGCGTCTGTCTCCGCACGCTGTTCGAGGGCGCGGCTCAGGAGCGCACCATCATCGATGGCGCCGACGTCGTCTCCGACGAGGTGTGATCCCGCATTCAGGCTATGCGGCATGCCGGGCGGCGACGCCCGGCATGTTCATTAGGCGCAGATTGGTAAAAGCAATTGGCGAGGTGTGGAAGGTCCGGATGGCAAGGAGTGGAAAGAGAGACGGGCGGGAAACACCTTCGGATTCCACCTCGCGATGGACACCCTTGCCGTTTGGCTACTGGTTCCCCTTACCGGGTCCAGACGGGACTTGGCGACTTAACGCCGCACCCGCAAGTAGGTGCGCCCTGCCGGGCGCACAAAGAAGAAGCCCGGCCTTGTGGACCGGGCTTCGAGCCTGCTTCTTCGTTACCTACTAATTCGATCTCATAATCGGCTGCCCAAATTCTTCTGCAATACTCGCGAGCTCAAGACCAAGCTCCCCATCTGCTAAGATATAGTCGTCTTGGACGACGCGAACAAGCCCGAAAGAAAGTTGTTTACGATAGGCCAAATCAACATTCCCTTCTTGTTCTGCCTGAAGCATCATGTTGAGAATCTTGGTGATGCTCCTCGCCATGTAGTCCCACCCAGGTCCGTCAACTTGACGCTTTAAACTAACTGCACTGATGGCGGCTTCAATCCTTGCTTTGTTACTCATGATAACTCACTGGGCTGCCCGAGCAATACTCGGATCCAACAAATACATTTGGGCGCTTCTCCTTTTCGTGGGGAATGATAATATAACGATTAGGTCTTCTTGGGCTTCGTCGGGTGTCTTGAAGCACCAAAGAACTCATCGAGATCAACTGTCAAAGGCGGAGCGTCGGGGAGCATGCAGGTCAGTATCTTGAGATCCATGTGCTCCATGTCCGTGTAGCCGTAGCCGCGGGCCTGGATCTTGCGTATCCGGCTGTTCAGCCCT
>DATKVK010000034.1:0-29817 GCA_035530095.1 Rectinemataceae bacterium | reverse complement strand
CGTCGCCCTTCGGGCTCCGGGAGCCGTTGGGAATGGGTTATCGTGCCCGCCTTCCGGCGGGCGACGGCTATCCCCCCCACCGTGGCAGGGCTTTCGCCCTGCTCGCGCCGTTCGGCGCGTCGGCCAAGTAGCATGGGTGGGATGGGCTGTGCCGCTTCGCCTGAAACAAGAAAGGCGCCCCTTTCGGAGCGCCTTTCGAATGGTGAGTGGAACGGCTGAACTCTTAGTAGTCCATGCCGCCCATGCCGCCCATCCCACCCATGCCGCCGCCGCCGCCCATGGGGGGCGACTTGGGCTCGGGGAGGTCGGTGATGGCGCACTCGGTGGTCAGCAGCAGGGCCGCGACGGAGGCGGCGTTCTGCAGGGCCGAGCGCGTGACCTTGGCCGGGTCGATGATGCCGGCCTTGACCATGTCGACCCACTCCATCTTGGAGGCGTCGAAGCCGATGCCCTTCTTCTCGTTCTTGGCCTTGTCGGCGATGATCGAGCCGTCGACGCCGGCGTTCTCGGCGATCTGGCGGATGGGCTCCTCGAGGGCGCGCTTGGTGATCTTGAAGCCGACCTTCTCGTCGTCGGTCATCTTGGCCATGTCGGTCTTCTCGAGGGTGAGGGCGGCCTGGATGAGGGCGATGCCGCCGCCGGGGACGATGCCTTCCTCGATGGCCGCGCGGGTGGCCGAAAGGGCGTCCTCGACGCGGTGCTTCTTCTCCTTCATCTCGACTTCGGTGGCCGCGCCGACATTGATGACGGCGACGCCGCCGGCGAGCTTGGCCAGGCGCTCCTGGAGCTTCTCCTTGTCGTAGTCGGAGGTGGTGTCCTCGACCTGCTTCTTGATCTGGGCGATGCGGTCCTGGATGTCCTTCGGCTTGCCGGCGCCGTTGATGATGGTGGTGTTGTCCTTGTCCACCTTGACGGTCTTGGCGGTACCGAGCTGGGAGACCGTGGTGTTCTCGAGCTTGAGGCCGATCTCCTCGGCGATGACTTCGCCGCCGGTGAGGATGGCGATGTCCTCGAGCATGGCCTTGCGCCTGTCGCCGAAGCCGGGGGCCTTGACGGCGCAGACGGTCAGGGTGCCGCGCAGGTGGTTGACGATGAGCGTGGCGATGGCCTCGCCGTCGATGTCCTCGGCGATGATGAGCAGGGGCTTGCTCTGCTGGGCTACCTTCTCGAGCACGGGCAGGAGGTCCTTCATGTTCGAGATTTTCTTGTCGTGGATGAGGATGAAGGGGTTCTCGAGGACGGCGGTCTGGGTGTCGCGGTTGGTCGCGAAGTAGGGGGAGACGTAGCCGCGGTCGAACTGCATGCCCTCGACGTAGTCGATCGAGGTCTCCATGGTCTTGGCTTCCTCGACCGTGATGACGCCGTCCTTGCCGACCTTCTCCATGGCGTCGGCGATCTGCTTGCCGATGTCCATGTCGTTGTTGGCCGAGACGGAGGCGACGTCGGCGATCTCTTCCTTCTCCTTGATTTCCTTGGAGTTCTTCTTGATCTCCTCGACGGCGATCTCGACGGCCTTGTCGATGCCGCGCTTGAGACCCATCGGATCGAGACCGGCCGCGACGCTCTTGAGCCCTTCCTTGACGATGGAGTAGGCGAGGACGGTGGCGGTCGTGGTGCCGTCGCCGGCCACGTCGTTGGTCTTCGTGGCCACTTCCTTGAGGAGCTGGGCGCCCATGTTCTCGTAGGGGTCTTCGAGTTCGACTTCCTTCGCGACGGAGACGCCGTCCTTGGTGACGGTGGGCGCGCCGAATTTTTTGTCCAGAAGGACATTGCGGCCCTTGGGCCCGAGGGTAACTTTGACCGCCCTCGAGATGGTCTCGACGCCGACGAGGAGCTTTCGCCTCGCGTCTTCGCTGAACAGGAGCTGTTTCGCCATAGCTTCGTTCTCCCTTGTATAAAGTTTTTACCGGAGGAATCCCTAGCCGCGGCGCTTGAAACTGCGCGGCGACGCCGGACCCAAGTCCGGAAATGGTTGCCTCTGGATTGAAAACGACCTAAACGGTCGATGCAAAAGATACAGAAAACGGGGTCCGAACGACAAGGCCTGGCTCAAGATTGACGAAAAAAAACTAAATGATTAGAATGCTAACTAATTATGGATGAGATCGGCCAGATGGGCCGCATCTTCTTGGCGCGTAGACGCCGGCTGTCCCAGATAATCCGCCCCTTCGACATAAGTCTCGATCAGCTGCACTTCATCCGCCTGGCACGGCGCCGCGGGGCGATCGCTCCGTCCGAGGCGGCGCGTGAGCTCTTCTGCGACCGCCCGACCGCCACGGTGATCGCGAACAACTGCGTCGCCCGCGGCTGGCTCAAGCGGCGGCGCTCGGTCGAGGATCGCCGCTCGACCCGCTTCGTGCTCAGCGGAACCGGCGAAGAGCTCCTGGACCGCATCGAGGCCGCCGGCTCCTCGTCCGACGGCGGCTCGGAGCCGGGCATCGCCGCCCGCGGCGCCGTGGGCGACGCCCTCGACGTGCTCTCGGAGGAGGAGCGCGCAGCCTTCGACGCTTTCCTGGCCAGGATCCACGAGCGCGCGATGGAACTCTATCTCGGTCCGAGGAGGCCGCTGCCATGAAATCTCTCACCTCGTTCGAAGAACTCCAGGATCTGATTCGCCGCGAGCGGGCTGTCGCGTTCTACTGCTCCACCCCGACCTGCGGAGTCTGCGCGAGCATCAAGCCGAAGGTGGCCGAGCTCATGGAGCGGAACTTTCCCTCCATGGGGCTTTATTACGTGGATACCGAGGCCATTCCCGAGGCGCGGGGCCAGCTCTCGGTGTACTCGGTGCCGGCGGTGCTCTGCTATTTTCAAGGAAAGGAAACGATCCGCGAGGCCCGCAATTTCGGTATCGCCGAGCTGGGGAGGAAGATCGAGCGATACTACTCCCTGCTGTTCGGGGACGAGGGCGCCTTGAGCGATTGACGGGGGATTGAAGGCCGGCGCCGGAGCCGCGTATGCTCGACGCCATGAGCACCGTCCGCGACAACCAGGCCATCTACTCCGACGAGGATCTCGTGGCGGTCGACAAGAGCGCCGGCTACCTCGCCATCCCCGATCGCTACGATCCCGATGCGCCCGTCGTCGCGAACGAACTCCGCAAGGACTGGGGCAGGCTCTTCGTCGTCCACCGCATCGACAAGGACACCTCGGGCGTGCTCGTCTACGCCCGAAACGCCGAGGCGCACAAGACCCTGGGCGACGCCTTTTCGACGGGAGCGGTCACGAAGGTCTACCAGGCCCTGGTGCGCGGCCTGCCCGACTGGGACGAGACCCGCTGCGAGCTGCCGCTCAAGGTCGACGGCGACCGCCTGCACCGCACGGTCATAGACGCGCACCGGGGAAAGACCTCGGTCACGTCCTTCAAGGTGCTCGAGCGTTTCGCCTCCGCGGGCGCCTTTCCCGGGGCGGCCCTGGTCGAGGCGCGGCCGGAGACGGGGCGCACGCATCAGATCAGGGTCCACCTCGCCTCGCTCGGCTTTCCCTGCCTCAGCGACCCGCTCTACGGTGACGGCAAGCCGCTGCTCCTGTCCGCCTTCAAGCGCCGCTGGAGGGGCGATCCCTTCGAGGAGCGGCCCCTGGTGGCGCGCGCCGCCCTCCATGCCCTCTCCGCCGAGTTCGCGCACCCGCGCTCGCTCGCGCGCCTCCTCCTCGAAGCCCCCCTGCCCAAAGACCTCCGTGCCGCGATCAGCCAATTGGGGAAAAAGTAGACAAACTTTGACCGACGCTGATCGCGAGCGGTCAGCCAATTGGGAAGGACGTAGGCCTTCGGGACGGGACCGCTGATCGCGGGCCGTCAGAAAGCGAAGCGCCCGCCTCGTAGGAGCGGAATTTCCCGCGAGTCGTCCCCGATGCCCGTCACCTCGACTTCTTCCGAGCCGATCATGAGGTCTTCGTGGACCAGCGCCACGTTGAAGCCCCGCGCCTCCTTTTCGGTTTCGCTCCACGCCTCCGAGCCGGCGAAGGCGGGGACGTAGCCGGAGCCGAGGGCGATGTGGCAGGCTGCGTTCTCGTCGAGCAGGACCGAATCGAAGACGAACCCCGAGCGCCAGATGGGACTCGAACCGTCGACCAAGGCGACTTCGCCCAGGCGTTTGGCGCCCGAGTCTGTCTGGAGCAGCGCGACGAGGGACTCCTCTCCGCGCTCGGCTCCGGCGTCGACGACTTCGCCGCCGCGGAACCGAAGGCGGCCGCCCTCGACGACGCTGCCGCGGATGCGCACCGGCCTGGTCAGGGCGACGACGCCCTCGGTGCCGCGGAAATCGGGAGTGGTGAAGACTTCTTCTGTCGGGATGTTGGGCATGAAGGACTTGCCTTCGGGGCTCCGGTCGGCGCCGCCCTGCCAGCGCGACTCGGGCGCGAGCTGGACCTTGAGGTCGGTGCCCGGTCCGCGGAATGAGAGGCTTCGCAGAGCGAGCCGCCCCAGCTCCGCGGCGCGGCTCTCGAGCGCGGCCATGTGCGAGCGCAGCTCCGCCGCGGGATCGGGGCGGTCGAGACGCAGTATCGGGGCGAGGACTCGCCACAGGTCCTCGGCCCGGGCTTCCCGGCCGAGGACGGTCCGGGCCCAGGCGTCGGTGGGGCCGGGCATGACGCACCAGGGCAGGCGGCTCGACATCTGGGCGTCGCGAAGCCTGCGCGAGGCGCGGCCGCGGACGCGCTGCATGCGCACGAGGCGATCCTGGTCGGCTCCTTCCATGGCGGCCGGGTCCTCGTAGCCGTCGATGCGGAGCTGGCTCCAGCCCTCCTCGACGTAGATTTCGCTGTCCTTCTCGACCATGGCGCTGAGCGCCTCGACGTATTCCTCGCGCGAGTTTTCCACTCTGATCCGGGCCAGCCGCACGTCGTCGTACTCGATCCTCACGAGACGGGCGCCGCGGGCGTAGGCGCCCTCGGCCAGGGCGTACATCAGCTCGCGGTGCGGGAACTCGCCCGAGATCCTGAGCATGGTTCCCTGCTCGACGCCGAGACCGGCGTCGAGGGCCACGGAGACGAAATCGCGCATCGCGGTGCTTTCCATGCCACATCCTCTTCCTCCGGCGGCTTACGCTTCGATGGGCCTCGGAAGAGATGCCAGTATCGAGGCTCCGGGAAGCCGAGTCAAGTCGAAGATCGAGCCGAGGGTCAGGGCTCCGGGACCTCGAAGGCCAGCTCGTCGACGAGGATGAGCCGGGGACACTCGGGCACGAGCTTCCACCTTTCGTCGTTGCCAAGGATGGCGTCGACCCGGAGAACGAGGGCCGTGGCCAAGTGGATCGCGTCGGCGAGCTGGAGCCGCCGCAGCGTGCGCAGGCGGGCGGCCTCTTCCGCGATGGCCACATCCACCGGCGCGAGCGCCAGGCGATCGGAGTCGGCCAGGAGGCTGCGATAGCGGTCGGCCAGCGCGGTCTCGCCCGAAGCGAGCGGTTTGTGCAGCAGCTCGGTCCAAATGAGCGTCGAGGCGACGAGCCTGAGCCCTCTGTCGGCCGCGTAGGCCAGGAATCTCTCCACCGCGCGGCGCCTGAGCGGCGATCCCTCCACGAGATAGATGAGCGGACTCGAATCGAGAAGGATGGAGGCCCCCGGGGGCGGAGAGAATGCCGTGGACGTCATGGCTCGCCCCTAGCTTCCGAATCGCGGCAGCGATACCGAAATGGAGGTGCCGGCCGACGCGTCGACGGCGATCGAGCCGCCGATCTGATCGACCAGTTCGCGGATGAGCATCATGCCCATCGTCGCCGCGGTTGCCGACAGGCCCGGCGATGACAGCCCGACACCGTCGTCGGACACGGTGAGGATAAGGCGGTCTTGTCCCGTGCGCAGCTCGAGCCGCACCTTCCCGGCTCGGCCTCCGGGGAAGGCGTGCTTGAAGCAGTTGGTCAGGAGCTCGTTCGCGATCAGCCCCAGGGATATGGCCCGTTTCGTATCCAGGTCCGCCCGCTGGACGGCGACCTCGAGCCGGATCCTGTCGGAGCCGAGCGAAAACGTCGAGAAGATGGCCGCGGCCAGGGACTCGGCGTAGGCCCCGAAGTCCAGCGACTCGACCTTTCCCGTGAGATAGAGCCGCTCGTAGATGGCCGACATCGACTGGATGCGCGATCGCGTGTCGCGCAGGACCCCGAGGGCCTTGGTGTCGGAGACTTCCTGCGTCGCTATCCCGAGCAGGCTCGAGACGATGGCCAGGCTGTTCTTGACGCGATGCTCGAGCTCCTTCATGAGGGTTTCCTGTCGCTTGGCGAAGGTCTTCATCTCCTCGTTCGCGCGCAGCTCGTCCGTGATTTCCCGGAACACGACGGAGGCGGAGGAACAGCCGAAGTTCCCCTCCCTGACGGGCGACGAGCTGATCTGGATGTATTTCCTCTTCCCGTCGCCCGAGACGATCGGAGAGATGAGGGCCGAGGGCTCGCCGCGCCGGTGCCGCTGCCGCACGCCCTCCACCAGCCGCCTTCCTCCCTCGTCGAAGAACTCGTAGAACGATCGCCCGACGAGCGATCCGGGCTCGGTCCCGAGGATGCGTTCGGCCGCGGGGTTCGTCATGCGGAATATCCCGTTTCCGTCGATGTAGCAGAAGCCTTCGCCCACGGAATTGAGGAGCCGCTGGTAGCGCTCCTGGCTCTCCTTCAGTTCCCGGTCCTTCTTCCTGATCTCGGTGATGTCTACCGAGAACGAGGTGGCGCCGATCACCTCGCCGCCCGAGGAGCGGATCGGACTGTACATGGCTTCGAAGATGATCTCCTGCAGGTGGTATTCCTCGAGTACCCGGATCGATTCGCCCGCGAGGGCTCCGTCGTAATAAGGCCGGGCATTCTGGAAGAAGCTGTCACGCTCGATATAGTCCAGCATCCTGGTCCCCACCTGGACGTCGACGCCGAAGTCCCTCAGCTTGATGTCGTGGTAGGCCCGGTTGCGATAGAGGCATCGGTAGTCCTTGTCGATCGAGATGATGTAGATGTCGCTCTGGCTGTCCATCGTGGAATCGAGTATCGCGTGGGCTTCCTGCAGCCGCTCCTCCATGCGTCTTTGATCGGTGATGTCGCGGGTGATGGAGATGATGAATCGCTCTCCGCCGATGTCTATGAGATGCGCGGATATCGAGACGGTTATGATCGAGCCGTCGCGTTTCCGGAATTCCGTTTCGAAATTCTCCGCTTCCCCGTCCGTCGCGATGGCCAGCAGGCGCCTGCGGTCCTCCGGATGGACCCAGATGTCCAGATCGCCGGGCAGCGACGAGTGCCCGATGACTTCGCTGCGCTCATAGCCCATCAGCCGGGCGTAGCCCTCGTTTATGTCCATGTAGAGGCCGTCCGAAAGCCGGGTGATGGTGATCTCGTCGGGACTGAGCTGGAATATCTTGGAGAGTTTGCTTTCGGACAGGGCGATTTCGTCGTGGGCCTTCTGGAGCCGCTCCAGGCTCTCGCGGAGCCGCTCGTTGACGGCCTCGGTTTCCCGATTGGTGAGGGCTATGCGGCGATGGGCCTCGAAGAGCCGGAAAGCCATCTTAATCGAGGCGTCGAGCACGGTGAAGGACGAGGATTTCACCACGTAGCCGTAGTTCGTGATGGACTCGGTCTTCCGGACGATCTCGGGCTCGATGTGCGAGGAGAGGAAGAGGACGGGGATGTCGAAGCGGTCGAGTATCTTCCGGGCCGCCTCGGTGCCGTCCATGCCCCTGCCGAGGTCGATGTCCATGAGGATGAGGTCGACGCCATCGGGATCTTTCCCGACCAGCTCTATCGCCTTTTCGCCGCTCACCACGTACGAAGCCCCGTAGCCGGCCTTTTCGAGCTGCCTGGCCTCTCCCAGGGCGATGAGGGCCTCGTCGTCGACAATCAGGATATTTTTCTTCGCCGATTCCACCGAAAGCTCCCGCATAGTGTGGCTTTTCAGAAGCCGGCCGGTTTTCGGCAAGGCTGCCCCTGCCGAAAGGCTTCGAGTCTCGGAACGGTCTCCAGTGCCGGCCTGCGTGCCGGCCGAAAGAAACTTTTAAGAGACGCTCCTAACCGGGTTCAGTATACTCAGTCACGATGAAAAAGAAGAGATGTCTCGGCGCGGCCCTCTGCCTGATCGGCATGGCTGTAGCCGCGCAGCAGTCGGCGCCGAGCCAGGCATCCTCGGCCGGCCCGATACCGGACGCGGCCAAGGCCGCTCAAACGAAGGTCATAACGCTTCAGCAGGCCGTGGACGCCGCGCTCGCGAACGGCCCCGACATGAAGATCGTACGGGGGGGGCTCGACGTGGCCGCCGCGCAGTACGCGCTGGCCGCTACGAAGGGTGTCTTCAGCCTGTCTGCCACGGGCGGCTACTCGGCCATAGACGGGATCGGCTCCCTCTACAACAATACGGCCCTGCTGTCGCAGTACGGTTCGACCTTCGGGTCCCTGCTCGGCACGTCCAGCGGCAACGTGACGAACACGGCGACGGGGGGGCTTACGCTCACGGGGCCCACGACGCAGGTGGGTCTCGGCATGGGCCAGATCATTCCTCCCGCCAACGCTTCCATGAATACCCCGGTCACCTCGGGGCAGCTTTCGCTCACCCAGACGATCTGGAACGGCTACCCGGGCGGCCAGGTCCGGGCCACGATCGACAAGAGCTTCCTCGCCTTCCAGGGGCAGGAGCTGAGCTCCGCCCAGGGGCGGATAAACGCGCTCGCCAAGGTCAAGCAGGCCTACATGACCATGCTCACCGATCAGCGGAACCTGGTAGTGAAGCGGCAGATCCTCGACAATCAACGGAATCTGCTCGCCCAGATCCAGGCGGTGTACGGGCTCAAGCAGGCCAGCAAGGTGGATCTCATGACCGCCCAGGTCAACGCGCGCGGCGCCGAACTCGACGTCGCGCAGGCCGACCACGACCTGGCTCTCGCGCGCGAGCGGCTCGCCATTCTCCTGGGCTATCCGCCCGACGAGCAGTTCTCCGTGGCCGAGACGGCCGATCCGAGCCTGCCCGCCCCGAGTCTCGAGGCGGCCATAGCCATAGGACTCAAGAAACGTCCCGATCTCGCCCAGCTGGGCTTGAGCCGCCGCTCGAGCGGCATCGACCTTCTGCTCGCCAAGGGTGCCTCGCAGCCGACAGTGAGCGTGACCGGCGGCTTCAATGCCGCGATCGCCACGCCGGGCTCGTCCACGGTCGACGCGGCCTCGGTGAGCGCCGGCGTGAAGATAGCCCTGCCCGTCCTGGACGCCGGCGCCGCGAAGGACCAGGAAAATGCGGCGTCGCGCCAGATGGCGCTCTACGACGCCGAAGTCTCCCAGCTGGCCTTCGGCATAGCTGCCGACATTCGGGACGCCTACGACAACGCCATCATACTCAAGGAACGCATCGACCTCGCCAAGAGCAACATGGAGGCGCTCGATGCCCTGTTCGTCGTCACCAAGACGCAGAATCAGTACGGCACCGCCACGACGCAGGACGTGCTGACGGCATCGGTCAACGCGGCGAACGCCGAGGTGGCCTACCAGGCGGCGCGCAACGCATACCTGCTCGGGGTGCTCACCCTCGAGACCGACATGGGACTGTAGGAGCACGATGATGAAAATGGATAGATATGGAAAAACCGGCGCGGCGATCGCGGTCCTCGCCTCGGCTCTCTGCCTGGCCTCGCTGGCCTCCTGCGGCAAGAACGCCGCGGCCGGCGGCGCGGCGACCCGGCCCGCGGGGAGCTCGCAGGGATCCGCGGCCTTCGGCAGGCACCAGGGCTTGATCCCCGTCCAGGCCGCCACCGTGCAGGTGGGCGACCTGGTCGCGAGCCGCGGCACCTCCGGTCAGGTCGTGCCCGATACGCAGAGCCAGGTCGCGGCGCAGGTCGCCGGCGTCGTCAAGAGCACGCCGCGCCAGGTCGGCGACTGGGTGCAAGCCGGCGACGATGTCGTCCAGCTCGACGATGCGCAGTTCAAGCTCGCCGTCGACAGCGCCCAGGCCGCATTGAACAACGCCAAGCTCAATCTCGAGATCGGGCTATATAACGAGAAACAGGCGAATCCCAAGCTGGTCATCGACGTCCAATCCGCCCAGTCGGCCCTCGAAGGGGCCCAGAAGAACTACGAGGCCCAGAAGGCCCTCTACGCCCTGGGCGGAACCTCGGCCTCCCAGCTCGATACGGCCAGGACCCAGCTCTCGCAGGCGCAATCCGGCCTGGAAGGAGCCAAG
This sequence comes from Rectinemataceae bacterium, assembly GCA_035530095.1. Lineage (GTDB taxonomy): Bacteria > Spirochaetota > Spirochaetia > Treponematales > Rectinemataceae > JAJXZP01. The sequence goes on along the minus strand of DATKVK010000034.1, from coordinate 19,695 downwards.
ACGGCGCTGGATCAGAATCAGAAGTCTGGGGAGCAGAACATAGCCCAGCTCAGGGTCGCGGTGGATCAGGCGCAGATCCAGTTCCAGCAGGCCAAGCTCAACCTCCAGTACACCGCTATCCGCGCACCCTTCGCGGGGCAGGTCTCCGCGCTCAACGTCAATCCGGGCATGTACGTGGGCCTCAACACGCCGGCTTTCACGCTGGTCAGCTCCAGGCGCGAGATCGACTTCAGCGTGCCGCCCTCGGACGCGGCCGCGCTCCGTATCGGCACGGTCATGCGTTTCACTCACGACGGCAAGGACTATCCCATACGCGTATCGCAGACGCCTTCCGCGCCGATCCAGGGGATGGTGCCCATGGTGGCCTCCATCGGCGCAGCCTCGGATCTGCCCTTCGGAAGCGTCGGAACGGTGAGCTATACCCTGTCCATGGCCCATGGAGCCCTCGTGCCGGTGGCCGCCCTCTCCACGCTCGAGAACCGGAACTACGTCTTCACGATCGAAAACGGGAAGACCGTGCGCAAGTACGTGACGATCATCGCCGAGGCGGGCATCACCGCCGCGGTATCGGGCCTCGACAGCGCGGCCACCGTGGTGCTCAACCCGCCGCCCGGACTCCTCGAAGGATCCCAGGTGCAGGCCAGCATGGTCCGGGACCCCGCGGCCACAGCCACATCCCAGACGGCGGGCAACTCATGAGCAAAGTCCGCGATTTCGAGGCCCAGATCTTCAACAAGATCAATCCCGCCGTCAAGTTCTCGGTGACGCGCTACGTCCTCGCCATCGGCATCTTCGTCGCCATCGTGGCCTTCGGCCTCGTGAGCACGGGGAGCCTGGGCATCGACCTCCTGCCGAAGATCGTCGTGCCCGTAGTGACCGTGTCCACGAGCTATCCCGGGGCCTCGGCCGGCGTCATGGACCAGCAGGTCACGCAGGTGGTGGAGAACGCCGTCTCGCAGGTGAGCGGCATCACGGACATCATCTCGATCAGCCAGATCGGCTTCAGCCGCGTCATCATCCTCTTCGACCTCACCGTCGACAAGAACTCGGTGATGAACCAGGTCGCCGCGCAGATACAGAGGGAGACCAAGGTCTTCCCCAGCGGCAGCAACCCGCCGGTCGTGGGCACCTTCGACCCCAGCTCCGCGCCCGTGCTCCAGTTCGGCGTCAGCGGGGGAGGGGCGAGCCTGGCCGACGTGGGCGACTACATCACGAACACCCTCCAGCCCGCTCTGGAGCGCGTGAACGGCGTGGCGGGAGTGTCGACCGACGGCAATCCCACGCGGCAGTTCAACGTCCTCCTCAATCCCGACAAGCTCGCCTACTACAGCATCTCGCCGCAGGAAGTCATCAGCGCCATCTCGAACTCGGCCGTCCAGGAGCCCATCGGCACCATCACCACGAGGGGCAACTCCCTGACCTTCTCGACGCAGAACGTGCCGGGCAACCTCGACGAGATCCGCAAGATCCCCGTGGACCCGAACCGCGGCATCTCGGTGGGCGACGTCAGCGTGGTGCGCGACGCCCAGGTCGAGACCGACGACGCCCGCGTCAACGGGATCCCCGTGGTTCTCGTCTCGATCCAGCAGACGACCGACTCGAACACCATAGCCGTCGTGGACGGGGTGAGGAAGCTCCTCGCGGGGACGACCCTTCCCGCGGGCTACACGATCACCTATTCGAACGACACGACCGGCCCGATCCGGGCCTCGGTGCAGTCGACCTTCCACGAGCTCTTCATGACCCTCCTCGTGGTGGCCCTCATCGTCCTTCTCTTCCTCGGCAAGCCCAACACGGCCTTCTCGGTCATCCTCGCGATCCCGATAGCCATCTCGGCCTCGCCCATCCTCTACCGGCTCATGGGCTTTTCCTTCAACCTCGTCTCCCTCCTCGCCCTGGTCATAGCCATAGGCGTCGTGGTCGACGACTCCATCGTCGTGGCCGAAAACGTCGAGCGCTACCGGGCCATGGGCTTCAATCTCAAGGACTCGGTGCTTAAGGGCGCGAGCGAGGTCTTCAGCGCCGTCGTCGCGGCCTCGCTCTCGCTCCTGTCCGTCCTCCTGCCCGTGAGCTTCATCGGCGGCTTCATCGGCATGTACATCCAGCAGTTCTCGCTGGGGCTCGCCGCGGCCGTCGCCTTCTCCCTCCTGGAGGCCCTGCTCTTCCTGACGGTGCGCCTCGCCTATACGCCCGAGGGCCGCGAGATGGACTGGCGGGATTTCGGGCGCGACTTCCTCCGATTCCCCGACGCGATCCGCTGGGGTTTCCGGGTCTGGAAGAAGGGCTTCGGCATCGTCTTCGGCGTCCTCATAGGGCTCGGCCTCCTCGTCACCAGGCACGCCGTCTTCGTGCCGGCCCTGATCGCCTATCCCCTGGTCCTCGGCCTGGCCAACTACTTCATCACGATCGCCCTGGGCTTCATAGAGGCGCTCACCCACATGCTCCACGGCTGGACCGAGTACGTGGTCGAGAAGGTGCGCGACGGCTATGTCAACACCCTTGGCAAGCTGCTCAAGCGGAGCGCCTGGATCCTCATCGGCTCGGCCGCCTTCCTCGTGTTGAGCACCGTCCTCGTGCTGCCGCACATCCCCTTCAACTTCGTGCCCAACTCCGACTCCGGCAGCCTCGAGATCAACACGAGATTCCCCTCGGGTACGCCGATCAACGTGGCGAACGATGTGATGGGCCAGTTCGAGAGCTGGCTCTTCACCCGCCCGGAAGTGGTGACTGTCCAGACGATCGTACAGCACGGCTCCGAGATCACGGTCACCCTCGGCGACATCCACAAGCGCAAGAACGCCTACCTCCTGGCCCAGGAATACCGTACGGCCCTGCTCAAGATCCTCGTAGACACGGGGCACCCCTCGGCCCGGCTCCAGGTGGGCGTCGGCGGCGGCTTCCGGGGCCAGGGCAGCGCCCTCGAGCTCAACGTGGTGGGCGCCGACATCAACGCCCTCATAGGCCGGGACCCGGCCATCCTCGACGCCGTCCAGCATAATCCCTACGTCTCGGACGTGACCTCGGCGCTCTCGGACACGACGCTCGAGAACGATTTCGTCCCCGATCCCTCCAGGCTCAAGGGCACGGGCATCTCGGCCCAGACCATCGCCACCGCGCTCATGACCTATACCACCGGCGTCCAGGCGGCGAACGTCATCACCGGGGGCCTCACCTACCCGATCTGGGTCCAGCTCGACCCGACCTACCTCTCGGGCGGCCAGAGCCTGCTCTCCCTGCCGGTGTACTCGAGCACACTCCAGACGAACCTCCAGGCGGGACAGCTCGGCAACTTCGTGATCAACGAGGTGCCCGTGGCCATGAACCGCTTCGACCGCCTGTACACCGACCAGCTCACGATCAACCTCAAGCCCAACGCGCCGCCCCAGCTCGAGGTCATGAAGCAGCTCACGGCCGATCTCTCGAAGCGCGGCCTCCTGGGCAACGGGGTGGAGCTCCAGACGGGCGGACGCTTCAGCCAGGCTGCCCTCGCGGCCCAGCTCATGACGACGGGCTCGATCACCTTCCTGCTCGCCATCTTCCTCGCCTACCTCGTCATGGCGGCCCAGTTCAACTCCTGGCGCTACCCGGTCTACCTCCTCCTGCCCGTACCCATCGCCCTCGTCGGCGCCCTCCTCTTCGTCTTCTTCAGGGGCGGCGGCCTCGACATCTTCGGCATCCTGGGCCTGTTCATGCTCATAGGCCTCTCGGCCAAGAACGCCATCCTCTACCTCGACTTCGTCGTGGAGCGGCTCGGCAAGATGCCCTTCACCGAGGCTCTCATCGATGCGGCGCGGCTGCGCTTCCGGCCCATCATCATGACCACGCTGACGGTCCTCGTCATCAGCTTCCCGCTCGTCTTCTCGACGGGACAGGGCTCCGAGTACGGCCAGCGGATGGGCGTGGTCATGTTCGGCGGCATCTTCTTCTCCGCCGTGCTCACCTTCTTCGTGGTGCCGGCCGCCTTCTACCAGTTCGAGCGCAAGCGGCAGGTCGCCGTGGAGGGCGAAGCGCCGGAGTCCGGACTCGGAGGCGGGGGCCCTGAGGGTTCCGCCGAAGGCTCGGGGAGCGAGCCGAGGGATGGAACGGCGGCGGAGGATTTCTCCGCCGAGGACGGCCGGTCCATGACCGCTCCCTCGACGAATCCGGGGCCGCGCTCCGGGGACGAACCGGACACGGAGGGCTACGGCCTATAGCGGGCGCCCATTCACCCTGCACCTATACATAGAAAAAAAACTCCCACACGTGGACGAACCGTGCTATCATGGGGCATTCGTATCGGATGCAAGTTCAAAACGGCGTGCCGCGCTTCGAGAGGGGTATGGGCATGGAAAAAAGCGATTCACTGGATTGCGAGCCGTGCGAGGATGCTGTTCCGGATGGAGAGGCGCGGCCGGCCGAAGAGGCCGTGCCCGCGTTCGTCGACCGCGAAACGACGACATCCGCCGCATGCATCCACACGCATTGTCGCTTCAATTTCACAGGCGGCATAATTCGCTGATGTTTCCCGATCGGCCGGGGAGACAATCCGGCGCGCGACTACGGAGGTCGTCATGCGAGTCAATTTCGTCACCATCTACAAGGCGAGGATGGAAGAGTCCATAGCCTTTTACACCAAAGTCCTGGGCTTCAAGATCGCCCGCGACTTCGCCGCCGGGCCGGGGCGCCGGATCGTCTTTCTGGAAGACGGACCGACCCAGATCGAGCTGATAGCCGACGCGGACGTCAAGGACCGCGCCAACGGCGACATCTCCATCGGTTTTCATGTCGACGATATCGAGGCGGTGGCGGATCTCCTCAAATCCAAGGGCGTGGCCATCGCCGAAGGCCCTACCGCCTTTCCGACCGGCGTCAAGATGATGCGCGTCCTCGATCCCAACGGCGTGGCGCTCGGCTTCGTGCAGGAATCCCACTAGCCCGGTTGTGAGCTCGGCATGCCGAGGCTCCGGTCCTCATGCGGCCGAAGAGGCCGCGGCGCGGCGTTCGGAATGCCGAACGCTCGCGCCTCGTCCTTAATCCTTTTTGCCCGTCAGCTTGATGATATGGTAGCCGAACTGGGTGGATACGACGTCGGAAATGGAACCGACGCCGAGATTCTTGCAGGCGCTTTCGAAGCTGGGGACCATCTTGCCCGGACCGAACCAGCCGAGGTCTCCTCCGGCCGATTTGGACGGACAGGTGGAAAACTCGCGCGCGAGCGAGGAGAAATCGGCCCCCTGCTTGGCTTTTATCTTCAACTGTTCCGCCTGGGCTCTGTCCTTGACGAGTATGTGACTCGCTCTCCATTCCATTCGCAACCTCCTCCGATGAGGCGCGGTATACCGCGCCGACGCGCATAGTAGCTGAATTTTCTTCGAGTTTGAAGGCCGTCGCAGATCGGTTTTCCGTCCGTAGCCGCCGCCGTACCTCCGGGGGCGATCGCTCCGCTGCTCCGGGAATAGGTTATGCGACCCCGACTTCCTCGGGGCGCGGCGCGCAGGCGCCGAGCGAGGCCACCCAGCCGCGCTTGTTCCACAAGGCGCAGCCGCCTCTCGTCTCGGTGAGCTCGGCGTGGCGGTCGCGGATCGCGGCCATGAGGGGCGAGTCGAGGGCCTCGGCGAGGCTCGCCGCCTGGACGCTCGAATCGCTGAAGGGGGCGAAGGGGCAGGCTTCCACGCGACCGTCGGCGGCGAGATGCAGGAATCCTCGGCCCGCGGCGAGGCAGCCGCCGTAGGCTTCTTCATCGCCGGGGAGCTGGATCACCCCGAAGCTCAAGCCTTCGAAGCGACCTTCCTCAGCCAGGGCGGCCTTCTGAGCGGCTCCGAGCACGAGTTCATCGGTGCCGGGCGCGACGGGCACGTATTCTATGAAGAAGACCGCCGAAGCCCCGAGCCCCTCGAGGCTCTCGAGGAAGGGCCGCGACATGGCCAAGTCCGCGTTGCGCGAGGTCAGGGTGATGGACAGGCCGAAACAGCCGCCGCTTTCGCGCAGCATCGTAGCCGCCGCGAGGACAGCTTCGTGGATGCCCGAGCCCCGCCGATCGGCCGTGTCCGCCGCCACCCCCTCGATGCTGAAGACCGGGACGAGCCGCGAGCGGGCGAAGAGTTCGACGGCCGCATGGTCGACCAAGGTACCGTTCGTGAAGACCGGCAGAAGGACGCCCGGCAGCGAAGCGGCCCGTTCGAGGAGGCCGCGCCTGAGCAGCGGCTCACCGCCCGCGAGCATGATGACCCCGACCCCGAGCTCGACAGCCTCTGCGAAGAGGGCCATGAACCGATCGTCGTCGAGCTCCGGCCCCGAACCTGGCCTCAGGGCTTTAGAATAACAGCCCGCGCAGTCCAGGTTGCAGCGGCGCGTCACGCTGGCTATGAGCACCGGGGGAACGACTTTCCCCGCCCGCGCAGCCGACCAGCGGCGCCGGGCCTGCCGCCGCTGGAAATCGAGCGCGGCCAGGGACGCAAAGGGACCCTGCGCGCCCGGCGCACCGTGGCGCAAGGTCTTCTTGAAGAACTCGAGCAAGCGGAGATCGAAGAGAGAGCTGGCTTTCATGCTACCACTCCTTGAGCTGGTCTAGCCGCCCCCATCGGGGCGCGGCATTCCTGCGGGCGAAGCCGCAGAAGCTGAAGCGCCCAAGCCCGGGGGGCCAAGGGCGCCTGTCGAACGAGGATAATATAACTAGGCTTCTCGATGGAGTATAGGAGATTAGAGGATAATTAGATAAAAAAAGCGCCTCTGGCGGGGGGCGCTTGCAAAGCTAGACTCTTTATAGTGTTACGAACTTTTGGGATGGCGCGAAGTGCAGGACCCGTTCGAATCCCGCCGTTCCCGCTTCAGGGCGCGCTTTCCACGCCACGCCAGTGCTTAAGTATCATGCTGGCCGTGAAATAGACTCCGATTTCGTACCACCATCGGCGTGCCGCGCCGAAGCCTCCTATCGGTATTTGGCCTGGAACTCGGCGAAGAGCCTCACGACATCCTTGATCCGCTCGGTCGGGGGAAGGATCGTGGTGCGGAAATGAGCCGTGCCGGGCAGCTGGCCGAAGCCCGTGCCTGGGACGACGCAGACACCGGTCTCTTCGAGGAGGGCCATGCAGTAGTCCTCGTCGCTGCGGCCGCTCGGAAGACTGATCTTGGGATAGGCGTACATGGCGCCCGCCACCGTGTTGCACTGGACGCCCGGGATCTTGTTGAGCCCTTCGGCGAGCAGGAGGGCGCGCGAGCGGAGCTCGGACAGGATGGCGTCGCGCTCCTTGGCGTACTGCTCGTAGCTCGGCTGGCCCTGCTTGGGCGGCTTCACCATGCAATACACCGCGACCTGGCCGGGCAGGTTGGAGCAAAGACTCACCGACTGGAGCTTGGTGATCTGGGCTACCACGTCGGCGGGGACGTTGCGGATTTCCATGTAGCCGCCGCGATGGCCGCATTCGCCCATGAAGCCCTTGGAGCAGGAATGGAAGGAGAAGAGCGAGACGCCCGTCTCTTTCTTTTCGGCCATGACCTTGGCGAAGGAGACGAACGTATCGCCGGGGCGGTAGACATTCTCCTGGTAGACCTCATCGGCGAGGATGGCGAGACCCTGCTCGCGCGCGAAGTCGATGATCATGCCGATGTTGTCGCGGTCGATGACCGAGCCCGTGGGGTTGCCGGGATTGATCACGCAGATGGCTTTGACCTTGACGCCCTTCCGCCGGGCTTCGGCGATCGACTCCTCGAGGAGTTGCCGGGAAAGGCGCCAATCGTTCGCCTCGTCGAGGTAATAGGGCACCTGAGCGCCCTCGTACAGGGTGATCGTGGCGGAGTATAGGGGATACTGCGGGATCGGGATCATGATGCCGTCGCTGGCATCCGCGATCAGGATGCGCAGGGCCGCTTGCACACCCTTGGAAGCTCCGTCGGTGAGGTAGATCGCCTCGGGATCGGTTTCAATGCCGTCGCGCTCGCGGATGAACTCGGCCACCGCGTCGCGGACCACGCGCAACCCCTTGGATTCGGAATAGGCGCCCAGGCCGTGCTTCGAGCCTGCGAGGATGCGCTTGGCGGCTTCGACTGCGTCGGAGGAGAAGGAGGACGTGGCCGACTCGATCAGCTCGGGATATTCGCAGAGGGCGAGGACCTGCCGCAGGTAGGTGAGCGGCTTCTGCTCGAGGGCCTGGGGATTGCCGATGTTGCAGTAAATGATTTTTCGGCCGCTTTTCTCGAGTTCCGCGGCCCGGGCGACGATGGGACCGCGGACCGCATACTCCGTCTCGATGACTGCCTTGCCGAGATCGGCGAGCTTTATGGGCATGGAGAGCCTCCTTGGAACTGTGCGTCGGAGACGATTGTAGCATCACCCGATCGAAGGGCCAAGGGCCGTCGTCGGCCAGGTAGTGCTGCAAACCGTGTGGACGATACAATCGGCCCAGTTCCGCCTGGATTTCTGCTGGCTCGGGCCGGGGTATCCCGATTCATCGGCGAGTTTCATCACACTACCGATCTGGCGCGGTCGGCGAAGCTTTGGCTATACTGCTTCCAGCTGCGCGGAGAGCAGGATGAGCCATAGAGAAAGCGCGGAGCGCCGAAGCCCTGCGCTTTGAGAGAACATCATATCGGAGCGGAGTGCTAAAGTGTCCAATAGTCTGGTTCCCCTTCTTGTGTTCGGCATTCCCGGCATCATCTTTCTCATGATCGGCCTCGGATTCATGGTCTACCGGGGTCTGCTCTCCATGCCCCCGAAGGACGAGGCCTTCATCCAGGCCTGGTGCCGCGAGCGCGGCGACCTCGCGGACGAAGACCTCGAGCTGCCCTGGCTCGTCGAGCGCGTGCCTTCTCCCCAGGGCTACGAGATCGTCGTCCATGCCCTCGAAGGCGAGGGCGACGGTCTCGTCCTCATCCAGCACGGCATCACCTGGTCCTGGCTCGGCATGATGCGCTATGTCCGCGCTTTCCACTCCGCGGGCTGGACGGTGGTCGCCCTCGACTCGCGCGGTCACGGAGAGACGAAGGGGCCGAGGCCGAGCTACGGCTGGCACGAGCGGCACGACCTCAAGGCCGTGGCGGACTGGGCTTTCGCGCGCTTTGGGCGCGCGGCGGGCTCCGGGCCCTCGTCGGGCGGCTCGGCTACGGCGTCGGGTGGCTCGGCTACGGCGTCGGGTGGCTCGGCTACGGCGTCGGGCGGCTCGAGCGCGCCTCCTGCGGAGCCCGAGACAGGCGCGTCGGCCCAGGCGGCCGGCGGCCTTTTCGCGGTCCTCGGCGTGTCCATGGGCGCCGCTTCGGTCATCCACTACGCTGCCCTCGATCCGCGGCTCGACGCGGTCATCGCCGATTGCCCCTTTTCGAGCCTGGCCGCCGAGCTCGACCATCGGCTCAAGCGGGCCATGGTGCCTTTCTTCGCGAGGCCCGCCATCGTGCGCATAGCGGACGCATTCTGCCGCGCCAAGGAGGGCTTCTCGCTCTACGAGATCCGCCCCGACCGCGCCATGCTCGAGACCGAGGTGCCGATGCTCTTCGTCCACGGCCTGGCCGACGACTACGTGCCCTGGAAAATGTCCCTGACGATGGCCGAACGGCGGCGGCGCGAATTGCCGGAGGCCTTGACCGAGCTCAGGCTCGTGCCTGAGGCCAAGCATGCCCGCTCGATCGCGGTCGACCCCGAGGGCTACGCCCGGTCGCTGGCCGAGTTCCTCGCCCAGGCGGAAGAGCGGAAGCTCGCCGCGAAAGCCTCGCCCGAGCGGGGAGCGTGACTTCGCGCACATACCGCGGCTGTCGTTTGCGCTAATCTCGCGGAATGAGCAATTCCAGCGAGCTTCCCACGGTCCGAGGCGGCAAGACTCGCCGGCGGTTTCTCGATATTCTCATCGCGAACCGCCGGACGATCCAGGTCCTGTCCTCCGTGGCCGTCGTCGTCGCGATCGTCATGTTCAAGCTCAGCCTCTGGTGGCTCCTCGGCGGCGGTCTCGTGCTGGGGCTCTTCTCCGGCAAGATCTTCTGCCGCTGGCTCTGTCCCATGGGATTCCTCATGGAGATGATGACCGGCGGGGATCCCGAGGCGAGCCAGGCCCAGCTCTACCAGTACCACAAGCTCGGCTGCCCCATCGCCTGGACCGAAGGCTTCTTGAACCGGATCAGCCTCTTCAAGATCAGGCGGAACGAGGCATCCTGCGTCGATTGCGGCGAGTGCGACAAGGCTTGCTACATTTCTTCCCTCAATCCCGAATACAGCTTGTACGAGGCCGGAAAAAAGCGTCCCCAGACCGCCTACGCCTGCTCGAAATGCCTCGGCTGCGTGGCCTCCTGTCCGACGAAAAGCCTCACGTTCAAGGCCTAGCCCCGGACCCGAGCCCGGTCTCCGGGCGCAAAATCTTGACTATTCCCTTCCCTATGCTAGAATGGCCGGGAATTCGGGGCATCCGCGGAGCGCCAAGGCCTTCCGGACAGCCGCCTCGAATCACCGCAGCCGCAGTAATCGCACAGACCACCGCACTGCAAAGGGAGGATTCCATGGTCATTTTGCTGGCCGACGCCTTCGCGTCGGACCTGCCCGGCAGGCTAGCGCCCTTCGGGGAGCTTACTACCGAGTCCAGTCGCGTCGGCGAGGCCGAAGTCATAATCGTCAGGTCCAAGACCAAGGTGGACAAGGCGATGATCGACAAGGCCCCCAAACTCAAGTACATAATCCGCGGCGGCGTCGGTGTCGACACGATCGACGTCAACTACGCCAAGCAGAAGGGCATAGCCGTCGACAACACCCCCGAGGCCTCCAGCCTCGCGGTGGCGGAGCTCGCCTTCGCCATGATGCTCGCCATGCCTAACCATATCGTCGAAGCCGATGTCTCCATGAAGCAAGGCAAGTGGCTCAAGAAGGAACTCGAGCGCACCGAGCTCGGCGGCAGGACCCTGGGCCTCGTCGGCATGGGCCGCATAGCCCGCGAGCTCGCCATCCGGGCCAAGGCCTTCGGCATGGCCGTCGTCGCCTACGACAAGTACGTTCCGAGCTCCGACCTCGCTCGCATGGGCAGCCTCGACGAGGTCTACGCCTCCTCGGACTTCATCTCGCTCCACGTCCCCCTGACCGACGAGACGAGGGGCATGATCAATTCAGCCTCCATCGCCAAGATGAAGAAGGGCGCGCGCGTCATCAACACCTGCCGCGGCCAGGTCGTCAAGACCGACGACGTGGCGGCCGCGCTCAAGGAGGGCAGGCTCGGCGGCTATGCCACCGACGTCTACGAGAAGGAGCCGCCCGAGGGCTCGCCCCTGCTCACCGCCCCGAACGTCCTCCTGACCCCCCACATCGGCGCCTCCAGCGAGGAGAACCTCCTGCGCCTGGGCGACAGCATCGTGGATCGCCTGAAGAAGTACACGAAGAAGTAGAAGGAGTCAGCTCATGAAACGCGTCATCAATTTCAACGCCGGCCCCGCGGCGATACCTCTCCCCGTGCTCGAGAAGGCCCAGGCCGAGATGCTCGACTGGAAGGGCACGGGCATGTCCGTCATGGAAGTGTCCCACCGCAGCAAGGAATACGAGGAGATGCACAACCACGCCCAGGCCCTCTTCCGCGAGATAGCGGGCATGGGGCCGGAGTGGAAGATCCTCTTCCTCACCGGCGGCGCCTCGACCCAGTTCTTCCAGCTCCCCATGAACATGCTCTACGACGGCAAGACCGCCGACTACATCGTCACCGGGCACTGGGGCAAGGCGGCCGTCAAGGAGGCCAAGCACTTCGGCCAGATCAATGTCACCACCACCGAGCAGGACGGCGCCTTCCGCTCCATCCCCAAGCAGGCCGAGCTGAAGCTCGATCCCAAGGCGGCCTACGTCCACTACACGAGCAACAACACGATCTTCGGCTCCCAGTGGCACTACTGGCCCAAGCTCGGCCCGGCTCCCGTCGTCTGCGACATGTCGAGCGACATCTTCTCTCGCCCCTTCCCGGCGAGCGAGTTCTCCATGATCTACGCCGGAGCGCAGAAGAACCTCGGCCCCTCGGGCGTCACCCTCGTCGCGATCAAGGAAGACTTCCTCGCCAAGGCCAAGGCCGAGCTCCCCACCATGCTCGCGTACAAGACCTTCGCCGACAACAACTCGCTCTATAACACGCCCCCCTGCTTCTCGATCTACATCCTCGACCTCACCCTCGGCTGGATCAAGGACCAGGGCGGCCTCGTCGCCATGGAGAAGACGAACCAGGAGAAGGGCCGGATCCTCTACGGCGCCATCGACGCCTCGGGCGGCTATTACGCCTGCCCCGTCGAGAAGGAGTCGCGTTCGCTCATGAACGTCGTCTTCCGCCTGAAGAGCGAGGAGCTCGAGGAGAAGTTCGTGAAGGAGGCCAAGGCCGCCGGCATCATCGGCGTCAAGGGCCACCGTTCCACGGGCGGAATCCGCTTCTCCACCTACAACGCGAGCTCGGTGCAGAATATCAAGGACGCCTCGGCGTTCATGCAGGAGTTCCAGAAGAAGAACGGCTAAGCGGAAATCGGGTCGCGGAGCCGCGGATTCGTTTCCGCGCCTCCGCGATCCGCCTTGCTTGGACAAACCTCGCTTTCATCGGAATAGAGAGGTCGATGCACTTCGATTTCAACACGACCTTGGTGACGAACGCGGCGCTGCTGTTCGTCCTGCTTCTGTCCATGGGTTTCCTGTGGCTCGCGACCCGGCCCCGCAGGCCGGAGCTGGCCTTCTGGGCGCTCGCCTACGGAGTCCTCGGCGCCGCGGCCCTCCTCGTGTTCCTGCGGGGCGATCCGCCGAATCCCTTCGTGCTCCTTCTGTCCAATTTCTTCCTCTGCGGCTTTTTCCCCGTCCTCGATCTCGGCATCGCGAGTTTCGAAGGCCGGAAACCGGATCTCCGCCGTCCGGTCGCCTTCATGGCGGTCACGATGCTCGTCTTCGTGTATTTCACGGTGATCGATCCCCGGATCGTCGTTCGCTTCGTCGTCTACAGCCTCGCGGTCATCTTCTACAGTCTCGTCCTGGCTCTGGCCTTCGATAGGAAATCGCGGCCGGAGCTTAGGGCGATCTCCGCGCTCGCCTCCTCCTTTTTCGCGCTCCTGGCCCTCCTTCATGCGCTGCGCCTCGTCCTCGGCCTGCGGCTGGGCCTGCCGCCCAATATCGTGTCGTCGGGGACCTGGGAACCGGTCATCCAGGCCGTCGCGGCGGCGATCGCGCTGGCCGCGGGCTTCGACCTCATCCTCCTCCACGCCGCGCGCATGAACGCCCAGCTGGCCGAGGCCTCCAGGCTGAAAGACCTTCTCTTCCGCGAAATGGCTCACCGGACGAAGAACGATCTCGCCCTCGTGAGCAGCCTCATCGGGCTGGAGCGGAGCATGCTGGAGGACGAGGAACTGGGAGCCCGGCTCGACGCGCTTCGCGACAGGCTGGTCGCCGTGGAGCGGGCGCACGATCGGCTCTCGCGCTCGAGCGACCCGGGCTCGATCAGGCTCGACGAGTACCTCGCCGCGATCGTCGAGGGTCTGCCGCGGCGCTCGTCGGTACGCATCGAGCTCAAGCTCGAAGCGATAGAGGCGCCGTTCTCGATGGCCGTGCCCCTGGGCCTCATCCTGAACGAGCTCGCGACCAACGCCCTCAAGCATGCCTTCCCCGAGGGACGCCCCGGGCGCCTGGATGTGGAGCTCAAGGAGGAGGCCGGCCGCATCCTGCTCGGGGTGGGCGACGACGGCATCGGCATGGCCTGGCCGCCGGCATCCCAGGGACTCGGCACTCTCATCGTCCTATCCATGGCGGAGAAGCTCGGCGCCGCGCTGAGGCAGGTGAGCGAGGGAGGCAGCTCCTTCCTGATCGATTGCCCGCGGGAGGCTTGAGGCCCGGCTTTCGGCCGTCGCGCCCCGTGGCGGCGGTGCGCCGGGGCGCCGGGGCGGCGGGGAGCGCGATGGGGCTTTCCGCTCCGTCCCGGGGCGGCGTAGGATGCCGCATGTTCTCGCGCAACGCCCGCGTCGTGCTCTTCCTCTCGACGGCTCTGGCCTTTTCGAACGCGGTGTCGGCCGTGTTCGTCAACATGTACCTCTACCGCTGGCTCGACGGCCTCGCGGCGATCACGGTCTTCAACCTCTTCCAGTTCGCGCTCATCCCTGTGGGCTTCGTAGCCTCGGCCCAGCTCTCGCGGCGAGCGGGCAAGCGCCTGTCCATAGCGCTGGGCCTCGCGCTCTTCGTCGTCTTCTACGGCCTTCTCGTCGTCCTCGGGTCGCGGAGCGCCCAGCTTTTGTACCTCATCGGGGCGGTCAACGGGCTCGCCAACGGCTTTTTCTGGTTCCCCTTCAATATCGTCCTGGCCGAAGCCGTGGAGGAGAGCGAGCGAGGGCGCTTTTTCGGCATCTCCGGGGCCTTGAGCTCGGCGGCCAGCGCCGCAGGGCCCCTGCTCGCCACGGCGGCCATCGAACTGGCGCCGCGGCCGGAGTCGGGCTACGAGTTCATCTTCCTGCTCATCGCGGCCCTCATGGCGGCCATGGCCGCGGCGGCCGTCTCTCTGCGCATCCGCGAGACGGGCGCGCCGGTGCGGGTGCTCCCCCATCTCAGGCTCGGCTCGGATCCCGGCTGGCGCTTCGCGATGCTCTCCAACCTGATTTACGGCGTGCGGGACGGAGCCAGCTGGTCCATCATGAGCATCCTCGTCCTGCAGGCGGCGAAAAGCGAGGACGTCGCCGGAGAGCTTTCCGTGCTGTTCGCCCTCTTCGGCATCGGCGCCAACTATCTCGGCGGCAGGATGATGACGACGAGGCGCAGCTCAGCCTTCTGGGGCTGGGGCTCCCTGGCGGCCGTCGTCTCCTCGATCATCCTCGTCGCCCTGCCGACCGTGGGCGGAGCCGCCGCCTCGGGCTTCGTCTGGAAGCTCGCCGAGGCCCTGGTGTTCCTGCCCTTCAACGCGGCCTTCTTCGGCATCCTGGCGCGGTACATCAAGCTCGAAGGCGACATCGCCGGGCGGAACATCGCCGTCGAAATCGCGCTCAACATCGGGCGGGCCCTGGGCGCGGGGCTCTTCCTCGCCCTGTCCTTCGTAACCGCCGACTACGCGCAGATACTCTACCCCGCGGTGACCCTCACCGTGCCCGCCTCCTGGCTCGTCTACCGCCGCTACCTCGCGCGCCGCGCCGCCGGCATGCCCGCGACGTGAACCTCGCCCCGGAAGCCGCGGCCCCCGCGCGTGCGCCTCGGCCTTCGCGCTTGCGCCTCAGCCCCCGTACTTGCGCCTCAGCCCCCGTACTTGCGCCTCAGCCCAGAGCGGCCTCGAAGGCCGCGATGCTCCCGCGCAGCTTCTCCATGTCCACGGCCGTGCGCCGCACGAAGGCATTGTCCTCGGGCAGGCCGACTACGGCGCGCATCTCGGCCTCGCTGCGGAAGGTCGCCCTGCGGAAGGAGTTTTCGTAGTCCTTGCGCCGCCCCTCCAGCACCGCCTCCTCGACCCGGCGCGAGAGGGGCGCCGTGTCGGCTAGGGCGGCGCGGAAGGCTTCCTCGGCCGCGAGGCCGGGATAGAGCAGCCTCAGGCAGGCGAGGGCGTGGCGAGCCTTGTCCTCGGGATACTCGGCCGCGAGGCGCGCATACTCGGCGTGCATCGCGGCCCAGTCGCTCAGCCGCCCCGCGCGGGCGGCCGCGAGCAGGGCTTCGAGCTTCGAAACGGGCACGAGCTGGCCGCCGAGGTTCTCCCACGAAGCCTCGCGCGCGCCCTCGAGGCCGCGCAGCGCTGCGAGCGGATCCTCCGGCTCGCCCAGGAAATCGAGGAGCGTCCTGGCGCCGTACCAGAGCAGCATCTCGCGGTAGGCCGTCCGGGCGCGCCGCGGCTTCAGGACCACGGCCGGGCGCAGCGAGCGCTCCACCCCCTCGCCCAGGACCTCGAGATCGCTCAGGTCCTCCTCCCCGCCGAGCATCGCGGCGCCCGCGGCGCGCAGCCCGGCGGCGCCCGCCTTCTTCGGGTCGCGGCCCTCGAGGCGCGCCAGGGCGGCGCCGGTCCACTCCTCCAGGAGGTCTATGGCCGCGACGATTTCCTCGGCCGTGTCGGGGGCGAAGGGGGAAAATTCTATTACTTGGGTCTTCGTGCTGCGCTTGTCGCGCGAATGGAATTTCGACTCGTTGCGCATGAGGGCGAAGAGGTTGTGCGTCCACCAGAAGGCGGGCGAAAGGACGAGCCGCTCGTTGTGCCGGTCGTCGTCGACCAGGCAGAAGGGGAGGCGGATGTCCAGCTCGTAGCGATAGTCGCCCTTGGCCAGCAGGCAGTAGGAGGCGAAGCGCGAGGAGTGCTTGACCGAGGTGCAGAGGCCCGGCCAGAAGCCCCGGCCCGCCTCGATCTCGCCGTCGTTGGAGCGCGAGTTGTGGTTCGAGCCCACCGTGGCGCCGGCCGCCAGGTTGCTCTGTCCCTTGAGGAGGCTGGCCACGAGGAAGCTCGTGTTGTGGTGCTGCTCGTGGGCGGGAAATATGAGGTTGTTGAGCATCTCGCAGCAGGATACGGTCGAGTTGTCGCCGAGCACGGAGTGGATGAGCCTGGCCCCGTACTTGAGGGCGGAGTTCGCGCCCATGACGAAACGCACGGCCTTGCAGCCGTAGAACACGTGGCAGCCGTAGCCGACGATGCCGTTGACGAGCTCGACCCCCTCGCCGATCTGGCTCCGCTCCTCTTCGCTCGAGAGGATCGTGAGATTCTTGAGCTTGTTGGAGCCCTTCACGTAGGCGCACTCGCCGACGGCCACGTCCTTGATCACGCGGTTGGACTTGAGCACCGAGTGGCGGCCGATCGTGCCGTAGCGCCCGCGGCGATGGTCGAACAGGGCTTCGGTCATGGAGCGGAAGGCCGACAGGAGCTTTGCGTCGTCGCGCTTGCGGGCCCAGAGGTAGGCGTCGGCGCAGATCATGCCCTCGAAGGGCGGGACCGAGCGCCCGCCCGCCTCGTTCATGAGGTCGAGCTCGATCCGGAGTTCCTCTCCCTCGCCTTCGATGACGATGCCGTTGCCGAACTTGGCGTGGTTGGACACATGAATTTCGCCGTTGGCGAGGATGATGCAGCCGTCGCCGATGATGTAGTGCGCGAGATAGGCCGAATCCTGGATGGAGCAGTTGTCGCCGATGTCGCAGGCGATGATGCGCGAATTGACGATGCCCGCGGGCACCTGGGTCTCGTGGTGCTCGAGCACGACCCGCTCGAGCTTGCCCAGGCGGACGAGTCCGGCGAACTCGCAGTTCTTGACGAGTTCCGGGGTGAAGGGGTCCGAGACGCGCATGAGGTCCCAGTCCCGGCAGCTGTTGCCGTTCTTGACGAGGGTCTCGATCTCGTGCGGACTCAAGCGGCGATAGGAAGAGGGATTGCGCCCGAGCTGCTCGACGAGCTGGACATCGCGGATGCGGTACTCGTTCTCGCCTGGGGCGAGAAAGGCTGGCGGTATGAAGCCCAGGCCGTAGCCTTCTTCCGACAGGATTCGTATATCGTTCATGATGTGAACGAGAATAGCCCCCCTGCTTCCCAGGCCGCAAGACCTTCCGGCCGGCGCTGGCGGGCATCTAGAACTATGCCGAGCCGGCTCTCGGAACGGTCCGATCCAGCATTATCCTTCATGGTGGTAAAGCCAGGGCCGGCGTACATGTTGTGCTCTGACAGTGATTGGCTTCGTCGGAAGGATGGGGCGCCCGAAAAAGCGGGGGGAGACACAACGCTCGCTCCGCTCGCTAGCGAGCAGGGAAGTTGATTGTACGTCGCGGCTATCGCCGCGGGTTCGTCCGCACGCAGAATTCGCGAAGCGAATTCTGCACGTCAAGGCACCAAAGGTGCCTTGACGAAGGACCGTCGACCCCCGCTTTTTCGAAGGCGGGGGCCCCATCATTAAGGACGAAGACAATCCACTCACAACATCTTATGTACTCCGGCCCTGGCGGCCGGGCCCGGGGTATTGACCAAGAATCGCCTTTCTTGACATGGTAGGCCATGAGCTTTGTGGAATCCGCGATCGACGACCGCCTCGTGACCGAGGCCGAGAAGGCGGCCTTCGAGGTGTTGCCGCTTCTAGCCGGGGCCTCCGGCGAACTGCGGAATCGCTATGCCGTCCAGCTCGCCGACCTGATGGGCGATCCCGGCGAGTTCCAGCACTACCTAGTGGGCTCGTCCGCCGATCGTTTGGCCCGTATCGACCGTCTTTTGCGCGTTTTCCATGAGAATGTCGAGCTCCTCGTCCACAAGACCTGGGTCGAGAAGACCGACGAAAAGCCCAAGGAACGCCTCCTCGACGATCTGTCCGCCGTCGAGCGCGACTTCCGCGAGGGAGCCATCGCCCCGGCCTTCAAGCGTTTTGTCGCTCTGGCCCACGCCATAGCCCACCTGCTTTTCGGCCAGCAGAGCCGCGCTTCCGATTTCCTCGTCTACTGTTTCAGGATCGACCCCAAGTTTGGGCTCTTTTTCTGGTACATCGACCAGCTCGAGGCCCAGGCCCGAGGCCCGAGCCTCCCCACCGATGAGCTCATGACCCTCGAGACGCTGCTCGGGGTGTATGTGCTCTCGAGTTTCTAGTCCGCTACCCAACCTTAGCCGCTGATCTCCTCCAGCTCCAAATTCTTAGTCTCCTGCAGGAAGAAAAGCACGATCACCGCCGCGAGGATGGGAAAGAGCCCCATCAGGCTCACGGCCGGGCCGACGCCGCCCAAGGGACCGGCGAGGATGCCCACGATCGCCGGCGAGAGGACCATGCCGATCCGGCCGAGGGTGTTGTTGGTCCAGGCTGCCGCGCTTGCCCGGAGGCGAGTGGGGAAGAGCTCGGCGGTGTAGGTTCCGCAGATGGTCAGGTAGGCGGTCATGAAAAAGATAAGGACGACGAGGGCCGGAGCGAGCAGGGCCCTGGGCGCCTGGAAGGCGAGGGCTGTGGAGATGCCGCCCGCGGTGAAGAAGGTGATGGCCGTGGGGCGTCGGCCCCAGGAGTCCATGAGGCGCCCCGCGCTGACGAAGCCCGCAAGGCCCAGCGTGAAGGCGACCGCGGCTATGAGACTGACCTGTCTGATGGAGAGACCTCGCTCATCGATGGCGAAGGTCGTGTAGAAAGTGTAGACCGCGGTGTAGCCCAGGTACATGAAGCACCAGAGCAGGGCGACGAGGACGACCTTGCGCCGATGAGGCGGCCGCAATATCTCGCCGAAGGCCGGAGCCCGAGACGAGACGGCGCGCACGAGGAGAAAGCGTCTGGTTTCCTTGAGTCCCGTACGGATGAAGAACACCACGATGAGCGGCACCAAACCCACGAGGTACATGGCTCGCCAGCCCAGGGGACTCGCCTCGACGATGGGGAAGATCGCGCTGCCCACGATGCCCCCAAGGCCAGCCGCCGCCTGGACGATCGAGATGGCCAGGCCCCGCCGGCCCGCAGGCACCTCCTCGGCCACGATGACCGTCGAGACCCCCCACTCCGCCACGAGAAACACCCGCGCAGCGAATTGCAGGGCGACGAAGGCGCCGATCGACCGCGATAAGGCGGTCAGGGCCGTGGCCGCGGTATAGCCCAGGACCGTCCAGATGAGGAGCGAGCGCCGGCCGAACCGGTCGCCGAGCCTGATCACGAAGAAGGCCGCGATCGTGCCCAGGGCTATGGCCGAGGCCGCGAGGCCCGCCTCCCGGATGCTGAGGACGAACTCCTTCTGCAGAAGGGGCAGGATGAGATTGAGGATGATGAAGTCATAGCCCTCGAAGAAGCTCGCCGTGGAGACGAGGAGAATGAGGATGATATGCGAGGTCTCGAGTCGGTCGTGCCGCATCTCCATGG
>DATKVK010000033.1:0-34575 GCA_035530095.1 Rectinemataceae bacterium | reverse complement strand
CGCCTCCTCGGCGCTCAGTTCGGGAGGGACCGGGTCGAAGGCATAGGAGTCGCGCAGGGTGCAGACGCCGAGCTGGCCGGGCTCTTCGGGCAGATCGAGCTGCTTGTGGTCGAGGTAGCAGGCATGGGTCTGCGGGCTCATCACCACCTCGTGGCCCGCCTTGGCCGCCTCGATGCCGCCGCTCATGCCGCGCCACGACATGACCACGGCGTCCTCGCGCACGCGCCCTTCCAGAATCTCGTCCCAGCCCACCAGGCGCTTGCCGCGCGCCGCCAGCAGGGCCGCGACGCGGTTCATGAACCAGCCCTGGAGGAGCTCAGGCTCGAGCGCCCCGCCTTCGTCGCGCAGGCCTTCGCGCTTCATGAGCGCGCGGCACTTCGGGCAGGCCGACCAGCGCGCCTTGGGCACCTCGTCGCCGCCCGCGTGCACCCAGGGACCGGGGAAGAGCTCGGCCATCTCGTCGAACACGCGGCCAAGCAGGTCGAAGACGGCCTCGTTGCCGGCGCAGAGCACCTCCTCGAAGACGCCGTAGCGGTCCTCCGGCTCGAAGGCGAGCCCGCCAGGGGCGGCCCCGGCGCAGGACAGCTCGGGATGCGAGGCGAGGAGGGCGCTCACGTGGCCGGGAGTCTCGATCTCGGGCACGACGACGATGCCGCGCTCGGCGGCGAAGGCGACGATGCGCCGCACCTCGCTCGGAGAGTAGCTGCCCTCCTTCCAGCGCGGCACGTTGTAACGCCGGTCGAGCCGGCGCGAGCCGCGCGCGGCGAGCTCCGGCAGCCCGGCCAGGTCGAGGCGCCAGGCCTGGTCGTCGGTCAGGTGCCAGTGGAAGCGGTTGAGCTTGTGCAGGGCCATGAGGTCGAGGAAGCGCTCGAGGAACTCGGGCGCGAAGTAGTTGCGCGCGGTGTCGAGCATGGCGCCGCGCCAGGCGAATCGCGGCCCGTCCTCGACGATCAGGGCCGGCATGGCGCTTCCCTGCGAGAGGGTGAGCTGCCACAGCGTGGCGGCCGCCCGCAGGGCGCCGGCGGGAGCTGAGGCCCGGAGATCCACCAGGTCCTCGCCGATCACGAGCCGGTACTCTTCCTCTCCGAAGCCGGCTTGGGAGACGAAGCGGATCCTCGCCGCGCCGGCAAGGCCGGCGGCACCCGCCGCCCCGGCAGCGCCGCCCCGAGGCTCCGCGCCGCCGCGGGACTCGGCGGCAGGGCCGGAGCGGAATCCCGCGCCGAGGCTCCTCTCGAGCCAGGCCGCAGCCAGGCGCCCGACCGCGGCCCATTCGTCCGGGCACTCGATCGTAGCGCCGCGCCTGAGATCGCAGAAGCCCCGCCGCATCTCGAGCGAGCGCGGCGCGGGCACGAGGCCGAGCGGCGCTGCGGCGCTCACGATCCGAAGCCGGCGACGAGGTCGCGGTAGAACCAGAACGAGTCCTTGGGCCGCCGCTCGCCCGTGGCGGAGTCCACGGCCACCAGGCCGAAGCGCTTCGAGTAGCCGTGCGACCACTCGAAATTGTCCAGGAGCGACCAGGCGAAGTAGCCTTTGACGGGCGCGCCGCGCGCGGCGGCGCCGGCCAGCGAGGCGATGTGCGATTCCATATAGCCGATCCGGTCCCGGTCGCGCACGCGGCCGTCCGCTCCGGCGCGGTCGGTGAAGGCTCCGCCGTTTTCGGTGACGTAGATCGCCTCCACGGGCCAGCGCCCGGCTATGTAGAGCGCCTGACGGCCCAGCCCCTCGGGCACGATGTCCCAGTCCATCTCGGTCTGCTCGCGCCAGCTCGGCGCGACGCGGAAGCCCTCCGGGTGCCCGGGATCGGCGGGGACCGCCTCCACAGCTTCCTCGGAATAATAATTTATGCCGAGGAAGTCGGTCTTTTCGGAGATGATGGCCATGTCGCCCTCCCGAATCGGCATCTCGATTCCCGGGTAGGCGGCCAGGTGCCGCTCGGGGTAGGGCCGGCCGTACAGGGGATCCAGCCAGAGCGCCGTGCGCTCGTCCGCGGCCCGCGAGGACGCCATCAGGTCCTGCGGCCTGCGGGTCGCCGGGCGCGGCGTCGAGGGGTTGATGACGATGCCGATCCGCGCGCCGGGGGCGGCGGCGCGGCAGGAGCGCACCGCGAGACCGTGGCCGAGCAGGAGATGGTGCACGGCCCGGTAGGCCGCGCTCCGGTCCTTGCGCCCCGGCGCGTGGATGCCCAGGGCGTAGCCCAGATGCGAGCTGCACCAGGGCTCGTTGAGGCTGAACCAGGTCTTGATCCGGTCCCCGAGCGCGCGCATGACGAGCTCGGCGTAGTCGGCGAAGCGGTAGGCGGTGTCGCGTTCCGGCCAGCCGCCGGCGTCCTCGAGCGGCTGGGGAAGGTCCCAGTGGTACAGGGTCGCCGCCGGCTCGATGCCCGCCTCCAGGAGCGCGTCGGCGAGGCGGCGGTACCAGTCCAGGCCCGCCGCGTTGGGCGATCCCGAACCGGTCGGCTGGATGCGCGGCCAGGCTATGGAGAAGCGGTAGGCGTCGACGCCGAGCGTCCGCAGCAGCGCCACGTCTTCCTTCCAGCGCCGGTAGGAGTCGCAGGCGAGGTCAGCGTTCATGCCGCCGAGCACCGCGCCCGGCCGCCTCGCGAAGGTGTCCCAGATGGAGGTTCCGCGGCCGTCCGCGCCCGTCGAGCCCTCGATCTGGTAGGCCGACGTCGAGCAGCCCCAGAGGAAGCCGCGCGGCAGGCCGTCGGTCCGCGGCCCGGCCGCGAGCTCGTCAGTAGTAGTTCGCATAACGTTCACACCGTTCCTTCCCCGCGGCGCGGAGGGCGCCGCCATCGTAGTATTGCCCGGTCTCGGCCGTCGCCGCAGGGCCGTCGCCGCCGAGCCGTCGCCGCCGAGCCGTCGCCGCAGGGCCCCGCGAGCCGAGCCGGGAGCCGGCGGCGCTCAGCCTTTCACCGCCCCGGCCGCGACTCCCTTGGTGATCTGCTTCCGGAAGATCACGTAGAAGAGCAGCATGGGAGCCATCCCGATGGTCAGCGCGGCGAACTGCTTGCCGTAGTCGCTCGACAGCGAGCCGGAGAACTTGTAGATGCCCAGCGGCAGCGATTTGAGGTCGGTGCTGGACACGAGGATGTTTATGAGAGCGAACTCGTTCCAGATGTTCGTGACGTTGAGTATCGCCAGCGTCGTCGCCACGGGCACCGACATAGGGAGGATTATCGACCAGAAGACGCGGAAGTATCCAGCCCCGTCGATCCTGGCGGATTCAACGAGGGCGTTGGGGATGCCCTTGATGAACTCCGTCGCGAGGTAGATGCCGATCGGCAGGCCGGCGCCGATGTAGACGAGGAGGACGGCCAGGCGCGTGTCGTAGATGCCCAGGAGGTTCACCTCGAGGAAGAGCGGGATCATGAGCGACTGGATCGTCAGCAGGATGCCGATCACGAAGCTGTTGTAGATCGGCTTCGTCGCCCTCGACTTGATCTTGGCGAAGGCGAAACCGGCGAGCACCGAGAGGAGGATGATCCCCAGGGTCGCCCCCACGGTGTAGATGATCGAATTGGGGAAGAGCTTGCCGAAATCTCCGAGCTTCCAGGCGCCGGCGAAATTATCGAGGGTCGGGGCTTTGGGGAAGGACAGCTGGCTCACCTGGAACTCCCTCGTGGTCTTGAAGGAGTTCATGACGAGCCAGAAGATGGGGTAGAGGGTCAGGACGGTGAAAAGGATCATGACGGCGTAGGCCAGGATCTTGGCCGCCGCCCCCGCGGCCCGTCCGAGCGCGGTCGTCGTGAGATGCTCGCTCATGCTCTTCACTCCTCCTTCCCGCCGTAGCGTTTCTCGAGCGCCTTGGTGAGCGCGATGAGCAGGAAGCTGACGGCGACCATGATCAGGGCTATGGCGTTCGCGAGCGGGAAGTTGGGGCTCCCGAGGAAGGCTTTGTTATACATATATATCGAGAGGATCTCGGTCACGTGCGAGGGTCCGCCGCCCGTCATGGCGAAGATGAGGGCGAAGCTCGACAGCGAGCCGGAGATCGCCAGGATCGCCGCGTTGACGATGGTCCCGGAAAGCGCCGGCATGATGACATGGCGCATGACCTGAGCCTCGTTCGCGCCGTCGATGCGCGCCGATTCGATCACCTGGACGTCGATCTTCTGCATGTTCGCGAGGAAGAGGATGAGGTACATGCCCGTGTACATCCAGAGGATCACGAAAAGCACGGGCAGCATGGCCTGGTCGGGCCTGGTCAGGAAGGCGGGTCGCCACTTCTGGGCGAAGAGGTTGGCCAGATCGTTGATCACCTGGCCCGGGTGTCCCTGCGGATAGGAGAGGATGAAGTCCTTGAGGTCGGGGACGGGATTGGCGAACATCGCCGCGCCCGAGGGGCCGGCGAGGTCCAGGATTCTCCTGACCAGTCCGTCCGTGACGTTGAATCCTCCGGCGGCGGCGAACAGCTCCGAGAGCTTGGCCTCGAAGGCGCGGTGGTAGATCGAGTTCATGAACTCGGCGATGGGACCGTTCGGCGAGAAGACCGTCTGCCAGAGCAGGCCGACGACGATGATCGAGATGATGTTGGGCACGTAGAGGACGCCCTGCCAGAAGCCGGGCCACTTTACGATGCGCCGGTAGATGATGTAGGCGAAGATGAAGCCGAGGGGAAGCTGTCCGAATACGGAAACGAGGACGATGTAGGCGTTGTTCTTGAGCGCGTTCCAGAACAGGGGGTCGGCGACCGTCCGGGCGTACTGTCCGAAGCCGGCGAAGCCCCATTTGGGCCCGCCGAACATCTTGCCGCCGTTGTAGTTGGATACCGACAGGATTACGGAGAGGACGATGGGGAAGGCCATCACGAGCAGATAGACCGCGAAGGCGGGCAGGACCATCATCCAGTAGGCTCGACCCTCTTCGCGGTCGATGCGCTTCGCACGAGACATAGAACCTCCGGACCGGGGTGGGGAATGGGCCGAGCGGAGGGCCGCGACCGCAGGCGCGGCCGCCCGAAAGGAATGCGCTCCGTTCCGGGCGACCGCGGATCAGGCTACTTCTGGGAGGCCTTCCAGCTCTCGAAAGCCTTCTGGACGTCGGTCGCCACCTTCTGGGGCGTGGCGGTGCCGAGCCCTATGTCGATGAGGCCGTTGTTGAGCACGGTGATGATCGAGGGATCCAGCACGCCGTCCAGCACGTAGCAGGTGTCCGGATTGTCGGCGTAGAAGGTCGGGACCTTGGCCATGAGCGGCTCCACGTCGGCCTTGACGCCCTTGAGGGTCGGGACATAGGCGCCGGTCGCGAAGCGGATGGACTGGACTTCGGGCGAATAGAGGTACTTGATCAGGCGGACGGCGGCGGCCAGCTTCGGCGAGCCCTCGGGGAGCGAGCCGGAGATCGCCCAGCCGGTGCCCGCGACCGCGGAGACCACGCCGTGGTTCTTCTCGCCGGGGATCGACACGAAGGGCAGGAGGACGAAGTCGCTCCGCTGGGCATCGGGGGAGATCAGCGCCTTGCCCGAGGCCTTGTCGGTGATGTACGCCCCGACGCGCCAGTCGCCGTCGA
This sequence comes from Rectinemataceae bacterium, assembly GCA_035530095.1. Classification (GTDB taxonomy): domain Bacteria; phylum Spirochaetota; class Spirochaetia; order Treponematales; family Rectinemataceae; genus JAJXZP01. The sequence continues at coordinate 29,068 of DATKVK010000033.1, read as the reverse complement.
TGTAGATGGCGGCCTTGCCGGAGGCGAAGGCGCCGGCGCCCTCGCCGTAGCCGACTTGGTTGTCGCTGCGCGCGATGATCCCGTCCCGGTACAGCTCGTCGACGACCTTGAGCGCCTCGACGAAGGGCTTGTCCGTGAATTTCGCCTTGCCCGCGAGGATGGCGTCGATGTAGGCGTCGCCGCCGAATCGGCCCACCAGCGTGGAGAAGAGGCAGGACTGCATGGGCCAGCCGTCCTTGTCCGGGAGCATGACGACATTGAGGCCCTTGGCCTTGAGCCTCGGCACCATCCTCCTAAGGTCGGCGAAGGTCTTGGGCAGGCCGAAGCCGTTATCCGCGAGGAGCTTCTTGTTGACGTACATGACCGAGGTGTAGGTGAAGGACTGGGGCAGCTCGGCCAGATAGCCGCCGAGCTGGTTCTTGGGATTGACGGCGGCGGCGGAGAACTGCTCGAGGTACTCCTTGCCGAGCAGCTTGGTGAGATCCTTGGCGAGGTGCTGCGTGTGGATGACGGCGCTCCGCGAGCCCGGCCACAGGTAGAACACGTCGGGCAAGGTGCCCGCTGCGGCGTAGGCCGCCAGCTTCTGGTGGTAGGGATCGTTGAACAGGACTTCCATGTTGAGGGTGATGTCCGGGTTATCCGCCTGGAACTTCTGCCAAATGGCCACGTCCTGCTGGTAACCGGCCTGGTCGGCCTGCTGGTAGTTGAGGACATTGAGCGTCACCTTCTCCTGGGCGACGAGGCCCGCGGCGACGACTGCGATCATCGCGACGGCGATCATCAATCTTTTCATCCTATTGCCTCCTGTGCGGGCGCGCGGATTGCGCTTCTCCCGCCCTATTTCATCCCTCTGCGGGGACGAATGCTCATTGAAAGTCGCCGGATGGGAGCGCGGCTCCCTCCTCGGCATCGGCAGCCAAGGCCGGCAGCGCGCGCTCGGAGATCAGGCCGTGCAGGACCATGCCGGCCGCTCCGTAGGCCACAGCCTTGTCCCCCATGCTCGAATAGCGGATCTCGACGTCCTTGGGGAAGGGATACATCCAGTTGTCCTGCAGGCGCCGCCTCAGCATGCCGGGGAAGTCGACGTCGAGCGCCTCGATGTCGCCTCCTATATAGACGCGGTCGAAGTCCATCGTGTTGACGAGCATCGCCGTGTTGCGCGCGAGCTCGTCCGCCGCGGCCGTGAGAGAGGCCCGGTCCTGGTCGATGCGGCAGAGCTCCTCGCGCCGCAGCGAAAACTGCAGCGAGCCGGGTCCGTCGCAGAAGGCGGAGCGGAACTCGCCCGCGTTGCCGTGGGCCCCGGAGTAGACCTTGCCGCCGAACGACACCCCGAAGCCGACGCCCAGGCCGCCGTACTGGCCCAGGGAGATGGGATCCTTGCGGTACTCGACCAGGGCGAAGAGAAAGTCCCGGAGAGCCTCGTCCTTGTTGAAGGCCAGCTCGCCCCAGGCGCAGCAGTTCGCGTCGTTCTCGATGAGGCAGGGCACGCTGAGGCGCGAAGCCACCTCCCGCTCGAAGTCTAGGGGTTCGGAAATGCCGAGCGGCACCGAGTAGCGTAGCCGGCCCTTCTTGCGGTCGATGAGGCCGCCCGTGCCCACCCCGAGGCCCAAGAGCCGAACCCCCTCCGGGCAGAGCTCGGTCTGGGCCCGGGCGATGATGTCGAGCACCGAGCCGGAGAAGCCCTCGGCCTCCACCCGCGTCTCGCCGCGAATCTCCCCGAGTATCTCGCCGGCGAGATCGACGGCGAGCGCGACGTAGGACTCGACCTGAACTTCGATGCCGATGACCCGGCCGTAGCCGCGGCTGATCGCGAGATGGATGGGGCGGCGACCGCCGCGCGAGCCGGCCGAGCCTTCCGCGACTTCCTCGATGATGCCGAGCTCGATGAGACGGCCGACCTGGTTCGTCACCGTGGACTTGTCGAGCCCCAGGCGCTCGGCTATGCCGATCCTCGAGATGCGGGGATTGAGCCAAATCGTCCTGACTATCCGAGCCGCTGTCTGCGGCCCGGAGCTTGAGCCCCTCGGCATCTCGAACCTCACCGGAAAAACAAACTTGGTTGATTGAATATCCCAACCAAAGGTGGTATAGCATGGTCCCGACGACTCGTCAACGAAAATAGGGTACAATGTTCGGCGACGGAGGCAGGCATGAAACGATTGGCCCTCGAGGGAAGCTGGAGACTGCGGCGATTGGCGGACGGCAGCGTCCGCCCCATCTCGATCCCGGGCGACATCCTGAGCGCCCTCGTCGCCTCGGGCGAGGCGCCCGACCCCTACTACGGAATGAACGAACTCGACCTGCAATGGATCGGCCGCGAGGACTGGGCCTTGGAGCGCGAGTTCGAGCTGGACGAGCGCTTCCTGTCGGCGGGGCAGGTCTTCCTCGAGGCCGAGTCGATCGACACGGTGGCGGAGCTCGAGCTCAACGGCCGCCCCCTCGGACGGAGCTCGGACATGTTCCGCCGCTTCCGCGCGGACGCCCGCGCCCTCCTCTCCGGCGGCACGAACCTCCTTTCGGTCCTCATCCGTTCGCCGGAGAAGGCCGCCGCCGAGGCGGCCGCGGCCCTGAGCTATCCCGTCCCCTGCTCGACCTACCCCGTCTCCTCGCCGCACCGCAACCTCCTGCGCAAAGCCCAGTGCATGTCCGGCTGGGACTGGGGCCCCTGCCTCATGACCGGCGGCATCTACGACGGCATAGGCCTCGTCGCCCTCGACGGCCCGCGGATCGAGTACGCCACCACCTCCTCGCGGCCCGAGCGGGGCGACGATACGCGGCGCTCCTGGTCGGTCCGGGTCAAGGTCGAGCTCGAGGCGAGCGCGGCCATGGAGGCCGAGCTCGAGATCGAGCTCGCCGGCGCGAGGGCCACGCGCCGACTGAGCCTGGGCGCCGGGTCCTCGGTCCACATCGAGGAGCTGATGGTCGAGGGGGTCGAGTCCTGGTGGCCGGCGGGCTACGGCGCCCAGCCGCTCTACGACCTCGTCGTCGCCTGCCGCCCGGCCTCCGGCGCCGCAGGCGGCGGAGCCGCCGCAGGCGGGCCCGGAGGCCACGAGCTGCGCAAGCGCGTGGGCTTCCGCGAGCTCGAGCTCCTCAACGAGGAGAACGAGGCCGGCAAGAGCATGACCTTCCGCGTCAACGGCCGCGAGGTCTTCTGCAAGGGCGCCAACTGGATCCCTGCCGACGCCCTCCCCGCGCGCTGGTCCAAGGCCAGGGTCGAGGGACTCCTCCGCTCGGCGGTCGAGGCGAACATGAACTGCCTCCGCGTCTGGGGCGGCGGCCGCTACGAGTCGGACTACTTCTACGAGCTCTGCGACGGGCTCGGCCTCCTCGTGTGGCAGGACCTCATGTTCTCCTGCGCCCTCTACCCCTCCTCGCCCGAGTTCCTCGGCGAGGTCGAGGCCGAGCTGCGCCACCAGGTCAGGCGCCTTCAGGACCACCCCGCCCTGGCGCTCTGGTGCGGCAACAACGAGGCCCTCGGCGCCATCACCTGGTACGAGGAGTCGCGTTCCAGCCCGACGCGCTACGTGGTCGACTACGACCGGCTCACCGAGGGCGTGGCGGGCAGGGTCGTCCGCGAGCTCGATCCCGGCAGGCCCTGGTGGCCCTCCTCGCCCTCGGCCGGGCCGAACGACTTCTCCGACAACTGGCACTCCGACAGCCGCGGCGACATGCACTACTGGTCCGTCTGGCACGAGGGCAAGCCCTTCTCGGCCTACCTGGACGTGAAACCCCGCTTCTGCTCCGAGTTCGGCTTCCAGTCGCTCTCTTCCTACGAGACCGCCGCGAGTTTCCTGCCGCCCGGAGAGTTCAACATCACGAGCCCCTCGATGGAGCACCACCAGCGCCATCCCCGCGGCAACACCATCATCCTCGAGACCATGTCGCGCTACTTCCGCATGCCCTCGGGATTCCGCGAGACCCTCTACCTGAGCCAGGTGCAGCAGGCCCTGGCCATACGCACCGCGGTCTCGTACTGGCGCTCGCTCATGCCGCACTGCATGGGCACCCTGTACTGGCAGCTCAACGACCTCTGGCCCGTGGCCAGCTGGTCCAGCCTGGAATACGACGGCGGCTGGAAGCTCCTCCACTACGAGGCGCGGCGCTTCTTCGACCCCGTCTACCTCTCGCTCTTCGTCAAGGACGGCGTGATCCACGCCGTAGGCGTCAACGACGGCGAGCACGCCGTGCTCGGCGACCTGGTGCTCTGTCTGCGCCGCTTCGACGGCAGTCTCCTCATGGACATAGCGGCCGACGGCGACCTGGCCCCGCGCTCGGCGACTGAGCTCTGGAAGATGCCGATCGCCAGCCTGCCCTGCCTCCCCGAGGACGTGTATCTGGCGGCCCACCTCGAAGGCGTCCACGCCGGGCTGCCCCGAAGTCCGGGCTCCGCGCGGCCGCACAGCGTCGCCCCGGCGGGCAGCTCGATCGACGGCGTCCCCTCGGTGACCGGAGGCCGGGCAGAGATACTCCGCCGCTCCCAGCTCTTCCTCACCGAGCCCAAGCGCTGCAGCCTCGTCGATCCCCGCCTCGAGGCGCATATCGAGGAAGGCGGCAAGGGGCCCGTCCTTCAGCTCACCGCCCACGCTCCGGCCTTCTATATAGAGGCCCGCGCAGAGGGCATTCCCGGCCGCTTCGATGACGCCGGCTTCTACATGCTCGGCGGCGAGACCAGGCGCCTGCGCTTCATCACGCCCGAGGGCGCAAGCGCCCCAAGCGCCTCGAAGCTCCGTTCGGCCCTCCGCATCATGCATCTCCGCGCGAGCTACGAGTGAGGCAGCGCTTCAAGGAAAAAGCGGGAGATTGAAACGCGAAGTACGCGAAGATGAGGGAATAAACCGCAAAGGACGCAGATCGCAGATGGAGATCGGGAGCGAAAAGGAGAGGGATTAGCAGGAAAAGGCTTGAATACCCTTCCCCTTTTCCCTTCCCCTTTCTTTCCCTTTGCGCCCTTTGCGCCCTTTGCGTTTATATTTCTTTTACATAGCAGTAGTTATAAAAAACACCTGACATTGCCGCATAATCCGATACCCCCCATCATATTCGAGCGACCGCATCGATGTTTCTTTTTAATACATATACCTGACTCTAAATGATACGATTTGTTTTCCTTCTCTACAGCCGCGACAGACAAAGTCCAGAAGATGCTTCAGGCAAACGCATCCTGAGGTTCTCGCATCCTCGAAAGCAGCCGAAACAAGCGTCGGGGTTCCTTGATCCGGCATGAGCTGGCTGGCTCGCCGATGTAAGCGCGTGGAATGACAGATTTCAAAATAATCAACCTAATTATTAATACATTAAGTAGTTACCAACATTGACCACCTGCGCTGTGTCCGGCTCCCCAAAAGGCTTGCGCTCAAAAATGATGGCCCGGTTTCATATTCCGCGTCATCCATGATCCCGCAGGGGAATTTGGCACGAATCCTGCTCTATATAGAGTGAGCGCCGAAAGGGCTCCGCCCCTGGCGAGAGCAAGGCCGCGTTGCGGCAAGCGATGCCGGATCGGGACGAACGAGAACCTGTATGGAGGGTAGCAGTATGAGGACCATGTACGACAATCTGTTTCCGGTTATCAGGAACACCGTGGGTTCGGTCTATAGGGCCAACCCCTTCGAGCTCCTGAACAGCGTGTTCGACGAGGATTTCTTCCCCGCCTCGAGCCGAAAGCCCGTGGTGGACGTCCGCGAAGAGGATCAGCGCTACGTCATCGAGGCCGAGCTGCCCGGTCTTTCGGAGAAGGACATCAAGCTCGAGCTCAAGGACGGTGTCTTGAGCCTCTCCACCTCCTCCAAAGAAGAGAAGAAGGAAGAGGACACTGCCAGGAAGTGGCTGCGCCGCGAGCGCCGCGAGTTCGCCTTCGAGCGGAGCTTCGAGCTCCCCGAGGACGCCGACGGCGAGAAGATCGACGCCCGCTTCAAGGACGGGCTCCTGGTCGTGGACATCCCCAAGAAGCCCGAGACCGCCCCGCGGGTCGTGCCCGTCAAGGTGGCCTAAGGCTGCCTAGCCCTGGCTGTTCCGGCCGCGGCCGACGGCGCCGCGGCCTTCATTCGTCCGCCGCGCCGTCGGGCCCCGGCTCGCGGAAGCCCGTGAGGACCGACTTCACCTTGACGCCCGGGACCTTGCCCAGACGGCCGGTGAGGGCGCCGAGAGTGTCGGTGTCGCCCTCGACGACGAGAGAGATGAGGTTGACGCCCTTGCCGCGCATGGGCAATCCGAGTCGGGCGTCCACGATGTCGGCGTACTCGGAGAGCAAGGCGTTCACACGGGGCACGGAACCCTGCTCCTCGACGAGAATGGCCACGATGCCGAGCCGTTTTTCCATGGGCTCCCCCTGCCGCCGAAAGATCGGAGGCATCATTGCGCATCCGCCCCGGCAACCCTAGTATGACATGGGGCCGCGCCCATTGCGGAGGCCCCTCGACCAAGGAGAGCCAAGGTGAGTGTTGCCGCGGCTTGTCTCGCCGTCTTCGGCCTGTCCACGATCACCCTGTGGAGCGCGATTCCCCTCGGATTCGCCCTGCATCTGCCGGCCCTGCTCATCGCCGGCGCGGCGTCGAGCGGAGCGATAGCCGGCGGGATGGCCGGCGCCCTGCTCGGAGAACGGCTCCGCTCGGGTCCCCTCGCTTCGCTGCTGGAGCGCGCGCAGACCGCCGCCTCGTCGAGGGCGCGACGGCTGACCGCCAAGTTCGGCGTCATCGGGCTGGGCCTCCTCAGCCCCGCCGTCACCGGCTCGGTCATAGCGGCCCTGCTGGGCAGGGCCCTGGGCATGAGCCTGCGCCCGCTCCTGATCTGGCTGTCGGTCGGCGTCCTCGTCTGGGCCTCGGTCCTGACCATGGTCAGCTACTGGGGCATCGACGCGATCTTCTAGCCGGCCGCCGAAATCCCCGGGGCATCTCAGAAGCCTGCTAGCGCAGGTTTTCCGGATTCAGGGTCTCGAGCTCGGGGAGGACGAAGCGGCCGTCCTTGCGCACGAGCTTTCCGTCGAACCAGATCTCTCCGCCGCCCCACTCGGGAGTCTGGATGAGGACCAGGTCCCAATGGAGGGCCGAGCGGTTGCCGTTGAAGCAGTCGTCGTAGGAATTGCCCGGCGTGAAGTGGATCGAGCCGGCGATCTTCTCGTCGAAGAGCGTCTCCTTCATGGGCTTCTCGATGAAGGGATTGACGCCGAGGGCGAACTCGCCCACGTACCTGGCGCCCTCGTCGACGTCGAGCACGCGGTCGATGCGCTCTTTGTCGTTGCAGTCCGCGTCCACGATCCGGCCCCGCTCGAAGACGAACTTGATGCGCTCGAAGGTGAAACCCTCGTGCTCGGCGGGCGCGTTGTACGAAATGCTGCCCTCGACCGAGTCGCGGACGGGGGCGGTGTACACCTCGCCGTCGGGAATGTTCATCGTCCCGTCGCACTTGATGGGCGGCAGGCCCTTGATCGAGAAGGAGAGGTCCGTGCCCGGCCCGACGAGGCGCACCCGGTCGGTGCGGGCCATGAGCTCCACGAGGGGATCCATGGCGGCGGACATCCTGGCGTAGTCCATGGTGCACACCGAGAAGTACCAGTCCTCGAAGGACTCCTCGCTCATGGAGGCCATCTGGGCCATCGCGGGCGAGGGATAGCGCAGCACCACCCAGCGCGTCTTCGGCACGCGGATCTCCATGTGGACCTTCCGGCCCACGATGCGGTTGTAGGCGTCGAGGGCCGAGCCCGGCATGTCGGACCAGGCGTACTGGTTCCTCGACGAAGTGAAGCCGATATAGCAGTCCATCGCCTTCATGCGCTCGGCCTCGAAGCGCGCCTGGAGCTCGAGCTGCTCGGCCGTGGCCCGCCTGAACAGCGCGCGGTCCACCGTTCGGTCGCGGAGCGACACGAAGGGCAGGCCTCCGGCGTCGTGCACCGCATCGACGAGGGCATTGACGAACTGGGGCTCGGGATTGGTGTTCTGGATGAGGACCTTCTCTCCCTTTTTGACCGCGATGGAATAGTTGACGAGGATGGAAGCGAGTTTCCTGAGGCGTTGGTCGATCATGTGCGCTCCTTCGGCCCTCCCGGAAGGGCGGCCGGTCCGCAGAGTGTAGCCCAAGCCGCCGATCTCGTAAAGTGAAAGGCCGTTTCGGAATTCGGCGGCCGGCTCATCGAGTTGACATGGGCGGGCGCAGGGGATAGCTTTATCCTAGACACAAGGGGAAGGCCCATGAAAATCAAGCAGATCAACGTCGTGCTCGAGAACACGGCGGGACGGCTCTACGAGTTGACCGCGCTCCTCCACAAAGGCGACATCGACATCCGGAGCCTCTTCGTGACCGAGGACACCGAGTTCAGCGCCGTCCACATCATCGTGGACAAGCCCGAAGCCGCCCTCGCCATGCTCAAGGCGAGCGGCTATTTCGTCACCGAGGTCGAGGTATTCGCGCTCAAGGCCGAAGACAAGCCCGGCGGCCTCATGAAGATCCTGGAGATACTCCGGGCCCACCAGCTCAACATCGAATACGTCTACGGCTTCGGCGAGAAGAGCGACAACCACGCGGTGTTCATCTTCCGCATCAGCGAGATCGACAAGGCCCTGGACGTGCTCAAGTCGGGCGCCCTCGGCTATCTCACGCCGGACAAGGTCGAAGGCAGGCGCCGCGGCTCGAGCTGGGAACTCGTGGAAAGTCTGTGAGCCGGTAGATGAAGGAAATCACCACACTCCTCTTCGATCTCGGCAATGTCATCACGAAGCCGCAGGACGCGGCGTACGCCGAGAAAATGCGGTCGATCCTGGCCCCGGAGCTGTCGCAGGAGCGCTTCCTCGAAGCCTACTACGCGCGCCGGCGCGACTACGACCGCGGGGAGATAGACTACCGCGCCTATTGGAGCCGCGTGGCCGAAGAGCTCGGCGTGCCCGCCCCGGAGGGCAGCTTCGACGAGCTCCGCGACGCCGATCTCAGGAGCTGGTTCAATATCGACGAAGCCATGCTGGACTACGTGCGCCAGCTCGGCGGCAAGGCGCGCCACCTCGTCCTGCTTTCGAACATCCACTGGGACGGCGTCGACTACCTCGAAAGCCACTTCGACTGGAAGGACATGTTCGACAGCCGCGTCTATTCCTGCGCGCACAAGGTCAACAAGCCCCACGCCGAGATCTTTCGGATCGCGCTGGCTACGGTGGGCGCGAGGCCGGAGAACGGCCTCTTCGTCGACGACCTGGCCGAGAACATCGCCGGCGGCCGGAGCGCGGGCCTCAACGCCATCCAGTTCTTCGATTTGGCCCACCTGCGGCGCGAGCTCGAGGACGGATACCTGATCCGATCCTAGCGCGCTGCCCGACCTTCGGGGTGCTGGGAAAACGCCCTGGATCGCGGCGTTCGGGGAAATCGGGGAACTTCACCGGCAGCCTCCGAATGCGGGGATTCTACGAGACTTGGGTTAGTCCTCGGTCAGACCTTCGTGAGCGCTGCGTTAATTGCGCCGGTTTCGGCCCGGAGCCGATTCAGACCGAGGAGCCGAGCCGGGCCGCGAAGAGCTCGGCGTCGGCCAGGTCGCCGGGCACGAGCATGGCGTAGCCCTCCTCGTCCATCGACATCACGAGCGCCTTCGACCAGCGCGAGGCGTTGCGCGCGAGGAACTCGCGGAGCAGATTCCGCAGCCCCTCAGAGCGGCGCTCCGGCACCATGAGCTCGAGGTAGCCGCCCGAGAAGAGCGTCGCCGACACCCAGCCCGTGCGCAGGATGAGCTCGCAGACGTTGCGCGCTCCCCGGGCGAGCTCCTGATGCTCGCGCATCCACTCCTCGTGGAAGGAAGGGACCGGGATCACGGTTCCCTCGGGGGTGAGCCAGCTCGCGCCCTGCAGGAGGGCGAAGGGCTCGGGACTCGCGGGGCTCATGGCAGCTCCGGGTCGGGGGCGTCCGGGTACAGCGCCAGAAAGTCGAGGAAATGCCGCGGTACGGCGGCGCGCAGGAGAGGACCGCCGGGCAGGCGCAGGGAGTAGGCCAGGAGGAGGAGCCGCTTGAGCCCCGCTTCCTTCCTGAGGCGCTTGTTCACGGCGAAGTCGCCGTGGCGGTCGTCGCCGAGGATGGGCAGGCCCGCGCCCGCCAGGTGGAGTCGGATCTGGTGCATGCGGCCCGTGTCCAGCTCGAGTTCCAGGTAGGAAAAGGCCGGCCGCGGCCGGCCGTCGGGAGGCTGCGGGGCGCCATCGGGGGGCGGCTGAACGCCGTTATGCGAGGGCCCCGCTACGAGTCGGGCGGGCGCCGCGGCGTTCGGGGCTGTGGCGTTCGATGCGGCGCCCAGTGCCGCCGCGCCTTCGGAGCCGAAGCTGCCGAGCAGCCGCCAGTGGGTCCTGGCCGAAACCCTGCCCCCGTGCAGCGGCAGAGCCTCGTCGAAGACGCCCCTGTTCGCGCTCGGCAGGCCCGACACGACCGCCCGGTAGACCTTGCGCAGCTCGCGCGACTCGACCAGGGCGGTCCAGCGCGCCGCAGCCCGGGCGCTGCGCGCCACGATGATGCAGCCGGCGGTCTCCTTGTCGAGGCGGTGCACGAGAAAGGGCCGGAAACCGTAGTCGCGCTCGACGGCCTCGACGAGCGAAAGCCGCACGCCGGCGCCCGGCTGCGAGGCGAGGCCGGCGGGCTTGTCGAGCACGAGGATGTCCTCATCCCGATACAATGCTGGAATCATCGGGGCAGAGCATAGTCGAGGCGATATCGGGGCGCAAGCGCCGCGGCCCGTATCGAGCCGCAGCCCCGCCTTCGGCAAACCCGCCTTCGGCGAACCCGCCTTCGGCTACCAGCGCAGGATCGTGCCCCCGTAGGTCAGCCCGGCGCCGAAGGCCAGCAGCATGATGAGGTCGCCGCGCTTCAAGAGCCCCTTCTCGTCCATCTCGTTGAGAGCGATCGGAATGCTCGCCGAGGAGGTGTTGGCGTACTCCTCGATGTTCATGTAGAAGCGCTCCTCGGGCAGGCCGAGCCGCTTGGCCGCCGCCTGGATGATGCGGGCGTTGGCCTGGTGGGGGACGATCCAGGCTATGTCGTCGAGCTTCCTGCCGCAGTTCTCGAGCAGCCGCTGGACCATCTGGGGAATGATCTTCACGGCGAAGTTGTAGACGTTGCGCCCGTTCATGTAGAGAAGGGGGACGACGGGAGGAGCCGGAGAAAAAGTCTTCGAGCGCTCGGCCTGGATCATGTACAGATCCTTGGCCCCGGAACCGTCGGCCCCGAGCACGTTGGCCAGCACGGCATTCTCGCCCTCGTCGCGACGCGAGAGTACGGCGGCGCCGGCTCCGTCGCCCAGGAGCACGCAGGTGCCTCGGTCTTCCCAGTTCGTGATCCGGGAGAGGGTCTCCGCGCCGAGGACGAGGGCGTGCCTCGCCCGGTTCGTCTCGAGATAGCCCGAGGCGACGTTGAGCGCGTAGACGAAGCCCGAGCAGCCCGCCGTCAGGTCGAAGGCGGCGCAGTTCTTGGCTCCCAGCTTTTCCTGGACGATGCAGGCGGTCGAAGGGAAACCGAAATAGTCGGGCGTGGCGGTCGCCACCACGATGAGATCGAGGTCTTCGGCGGCGATGCCGGCCTTGGCCATGGCCTTCCGCGCCGCGGCCACGGACATGTCGCTCGTGAGGCTGCCGTCGGCGGCGATGTGCCGAGAGCCGATACCCGTATGGGAGCGGATCCATTCGTCGGTGGTGTCCACAATCGTGGCCAGTTCATCGTTTGAAATGCGGCGTTCCGGAATATCGACGCCGACCGATTGCATATAGACAGGCATGAGGCCTCCCCGCATGAAATTGAGTGCGCCGTCGCGCACCTCGATCTTGGACACGCGAGGCCGAGTTTCGGTTGCGGAGAATCGGCGCTTTGCCTCCTTGGGCGATCGGCGCTATACTTGTCGGTAGCGAGGAGCCCAGACGGCATGGAAGCGCTGAAAGATTTCAGCTGGATCCGCCAGCTTTCGCTGTACGCGAAGGAACGCTTCGAACTCCGAGGCTTCCATATCGTACTCGTCGCCGTGCCCGCCACCGAGACCCACCACGACGGCCGCTTCCGCTATCGCCTTCTGGCCCTGGATCCGGCGCTCGGCAGGCCCGTGCTGTCGATAGACCTGGAGAGCGACATTCTCGGAGACTACTGCCTTTCCATCGAGCTCGCCGAGGGTCGCCGCGTCCTGGCCCGCTACGACGAGCTTCCGAGGCTCGGCGACTTCCGCGCCGCCGCCCTCGCCGAAGCCGAACGAGCGCTGCCGAGCGGCCCCGGCTCCGGAAGAAGCGGCACCCGGCCCGCGAAGCGCCCGCCGCGGACGCGCGGCCGGCAATAGTGCGGCGGAACCCTAGACCGCACTGAAATCCCGGCCCCGGAACGCCGATCATTGGAGGGCCCGCTCAAGGAGCAACCATGACCCAGATCGGCGCCCTCCGGCGCAAGCCCGCAGCCTTGTCCGTCCTCGCCATTCTGCTGCTCCTCGCCTCGCGCGGCGCCTTCGCGAAGCAGCTCGGCTCGGATTTCGGCTTCTTCGTCGAAATGCCCTCCGGCTTCGTCCCCGGGGAGGGCGACGGCAGGACCCGCTTCTCCTACACAGACCCGTACGGGGGCATGGAGTTCGACATCCGCGTCTACCAAGCGGGGCGCTTTTCCTCGGTCGAGGCCATAGCCGCCGAGGTGGCGACCAGGATCGGCTCCACGGGCGACACCGAATCCTTCAGCTACGAAGGCCGGAAGGCCATCCTGGCCGAATTGAGCTTCACCTTGAACGGCTCCGCGAAGAAGGGCTACGCCCTCTACATCCTGGGCAGGCCGGCCCCTACGTCGGCTGCGGCCCCGGCGGCCCCGACGGCGGCGGCGCCCTCCGGCGCCGGGCAGGACTCCGGAACCCCGGCTCAGGGCTCCGCGGCAGGCCTCGCGCCGCCGCCTCCCGAACCCGGCTTCGCCCTCCTCGCCTTCACCGACACGGCGCGCTTCGAGGCCTACACCGACCTCATCCTCTCCTGTCTCGACTCGTTTTCCATCGACGCCGAGGCCCTCCGCCATCCGGGCCCCATGAGCCAGTTCGTCCTGGCCTGGCCGCCCAAGGAGACGAAGACCAAGGCGGCCATCCTCCCCGACGGGACCAGCGTCGACCTGCCCTGGAGCGACAAGGCCGCGGCCCAGGAGATGGACACCGCCGAGCGCGAGTACCGCGTCCTCGCGAGCTACGCCAAGAGCCAGGAACTCTGGGAGGACGCCTGGGCCCGCTTCTACCGCATGGTTTTCCGCGAGTCCGCCTCGCGCCTGGACCGGCTCAGCCTGGAGTTCGCCCGGACCCTGCCGCTGGACGACCCCACCGAGTGCGCGAGGCGCGTCCTGGCCTGGGTCCAGGGCTTCACCTACCAGCGCGACCAGAAAGGCATCGACTTCGTGGCCCCGCTCCAGGCCGCCTTCGAGCGCCGCGGCGACTGCGACTCCCGGGCCATGGTCATGGCCATCATCCTCGAGCGGCTCGGCATCCACTGCGTGCTCATGCTTTCGAGGGAGTACTCCCACGCCATGCTCGGCGTCGACGTGCCGGGCGGCGGCCAGAGGTTCCCCTGGAAGGGCAAGAACTACCTCGTGGCCGAGACGACGGCCAAGGTGGGCCTGGGCATGATCGCCGCCTCGCAGGCCGATTTCACGAAATGGATGGGCGTAGAGCTCGAGTGGCGCTGAGCCGCGGCGGCGGCCGTATAGAACCCGGCGGGCGCGGCGTCGTCGGGCAAGGAGTCATCAATTTGTTCTATTACAATTATTTAATGAGCTTTCGCTTGACCATGGTACAGCGCTCCGGCTAGTCTGTTCGTCTATGCGCCGCAGCATCCTCTCCCTGACGATCGCGCTTTTCGCCTGCGCCGCCGGCGCCCGGCTCTGGGCCGCGGGCGAGGCTGTCATCCTCGACTATCACAGCTTCCTCGGCAGCGGCAGGTCCTCGCTCGACTACAGCCTGGCCGACATGGGCGCCCAGCTCGACCGCATCCGCGCCCTGGGCTACACCTTCGTCAGCCTGGACGACGCCATAGCCGGCCGCATCGAAGGCGCGGCGAACGTGGTCATCACGATCGACGACGGCAATCGCTCGGACTACGAGGCCTACAAGCGCGTCTTCGAGGAGCGCGGCATCAAGCCGGAACTCTTCATCTATCCCTTCCCGATCGGGCGCAGCAGGCACGCGCTCACGCCCGAGCAGCTGCGGGAACTGGCCGGGGACGGCTGCGGGATCGGCGCCCACGGCTTCTTCCACGAGTACATGACCGCCAGGGCCTACGAGCGCGATCCGGGAAAAGTCATGATGGAAGTGAGGCGCCCCGCTCCGGCCCTGCAAAAACTCGTCGGCGCCCGCCCGAGGCTCTTCGCCTATCCCTTCGGCTTCGGCTGCCCTCCCGTGGCCCAGGCCCTGCGCGAGGCGGGCTACGACTGGGCCTTCACCGCGGGCGACAAGATCGTGAGCGTCGATTTCTCGGACCCGAAACTCGACCATTTCAACGTGCCCAGGACCATCGTCTACCATTGGAACCGCGCGCAGATCTTTTCGTATCTCGCCGCCCGCCAGGGCCTGGCCCAGGCTCCCGGCCGCGAGAGCGACCAGCGCGAGATTTCCCTGACTCGACACTGAGAGGGAAGATCGAGGCGGGCGCGGTTCGAGGCTTCGCGCCCTACGTGTCACGAACCTTGTGGGCGGCGCATTCTATGGCGCTCAACCCAGGTTTCAGCCGCCGCGGACGCTTGGCATCCTGAACCATCGACGGTCTTCGTGACACCATCCGGATTTTCAGGTACTGCGCCGCCGCGGCTGCATCGTGGCCAGGTAGACCCCCGCGATGGCCACGGCGCCGCCCGCAAGCTGCAGGCCGCTCAGGCGCTCCCCCAGGATGAAGAAAGCTCCGATCACCGAGACGACCGGGATGAGGTTGATGAAGACGCTCGCCCTCCCGGCGCCGAGCGTTTCGAGGGCTTCCACGTAGAGCCAGTAGCCCACCGCCGAGCACAGAATGCCCAGGTACAGCACGTTGAGGACGACCTCCGTTCCCGGGGCGCGCCAGGCGGCGCGCTCGGTCAAGGCGAAGGGGACGCAGCCCGCGAGTCCGAAGAGGCTCTGCCAGAACGTGACGGTGATGCGGCCGTAGCGCCCCGACACGGGGCGGGTGAGGAAGGAGTAGGCCACCCAGGACAGGGCCGCGACGCCCATGTACAGGTAGCCGACGGGAGAGGATGTGGCGCCCGCCGACCGGGCGACGATGAGCGAGACGCCCGCGAAGGAAGCCACGGCGCCCAGGTAAGCCCGCGTTCCGAGCTTCGTCTTCAGGAAAACCCGCTCGGTGAGCACGGTGAGGACCGGGATGGCTCCGATGATGAGCGAGGACTCGGAGGCCGACAGGAGGCGGACGCCGTTGTTCTCGCCCAGGAAATAGAGGGTCACCCCGACGAGGCCGCCCGCGGCGAGCACGGGAACGTCGCGCCAGGCGACCCCCAGGCTTTGCTTGGCGACGAGGGCGAGGAAGGGCAGCACGGCGCAGGCGATGACGAAGCGGGAGGCGGCGAGCGTCATGGGCGGAAGCACCGCCACTGCGGTCTTTATGCTGAGGAAGGACAGGCCCCAGATCAGAGCGACGAACAGGCCGTACAGCGGGGCCGCTTGTTTTTTATTCACGGCGCACATCCTAGCCGCATCGATCGCCGCGAGTCTAGGGCGGACGATGTTCGGCATAGCTCAGGCGAACGGCGGTCCGCGGAGCCTGCGCCGCCGATCGCGCGGCGGGCCCGCCGCGCCCGGTTTACAATCGCGCGGCCCCGCGGGATACTGATGGCCATGCCGCGCGCCCAACTCGAAGCGATCCTCGATTTCATCCTCAACAAGGCCGACGACTCGGAATTCGAGGTCATCCGCAAGGCCTGCGAGCGCAGGGTCAGGGACAAGACCGCCTTCGCCAGCCTAGGCGGCGAGGGGCCCGGAGCCATGGCGAGGCGCATGGCGGGCGAGCTCCAGACGAATGTCGGGGCGACGATGGACTCGGTCCGCGCCACCATGAAGGGCTTCGTCGCCGACATCATCCGGAAGAACGCCCCGGAAGTCAGCGAGGAGCAGCTGGCCACCCTCCTCGACGAATACGTCCCCGAGCCCGGATCGCCCTCGGCCGCCGCCAAGATGGCGGCCGAGAAGGCGGAGCGCGAAGCCTCGGCCCTGCCGCCCGAGGCCCTGATCGGCATGGTGCGCTCCTTCGTCGCCTACTCCGAGGACCGCATGCCCCCGAGCCGCCAGCGCGAGCTCTGGGAATCCAGTCCCCGCTGGCAGGACGAGTACTGGGCCGCCTTCCCCGCCGAGATCAAGGCCCTCGTCAAGGCCTATCTCGAAGGCAAGATCGACGGCGACACCTTCGGCACGGCGGTGCTCTCGATCTTGAAGCTGTAGCCGCCGGGGATTGCCGGGGGCCGAGCCCCGACCCGAGGAAGTCGGCGAGGCCGGATGCCGGCGCTCGCGGCCCGCGCTCAGCGAGCGCCAGACCGGTACACTTTGCCCGCGGACCGGGCTTCGACTGTGACTGTACTTTATCCCCGCGGCGGTTTATGTATGTAGCGTGAATTTCATGTTATAACATTCGCAAGGCGGTCACATGGACAGGGTTATCATCGACGGTCGCAGCCTTACCATAAAAAAAGTGGCGCTCGCAGCGCGCTTCGGCGCCCAGGTCGCCCTCGACAGCGAGGCCGAAAGGCGCATGGCCGCGTCGCGCGCGGTCGTCGACCGCTGCGTGGACGAGGAACTCGTCCGCTACGGCATCACCACCGGCTTCGGCAAGTTCTGCGATGTCGTCATCTCCAAGGACGAGAACGCCCTCCTGCAGCGCAACCTCATCATGAGCCACGCCTGCGGCGTCGGCGAGCCCCTGCCGGCCGAGGTCGTGCGCGCCGTGGCCCTCCTGCGCGCCAACGCCCTCGCCGTCGGCTACTCGGGGATCAGGCCCGCCACCGTAAGGGCTCTCGTCGACATGCTCAACGCCGAAGTCGTGCCGATCGTGCCCGAAAAGGGCTCGCTGGGCTCCTCGGGCGACCTCGCCCCGCTCGCCCATCTCGTCCTCGTCCTCATGGGCCTGGGCGAGGCCTTCTACAAGGGCGTGCGCATGGGCGGCGGCCATGCCCTGGCCGCCGCGGGGCTCGAACCCGTGACTCTGGCCGCCAAGGAAGGGCTCGCCCTCATCAACGGCACCCAGGTCATGACGGCGATCGGAGCCCTGGCCTGTTTCGACGCCTGGAAGCTCCTGCGGACGGCCGATCTCGCGGCCGCCCTCACCGCCCAGGCCCTCGGCGGCATCGTCGACGCCTACGATCCCCGCGTCCACGAGCTCAGGCGCCAGGACGGGCAGATCGCCAGCGCCGCCTCGCTGCGCGCCCTGCTCGCAGGCTCGCGCCTCACTTCCCGCCAGGGCGAGCTGCGCGTCCAGGACGCCTACGCGCTGCGCTGCGTGCCCCAGATCCACGGCGCGAGCCGCGACGCCGTCGACTATGTGTCGCGCATCGTGGAGAACGAGCTCGGCGCCGTGACCGACAATCCCCTCATCCTGCCCGGGGACCTCGAAGCCGGATTCGCCGCCGACCTGGGCGCCGCCGACCTGGGCGCCGCCGATTTGGGCGCCGCCGACCTGGGCGCCGATATCATCTCGGGCGGCAACTTCCACGGCCAGCCCGTCGCGCTCGCCATGGATTTCCTCGGCATCGCGCTCGCCGAGCTCGCCAGCATCTCGGAGCGCCGCGTCGAGCGCCTGGTCAACCCGAGCCTCTCCAACGGCCTGCCCGCCTTCCTCTCCTCCAACGGCGGACTCAATTCGGGCTTCATGATCACGCAGTACGTCGCCGCGGCCCTGGTCAGCGAGAACAAGGTCCTCGCCCACCCGGCCTCGGTCGACTCCATTCCCTCGAGCGCCAACCAGGAAGACCACGTATCGATGGGCACGATCGCCGCGCGCAAGGCCCGCAGCATCCTCGAGAACCTGCAGCACGTGCTGGCCATCGAGATCCTCGCGGCCTGCCAGGCGATAGACCTGGGCGTGCACCTGGGCCGCCCCGGGGCGGAGGGCCTCTCGCCCGCCACCGCCGCCGCCCACAAGCTCGTGCGCTCGGTCGTGCCCCCCCTCGGGCCCGACCGCGTCATGTATCCCGATATCGAGGCGGTGCGGGCCCTGGTGGCCGAGGGCTCCCTGGTGCGGGCGGCCGAGGGAGAGACCGGCGCCGCCTAAAGCGGGCGCGAACGATGAAACGCCGGGAGGCGAGGAGGTATCCACGATGATGTCCAATAACGCGCTTCGCGAGTCCATGAAGGTCGCTCTGGAGTTCGGCGAGCTTCCTCCCGATCCGGTCTTCGAGCCGGGGATCAGGCGGGCGCCCAAGCGAGAGGCCGAGCTCACCCGGGCGCAGGAGGCGCTGGCCCTCGAGAACGCCCTGCGCTACGTCCCCGAAAAGTGGCACGCGAGGCTCGCGCCGGAGTTCCTCGCCGAGCTCAGGACTCGGGGCCGCATCTACGGCTACCGCTTCAGGCCGGCCGGAGCCCTCAAGGGCCTGCCGATCGACTCCTACAAGGGCAGGTGCGTCGAGGGCCGCGCCATGCAGGTCATGATCGACAACAACCTCGACTTCGCCGTGGCCCTCTACCCCTACGAGCTCGTCACCTACGGCGAGACCGGTCAGGTCTGCCAGAACTGGATGCAGTATCGGCTCATCAAGAAGTACCTCGAGCTGGTCGACGAGAACAGCACCCTGGTCGTCGAGTCGGGCCATCCCCTGGGGCTCTTCAAGAGCCATCCCTTCGCTCCGCGCGCGATGATCACGAACGGCCTCATGATCGGCATGTTCGACAACCAGAAGGACTTCAACGTCGCCGCCGCCCTCGGCGTGGCCAACTACGGCCAGATGACCGCCGGCGGCTGGATGTACATTGGCCCGCAGGGCATCGTGCACGGCACCTTCAACACCCTCCTCAACGCCGGGCGCATCAAGCTCGGCGTGCCGCACGACGGCGACCTCAAGGGCAAGCTCTTCGTGTCCTCGGGCCTCGGCGGCATGTCGGGGGCCCAGGGCAAGGCCGCCGTGATCGCCGGCGCCGCCAGCGTCATCGCCGAGGTGGACCCGAGCCGCATCGAGACGCGCCTGAGCCAGGGCTGGGTCGACGTGGTCGCCGACACGCCCGAAGGGGCCTTCGCTCTCGCGAACGAGGCCAAGGGCCGCGGCGAGCCCGTCGCCGTGGCCTTCCGCGGCAACATCGTCGACCTCCTCGAGTGGGCGGATTCGCATAACGTTCCCATCGAGCTTCTGTCCGACCAGACGAGCTGCCACGTGCCCTACGACGGCGGCTACTGCCCGGCGGGCATCTCCTTCGAGGAACGCACCCGCCTCCTCAAGGAGGATCGGGCCAAGTTCGCCCAGCTCGTCGACGCCTCGCTCAGGCGCCATTTCGAGGCGATCAAGCGGCTCTCGGCCAAGGGCACCTACTTCTTCGACTACGGCAACGCCTTCCTCAAGGCCGTCTTCGACGCCGGCGTCAGGGAGATCTCGCGCAACGGCGTCGACGAGAAGGACGGCTTCATCTTCCCGAGCTACGTCGAGGACATCCTCGGGCCCGAGCTCTTCGACTACGGCTACGGCCCCTTCCGCTGGGTCTGCCTCTCGGGCAAGGCCGAGGACCTGCGCAAGACCGACCATGCCGCCATGGACTGCATCGACCCGAACCGCCGCGGGCAGGACCGCGACAACTGGGTCTGGATCCGCGACGCCGAGAAGAACCAGCTCGTCGTCGGCACCCAGGCGCGCATCCTCTACCAGGACGCCTTCGGCCGGATGAAGATCGCCCTCGCCTTCAACGAGATGGTGAGGAAGGGCGAGATCGGCCCGGTGATGCTGGGCCGCGACCACCACGACACCGGGGGCACCGACAGCCCCTTCCGCGAGACGAGCAACATCAAGGACGGCTCGAACGTCATGGCCGACATGGCCACCCAGATCTTCGCCGGGAACGCGGCGCGCGGCATGAGCCACGTGGCCCTGCACAACGGCGGCGGGGTGGGCATCGGCAAGGCCATCAACGGCGGCTTCGGCCTCGTGCTCGACGGCTCGGCCAAGGTCGACCAGGTCATCCGCATGGCCATGCCCTGGGACGTCATGGGCGGCGTTGCGCGCCGGGCCTGGGCGCGCAACGAGCACGCGCTCGAGGTGAGCGCCGAGTACAACGCCGACCACGCCGACATGGGCCTCATCACCCTGCCCTATCTGGCCGACAAGGAGCTTATCGAGCGCACGCTGGGCTGAGACCCGAGCCGATTCCGGGGATTGGCTCGATCGATCAGGTAAAAAAGGGCCGGAGGCGCGGCCCATGGGGGCTTGACGAATGGAAGGCTATCACTTTCTCGGATCGGTAGTCTCGGACACCTTCAGCACCCTTCTCCTGCTCGGCATATTCATCGCCGCCTGGCGGAAGGACAAACGCCGGTTCACCGGCTACTGGCTGGCGGGCTGGTCGCTCTACACGCTGCGCTTCGTCTTCGAATTGCTCGGCTTGCTCGCTCCCACGGCGCGGGGCCTCGAGCTTCCCCTGCTCGCGGTCGCGGCCGCGAGTTCCTTCTTTTCGCTCACCGCGGCGATCGTCCTCGGGCGCGACACTTCCCTTCTCAAGGCTACACTGCTCGCGTGCGCGGCGGCGGCGGCGGCCCTGGTCGCCGCCTTCCTGGCCAAGGCGCCGACGGCCTCCGTCACCCTGGTTTCCTTCGCGTTCCTCGGCCTCCTGCAGATCGTCGCCGGAACGCTCTTCATGGGTTTCTACGCCTCGTCGCGCAGCGTGGGAGCCTTCCTCGCCGGTCTCGCTCAGATCCTGTGGGGCTTCTTCAAGCTGAGCTACCCCTTCGCGTCCTATCCGATCTGGTTCAGCCTCCTGGGCTACGAATTCCGAGGCTTTCTCCAGGTTGCCACCGGCGCCTCGGTGGCTATCATGCTCTACGAGCTGGCGCGAGACGCGGCCCGGCGCGAGACGGTGCGCTACCGCGCCCTCTTCGGGGGCATGACCGACTCGGTCTTCGTCGCCGACTTCCAGGGCGGGAAACTGGGCTCGATCCTCGAGGCCAACGACGCGGCCATCGCCCTCCTCGGCTACGGCAGGGAGGAACTGCAGCGCATGAATCCGCTCGACATCTTCCGACCCGAGGGACGAAGCGCTTCCGAAAGCCCGCTGAAGGCCCTCGCCGAGACGGGCAAGACCAGATTCCAGACGTATCATCTCGCCAAGGACGGCCGCAGGATACCGGTCGAGATCAATGCGAGCGTCTTCCTCCTCGACGGCAGACCGGTCGTGCTCGGCATAGCGCGCGATCGCAGCGAACAGATGACGAGCGAGAACCGGCTGCGCGTGGCCCTCGAACAGCGCGAGCTCCTTCTCCGGGAGATGAACCACCGGGTGAAGAACAATCTGCAGATCGTGTCCAGCCTCCTTAGGCTCCAGGCCGGGGAGACGCGCGAGCATGAGGCCGCGGTCGCCCTTCAGGACAGCCAGGCCCGCGTCGCGTCCATGGCCCTCGTGCACGAGATGCTCTACAGCGACCGCGATCTGGAGGCGGTGGACATGAGCCACTATCTCCCCCGGCTTTTCCGCGACATCGCCGCGATGCGCGATCCGGCGGGGAAGGTGCGGCGCGAGATCTCGGTCGATCCCATCAAGTGCCCGATCGACCGGGCCATTCCCATCGGCCTCATCGCGACCGAGCTCGTGACGAACGCCTACAAGCACGCCTTCGCCGAGCGCGGCGAGGGCCGGCTCCGGCTCAGCCTGAACCGCGGCGGAACCGTGGACCGCCTCGTCGTGGCCGACGACGGCTCCGGCGCCCCGGAGGCCGCGAGCGAGGGCGGAACCCACCTCGGCATGGTGATGGTCGAAGCCCTCGTCGCCCAGATCGGCGCGGCCATATCGCGGCAAAGCGGTCCGGGCACGACCTGGGTCGTGGATATCCCGCCCGGACAGCTCGATCCCAAGAGCCAAGCCGGAAACTGACGACGAAGCCCGGGCCGCGGCGACCGAACGAGGCGAAGCGGCGCCCCTCCCTCATTCCGCACCATTCATGACACTATTTAGTTTTATGTCACGGTCTCTGGACTAGGCGCGCAGCCTCTTCCCGATTATTATCCGGAGTAACATAGCCTTGCGGGAGGTTTCGTCATGTCCGTGAAGCGCGACTTCGGCCTGCGTCTCGATCGCCGCGACCCCGAGGAGCGGCGGCGCCTCATCTCGTACATCAACATCAAGCTCGCCAATTTCGGACTTCCCATCTATCAGAAGGAAGGCACCGAGTTCGTCACCCTCGCGAGCGACATGCTCGAAAACTTCCGCGAGAAAGACCGGCTCCTCGCCGGCTATCTCGCTCCCGCCGACCGCCGCATCCAGGACTTCCTGGATTCCTACCTCGCGGGCATCGGCATCTCGCCCCTGCCGCGGCTGCCCTCCAACACCCTCGTGCTCGACCGCTACGGCATGGCCCGCGAGCTCTCGCTCTGCCCCGACGAGCAGCGCTACGCCTCCCCCACCCTCACCACGTACCGCATCCGCAACGGCGTCCTGCACAATCCGGCCAACGACCGGCGCACCACCGAGGGCGTGTTCCACATCGCCGACGACGGCCTGCCCGTTCCCCTCGACAAGAGAGCGGTGCCCCGCCTGGCCTTCGCCCGGCTCCTCATCGCCGCCTTCAATCCTCCGCCCGAGCTCCTGGAGCTGCCCTTCGCGGCCCACGCCGGACGGCCGGCGCGGACCTTCCTCTCGCTGCTCCTGCGGCCCGTCGTCAGGCCGGCGGTCACGGGCTTCTGCGAGGAGCGCTCGATGGAGCTGCGCTTCTTCGCGCCGGCCTCCCTGGCCGCGAATCTCGACTTCATCGAGTCGATCTTCGGCAACTCGGGCGACCCCTTCGTCCCGGAGAACGACGCCGCCCTCGCCCCCCTGGGCTGGACCGGCACCACCGGCTGCATCATCCTCGCCACCCACCTCACCAGGATGACCAAGAAGGAACTCGGCCTGCCCCGCTGGGAAGAGGCTACCGAGCGCCAGAGGCGCGACGGCATGGCCTGGAAGGATCCGGGCGAGCTCTACAACGGGGGCAAGCCTTTCAAGATCAGCGCGCGCGACGGGCGCGGCGTCATCGTCACGGTCATCGCGGACAACTACTTCGGCTACTCGAAGAAGGAAGTCAAGGCGCAGATATCCTACTCGGCCAACCTCCTGGGGCTGGCCGAGGAGGAGCACGCCGGCGGCGCCCTGGTGTTCCCCGCCTACAACCTGGGAACGCGCTTCGTGCCCGACACCAACCTGCGCTCGCGAGGCCATAGCCTCGACGGCGTCCTCGAGCTCATGAAGGATCGGGTCGAGGCCAGGAGCGAGGGCTACGCCGTCGACAAGGCCTTCCCGAACATAGTCTATCTGCCCGAGGACGCCGTGATCTCGCTCGAGGACCAGACCGCCCGCTGGACCTGGGCCGGGGTGCAGCACAGTCTCCGCATCCTGCCCGACGAGGTCTACGTCCATCCCACGGGCTACCGCGTGCACATGGAGCGCCACGCGGCCTCGGGAGCCTGGCGCCTCGTGGGCACCTCGGCCGAGGGGCTGCTTTGCCACAAGCCCTGCACCGTGTCCGGCGGCGGCAAGTCCGAGATCGCCAAGCCGATCAGCGACGCGGTCTCCTACTCGCCCCTCACGATCGCCGACTACGTTTCGGACATCGCGGCGGTGAAGGCCATCATCGAGCGCGACTACTCGAGCCGCTTCAAGGACGGCCTCGGCCCCGCCGAGCCCGACCGGCGCTCCATCCTCTCGGGCCAGAGATCGCTCGGCTCGGTCATCAAGCTGCTCTCGCCCTCGCCCCTCTACAACGACGGGTACAACGCCTGGCTGCGCTCCATACCCGAGCGGGTCAAGGCCCTGGCCTTCTTCGTCAAGCGCTTCTACCGCCCCGACTGGGGAACGGACTGGGAATCGCACTTCTCGGTTGACGCGGTCAACGGCACCACGGGCAACATCTTCAAGTTCGAGGGGCGGCCGGTGCAGGGCTCCTACCTCCGCGTCGGCAGCGACAAGACAGGCATGCGCCGAACCTTCAAGCTGCGGCAGGACTTCATGCCCGCCGAGAAGATCCAGTGGGAGGACGACATCACCGCGAGCGTCGTGGCGCCGGCCCTCAAGCTGCAGGGCCTGCCCGCCTGGGTCGACCAGCACGACAGCGTGAAATTCTGCGTCAATGTCGAGGCCCGCTTCTTCCAAAGGCCAGACGACGCCGTCCACCGCGGCTACGACAAGCAGGCCGAGCTCGACATGTCCGGCCGCGACAACTTCATCTCCAACTTCGAGCCCCTGCCGCGCTCCGAGGCCAAGGTCATGGCCGAGAAGATCGTGAACCTCTCGGAATACTCCGAGCCCATGCGCAGTTTCGTCGTCGAGACCGCGAAGGACGAGAGCTTCGACTGGTTCGTCGCCTCGGACCGGCCGCGCATGGTCGACGGCGCGCCCTCCAAGAATCCGCGCTACCTCCAGCTCGACCCCAGCCTGGTGCATCCCCTCTCGCGCTACCTCGCCGACCTCGGCCCGCGGCTGTACCGGCGCGTGGCCGTCGACCACCTCCTCCTGCACCCCGTCGGAGCCGTCCTGCCCGGACGGCGCAACAACCCGGCCGACCCGCAGGCCGGCATCCGCCCCCTCGCGGTCTACGGACCCATCCACTACCAGGACCTGCCCGAGCTCTTCATGGACTTCGTGTGCTCGCTCACGGGAAAGAGCCCCTCGACCACGGGCGCGGGCAGCGAAGGCGCCCTCACCAAGGGGCCCTTCAACTGCCTCGTGCCCACGACCGACCTCGGCAACGCCCTCCTGGCCTTCATCCTCACCGACTGCGGCGGCTTCACGACCGCGGCCGGCCACATCGGACGGAACTACAAGGTCGACCACGACATCTCCCTGCTCATGCCCGAGCTCTGGGCGCGGATGGGCCCGGACGAGCGCGATCCCGGGTTCCTGAAGCGCGAGGGCTACCTGGAGCGGGTCGAGGACTTCGAGCTGGGCGGCAAGCTCTACCCGGCGAGCCGTTTGGGATGGCGCATAACGCCTCTCTTCGCCGCCCACTTCCTGGGAAGGATCTTCGACACGCCCACGGCGGTGTTCAGCGAGGACATGCTGCGGCCCGAGCTCCAGTCGCCGGAGGACTTCGCCGACGGCGTCGCCAACATAGCCGAGGCCCAGGCCCGTTCCGCCCGCGACTATATCGAGGACGGCTCGGCCGACGCGGCCATCCCTCCCCTGCGCGCCATACTCCACATCATGGCCGAGGGCAGCTTCGAGGGGAAGAGCGCGCACGACCCCGAGATCCGGAGGCTCTTCGACCGCGACTACGTGCTGGGCTCGGACTGGTACCGGGATCGGCTCGAGCGCTACCGCGACCGCGAGATCGGCTACGTCGAGCGCTCGCTGGAATACCTGCGCAGCTTCCTCGCCGAGCGCGCCGAATCGGGCTCGGTCTCGAGCCGCCATGCCCAGGCGGAGCTCGGACGGGCGCAGGAACGCCTCGCTGCCCTCAGGCAAGGCTCGTACATCGAGCGGATCCGCGGCAGCATCGGCCTGGACGAGCTTTTCGCGGGGAAGTAGCGGCCCGAGAGCCGCCGGTGCGCCCGTGGGCCGCCGCCGGAGCGCCCGAAGCATTCCGGCGGCGCCTTCCCGCACGCGAAAAGGCCTCGACGAGCCGCGCTCGCCGCGCTACAGTGATGCGATCTTCGTGCGCCGTCGGCTCACATCACCGGAGGGAAGCATGGCAGGCGATCTGCTCATCACGAACATAGGCGAGCTTTCGACGCCGACCGGGACGAGCGCCCGGCGCGGCGCCGAGATGTCCGAGCTGCGCGTCGTCGAGGACGCGGCCGTCCTCATCAAGGACGGCATCATCGTCTACGCCGGACCCGGCGCCGACGTCCCCTGGGAGGAAGCCGACGGCGTGCCCCCCATGAGCGCGGACGGGCGCGCGGTAGTCCCGGGCTTCGTCGACAGCCACACCCATTTCGTCTTCGCCGGCTACCGCGAAGACGAATTCATGTGGCGCGCCGAGGGCCTGCCCTACATGGAGATCCACAAGCGCGGCGGCGGCATCCGGCGCAGCATGGACGCGACGCGCGCGGCCAGCCTCGAGCAGCTTGTCGAGATCGGCGAGCGCCGCCTGTGGACCATGCTCTCGATGGGCGTGACCACGGTCGAGGGCAAGTCGGGCTACGGCCTCGATCTTCAGCACGAGCTCAAGCAGCTCGAGGCCATGTCCGTCCTGGCCGAGCGGACCCCCGCGGCCATCGTCCCGACCTACCTCGGAGCGCACGCGGTGCCGCCCGAGTTCGAAGGCAGGACCTCGGACTACCTCGCCTACATGATCGAGGAAGTGCTGCCTTCGGTGCGCGCCCAGGGCGTGGCCCGCTTCTGCGACGTATTCTGCGAAAAGGGCGTATTCGATATCGAAGAGTCGCGGCGCTACCTCGAGGCCGGAGCCGAGATGGGCCTGGGCTTGAAGCTCCACGCCGACGAGATCGAGGCCATGGGCGGCGCCGGCCTCGCCGCCCGGCTGGGCGCCGTCAGCGCCGACCACCTCCTCAAGACTTCGAAGGAGGACATGGCCGCGATGGCCCGCGCCGGCGTCGTCGCCACCTGCCTGCCTTTGACCTCGTTCGCGCTCCGCGAAAATCACGCCGACGCGCGGCTCATGATCGACTCGGGCTGCGCCGTGGCCCTCGCCTCGGACCTCAATCCGGGCTCCTGCTACAGCCAATCCATCCCTCTCATCTTCGCGCTGGGCCTCCTGTACATGAGGCTCAGTCTGGCCGAGGTCCTCACGGCGCTGACGCTCAACGGTGCCGCCGCCCTCGGCCTGGCCGAGAGCCTCGGCTCGATCGAGAGCGGCAAGGAGGGCGATCTCGTGATTCTCGAGGCGCGTTCGGCGCGCTTCCTGGTCTACAACACGGGCATGAACGTCGTCTCCACCGTCGTCAAGGGCGGAGAGATCGCCTACCGCGCCTGATGCGCCCGCGCCGGATCGCGCCGGGCCGCGCCGGCGCCGGCCGCCTTGAACGAGACTAGCGCGCGGCGGCCGCGGGCGCCGCGGCTCGGCCGCGCGTAAGCGCGTAGATCGCCACCGCGACTATGACGGCCGCGAAGGATATCTTCAAGGCCGTATGCAGTTTCTCGCCGTAGACGAATAGACCCAGCGCGAGCTGGCCCGTCGGCGAGACATACTGGATGAAGCCCAGCCGCTGCAGCGTTATGCGATTCGTGGCGAAGGCGAAGGTGAGCAGCGGCACGGCCGTCACGATGCCCGCCAGCACGAGCATGACGGTGGCGACCCCGTCGGATCCCCCGAAGACGGCCAGGCCCCGGCCGTGCCGGAAGAGGAGAAAGGCCAGCGCGAAGGGACTCGCTGCCAGGGTCTCCGCGGCGAGGCCCATGATCGGGTCGAGCGCGGCCTTCTTCTTGACCGCACCGTACAGGGCGAAGCTGCCGGCCAGGACGAGCGAGATCCAGGGCACCGAGCCGAGCAAGCTCGAGCCCAGACCGACGCCGACCGCGGCTATCGCCACCGCGGCGACGGTCCAGCGGTCCATGCGCTCCGCGAAGATGATGGCGCCGAGCAGCACGGAGAGCAGGGGGTTGATGTAGTAGCCGAGAGCGGACTCGGTCACATGGCCCGAGTTGACCGCCCAGATGTAGGTGCCCCAGTTGACCGAGATGAGGACTGCGCTGACGAAGGCCGTAGCCGCGCGACGTCGGTCGGCGAAAAAGCGGACGAGCTCGCCGAGCCGCCCCTGGACGCCGAGCAGGATCAGCGTGAAAGCCGCGGCCCACACGATGCGGTGGCACAGTATCACGAAGGGATCGAGTACTTCGAGCCGCTTCCAGTACAGGGGGAAGAGGCCCCACATCGCATAGGTCGCGAAGGCGGCGACCGTGCCTGCGCTGGCGGCGCGCGCGCCCGGCCCGCGCGGATCGGCCTGCGGCTCGACGGCCGGTATCGCGGCCGTCATGGTTTCGCGGTTCATGGGGGCATGATAGCGGCCGGCGAAGGCGAAGGCTAGCGCCGCGCGGCCCCCGCCCGGGGCCGGCTCACTTGCCGGTTTCGGCGATCATGTCCTTGGCGAGCTGCACATCGTTCCCCGCCAGGGAACCGTTGTCCAGCGCCGTCTGCAGCAGGCTGCGCGCCTCGCTCGTGGCGCCCGAGTCTATGTCCAGCCTGCCCAGGAGCAGGGCGCGCGGCCCGGCCCAGACGCCGGCAGGCGGCATTCCCCGCAGGATCTTCACCGATTCGGCCGTCTGCCCGTTCGCCGCGAGGGCCCAGGCCTGACTGTAGGTCGCGTCGTCTTTCTTGTCGCCGTCAGCGGCGGCCGCGGCCTCGCCGAACTTCTCGGCGGCCTCGGAATATTTCTTATCATGGGCGAGCTGGCGCGCCGCGCTCATCAGGCTGTCGACGTCGCTCGAATCGGACTCCCAGGTCATCCCGCCCCCGGCCTGATCGCCGATGAGATCGCCGCGAACTCCGGCGACCGTGGTATCGGTCGTGCGCGAGGAGGGGTCGACGAGGGCCGCGAGCTTGTCCAATAGACTGCTTCGCTGCTTGACGGTCTCGGTGCCCCTGTGGAGAAGCGAGTCCAGCACGTACACACCCGGCGCTGTCAGCGAGATCCTGCGCCCGCCCGAGTCGAACTCGGCCGTGGCCCCGTTCCCGAGCCGCACGGTGGCCGCGCTGTCCAGCTGATCGCCCATATTGACATCGACCCAACCGGAGCCGGTCTTCAGCTGCACCGAGCCGTCGATCCAGGAGGCGGTGAGCGGCGCCGCCGCGACTGCCGCGAGAAAGGCCAGGGATAACACAAAGAGCATGACAAGGCGTTTCATCGAAGAGCCTCCATATATGATAGGAACATCATGGCACGTTTCCGTCTTCATTTCCAATCTCCTTCTTGCTAGCCCCTGTTTGGGGGAACCACAGGTCGGTGCGCGGGATGGGATTGCCGGGCGTTCCCGGGGCGCCCGGCGCATTACCCTTGGAGGGCGTCGGGGAGGCGGGCTGGCTTGTGA
>DATKVK010000032.1:0-12577 GCA_035530095.1 Rectinemataceae bacterium | reverse complement strand
ATCCGTTGACGAAGATCCGCTACGAAGGAAAATACGGCTCAATACTGACCGAGGTTACCAAGTCGCAGCGCGAAATCCTGGCGCTCTTGAAAATCGAGCTGCCCACGTCCACCTAGCTACAAAAGGTCCGGGATTTCAGGGTGCCTGGGCATCGAGCCCCGATCGGATATATGAGCCCGCGGCGGTCAACACGTTTCTGCAAGTCGCAGATTACTACCTTATCGCCCATGCTCTCGCGCATGGCAGTATCGTCGTCAGCCACGAGAAGCCGGACAATTCAAAGAAACGAGTGAAGATTCCCGATGCCTGTATCGGTCTTGGGATCACTTGCATGAGGTCTTCAATACAGAGACAATAACTTTTTCCTAAGGAGTTCCTATTGAGTTAAGTATTAAGTCAATCAACGGTCTCTTGTTTCCAAATCCGTAAGCCAAAATTGCTTGGATATATATATCTGAAGGCGTATATGGTCTAGGATCGATAGTCCAATTTATCGGTCTGAACCGAAATCGCAGCAAAAATGCCCAGACAATGAACCGTCCAATGTGGCCATTGCCGTTTGCATATGGATGAATAGTTGTAAATCGGAAAAACGCATCTGCTGCATATTCAATCAAATTGAATAGGAAAATTGTTGGATCTTGATATTGGCTCAGGATTTCGAGCATGGGGAACCATTGCTCA
The DNA here is from genome assembly GCA_035530095.1 of Rectinemataceae bacterium. Taxonomy (GTDB): domain Bacteria; phylum Spirochaetota; class Spirochaetia; order Treponematales; family Rectinemataceae; genus JAJXZP01. Next base: position 11,893 of record DATKVK010000032.1, on the reverse strand, counting down.
AGAACTTGGCGTAAGTTTTCCATAACTTGAGGCACGTCAGTGCAATAGACTCCCGTTCGTCCGCCAAATTGAACATTATAATACATAAGGTTGGGATATGGTTCCCCCCGATAGTGTCCAGCAAAATAGGCAGATCCCGGCGGGGTTAGACTCTGAAAAATCCGTTCATGGAATGGACGAGTGTCCGAGGCTGCAGATGGCAAATCTATTGTTCCATTTTCCATTTCGATTATAAGCTGACTAATGATAGGTTGGAGAACTAATCTGTGAGTACCGTTTGGCGTTTCATAATCCCAAGGTATACACATCGCAAAAAAAGGGAATCAGTCAGAAAGTATCGCTACTCGGTTTGAAAGCAGTTCAGCAAAATCACTGCTGCTTATTTCAAGGCTTTTTTTGTTCTGCTCAATCGCCTCTTTCAAGCGTTGCATTATTCCAGGGCCCATTAGGCGCTCTATTTCATTTTCATTTGAGACAAACGTTGGAGGAGCCCAGGTAGGCGGACGGTTTTCGACGGTATTGCCTCGACCCCAAAGAGATTCTTGACTACCTAAGAATGGTATGGGTACAGCATCCGCAACTTGCATAGATTTATTCATAATCATGACTGTAGGATTGGTAATATTTACCAGGGGTTCATAGGCTAGTATTCCGATCTGACCGTTGCTTGGCATATTACTCCCCTTCCTCGATGGTGGCCCATCCTGTCTTTTGAATACTGAAATCGTATACTCTCGAAATTCCTCGGAATGCAGCTAATCCAGGTCCTGGGGCCACCATCATGGGAACTTGTACTCCAGGGGGTAGATTGGGTCGCTGACTTATATCCATAGAAGTCTTAAGACATTTCCCGAGCGCAGTGCTCTCCATCAGGCCGCCAGTAATCTCAATGCTTTTCACTGGCTCATCACCCATATATTCAGGTAGGTTAACCTTTTTGCTTAAATTCAACGCTTCGACATATGTATCATAGAGGCGCCAAAGAATATCCTCCTCGTCCTTTTGGGGCTTTCGTGCCCAATTCCCGAGGAGCTTTATTGCTTCCTTTCGACCTATGAAATGTGAATGGGAGTAATACTCTTCGGTTAGTGCCTTTACTATTTGGTCTATTTTTTGAGTGTCTTTAAGATGAAGAGTAAGTAAATTATGAGCGAGTCTCCTGATTTGCATATATACTCGTTCAACATTACCCAATGCTAGTGGGTTCACATTTCGGGTTAGTTCCTTAAGGACTTCTACCTTAAATGCTTCGCCTTTTATCCCTGCTCTCTTCTCACTCAGTTCGAAATATGAAGTAACATCCTCAACGCTTATTGGATAGCGAATCTGGAAATTTGCTGGATCGGAAGGGTTGAATTGATTGACCGTGGTTGGGTCTATTGGACTCAACTCAGAAATTTCTGTCATTACGATTTCATCAGCACCTAAGCAAACCATCGTACCAGCGCTATGAGCTCGAAAAGGGACAAAGACTGTAATTTTTGTTCCATACTCACGAAGAATATTTATCAATGGCCAAACAGAGTCCGTTGCTCCTCCACGAGTATATAAGACTAGATCGATATTCTTATTTTTCCCTATGGCCCGAACTTGTTCAATTATTGAGCATTGTTGCTCAATTGACATTTGATTTACCATGCCTGGAATATTGGGAGGAAAGCTCTCGCGGTCGGATAGGAAGAAAGTGATTACACGAGAACTACGAATGCGTTCGAATTCTGATATCAGCGATATCCTGTCGGAACGTGGCATTCGATACTCCTCAATCTCGTATTCAAAATACCTGCTTTTTTACTAATGTGCACCTTTCCCGAATGGCATTTCTGCTACTATCCACTCATTATCGGGAGAATCTGCCTAATTCTTTATCCAGGGATGTTCTAGTCACAAATCTACTTCCTTCTTTTCGCATTTTCTAACGGCCTTGTTTCAAAGTCAAGATACCTGAAAAGGGAAGTCAATTGCTTTGGGTATCGCGGTTTTTCCCCGATATTCGTCGATATGACCTAAGCTGAGACGATCGAAAGTACTAGACTAATTCGTTTTAGGCGATATACTATAATACGACAGGATAAGGAATTAAGCCCGCTTTTAAGGCGTTGGTCCCGGGTCCGAATCCCGGGCGGCTCAGAATTGACGGCCGGGATTCCGAGGGTTTGAACGCCCGCCGTTCGAAAAAACAAAGGGGAGCGTGAATGGTTTCACGCTCCCCTTTGCCTATGATCGGCGCCGTCTAGCGGAGCATGTCCTCCAGGCTGCCGGCGTTGACGACGTTCGTGAAGCCCGCCTTCTGGAGGAAGCGCGCGCCCTGGGCGCTGCGGGCTCCGGAGAGGCAGTACATGACAATGGGCCGGTCTTTGGCTCCGAGCGAGTCGAGCTTGGCGGGCAGGCTCGAGAGCGGAATGTTGATCGCGTTGGGATAGGCTCCGTCGGCGAACTCGCCGGGACTACGGACATCGACGATGAGCGCCCCCGCCTTGATCATGTCTTTGATGCTGGTATGGGCCATTGCAGTCTCCTTAATCCGTGGTCTCTATATCGAAGCCGCCTTCGGCCACGACGCTCAAATAGCCTCCGCTGAGGTTGAAAACCGCATCGTAGCCGCGCTTCTTGAGGATGCGCAGGGCGAGGTGGCCGCGGAAGCCGGTGCGATCCAGGACGTGGATGCGCTTGCCCGCGGGCAGGTCGTCGAGCGAGAAGCGCAGCTCGTCGAGGGGAATGTTGATCGAGCCGGCGAGGTGGCCCTCGTCGTATTCGATGCGGTTGCGCACGTCGAGCACGAGTTCGTCGCCGCCCGAGGCGAGCGCCGTCTTGAGCCGGGCCGCGGTCTCGAGGGGGCTGTAGCCGCTCAGGTCGTTGAGTCCGACCATGGCCGCCACGTTCACGGGATCGTTGGCCGAGGAGTAGGGAGGCGCGTAGGCCAGATCGAGCTCGGCCAGGTCCGACAGGGTCATGCGGCCCAGGAGGGCGGTCGCGAGGACGTCGATGCGCTTTTCCACGCCTTCCTCGCCGAAGGCCTGGGCCCCGAGCAGCCGCCCGCTTTTCCGGTCGTAGATCAGCTTGAGCGCCATCTCCTTGTAGCCCGGGTAGTAGGTCGCGTGATGGTCCTTGAAGATGGTGGCGCTGCCGACCTCGAAGCCCGCCTCGCGGGCGGCGGCTTCGGTGAGGCCGGTGGAGGCGGCGGTCGCATCGAAAACCTTGACGACGCTGGTGCCGAAGGCGCCGTTGTACTTCATGCTGCCGCCGAGGGCGTTGGTCGCGGCGATCCGTCCCTGGCGATTGGCGGGGCCGGCCAGGGGAATGCGCACTTTCTTTCCGGAAACGCGGTTCAGGATTTCGACCATGTCGCCGGCGGCGTAGATGTCGGGGTCCGAGGTGGCGAGGCGCTCGTCGACCTGGAGAGCGCCCGAGGGGCCGATGGCGAGGCCGGCTGCCTTGGCCAGGGCCAGCTCCGGCCGGACGCCTACCGAGAAGAGCAGCATGTCGCCGGGGATGCGCGAAGCGTCGCTCAGTTCCACCTCGCGCGCGGAGGCGTGCACGGCCTTGACCCCCACGCCGGTCTTGACCCGGACGCCCTGCGACTCGAGCTTGGCCGCGATCATGGCGCCGAACTCGGGGTCCATGACGGACATGAGCCGGGGCAGGAGCTCGACGATGGTCGTCTCGAGACCGCGCTCGCGGAAGGCCTCGGCCATCTCCAGGCCGATGAAGCCGCCGCCGGCCACGACGACGCTCGCGGGCTTTTCCTCGTCGAGAAATTTGACTATGCGATCCATGTCGGGGATGGTCCAGAGCTTGAAGGCATTGGGCGAGTCGGCGCCCTGGACGGGCGGGATTACGGGGTTGCCCCCCTGCGACATGATGAGCTTGTCGTACTCGAGCCAGGTCTCGCCTTCCGGACCGCGCGCGCGGACGCGCTTGCCCTTGCGGTCTATCTCGACCGCTTCGGTGTCGACCAGGACCTTGATGTTATAGCGGCTGTCGAAGCCTTCGGGGGTCTGCAGCAGCAGCTTGGACCGCTTGGCAATGGCCCGCGAGACATAATAGGGAAGGCCGCAATTGGCGAACGAGACATAGGGGCCTCGCTCGAGAATCGTAATCTCGGCATCCTCGTCCAGGCGTCGGGCCCGGGCGGCCGCCGTGGCTCCGCCGGCGACTCCGCCTATGATCAGCAATCTCGTGCCCATGCCATTCCTCCGTACCTGCATACGTACCGTCAATCCTAGCGCATTCGCGCCGGATTACTCGATAAAATTATCCAGAAAGGGAGGGACTAATCTGTGACGGCGATCACACTCGAAGCGATTCGAAGGGCGGAAGGATCTGTATCTCCCCCCGGGCGATGCGCAGGCAGCCGCGTTCCTCCCAGTCCTTGAGGATGCGGCTGACGACCTCGCGCGAGGTGCCGAGCTGGTCCGCGATTATCTGATGCGTCGTGCGCACGAGGCCGTCGTCGCTGCCCTCTCTTCGAGTCGAGAGCCACTCCTTGAGCCGCTGGTCCACGTGGCGGAAGGCTACCTCTTCCACCAGCTCGATGACCTCGGCCATTCTCCGGGCGTATTGCCCCAGCACGAAGTCGCGAAAGGTCGCGGCTTCGGCGAAGAGGCGGCGGACCGTGGCCGCCAGGAGAAAGGCCGCCTCGGTCTTCTGCTCGGCCACCGCCATGGCGGGAAAGGCGTCTATGCCGGTCACGCATCCCGAGCTCAGGATGCAGCTTTCGCCGGCGGTAACGCGGTACAGCGTGATCTCTCGGCCGGTCTCGGCCGTCTTGTACACGCGGATGGCTCCGTCGAGGACGAAGGGCACGGCCGGACAGACCTCGCCTTCGCGCAGGAGCACGGTTCCCACTTTCAGTTCGCGATATTGGAACGAGTCGAGAAGGGAGCGCAGCTGGGCCGGGGGCCACTCTCGCTCGGGGAAGAGCGACCCGAAGCTCGCGAGGAATCGGGATTCCCTGTCTTTCACGGTTTCTCTCCTCCGGTTTCATGGGGTCCAGGAAGAGGATACGCGATTTTTCCGGCCGCGGCCATCGGGCTCCGCCGGCCCTTTAGTGGACCGGAGCGCTGGCCGGAACTGCGGCCGGGGCCTCGGCACTGACCGGGGCGCTAGCGGGAGCGTTGGCCGGGATGGCGGCCGGGGCGCTGGCCGGAGCTTTCGCCGAAGGCGCCCCCCGAGCCGCGTTGGCGCGGATATCCTCGAGATTGATCACGAGGCCTATCCCCGCGGAGAACATGAAGGCCGACGCGCCCGGTCCCCGATTGACGAGATTCGCGAGGCCGAAGGTATACATGGCCGACTGGAGATCGGCGCTGACCGAATAGCCGGGGGCGACCTGGGCCGAGACCTTGGCCCCGACCACGATCGATCCGAGCGAGTCGGTCGCGCCCGAGGCGGCGAAGAATTTGGAGCGCAGTTCGTAGCCCGTCGTCAGGAGCACGGTATACGGCACGTTCTTCTGGAAAATATCGATGGTGAGCACATAGCGGGTCGCGGTGTCGGTGACGAGGTAGCCGTCCAGCTGGTCGCTGAAGCGCTTGACCGACAGGATGCCCGAGACGATCGCGTTGGGCACGTAGAAGCCCGCAGCCAGCTCGGTCCTGGCCTGGGGGTCCTCGGAGAGCTGGAGGGTGCCGACCGCGAGGCCGCCCTCGGAGAGTATGGAGAAGTAGGCGGTACCCGGCCATCGAAACTCGACCTTGGCCGCCAGGCCTGCGGAGAGGGGTACGGCCGCGGAATTGAAGAGCCCGACGAGCGGCCCCACCGAGATCTTCGCGATGCCGCGCTCGAAGGCCACCTGGCCCGTCACGAGGTTCCTGAGCACGGGATCGTGCTCGTAGGCGACCTTGATGACGCCGTCGAAGCCTATCGGCGCGGATACCCAGGCCTCTCCGCCCCAGAAGTAGTTCGTCGAGGGGTAGGCCGCGACCAGGGGCGAGGTGACGGCAGTGTCGGCCCAGGGGAAGAAGAGATTGGTAGCCGAGCCCGATACGCCGATCTCCAGCGCCGGCGCCGAGGCCGCGGCGCCGAAGAGGATCGAGCAGAAGAGAAGTACGGTGGATTTTCGGGGCACCGCTGTCTCCTAGAACGACGTCTGCAGCCCGACGAAGGGCTGGAAAATGGCGTACCACACGGAAGGAAGGGGCAAGAGCTGGAGGCCCAGCTTGAAGTCCCACTCGATTCCGCCGCCGATGATCGAGTAATAGGGCGAGGCGAGGGCGGTGAGCGTCGGCGTCAGGGTCGTATTGGTGGTCAGGGGCCTGAACTCGAGGAGCCCCTGGAGGCCACCCTGGCTTCCGTCCTGCGCTATTTTGCCGAATCGCAGGTCGAGCGCCGTGTCGAGGGCGCCGCTTTCGTCGGTGGGCTGCTGCCGATACCAGGCCGGATGGTAGAAAACGGTGAGGGCCAGGCTGCCGAAGCTGAAGTTCATGCGCGGCTCGAAGAGGAAGAAGATGTCGTTCACCGAAAAGCCCGCCAAAGGGTCCCAGTGGGGCACGCCGACCTGGGCGAAGAACTCTCCGACCTCGCCCGGGGCCGCGTAGAACATGAGGCCCGAGCGGTAGACGCCGTAGCCCGAGCCGGGGGTGGCCGTCGCGCCCGCGAAAATCTCGAGTTTCACGCGCTCGTAGTTCATGAGGCCGCGAAGATCGCCCGACCAGGAACCGGGGCCTATGTCGGAGTCCTGGTACAAATAGAGGTAGGAGACGAAATTCGACGAAAGCCGGGGCGAGGTGCCGAGCCGGAAGCCCGTGCCGTCGGATGCGGCGATGCCGTCCCAGTAGCGGTTCGGGTTGTTGCCGATGCCGTCGGGGTAGACCATGGGGCCGCGAAGGGTCGTGGCGAAGGGCGCGGTCCCGAAGAGGCTGACGAAATCGTCCCCCGAGCAGAAGGCGTCCATGTAGCCAACGAAGTAGGTCGCGTCGAGCGGAAGGTTGAAGATATCCTTGGCGGTGACGGCCGCGGTCTCGAACTGGGGACTGAGGGCGGTGCTGAGCGTTCCCGACGTGGGAAGGACGTTTTCGATGTCCCCGTTCAGGAAATTGAGGCGCAGGAGGGCGGAGACCTTGTCCCCTCCCTTGATTTCCAGCTCGTAATAGAGGCTCGTCCCGGCGGTGAACAGGTTGGTCGAGGGATCGACCGAGCCGTGCGTGACCATTTCGAGGTTGTTCACGGCGAAATTGGCCGCTCGAAGGGCGGGGCCTCCCGCGATGACGAGGGCGAAAAAAGCGAAACGGAGGATGGGGGCGCGAGTGGACATCGCTCTGGCTCCTCGAAGACGCCGATGAAGGCGATTGTAACGCCGAAAGGTCGGGGAAAGCATGGCGTCCTATCATTATCGGACGGAAAAGTCCCGCATCCTAGTCCAAAGCCGGGTTCCGCACTCCCCGATTCTGGCCTTGACGGAAGCTCCCATCTATATAATGCTCTAATCACGATGAGCGACTATCTCGACCCCAACAACGAGGAACTTCTCAAGGATTTTTTCGCCGAGGCCAACGGCCAGGTTGAGACCCTCGAACAGAGCGTCCTCGTACTCGAGAACGATCCAGGCAACCATGACGCCATAGACGAGATTTTCCGGGCGGCGCACACCTTGAAAGGCGGCGCCGCCACGGTCGAGATGACCGAACTGGCCGAGTTCACGCATCTCGTCGAGGATGTGCTCGACGGCATACGCTCGGGCGAGGCCTCCGTCACCGAAGCGCTCATCGACGCCTTGCTCGCCTCCATAGACGTGATCAAGGCCATGCTCGACGCCCGCGCCTCTTCCTCGGCCTACCGCGGGGACATTTCGGGCCTGAAAGCCTCGCTCGCGTCCTTCCTTCCCGCCGGGGCCGCCTCCCGCGCGCCCGCCGCGGCTCCCGGCCGCCCCGGCTCCGCGCCGGCCGCCGTACCCGCGGCCGCCACGGCGCAAGCCCCGGCCGCGGCCCTTTCCTCCGAGCTCAGCGAGTACGAGCTGCTCGAGCTGCGCGAGGCCGCTGGGCCCTCGCGCCGAATCTTCGTCGCCAAGGTGCGTTTCAACCCCGACAACATCATGAAGACGGTGTCGGCGATCCACGTGTTCGCCGCGCTCCGGGACGCGGCGACGGTGCTCAAGACGGTTCCGGATTTCGAGCGGCTCTACGAGGACGCCTTCTATCCCGAGGTCGAGTACTTCGTCGCCTTCGACGGCGATTCCGAAGAGATCCGGCGCAAGGCCATGGTCCCCGACGTGGTGGTCGGCATCGAAATGAGCGAGCTGCTCGCCGAGGGCGCCGTCAAGGCAAGCCCCGCCGTCGCGGGAAAATCCGGCGCCGCGCAGCCGGCGGCCCCGCGGGGCCAGACCACGTCGAGCGCGCCCGCGGCCCAGGCCCGCGCCGCCCCCCCGGCGGCCAAAGTCCTTCCCGCGGTCGAGCATCCGGCCGAAAACCACGACGAGGAGCTCCATAAGGACGGCGAGGTCCGCAAGAGTTCGGCCCAGACCGGGTCGGTCCTGCGGGTGGACAGCCGCCGCATCGACAATCTGCTCAACCTCGTCTCCGAGACGGTCATCAACAAGGCGACCTTCAACCAGATCTCGACCCAGTTCGGCGAGCTCATGGGCACGCTGCAGGCGGCCCAGGTCCGCTTCCGCGAGGGCCTCAAGGACCTGTTCGACGATCTGCCCGAGCAGCTCGCGGCCATCCAGGCGGGGACCTCCGCCAAGGAAATCAAGAAAGGGATGCTCGAGAAGCACGGCGGCCTCTACCAGGAGTTCGACGGCTTCGAGGCCGAGCTCAAGACCAACGTCGCCAAATTCCGCTCCACCGCGCAAAACCTCGGCCGCATAGCCGGCGAGCTCCAGGAAGGCGTCATGCGCATCCGCATGGTGCCCATCAGCCAGATCTTCAGCCGCTTCCCGCGGCTCGTGCGCGACCTCTCCAAGTCGCTGGGCAAGCACATCGAGCTCGTGATCGAGGGCGAGGACACCGAGCTGGACAAGTCCGTGATCGAAGACCTCCTCGACCCGCTCATGCACTCGGTGCGCAACGCGATCGACCACGGCGTCGAGGGGCCGGAGGAGCGCCGCGCGGCGGGCAAGAACGAGACGGGCACGGTGCTCCTCAAGGCCTCCAACGAGGGGAACATGATCATCATCGAGATCGCCGACGACGGAAAGGGCATAGACGTCGATACCGTCCGGGCCAGGGCGGTCGAGCGGGGGCTCATCCACCCGAGCAAGGTCCTCACCGAGATCGAGGCCTTCAATCTCATCTTCGAGCCGGGATTCTCCACGGCCAAGGCGGTCACCAATATCTCCGGCCGCGGCGTCGGGCTCGATGTCGTGAAGCGCCAGGTCGAGAAACTGAACGGCTCGGTCACCGTGTCGAGCCAGCGCGGCAAGGGAAGCCGCTTCACCATCAAGCTCCCGCTCACCCTCGCGATCATCCAGGGCCTCCTGGTGCGCGTCGGGAAGGAGGTCTACTCCATCCCGATCACCAGCGTCATCGAAAGCCACCGCATCAAGCCCAGCGACGTGCACATGATCGACAACTACGAGGTCTTCAACATCCGGAACGACGTCGTCGCGCTCCTCCGGCTCAACCGGCTCTTCCGGATCCAGACGAGCGAGCAGCGCGACTATCACTTCGTCGTCATCGTCGGCACCGCCGAAAAGCGCGTAGGGCTCATGGTCGATTCGCTCATCGGGGAGGAGGACGTGGTGATCAAGCCGCTTCGCGACCAGTACACCCAGTCTCCCGGTATAGCGGGGGCTTCCATCCTCGGCGACGGATCGGTGTGCCTCATCATCGACGTGAGCCAGCTCCTCGAGCTCGGCCTCAAGCGCGAACTAGAGGAGCGGCGCCGCCTCGAAGCGACGATCCGCTAACCAGGAGATATTCATGCCTGCGCAGACAATGGAGCAGCGCGCGACGGCCGATTCGGCCGAGTCCGCGAAGAAGGCCGACAAAGTCGACTTCAAGATGATCACCTTTTCTCTCGCCGGCAAGGAATACGGCATCGACATCATGAGCGTGAAGGAGATAGCGAAGGCGGGCAGGTTCACCTACGTCCCCAACGCCGCTCCCTTCGTCCGCGGGGTATACAACCTGCGCGGCGACATCATCTCGGTGATCGACCTGCGGATATTCTTCCACCTGCCCGCCGAGCGAAAGCAGGAAGAGGCGCTGGAAAGCCTCATCATCCTCAAGGTCGACGAGCACGTCTTCGGGGTCATCGTCGACGGCATAGACAAGGTCGTCGGCATCTCGTCGGTCTCGATCCAGCCGCCGCACCCCATCTTCGGCGACATCAACGTCAAGTACATCAAGGGCATCGTCGAGAACGGCGGCAAGCTCTACATAATCCTCGACGTCGAGCGGATCTTCACGCTCGAACGGACCGAGGCGCCGACGCAGAAGGCCGCCTACGACAAGGGCGAGGAATTCGAGCGGTCGGAACGCGAGCTCCTCGGGCGGAATGCCGCCGACGTGGCCGCCTCCTTCATCAAGGAGACGCTCGTCACGTTCCGCGGTTTCCACGTCGGCGCGGTCAACTCGGACTGGTTCGAGCGGCGTCTGGAGGAGTGGCGGGGCCTGCGCAAGGGGGAGGATGTGCAGCTCCGCGAAGCCTCGGAGGCCGACCTCTTCCTCGAAGGCTTCTGGTCGCCCTGCACGAGCGTGCTCTGGGACGAAGCCTACGCCAAGGCGGTCGAGGCCGCGCTTCCCGATATCGAGACCAAGAACATCAACGTCTGGAACCCGGGCTGCGGCAAGGGCTACGAGACCTGGTCGCTCGCCTGCGTCATGCGCCGCCGCTACCCCGAGGCGCGCATCAAGATCTGGGCGAACGATTCGGACCTCCTCGCCATTTCCATGGCCCCGAACATGGTCTTCCCCGAAAATGTGCCCGCGTATTATTCGGAATTCCTCGCGAAGGGCCGCAACGGCCTTGCCTTCGTCCAGACCATCCGCGACTCCATCTTTTTCGAGTTCCACGATATCCTGAACCCCAGCACCCTGCCCCCGCTCGATCTCATCCTCTGCCGAGACGTCCTGTCGTTCCTGCCGGCGATTGACCAAAAGCGGCTTTTGGGCGATTTTATCGAGAAGTTGAAGCCGAACGGAGCGGTGCTCGCGGGAAGCAACGAACGTTTGGGCGAGGGCTGGACAGCCATAGGTTCGGAGGCCGTTTCGGCCTACCGCAAGGACTAAGGAGCCTATCTAAGGCCCAACGTCGAGGAGAACGGCATGAGAGTCGAGTACATCAATCCCTTCGTGGAAGCGGCCTTCAACGTCCTGCGCGAAGTCCTTCAGGCGGATGTGCGTAGAGGGGAGCTGTACCTCAAGTCGACATCGATGCCGGTGATGGGCGTGGCCGCGATCGTGGGTCTCGCCGGCGACGTCGAAGGGCGCGTGCTCTTCGATATGGACAAGCCCAGCGCGCTGCGCATCGCCTCGGCGATGAACGGCGAAGAGCTCAAGGAGATGGACGATCTCGTCAAGGCCACCATCACGGAGCTGGCCAACATGATCACCGCCCAGGCCGTGACCAAGCTGCACGATCTCGGCTTCCGCTTCGACCTCACGCCGCCGGCGATCTTCACCGGGGAGAACATGGAGGTCTCCAGCGCCGATGTCGAGGCCCTCATCGTCCCGATGGAGACGCCGCAGGGCAAGATCGAGATCAACGTCGCCATCAGGGAGCGCGCCTAGTCCGGCCCTGCGCGGCGCCGCGACCGCGGCTCGATCGGCGCCGCGGCTTGACACGCGGAGGGTCCGTCTGCTATAAATGTCGGCACGCGCGCCGGCAAGGCGCACGCATGTGTCCCGTCGGCCTGGCCGACGCGTTGAGCGATTTGGGCGGTTAGCTCAGTTGGCTAGAGCACCAGTATGACACGCTGGGGGTCGCAAGTTCGACTCTTGCACCGCCCATA
>DATKVK010000031.1:0-45393 GCA_035530095.1 Rectinemataceae bacterium | reverse complement strand
TCTTCGCTCCGGCAGGCGCGCCAGCGTGATGTGCGGCACGAAGTCGCGGCCCCCGCCCGCGGGACCCCATTCGGCATTGAGCCGTCCGAGTCCCCGCTCGCTCGCCTCGGCGGCGAGGGCCTCGTTGAAGGAAGCGTAGATGCGCCGCGCCGGGCTCGGCTGCGCGCCGGCCGGAGTGTCGTCTATGCCGAGGTAGAGGACCCGCCAGGGACCGCGCGGCGGAAAGCCGCCGAGCGCCGAAAAGCGGAACGGAAAGGCCGCCTCGTCGAGCCGGGCCAGAGCCGCGCCCGCGCAGGCGAGGCCCCTTTCGTCGATCTCGCCCAGGAAGGCGAGGGTGAGGTGGTAGCCCTCGCTGTTCGTCCACGAGAGGCCGGGCCACTCGCGCGCGAGCGCTCCGGCGAGGCCCGACAGGGCCGCTCGCGCCGGATCCGGCAGGCTCAAGGCGACGAAGCACCTCACGTCGGAATGAATCCGGCGGCCAGGGATGCGAGCGGAGCCTCGGCCGCCCGGCGCGCCAGGCCGAAGAGCAGGGCCTTGAGAGCGGCGAGCGAGGGCTTGTCGAGTTCGGCCGAGACCGCCTCGGCGAAGGGCCGGTCTTCGCTGTCGCGGAGCCAGTGGAGCGCGGCCGGAAGGAGGCGGAGCGAGGCGTCGGATTCCCGCGCGAAGTTCGGGGAGCTCGCGGCGACGTACTCTCCCGCGGCGCTCGATCCGCGCAATGAGCCCCGGTCGCAGTAAGGGCAGAGGAAGCCCCCCGCTCCGAAAGAGAAGGCGAAGGCCGGCGGGGCGCCGCGGCCTTCGCCGAGCGCCGCAGTCGCGAGGTCGCGGCCGCAGGAGGCGCAGCTTTCCGTGTCGGGGCCGAGGCCGAGCAGGCCGACGAGCCGCCACAGGAAGAGCAGCACGGCGTAGTCGCCGCGCTCGGCGCTCTGCATGTCGAGGGCCCGCAGCGTGTCCCGGCCGAGGGCGAGCACGAAGGGGAAATCCCCTCCGCCGCCCGAAGTCTTGATGAGCAGCTCGGCCACGAGCCCGGCGGCCCAGAGGCGGCCGAGCTCCTCCCGCAGGGCGGGGTAGGAGTCGCGCACTTCGAAATCGCTCAACTTGCGAAAATCCTTGGCCGGCTCCAGGTAGACGAAGGCCCGGCCCGAGGCGAAGGGCGAGGCGAGCGAGCGAAGCTTGCTCTTGGGGCCGCCGAAGACGAAGACGTCCACGAGTCCGGCCTCGGCCGTCATCATCGTGAGGATGCGGTCTCCCGCCGGACTCTCCCTCGTTCTCAGGATGAGGGCATCGTAGACGAGATTCCTGTTCGGCACGCTGCGAGTATCCGCCTCGGCGCGCGGCGCTGTCAAGGCGCGAAGCCGGCGGCCTCCAGGCTAGAAGCGGTAGCGGATGCCCAAGCCCCCCGAGCCGACCAGGGTGGTGGCGGGGAAAAGCTCCATGCCGACGCCGAGCTCCAGGCAGAGCTCGATCGGCGCTTTCGCGAAGCGGTAGATGACGCCGCCCGGGATGCGCAGACCGAAGCTGGTCGAGTTGCCCAGGTGGGTCTCGGCGCCGAAGCCTACGTACAGCGGAAAGTCCTCCTGCTTGATGACGAGGACTCCGGGGAATTCCATGAGGTAGTTGGCCTGGAAGGTGAAGCTCGCGCTCTGGTTGGACGAGTTGACGAAACTCCAGGCCGCCTTGCCTTCCAGCGACTGGTCCTTCGCCAGGCCCCAGCGGAGCGTGATGCCGGTGGGCTCGCCCAGGAACACGCCGAGCGCGAAATCGGGCGACCTGGCCTTGGCTGTCTGGGCGAAGGCCGCACCCGCCGCGGCGATCAGGAACAGGGCGGCTGCTACCGCGCTTCTAATCTTCAATCTGTCCTCCTTGGGGAAGGGAAAAATAACGGCGCCAGACGGCTGCCGAGCGAGTCCCGTGCTTTTCCGTCGCGGATATCGGCGCCGGTCAGGGCCTGGATCGCCGCGGGCGAGATTCCCGCGAAGACCGCGAACGAAAGGAGGAGGGCCGTTCCGATGCCCATGTCCGCCTCCGTCCCCGTCGCCGAACCCAGGCGCTCGAAGAGGGTTTTGAAGAAAGCCACGGCTTCCTCGCCGAGCGAGGCCTGCTCGACGATGATGGCCCTGATGATGTTGGGGTAGCGGAAAGCGCCTTCGATGAGGAAGCGGCTGGCCGCCTCCAGAGCTTCGCCGGGGTCCTGCGCCGCGCCCATGATCCGCTGGATGTCGTCGGAGACGTGCGTCCAGGCGCCCCGCAGCGCGGTTTCCACGAGCTTGTCCTTGGAACGGTAGTAGTAGTTCACCGCGGCGGCGTTGAGCCCGGCCTTGCCGGCGATCGAGCGCACCGTCGTCGCCGCGAGCCCCGACTCCGCGATGCAGTCCAGCGCGGCGATGAGGATGCGCTCTTCCGGCGACATCCGCGCCGGATCAGCCTCGCGGTCGAAGAACTCGGCGATGTCCATACCTGAGCCTCAATTTAGCTTGGCTTCCTCTTCTTGACAAGCGCATGATGCGGATGTATAAAACAAGTGTTTGAAGCACGTGGAATATCCATGATAACCCAGGACCGACCATGGGAAAGGCAGGAAACATGAAAGCGATCCATCAGTCGCGGGCAGACCTCGGCAAAAGCGTGCTCGTCACCGGTGCCTCGTCGGGCATCGGGCGAGCGACGGCTCTGCGCCTGGCTTCATCCGGCTACCTGGTATTCGGCACCGTGCGGAAGAAGGAGGACGCCGAGGCCCTCGCGGCCCTCGGCCCGGCCGAGAGCGGCCGGGGCGCCCTCGTGCCGCTCATCCTCGACCTCGGGCGGAAGGAGGGGCTGCCCGAGCTGGTCCGCGGCGTCGAGGCCGAGCTCGAAAAGCGAGGCATGCCGGGGCTCTACGCCCTGGTGAACAACGCCGGAGGCAGCCTGGTCGCCCCGGTCGAACTCATGAACCTCGAAGCCTTCGAGGTCGAGCTGCGCGCCCGCCTGATCGGCGCCCTCGGCCTGGCCCAGGCCTTCCTCCCCTCCCTGCGCCGCGCCGGCGGAAGGCTGCTCTGGATAGCCACGCCGGGAACGATTCCGACGGCCTTCGTCACCGGCATCCACGCCTGCGATTTCGCGGTCAACTGCATCGCGCGGACCTTGGCCCTGGAACTCGGCCGCTCCGGGCCTCCCGTCGTCCTCATCCGCTGCGGCGGCATCAGGACGAGGGCCGGGCTCGACACCGCGGGCGCGCTCGAACGGGGACTCGCGGGCGTCGCGCCGGAGCGGCGGGCGATCTACGAGGAAAAGCTCGCGCGCTGGAGCCGCTCCATGGCCGCCTTCGACGAGCGGCGCAGCGAGAGCGGGCGCGTGGCCGAGACGATCGAGCGCGCTCTCTCCGCGCCCCGTCCGCGCAAGCGCTATCGCGTGGGCTACATGTCCGGAGCCGCGGCCTTCCTCGAGTCGCTGCCGCAGGTCCTCGTGGACAGGATTCTCGCGGCCGCGGGCTGAAAAAGGGGCGGAGAGCCGCGAAGCCCGCGGATGTTGCCAGCGAAGACGTCTTCACCTACACTTGAGCGGAGGGGGGAAGCATGCTGTTCGTCCTGGCAATCGTTCTCGCCGCGGCCGCGGCCGGACTCTTCATCGCGAGCAGGGTGATGGCCGCGAAGGTGGCGCTCATGCGCCTCACCGAGACATCGAAGGCGGCCGTCATCCAGGCCGAGGTCAAGGCGGTGGCCGACGAGATCGGCGCGGGCAGCTACGCCAAGCTCGTCGAGGTCAAAGGCCTCGTGCGCTGCGACGCTCCCCTCGCCGCGGAGTTTTCGCTCACGCCCTGCGTCTACTACGAGACCGAGGTCGTGCGCGAATACGAGGAGAGCTATGTCGAGTCGGGCGGCTCGGGCAAGGGCGGCACGGGCGTCCGGCGCGGCTCCGAAAGGCTTTCCTCCAGTTCGCGGGGCTGCCCCTTCGCGATCGACGACGGTTCGGGCGGCATCGCCGTGGACCCGACGGGCGCCGAGTTCCATCCGGAGACCAGCGTATCGCGTTTCGAGCCGGGGGAGGGCGAGCGCACGATCGGCAGCTACGTGCTTCGCGCCGTGGCCGCGGGCGGGGGAGGCCGCAGGACCATCGGCTACCGCTTCACCGAGCGCTGCGTGCCCGTGGAGCGGCAGGTCTACGTGCTCGGCGAGGCGACCGACGCCGGGGGCAGCCTGCATATCGGCAAGGTGCGCGGCCGCGGCAAGCGCTTCATCGTCTCGGTGAAGAGCGAAGAGGAGCTCGTCCGCTCGGCGAGGCTCGGCAAGATCTGGCTCGCCGTCGGCGCGGCGGTCTCGCTGGCCGGAGGGATCTTCCTCGCGGCGCTGGAGCTTTTCCGCCGCTGAGCCGCCGCCTTGTGGCGCAGGGCCGCGCCGTGGTATCACTCGCCATGGTCCGCTATCTTCTCCTCGACTTGGACAACACGCTGTATTCCGAAAGTGTCGGCATGGACAACGACATCGCCCGTCGCATGAATGAGTTCGTGGCCTCGTACCTGGGCGTCGGCCACGACGAGGCCCGCGAGATCCGGCGCGCGCAGAGGAGCAGGTTCGGGACCACCCTGGAGTGGCTCATGAGCGAGAAGGGCTTCTCCGATCCGGAGATCTACTTCGCCGCGGTCCATCCCGACGGCGAGGAATACTGCATCGAGCCGAATCCCGGGCTCGGCCCCCTCCTCGACTCGATCGACCTTCCCAAGGCGGTGTTCACCAACTCTCCGAGCGAGCACGCCGAGCGCGTGCTGCGCAAGCTCGGCGTGCTCGGCCGCTTCGAGGCGGTCTACGACATACGTTTCTGCGAGCTGAAGGGCAAGCCGCATGCCGCCGCGTTCCGCCGCGTCTGCGAGGCCTGCGGGGTCGGGCCCGAGGACGCCCTTTTCGTCGACGACATGCCCGTCTACGTGCGCGGCTTCGTCGAGCTCGGCGGCCGCGGGGTGGTGCTGGACGAGTTCGACCGCCACCTCGAGGCAGGTTTGCCGCGGATCCGCAGTCTGGCCGAGTTGCCGGCCCTCCTCGTCGGCTAGCCTTTCTCCCCTCCCGCCTCTCAGAGTCCGTCGCGGCCCCTATACGCGGCTATGGCGTCTTCGAGCGATTTCAGTTCGGCGTCCAGGACCTTCAGCTCCGCGAGTCCTTCGGTCTCCGGATCATCGCGGAGCGCGGTCAGGACAGTCTCGGCCGCCCCGGCCGCCCTCTCCCCGCACATCGCCCCGCAGATGCCTTTCAGACGGTGCACGAACGAACGCACGGCCTCCCTCTTCCCCCGCCCCGCGGCCTCCAGCGCTTCGACGAGGATGGACCGCGACTGGAGCGCGAACATGTCCAGCACCTCCACGGCCAGCTCGGGCGCGGTCTCGTAGCGCGCGGCGAACTCGGCCTCGGCGAAGACCGGCGCCTCTGCGCCCTTCGCTTCCGCTCCGGCCGAGCTTTCCTCTGTCGGCGCGGCACCGTGCCCGCCGTCGTCCGGAACGCCGCCTTCCGGAGCGCCGTCGTCCGGAGCGCCGCCTTCCGGAGCGCCGCCTTCCGGAGCGCCGCCTTCCGCAGGGCCGCTGTCCGGAACGCCGCCTTCCGCAGGACTGCGGCTCAGGAGCCGCCGGAAGGTTTCGGCGAGCGAACGGAGCGTGAGCGGCTTGGCTACGAAATCGTCCATGCCGGAGCGCAGGCCGGATTCCCGTTCTTCGGGGTCGGTGCTCGCCGTCATCATGACGATGGGAGTGCCGCGATTCTTCGCGTACGCGGAGCCCTCGCGGATGCGGCGGGCGGTTTCGGCGCCGTCCATGCCGGAGAGGGAACTGTCGAGAAGGACGAGGTCGTAGCGCGCGCCCGCGAGCTTTTCCAGCGCCGCCTCTCCGGAGTCGGTCTGGTCGGCCGAGGCGCCCAGCTCGGCCGAGAATGCGGCCGCGACGCGCCGGCTCACATCGTCGTCGTCGACGACGAGCACGCGGGCGCCCTTTGCCGGCCTCGGATCCGGCTCTTCGCCGGGCCCGGACAGGGCGCTCGCCGCTGGCGACGAATCCTTTTCCGGCGCGAGGCCGAGCGAGACGAAGACGGTGAAGACCGAACCCGAGCCGGGAACGCTCTCGACCTCGATGCGGCCTCCCATGAGTTCCACGAGGCGTTTCGAGATCGACAATCCGAGTCCGGTGCCGCCGAAGCGCCGCGTCGTGGAGCCGTCGGCTTGCGAGTAGGGAGTGAAGAGGCCGGGGATCTTGCCGGCCTCGATGCCGATGCCCGTGTCCGCGACCCTGATCCTCAGTCCGAAGCGCCCGGCTCCGGCCGCGGCCGCGGTCGCGGTTTCGGTTTCGGTTTCGGTTTCGGTCGCGGTTTCGGAGGCGGCGCTGTCGGCGACGACCTCGATCCGTACGCCGCCGCGGTTCGTGAACTTCACCGCGTTGCCCGTGAGGTTGACCAGAATCTGCGCAAGGCGCGTCGGATCTCCGCGCAGGACGGCGGGGACCTCGGCCGCCACCGAGGCGGAGAGCTCGATGGACTTGACCGAGGCGTGGAAGAGGAAGGTTCGGCGGGCGTTCTCCACCAGCTCGCGGATCTCGAAGGGGACCTCCTCCAGGACCAGGCG
This sequence comes from Rectinemataceae bacterium, assembly GCA_035530095.1. GTDB lineage: Bacteria > Spirochaetota > Spirochaetia > Treponematales > Rectinemataceae > JAJXZP01. The sequence goes on along the minus strand of DATKVK010000031.1, from coordinate 38,826 downwards.
CTGCGCCTCGATCTTGGAATAGTCGAGCACCTCGTTGATCACGGAGAGGAGAGTCTCACCGCTCGAGCGGATCGTGGCCAGATAGTCCCGCTGTCGATCGTCGAGGGCGGTGCGCGCCAGGAGTTCGGTCATGCCCAGGACGCCGCTCATCGGCGTCCTGATCTCGTGGCTCATCACCGCGATGAATCTGGTCTTGGCGCGGTTCGCCGCCTCGGCGTCCTCGGCCAGTTTCTTCGCCTCCCGCTCGGCCTCCCTGAGCGCGGTCTGGGCCAGGATCAGCTGCCGCAGCTTGTCGGCGAGCAGGCGGTTGGCGCGCAGGCTGGCGAGGCCGTAGCCCGCGGCGGCGATGGCCAGGAGATAGGCGATGATGGCCGGCAGGCTGAACAGGGGAGGCGTGGCCACGGTGAAATACAGCGAAGCGCCCCGCTCGTTCCAGAGCCCGTCGTTGTTCGCCGCCCTGACGCGGAAGACGTAGCGCCCCCCGGGCAGATTCGTGTAGGTGGCGAAATTCCTCGCGCGGGAGCCGGTCCAGAGCTTGTCGAATCCCTCGAGCTTGTAGGAGAACTGGTTGGCGCCCGGGTCGCGGAAGTCGAGGGCGGCGAACCTGATCTCGATGGAGTTCTCGAACGAAGCCAGGCGGATGGGCGTGCGGCGGTTGTCCTCGAGGGGGCTCGCGAGCTTGGATCGATTGGCCGCCACGAAGCTCGTCACGTAGACGGGCGGGACATGCGTGTTGCTCCGGTAGAGTTCGGGATCGAATTCGGTCACGAGACCGACCGAGCCGAAGTAGAGTCGGCCGTCGGGGCCCGCGCAGGAGCCGGAATTGAACGAGGCGTTGTCGATTTCCTTGTACAGGGAGACGCGCCTGATGGCTCCGCTGCGCCTGTCGTAGACCGCGATGCCGGTCTGCGTGACGATCCACAGCTCGCCCGATCGGTCCTCGAGCACGGAATACACGATATTGTTCGGGAGCCCATCGGCGCGCGTGAAATGGTCGAAGCTGTCGCTCTCCGGATGGTAGCGCATGAGGCCTCCGCCTCGCGTGGCTATCCAGAGCGTGTTCGTCGAATCGCGCACGATGCTCTCGATCGAATCGTTGGAGATGCCCTTCAGCTTGCGCGGATCGTAGCGGTACCGCACGAAGCGTTTTCCCTCCAGCCGGTCGAGGCCGTTGTTGGTGCCCACCCAGAGCCGCCCTTGACCGTCGTAGGCCAGAGCGTTGACGAGGTTGTCGGAGATGGAGTCCGGGTCGGAGGGGATCGAGGAATGATGCTCGAAGACATTCCGCGCGATGTCCCAGCGGTCCAATCCCGTCAGGTAGGTGCCGATCCAGAGGCGGCCTTCGGGGTCTTCGAGGAGGGAATTGACGATGCTGGAGGAGAGGGAGTCGGGGTCGCCGTTCTTGTGGCGGTAGGTGACGAAGGTTCCCTTCCTCCGGTCCATGAGCGAGAGCCCGTCGTTCGTGCCCACCCAGAAGCGGCCCTCGCGGTCTTCGAGGAAGCAGTTGCAGATGTCGTCGCCGAGACTGCTCGGATCGCCGGCGCGGTGGCGGAAATGCCTCCAGGCGCCCGTCGCGGGATCGAGCTCGTTGATGCCCTGGCCGTAGACGGCCACCCAGAGCCGGCCGCGCGAATCGACTATCGCGGCCGTCGTCTTGCCGCTCGGGAGCGCGCCCGGGTCCTTGGGATCCGAGGCGTAGGCCTTGAAACTGGAGCGGGTCCTGTCCATGCGGGCGAGACCTCCCCCGTTCGTGCCCACCCAGAGCTCTCCCGAGGCGTCCACGAGCAGGGAGTAGACGACGTCGTTGGGCAGGGAGCCGAGGCTCGACGAGCGGCGCCAGGAGCGCAGGGCTCCGGTGGCCGTGTCGAGGGCGAAGAGACCCCCTCCCCAGGTTCCGGCCAGCACGATCCCTTTCTGCCGGGTGTTGACGACGTAGAGCCGATTGTCGGGGAGGGGGTAGACCTTGAAGGTCCCCGAGCCGGGGGAATAGCGCAGCAGGCCCCGGCCCCAGGCGCCCAGCCAGAGATCGCCGCCCGAATCCTCGGCGATGCTCTGGATCGAGAGGGATTTCGGCAGCCCGCCCTTCGTCTCCGGCGCGAAGGGCAGATTGTCGAAGCGGTCCTTTCCGTAGTCGTAGCGGGCCAGCCCTCCTCCGGTCGTACCTACCCAGAGCTCGCCCTTGGAATCGCGGAACAGGGCGCGGACGGTGTTGTTCGGGATCGAGTGCGGGTCCGAGCGATCGTGGAAATAGCGGACGAATCGGCCCGTCTTCTCGTCGAGGCGATCGAGGCCGTCGAGCGTGCCCACCCAGAGCCGATGCCGCGCATCGCGCGCGATGGCGATGATCAGGTCGTTGGACAGGGAGTCGGGGCTGTTCGGAGCGGAGCGGTAGACCGTGAAGCGTTTCGTCTCCGGGTCGAAGCGGTCGAGGCCGTTGTAGGTCCCGATCCAGAGCGCGTCGTTCGCGTCGAGGTAGAGCGTCTGGATCAGGTTGCTCGAGATGCAGTCGTCCACGAAGGGTTCGTTCTCGAAACTGAGGAAGTCGGAGCCGTCGTAGCGGCAGAGTCCTCCCTGCGTGCCCAGCCAGATGAAGCCCTTCGAATCCTGGACTATCCCGGAGACCGAGTCGTTCGCCAGCCCGTCCTTCAGCGAGAGTATGGCGAACGACGCGGCGCCGCCCCGTCCGACGACTCCGTCCTGCGCCGCGAGCGGGCTCGAGGCGAGGAAGGCGGCGAAGCCCAGCGCCAGCGGGCGCAGATATCTCCGACCGGACATCTCTTGACCCTCCCCCCTTCCTCCGACTACTCTAGAACGACACCACGACATCAAGGCCCGTCGATCCGAGCGGCACGCGCTTCAAGCTGAAGCCTGCGAGCGGAGCCGCACGGCAGCCCAGGAGGAATCGATGCCCGAGACGCGCGTCATCGTGAATCTCTCGAACCGCCATATCCATGTTTCCAAGGAGGACCTCGCGGCCCTCTTCGGCGCCGGCCACAAGCTCACCAAGACCAAGGACCTCATGCAGCCGGGGCAGTTCGCCTGCGAGGAGGTCGTGACCGTCAGGGGCCCCAAGGGCTCCTTCGACAATATCCGCATTCTCGGACCCGAGCGCAAGGAGACCCAGTGCGAAATCCTGGCGAGCGACGTCTTCAAGCTCGGCGTGCCCGGCTGCCCCACCCGCGAGTCCGGGCAGCTCGACGGTTCCTACCCCTTCGAGATTATCGGCCCCGCCGGGACCGTAAAGAAGTCCAAGGGTCTCATCATAGCCAAACGGCACGTGCACTTCGATCCCGAGTCGGCCAAGCGCTTCGACGTCGCGGACAAGGAACTCGTGAGCCTGCGCGTGGGCGAGGAACGGGCGGCCGTGTTCGAGAACGTCGTCTGCCGCGTGAGCGAGAGCTACGCGCTCGAATGCCACCTCGACTTCGACGAGGGCAACGCCGCGGGCATCGCCTCCGGCTCCCACGGCACGGTCATAAAGAAATGAGCAAGGTCGTCCTCAAGGCCCAGGACCTCGACGGCTATCTGACCGAGAAGGACAAGTCCTCCCTCGCCCGCATGGACGGGCTCTACCGGCAGGCCATGCTGTCCTTCAACATCCTCTCGCACCTCGCCGAGGGTCCCAAGCCCGGCTCGGACTCCGAGCGGCGCCGCGAGGAGAAGGGCCTCATCGACCTGTACAACTCGATGGGCTCCCTCATGCAGGATATCTGCGCGGGCGAGAAGGGCATCCAGGTCTATCCCTTCGTGACCCCGCCGGAGAGCCACGGCGAGGTGAGCCGGCTCATCGCCAAGCTGCGCGACATCAGGACCGGCAGGCAGGAGTTCGTCTACTACATCCAGCGCGCCTACGAGCTCCTGTTCAACCTCACCTTCGGTTCCCCCGCCGTGGGCGGCACCGGACCCAACAAGAACTACCTCATCGTCAAGACGCCGGTGACCGTGCCCGTGCAGAACTACGCGGTGCACAAAATCCCCGACGTCGACGCCGCGATAAGCGACACGGTCATGTGCGTCATGCTGCGCGGCGCCCTCCTGCCCTCCATCATCATGTCCAAGGAAATCCAGGAATACTCCTCGACCGGGCGGGTGACTCCCTTCGCCCTCTTCAAGATCAAGCGCGACGAGACGAAGAGCGAGGACGACATGGAGTACATCCTCGACCTCGAGCGCTCCTACTTCCGGCCCGAGGACCTCCACGGCAAGGACCTGGTGTTCGCCGATCCCATGAACGCGACGGGCGGCTCGCTCGTGACCGTCGTCAAGTACCTGCAGGATCAGGGCGTGAAGCCCAAGTCGGTCAAATTCCTCAACGTGATCTCCGCCCTCAAGGGCGCGCTGCGCGTCACGCGGGCCATCGAGAACGCCACCGTCTACACCCTGTGGATGGACCCGGTCCTGAACGACCGGGCCTACATCATGCCGGGCCTGGGCGACGCCGGCGACCGCATCAACGGCAAGGACGAGGACGAGCAGCCCCGCGACATCCTGAGGCTCATCGCCGACTACGGCTCCAACGTAACGGGGCTGTACCGATCGCAGCTGCGCATCGTCGAGCAGACGGTGCTCAGGCGCTAGGCTCGGTCCGGGCGTTCGGCCGACGGAAGCGGCATGACCAGTCTTCTCGTCCGGAGACCGCGTCGCCTCGGGCCGCGTCGGCCGGGGGTCGGCCGCAGGGCGCCGATCGCGGCGCCGCGTGCGGCGCTCATCGCGGCGCTCATCGCGGCGCTCGGCGCCTCGGGCCTGCTCTCGGGCTGCGCCACCGCGGGACGGACCGAGATCGCGGCCCAGTGGTACGAGCTCGGCGACGCCTGGCTCGACAAGGGCGACTGGAAGAAAGCCGGCCAAGCCTACTCCCAGGCTCTCCGGCTCGAGCCCGGCCTCGCGGCCGCGTCCTTCAACATGGCGCGGGCCCTCACCGAGGCCGGCGACTACCCGGCCGCCCTGCGCATGCTCGACACCCTCGCTTCCAAGGACCCCGGGAACATCCGCGTGCTGTCGGCCCGCGCCTACGTCTTCTACAAGAAGGGCGACGCCGCGGCCGCGCTCAAGGCCTACGACGCCGTCGTCGCCCTCGACCCCTACGCGCCCGACGCGGTGTACAACTCCGCCCTCCTGCGCTTCGCCGCAGGCCGGGACAAGCGGGCGGCGGCGGATCTGCAGCGGCTCCTCGCCTACAAGCCCGACGATACCCAGTCGCTCCTCCTCCTCGGCCGCGTCGAGGAGTCGCTGGGCGACGAGGCGGCCGCCGTGGACGCCTACGAAAAGCTCAAGCTTCTCGGCAAGGCCGACGGATTCGCGCTCGAGCACCTGGGCCTTCTGTACGAGAAACAGCGCCGCTACGCCGACGCCATGGCCGCCCTCGACGCGGCGACGAAGGTCGATCCGAAACGGGATCGCGCCTGGTTCGCCCTCGCGCGGCTGCGCCTCGTGGTGGCCGACGACGGCCCGGGCGGCCTCGACGCCCTGAAGCGCGCCCTCGACGCCGGCTTTTCCGACAAGAAGGCCGCGGAGGCCCTGGTGGCCGAGCCGGGCCTGCCCGAGCTGGAGAAGATCGCGGCCTCGCTCAAGGGCAAGGGCCTCATTCCCTAGCCGGCGGCCACTCGCCGCGGCCGCGGCTTTCGCGCTATGCTCGTTCCGTGATGGAAGAGCCAGAACTGTACATTTTTGCCGGACAAGATATCCTGCTTCCGCCCGGGACCGCCGGGACCGCCGGGACCGCCGGGGCGCGGCAACGCGGTCCCGCCCATCGACCGGGCGCCCTGGCCCTTCCGAGCGGCGCCTTGCGCCGCGATTTCGACTGGGAGGGGAGGCCCTGCGCGGCCCTGAGCCTCGACGAGGCCCAGGCGGCCGGCATCGGCCTCGAGCGCGTTCCGCTGCGCCAGACCCTGGGCATGTTCGAGGATGCGGCCCTGCGGCCGGCCATCAAGGCGGCGGCCCTCGTCAATTGGCTCAGCGGGGCCATCCACTGCGGCTCCTGCGGCGGCCTCCTCGTCGACGACGATCACGAGTCCTCGGGACGGCGCTGCACGGTCTGCGGGCGCCTGCACTTTCCGCGCATCTCTCCCGCCGTCATCGTCCTCATCCGCAGGGGCGAGGAGGCCCTCTTCGCGCGCAACGCCCGCTTTCCGGGGCAGCGCTTCGGCCTCGTGGCCGGCTTCGTCGACCCCGGCGAATCCATCGAGGAAACCGTGGTGAGGGAGGTGCGCGAGGAAACGGGCATCGAGATCGCCGACCTGCGCTACCTGCGCTCCCAGAGCTGGCCCTTTCCCGACTCCCTCATGCTCGCCTTCACCGCCGCCTGGGCCTCGGGCGAGGCGCGCCCCGACGGCAAGGAGATCGTGGAGCTGCGCTGGTGCCGGCCCGACGGCCTGCCCTCGATCCCGCCCCCCGGCAGCGTGGCCCGCTGGCTCGTCGACGAGTTCGTGCGGGGAGCCATCTAGGCTTTCCCGAGCGCCCGCACCGCCTCCATCCACTTGCGCGCCGAGTTGTGCCGGAAGGGGAAGCGCACCTGGTAGAGGTCGCGCCCGACGTAGAACTCCAGCAAGTTCCGCTTCAGGACGCTGATGCCCTCGACCTGCGACAGGGGAAACTCGATGCGCTCGCCGAGGAGGGTGGCGAGCGCGATCCGGTCCGCGTAGAGGATGAGAGTGCCCGATCGGAAGCGCCGCAGGGGATTCATCTTCCTGCCGCGCAGGAGGAGGGCGCCCGCGTCGGAAAAGAAAGGACGCCGCTTGCCCTCCCGGGAACTTTCGGCGCGGAAGCGCTCGGCGAGCCGTCCGAGGCTGCCGAGCTGCCATTCGTCCCATTCCCGGATCCTCGCGAAAGGGGCTTCCTCCCCCCGCGGCCCCCGGAAGCGGCCGTGGAGGTCCATGACCAGGGAAAGGCCGCAGGAGGTGCAGTGCAGGCGGCTGCGGGAACTGCGCAGGGAGCCGATAGCCTCGCAGCGCGGGCAGACGAAGAGGGCCAGCTCCGCGTGCTCGGCCTTCCGGAGCGCGGCGTAGGGGACCTTCTCGCGCTCCTCCCAGGCGCACTCGTCGTGGAAAAGAGCCCGCTCCAGGGAGCGCTGCAGGTCCTCGACGCCCAGATTCCGCGTCTGCTCCGCCGTGAAAAGCAGGTCGAACTCGATGTCGATGCGGCCGCGGCGCCTGGCCCAGGACCAGCGGGGCAGGGAGAGATAGCCGCCCCGTATCACCGCCGCGAGCACGGGCACCTTGAGGAGCTTCAGGAGTTTCGCGGTGGAGGGAATGAGGGGGAGGGTGCGGCCGTCCCAGCTCTGCTCGCCCTCGGGGAAGATGCCGACCACCCCGCGCTTCTTGCGGATGATCTTGACCGTCCAGTCGACGGTCTCCCTGTCCGGGATGGCCTTGGCCTTGGGAATGGAGCCGACGAGGCGAAGGAGCGCCCGCATGAGACGCGTGCGCATGTTGCCGTCGCTCGTGATCCAGTACACCGGCTCGCGCACGAGCGAGCCGAGGATGAAGGGATCGAGGATGCTGACGTGGTTGGAGACGAGGACGAAAGGCGCCCGCAGCTCGGCGGCCTCGGCGCCCAGGACCCGGACCCGGAAAAAGCGCCTCAGCCAGAGACCGTAGGTCGCCCGGAGGAGGCGGTTGAACCAGCGAATGTTGCGTGGCACGTAGCGGGTGGCGCTCCTCATGCCTCTCCTTTCGGTCGCGTGGGACAAGATTACCCTATAGCGCGGGCCGAAGCAATGCGCGCCTTAGGGCTCGCGTATTGCCTCTGCAGCCGGTTGGCCGGTAGTATGAGCCGATCGGCACGAGGGGGGGCAGGGTGGAACAGAGACCCGATTCCGGTTTGGTGGGCGAGGCTTTCGCCCTGACTGCGCGCGCTCGCGCCGAGATGGCGAAGCGCATCGTCGGCAAGGAGAGTCTCGTGCGGGGACTCCTCATGGGCATCGTGGCCGGAGGCCACGTCCTGCTCGAAGGCGTGCCCGGCCTGGCCAAGACTCTCGCGGTCAAGACCCTCGCCGAGATCTCGGGCCTGGCTTTCAGCCGCGTCCAGTTCACTCCCGACCTCCTGCCCGCCGACATCACCGGCTCCCTCGTGTACGAGCAGGCCACGGGGCGCTTCGTGCCCCGCCGCGGCCCGGTGTTCTGCAATCTCCTGCTCGCCGACGAGGTCAACCGGGCGCCGGCCAAGGTCCAGTCCGCCCTCCTGGAGGCGATGGAGGAGCGCCAGGTCACCATAGGCGAGGCCAGCCTGGCCCTGCCCGAGCCCTTCTTCGTCCTCGCCACGCAGAATCCCATCGAGCACGAGGGCACCTATCCCCTGCCGGAGGCCCAGCTCGACCGCTTCCTCATCAAGGTGCTCGCCACCTATCCTTCGATGGAGGAGGAGTCGGAGATCGTCAAGCGCATCGCCGCGGCTCCGCCCGAGCGGGTAGACCGGGTGCTGGGAGCCGAGGAGATCGCCCTCATGCGCCGGGCCGCCGAGTCGGTGCGCGTGGACGAGGGCCTCGCGGCCTACGCCGTGCGCCTCGTGCGGTCGACGCGGCCGACCGGGCCTTCGGCGCGCGACGCGGCTCCGGGGCGCGAAGCGGCCTCGGGCGGCCCGGGCCGCTGGTCGCCTCCCAAGGATCTGGAGCGCGACATCCTGCGCTGGGTCGAGTACGGCGCCTCGCCGCGAGCCTCCATCCACCTCTATCGCTGCGCCAGGATTTCGGCCCTCCTCGACGGCCGCGCCTATGTCCTGCCCGACGACATCAAGTCCTCGGCGCCCGAGGTGCTCCGGCATCGCCTGGTGCTCTCCTACGAGGCCGAGGCCGAGGGCCTCTCCGCCGACGACGTGATCGCGCGGGTGCTCTCCTCCCTGGCCTTGCCGTAGGCGCCCGTGGACAGGGACGCTCTCCATGACCGGATCCGGCGCCTGCTCTTCGCGTCGCCGGCGCTCGCCAGGGCTTTCTCCCGCGGCGACTTCCGCTCGGTGTTCCGGGGCCGCGGCATAGAGTTCGACTCGCTGCGCGAGTACACGCTCGACGACGACGCCCGGCTCATGGACTTCCGCGCCACAGTGCGCCTGGGGCGGCCCTTCGTGCGCACCTTCCGCGAGGACCGCTCGCTCACGGTCTTTCTCCTCATCGACGTGTCGGCCTCGATGGATCAGGGTTCCGGCGAGCTGTCCAAGCTGGACATGGCGGTCCTCGTCTCCTCGCTCGTGGCCTACGCGGCGCAGTTCCGCGGCCTTCCCGTAGGCTGCCTGCTTTTCGCCGGGAAGGTGCTCGGTCATCTGGCCCCGCGCCGCGGCAAGGCCCACGCCCTCGCCGTGGCCGAGGCCGCGGCGGCGGTCGCGGAGGGCCGCAGGCCGGGAGCCGGCTTCGAACGCGGAAGCGGCGGTCGCCACGGCGGGGCGGGCTCCGGCGGTGGAGGACTCGCCGGAGCGGGTCCCGACCGAAGCGGCAGCGACCTGGCCGGGGCCCTGAAGGCGGCCTCGCTCGCGCTCAAACGGCGCAGCCTCGTGCTGCTGCTCAGCGATTTCCGTTCGGCGCACTGGGCGCGTCCCCTCGGGGAACTGGCGCGGCTGCACGATCTGGTAGCCGTGCGGATCGGCGACCGCTCCGATACCGAGCTGCCCCGCGCGGGAGCCTTCCACACCGTCGATCCGGAGACGGGCCGGACGGCCTGGCTGCCGCTGGGGAGCCGGACTTTCCGCACGCGCTGGCGCGAGCGCGGCGAAGCGGAGCGGCGCGACTGCCTCGAGCTATGCTCCGACTGCCGCGTGCCCGTCCTGGAGATCGACAGCGCCGACGACCCTGCCCGCCGCCTCCTGGAATTCTTCGAGCGGAGGCGCAAGACGTGAGCGGCGCTCCCCGGATTGTCGAAACCTCTCTCCGGGGCGGGCGCAGGACCGCGCAGGCCGAGCCCCGAGCCGCCGCACCGGCCGCCCTGCTCGCCCTAGCCCTGCTCGCCGCCTCGCTTGCGGCTCTGGCATCCTGCTCGCGCCCGGGCGGCCCCGCCGCCTCGCGGGCGCCTTCCGGCCCGGCTGCGCACACGCGCTCTTCGGTTCCGCTGGGGCCGGGAGTGTCGGAAGGCCGGGCCTCCGCCGCCGTCTTCGTGCCCTTCCATTATTACGTCGGGGACGAGGTCGAGGCCCTCGTCTCTCTCGGCGAGGTTCCCGGAGCCTCGGGCAAGGGCTTCGAACTCAAGCCCGGTTCCGGGCTGCCCTCCTCGGGGCCCTCCACCGATCCCGTCATCCGCTCCATCGCCGTGGCGCCGACGAAGGCGGGCTGGGAAGCTAGAATCACCTTCGTGCCCTGGTCGCCCGGCCCCGGCAGCCTGCCCGCGATAGGCGCCCGAGGCTTCCTCATCCCGGCGGTTTCCTACGACGTCTCGTCCACGCTCGGTCCCGCGGCCCGCGACCTGGCGCCTCCGCGGCCGCAGCGCGAGCCGCCCGGCACGGTCCTGTACCTCTACCTCTTCGCCGCCTTCGCGCTGGCCTTGGCGCTCGCGGCCTTCGGCACGGCGCTCTATCTCGTGCCCGCGGCCCGCTCCCTGCTCGCCAGGCGGCGCGCGGCCCAGGCCATCCGCCGCCTGCGCCGCAGCGTGGCCTTCCTGTCCCGCGGCCTCGATACGGCCAGGCCCGAGCTCTTCTACGCCGCCCTGGCGCGGGAGCTGCGCCTCTACCTCGCCGCGCGGGTCGTGCCCCGGGCGCCGAACCTGAGCTCGACCGAGCTCGCCGCCCTGCCCGACGGGACCTTCCCCGCCCGGGGCCTGCGCGAGGGCGCCGCCGCCCTGGTCGCCGAGACCGAACGGGGCCGTTATGCGCTCGAGCTTTCGCCCGGTCCCGGGGCCGCCGCCATCCTGCGCGCGGCCGCCGACCGGACCCTGGCCCTCGGCGAGGCGGCGGAGGAGGCTATCGATGCTCGCCTTTGACCGGCCTGCCGCGCTCGCGCTGCTCGTGCTCGTGCCCGGCCTGCCCTTGCTCGCCCGCTTCCTCCGCGGCCGCGGCCTCTCGCTTCCCTTCCCCCTCGATTCCGGCGGCTCGCTCTTCGCCGTCGGCGTGCCGCTTTTCCCCAGATTCCTGCGCGCGGCGCGCGCTCTTGCGCTCGCTCTCGGCTTCGCCGCCTGCGTGGCCGCGGCGGCGGGACCCGCTCTCGTGACCAGGCGGGTCGTCTATCTCGGGAGGGGGAACGAGGTGGTGTTCGTGCTCGACGTCTCGCCGAGCATGGCCGCCTCGGACGTCCCGCCCAGCCGCATCGAGGCGGCCAAGGCCATCATCGGCCAGTTCATCGCCGCGAGGCGGAACGAGACCGTGGGACTCGTCGCCTTCGGCCAGGAGGCCGCCCTCATCTGCCCCCCCACGCTGGACTACGCCGCCCTCTCCTCCCGCCTCGCCTCGATCAAGAGCGGCATCTTCGGCGACGGCACCGCGATAGGAGCGGGCATCGCCACCGCCGTCGCCCACGAGGCCCGCTCCACCGCGCCCGAGAAGTTCGCCGTCCTGCTCACCGACGGCGAGAACAACGCGGGCGCCATCGATCCGGCGACGGCCGCCGACGCGGCCAGGCGCTACGGCATCACGCTCTCGGTCATCGGCGTCGGCACCCGGGGCGACGTGCCCTTCGACTACGTCGATCCGGCCACGGGAGAGCGGCGCACGGGAACCTACAAGAGCGGCTTCGACCAGGGCCAGCTCGAGCGGCTCGCCCTCGAGGGCGGCGGCCAGTACTACGCCGCGGAGAACAAGGCGGCCCTGGCCTCGGCCTTCGACTCCCTTTCCGAAAAGAGCGCCTCCTTGAGCCGCTCGAGGACCTTGAGCAGCGAGAAGCCCCTGGTCGCCCAGGTCATGCTGCTCGCCTTCGCCGCGCTCGCGGCGGCCCGGATCTTCGGGCTCTTGGGCGGGGGAGGGCGGCCGTGAGTTTCCTCCACCCCGGCCTCCTCGCCCTTGCGGTCCTCGCGCCCCTGGAGCTTCTCGTGGCGCGCCTGCGCCTCGGCCCCCTGCGCGCCTCGGTGGAGGCCCTCTCCGGGCCGCGCAACCGCGGCCGCGCCTCGCGGATCTTCACGACCGCCTCGACCTGCGGCTCCGTTTCGGGCGCGCTGTTCATCGTTTTCGCGGCCCTGTCCCTCGCGGGGCCTTCCTGGGGCAGCCGCGGCTCGACGGCCGAGCGCTCGGGGCTGGAAGCCGTCTTCGTGCTCGACGTGTCGCGGAGCATGCTCGCCGCCGACGTGCCGCCGAGCCGCCTCGAGGCGGCCAAGGCCCTCATCCGCGGCCTCATCCACGGCGACGGCCTGCGGGGAACCTCGGGCTCGGCCTCCTTCGCCCTCGTCGCCGTCAAGGGCGACGGCATCCTGCTTTCGCCCATGACCGAAGACGTCGACGCCCTCGACGGAGCCCTCGACTACGCCGATCCCGAGACCATGACGGCCCCGGGCACCGACCTCGAACGGGGCCTCCAGGCCGGCCTCGAAGCCTTCTCCCGGACCAGCGCCGCCGACCGGGTGCTCGTGCTTCTTTCCGACGGCGGCGAGCTCTCGGGCTCGATCATGGACGAGGTCCAGGCCCTGCGCCAGATCCATGTCCGCTTCGCCGCGGTAGGCTTCGGCGGAAGCGTCCCCGCCCCGGTGCCCGGCCCCGACGGCTCGCCCCTGCTCATGCCCTCGGGACTTCCTGTCCAGAGCGCCTTGGAGAGCACGCGCATGCGCGACCTGGCGGCCGCGGTCGGAGGACGCTACCTCGACGGGAGCGACGCGGGCACGAGCGCGAGCCTGGCCGCGGAGCTGGCCGAGGCGCGGCGCGGCGGCACCAAGGTCGAGATCGAGAGCGTCGATCGCAGCGGTTTCGCCGCCTTCCTGGCCCTCGTCTTCCTGGTGGCGGCCCTGGTCGCCGACATGCTGTCGACCTCGGGCGCCGCGTGGAAGGCCCGCCGCGAGGCCGAGGGCGGAGGCGCTTCGTGAAGAGCCTCTTCGCCGCGCCTCTGGCCCTGTCCTTCGCTCTCGCGCTCTCCGGCTGCTCGCCGATCGCCGACTACGTCACGATCGTGCGGGCCAACCACCTCCACGATCGCGGCCTGTACGAGGATGCGGCGGCGGCCTATCTCTCCGTGCATCGGCCCTCCTTCGAGCCGACGGTCGACTACGATCTCGCCGACGTCTATGCCCGCCTGGGCGAGACCGCCGCGGCCTCGGAGCTCTACGCCCGCGCCCGCCTGCTCGGCGATCCGGGCCTGCAGGCCGATTCCTACTTCAATGAGGGGGTGGCGCTCTACGAGAGGAGCCGCTACGAGGAGGCGTGGCGCTTTTTCCGCTCGGCCCTGTCCGCGGCTTTGGCCGGCGGCGGCGCGGAAAGCGGCCGTTTCGCGGCGGCGGCGCGGCGCAATCTCGAACTTTCGTGGAACGCCTGGAAGAAGCGGAGCGCCGCCCCGCCGCGGACCGCCGCCCCTTCGGACACCGTCCGGGGCTCCCAGGACGACTCCGAGCTTCGCCTCCTCAGGCGCCTCGAGACGGGCCGCTGGAAGCCCGGCTCGACCGTCTCGCCTCCTCCGTCCGCGGGCGACTACTAGGGGCCGCCATGCGTCGACTAACGCGCGCTCTCGTCGTCCTTTCCCTCGCGGCCGCGACCCGCCTGCCCCTCGCCGCCCAGGCGCCGGGCTTTCCCTACCGGCTCGAGCTCTCGCCGGCGCATCCCGTCGCCGGCGGGGAAGTCCAGCTCGACCTGATCGTCCGCGGGCTGTCCCCGAACGGCCTGGAGCTCTCCGGGATTTCGGTCGATCCCGCGCTCTCGCTCGAAAGCCAGATCACGGAACCCTACGTCGAGTCGGACGGAGCGCGCGCGGCCCGAGCGCGCCTCGTGTTCCGCGCCCTCGCTCCGGGCCGCGCCGAGATCCGCAGGCTCGTCCTCGGCTCCAAGGAGGGCAGCCTCGTCGTCGGCCCCGTGAGCATCGTCATCGGGGCTTCCGGCGGGGATTCCGGCTCGCGCGAGGAGCCCTGGGTCTGGGAGGCGCCGTCTTCCGTCCATCGCTACGAGTCCTTCACCGTGTCGCTCAAGCCCGTCTCGGAGTCCGGACAGCCGCGGTCCGTCGCCGCCTCCTTCTCCGCGCCGAGCGGCGCCTCGCTCGAGGCCTCCGGCGCCCTGAGCTGGACCATGACCGCCCTCGGCGAAGGCAGGCTCGCCCTGCCCGAGGCGCTGCTCGGCGAAGGCGGCGCCGTCGTCGGGCGCGCTCCCGGCCGCGAGATCGGCGTCCTTCCCCTTCCTGCCGCGGTGGCGGCCAGCCGGGCGATAGGCTCCTTCGAACTTTCGCTCGACGGCCTCGTCGGCCTCAAGCCGAGGGCCGGCGGGCCCTTCGTGTTTCGCCTGACGCTTTCGGGACGCGGCGACCTTCCCGGCCTCCGCCTGCCCGAACCCGAGCTGAGCCTCGACGGCAGGCCGCTGGGCGCCGAGTATCTGGCCTCGAGGCGCATCGACGATTCGCGCCCGGGGAAGGGCGGCTACGAAGGCCGGGCCGAGCTCGAGCTGACGGTGACCCCGCCGGCGCCCGGGCGGCTCCGCATTTCGGTGCCGCCCTTCGTCTTCCTCGACCCCGCAGGCGATCTGAGCCGGCTCTCGGTGGCTCCTGTCTCGCTCGCCGTCGCGCCCGCCGCGGCCGCGGGAGCGGTATCCGCGCGGCTTTTCGTCGGAGCCGAAGCCGCGGCCGCGGCCCTGGCGGCCTCGCGGCCGGCCCTGCGCGGCCTGGGCGAGCTCTACCTGAAGGTGCGGCCGGGCCGTTCCTCCTCCGCCGCCGCGCGGCGGGAGGCGCTCGCCCTCCTCTCGGGCGCAAGCGGGCGCGATGCGCGCTATCTGGAGGCCGCCCTGTGCTGGGACGGAGGCGAACGAGGCCGCGCCCTGGCCCTGCTCTACGGCATCATGCGCCGCTACATCGGCTCCTCCGCGGCTGCCCGCGCCGCCGCCGCCTGCTCGGGCGAGCTGGGCTCGGGGCCTCCTCTGCTCGATGCGCTGCCGCCTCCGATGCCCTTCGAGCTGGCCGGCTTTTTCCTGCTGGCGCTGGCCCTGGCCTTCGCCGCGCGCTCGGCTGCCCTTCGGCTGGCCTCGCGCAGGGCCTCGCGCAGGATTGCGCCGGTCTCCGGCGAAGCCGGCTCGCCGCGGCGCCCGCCGGCGCTCTCGGCCGCAGTCCTTTTGGCGGCGGCTCTCGCGCTCCTCTGTTTCGGCGCGGCCGGGGTTTCGGCTCTCGAACGGCAAAGCCGATACGCCGTGGTGTGGACGGAAAACCTCATCCTCGTCCCCTCGACACTGGCTCGGGCCAAGGTCGAGGTCATACGCGGCAGCGCGGCCCGAGTCCGGGGCCTGACCGCGGCTTACGTCGGCCTTGAGCTCGCCGACGGCCTTTCGGGCTGGGCCCCGAAAAAGTACGTATATTACTATTAGGGGTCGGCTATGGATTTCGGGGATATTCTGGATCAATGGATGAGAGGGCACGGGGTCGACGACAAGGACGCCGCCGCCGATACCCAAGCCGCCCTAAGCGCTCCGGCGCGCGCCGCGGAATCCCGCAGGCTCGCGGCCCTCAAGCCCCAGGGCCGCATCGACCTTCACGGCCTGCGCGCCGAGGAGGCCGAGCGGGAGCTCGCCGATTTCCTCGAGCGCTCGGCGGCCGCCGGACTGGAGAAGGTGCTCGTCGTGCACGGAAAGGGCGTTCACTCGTCGGGAGAGCCCATACTGGGCAAGGTGGCGCGGAGGGTCATCGAGTCCTGTCCTTCGGCGGGCCGCTTCGGCGAAGCCGACCGCGAAAACGGAGGCAGGGGAGCCGTGTGGGTGATCCTGAAGACGAAGAAATGAGGAAAGAGGGGCCGATCTCACTTTTCCCGGTAGATGATCCTGCCGCGGTTGAGATCGTAGGGCGAGAGAGCTACTTTCACCTTGTCGCCGGGCACGATGCGGATGTAGTGCTTGCGCATCTTGCCCGAAAGATGGGCGAGAATGACGTGGCCGTTCTGGAGTTCCACGCGGAACATGGTATTCGGGAGCGATTCGCGAACGACGCCCTCGACTTCAATGGCTTCTTCCTTGGCCACAATTCCTCCCGGAAAAAAGTGCGCGGGTCCGGCTGCGAAAATCGAAGGTCGAAGAGCCGCGTGTGCGCGGTCGGGATTTGCATTCTCTCCCGAAGCGCATAAAATAGTATGTGCTATCCGTGGGAATGTCAACCATGGCCAAGGGATGCGGAGCGGAGCATCGAAGCGCCCCGTTTTCCGCCGGCGCTCCCGGCTTGACTTTTTACGGCCTTTCCAGCATCGTGCCGGGCCTGATGCTCATCCGATCCGGCCAAGGAGGTGGCGAATGGACAAGGAAATGATCGACAAGATGAAGGAGCTGCTCCAGTCGCAGAAGCGCGAAATACTGGACACCCTCATCGCGAGCAACGCCGATTTCCGCGCCATCGTAGAAGAGATGGATCCCAAGGATTTCGCCGATGTCGCGTCCGATGACATAGACCGGAAGATGCTCGAGGCCCTCGGCTCCCAGGATCTGAAACGCCTGCGCGCGATCGACGCGGCCTTGAGCCGCATCCAGCTCGGCAAGTACGGACTGTGCATGAAGTGCGGCAAGAAGATACCTACCGAGCGTCTCACCGCCATACCCTACGCCGTGCTCTGCATCGATTGCCAGAAAGGCGAGGAGCGGCGCAACCGGTAGAACGCCTCGCGTCGCCCGGCTCCGAGACCGCGCCGGGCGATCGCCGCGGCCGTTAAGTCGGCGGCTCTTTTTGCACGGCCTCATCGGCTTGGCGATTTCTGGGAGGCGGAAGCGTGAATTCCCCATCTCGGCCCGACAGGGATTACATTCGCCGTTCGTTCGAGCGCTGCCGCTCCTACGGGGTCGACGGCAATGCCGTCCACTCGCGCCGGATCATCGACGGCGCCGCCTTCGAGGAGCGCCTGGCCCGGCGCCGGACGCTCATCCGCGCGGCGGGCCCTTTCATCGACCGCCTCTACGGCTTCGTGAAGGGCTCGGGCTTTTTCGCCATCCTGACCGACGAGGAAGGCTGCATCCTCTCCATGGACGGGGATGACGCCATCCTCTCCGAGGCCTACGGGCTCCGCATGATCCCCGGCGCCTTCATGGACGAGAAAAGCATCGGCACCAACGCGATGGGCACCGCCCTCGCCGAAGGCATGCCGGTCCAGGTCTCCGGCGCCGAGCACTTCATCACCGCCTACCACCGCTGGACCTGCTCGGGCGCCCCGATCCGCGATGCCGAGGGCCGGGTCGTCGGCTCCCTCGACCTCACGGGCGACTGCGCCGACGTCCATCTGCACACCCTCGGCATGGTCGTGGCCGCGGCCAACGCCATCGAGGCCATCCTCGTCCTCGACGCCCGGAACGCCGATCTCAGGGAAAACCAGCGCTTCGCCGAGACCCTCGTGGACTCGATCGAGGCGGGCATCGTCTCGGCGGCCCTCGACGGGAAGCTCATCTCGGTCAACAGCCACGCCCTCTCCCTCTTCGGCTACTCGCGCGACGAGATGCTCGCCCGCCGCGCCGAGGAGCTCTTCGTCGGCTGGCCGGACGTGCTCGGCGCCTGCGTCTCGGGCAGGGAATACCAGAACGAGGATGTCCTCGTGAGCTCCCACAAGAACCGGCTCTACTTCAACCTGAGCGCCTATCCCATCAAGGACGAGGAGGACCGGGCCGAGGCCGTCATCCTGGTCTTCAAGGACGTCAGGAAGGTCCGGAGGCAGGCGGATCAGATCGCGGGCCGGCGGGCGGTCTACACCTTCGACAAGATCATCGGCGCCTCTCCCAAGCTGCTGGAGGTGGTCGACATCGCGCGGAAGGTCGCGGACAGCCGCTCCACCGTCCTCATCACCGGCGAGTCCGGCACCGGCAAGGAAATTTTCGCCCAGGCCATCCAGAACGCCAGCCCGCGCCGCGATCAGCCCTTCGTGGTCATCAACTGCGGCGCCATCCCCCGCACGCTCATCGAGTCCGAGCTTTTCGGCTATGTCGACGGGGCCTTCACGGGCGCCCGGCGCGGGGGACAGAGCGGCAAGTTCGAGGTCGCCGACGGCGGCACCATCTTCCTCGACGAGGTCGGAGAGATGCCGATCGACCTGCAGACGCGTCTCCTGCGGGTCATCGAGGAAGGCACCGTGACCCGGGTGGGCGACACGCACGACATTCCCGTCGACGTGCGCATCATCGCGGCCACCAACAAGGACCTGCGCGCCGAGGTCGAGAGGGGCAACTTCCGCATGGACCTCTTCTACCGCCTCGACGTCCTGCCCATACGCCTGCCGCCCCTGCGGGAGCAGCGCGAGAGCATTCCCGTCCTCGTCGATTACTACATGCGCCGCATCTCGCGCAGGATCAACAAGCGGCCGGTGAGCATCGACCCCGCCTACATGGCGGCCCTCGCAGCCTACGACTGGCCCGGCAACGTGCGCGAGCTCGAGAACCTCATAGAGCTCATCATCAACACCGAGCGCCTTCCGCCCTTGCCGGGCCCCGCGGCCGCGGTCCGGAGCGCCCGGGCCGAGCAGGTCCGCTCGGGCTCCCTCGAAGAGGCCGAACTCCAGCGGATCCGCGAGGCCCTGGCCCAGTGCGGCGACAACGTCTCCTCCGCCGCGCGGCTCCTCGGCATCGGCCGGAACACCCTCTATAGAAAGGTGCAGCGCCTCGACCCCTCGCTTCTCGACCGCAACTGAAGGCCCCGGCTCTTTCCCCGGCCTGGTGGGCAGCAAGGGCTCGGGTCCGCCGAAGTCGCCGCTTGCCCGGGCGGGATCAGCTTGCCCAATCAACACTCTTCGTAACACTAGCTCGTGTGTTCCATAGTGGAACGGTGTTCCATTGTGGATCAGTGATGGAACAGCTGCGGATCGACATCGCGCCGACATACAAGGCTTCCTCAGGCCAAAGAGCGCGAAATCGAGGCGTTCCGGGCCCGCTGCGGCTCGTTTTACCCCTCATTGCGCCGACCTGGGCTCTCCGCGGCCTCCCTCAACCTTTCTCCTCGCCCTGGCACGGATATTGCTTCTAGTTCCTTAGTATTCCGTAGCATGAGCAATCAGGGGAGGTTGGGATGGACAAGATTCTGAGAATCGACGTTGGGCAGACGGGGCTTCCTTCGGTCAAGACCGAGGCGGTGGGAGCCTACGCCGGGCTCGGAGGGCGGGCGCTCACCTCGACGATCGTCGGCAAGGAAGTGCCGCCGCTCTGCCATGCGCTCGGGCCGGAGAACAAGCTGGTCATAGCGCCCGGGCTCCTGTCCGGCACTCCGGCAGGGCAGTCGGGCCGGATTTCCGTGGGCTGCAAGAGCCCCTTGACCGGCGGCATAAAGGAAGCCAATGCCGGCGGCCAGGCCGCCCAGGTCCTGGCCAGGCTCGGTTACGCGGCTATCGTGCTCGAGGGCGAGGGTAAGAGCGAAACGACCTACCTCATCCATATTGACAAGAACGGCGTGAAGATCGAGAACGATCAGCGGCTCAAGATGCTCGGCAACTACGCGCTGATCGACGAGATGAAGAAGCGCTACGGCGAGAAGGTCGCCTGCATCTCGATCGGACCCGCCGGCGAGATGAAGATGGCCTCGGCCTCGATAGCCTGCACCGACATGGAAATGCACCCCACGCGGCACGCGGGGCGCGGCGGAGTCGGAGCGGTCATGGGCTCGAAGGGCGTCAAGATCATCGTCCTCGACGACGCGGGCTGCGAAACCAGGCAGCCCAAGGAGAGCGAGGCCTTCAAGGCGGCCAACAAGGTCTGGATCGAGGGACTCAAGAAGCATCCCGTCACCGGCGGCGGCCTGCCCAATTACGGGACCAACGTCCTCATGAACATCATCAACGAGGCGGGCGGCCTGCCCACGACCAACTTCAAGACAGGGCAGTACGCCGGCGCCTCCAGGATATCGGGGGAGTCCATGGCCGCCCTGGAGATCAAGCGCGGCGGCCCGGCCACCCACGGCTGCCACCGCGGCTGCGTCATCCAGTGTTCGGGCATCTACAACGACGCGAACGGCAACTTCCTCACCAAGCAGCCCGAGTACGAGACGGTCTGGTCGCACGGCGCGAACTGCGGCATCGACGACCTCGACACGGTCGCCATGCTCGACCGGCTCGACGACGACTATGGCCTGGACACGATCGAGATGGGCGCCACGATCGGCGTCGCCATGGAGGCCGGGTTATTGAAGTTCGGCGACGGGGCGGGCGCGATCGAGCTCATGAAGGAAGTGGGCAAGGGCAGCCCCATGGGCAGGATCATCGGCTCCGGGGCGGCGGTGACGGCGAAGGCCTTCGGCGTCGAGCGGGCGCCGGTGGTGAAGGGACAGGCCATGCCGGCCTACGACCCGCGCGCCATCATGGGCATGGGCGTCACCTACGCGACCAGCCCCATGGGCGCGGACCACACCGCGGGCTACGCCGTCACGGCCAATATCCTCAAGGTGGGCGGCTACGTCGATCCCCTCAAGAGCGAGGGGCAGATCGAGCTGTCGCGCAACCTGCAGATCGCCACGGCGGCCATCGACTCGACGGGCATGTGCCTCTTCATCGCCTTCGCCGTCCTCGACCAGCCGGAAACCTTCCAGGCCCTCATCGATCTCATCAACAGCTTCCACGGACTCAAGCTCACGGCCGACGACGTCACGGCCCTCGGCAAGTCGGTGCTCACGATCGAGCGCGACTTCAACGCCAGGGCCGGCTTCACCAAGGAGATGGACCGCCTGCCCCTGTACTTCAAGCGCGAGAAGCTTCCGCCGCACAACGTGACCTTCCAGATCGCGGACGAGGACCTCGACAAGGTGTTCAACTGGTGAGGCTTGAGGCTATAAAGGAAGTCGCGGCGCTTTCCGCGTCCGCCACGCCCGCTCCGGGATCCGGAACTCCGGGGCGGGCGGAAGGGGAACGGCGGTGAAAATCATGCGAAGCTACGATCTGACGCTCGACGGCCGCGACCCCCTCTGGCCCGAGCTCGTCAATCTCCTGCAGGCCGGGTTCTGGATCGAGGCTTGGGGCGAGAGAAGCGTGCGCGATTTCATGCGCGAGGCGCTCGGCTTCGAAGACGAGTACATCGAGCGCTCGATCAGCACCGTCTTCGTCGACAGCCAGCCGGTGGACGACCTGGACGCGGCCCTCGTCGGTCCGGGCTCTCGCCTGGCCCTGTCCGCGGCCATGCCGGGGCTCGTCGGCGCGGTCATGCGCATCAAGAGCCCCTACGCGAGTTTCCGCTCGGCCATCAGCTACGGCGCCGCCGGCGGCGAAGGCGCCGCGGCGGGCGGGACTGCGGCCGCAGGGCCTGCCGGCGGGGCCGGCATCGGAGCTGCCGCGGGCGGCCTGGTCTCCGTCAAGCTTTTCAACTCGGTCATGGCCGAGCGCGGCCCCGCGCTGCTCGGGCGCGGCCTTCTCGTGGACGCCTCCGAGCTGGCCCCTCTGGCCGCGCGGCTCGGCTCGGGGCTCGCTGCCGCGCCGGCCTCGCCGGGGCGGCCGGGCGGCGATTATCCCGAGTCGCGGGCCGAGCCCTCGGCCGATCTGGCATTCCTGCGCGTCCGAGCCGAGGCCCGGCCGATGCAGGCGGCAATTTCCGGCGGGGAGGCCAGGCGATGAGGGTGACCTTGAGGCTTTTCGCGTCCCTGCGCACGGGGCGCTTCGACGAGGCCGAGTTCGAGTTGCCGCCGGCCGCGACCGTCGGCGAGGCCCTGGACGCGGCCGGCGTCCCCCGGCTCGAGGCGGCGATCGTCTTCGTCGACGGCCGCCACGCCGATTTCGACCATCCCCTCGCCGAGGGCGACTCTCTCGGGGTCTTTCCTCCCATCGGCGGAGGCTGAGCTCGTGGCCCTGGCCGATTTCCTGGCCGCGGCGGCTGAGGACGAGTTCCTGCCCTTCGGGGCCGAGCTCGAGGCGGCGCGGCGTTTCTCCCTGGACGCGCACGAAGTCGAGGGCGCCGCCCTGAGGGCGGGTCTTCTGCCGGAGCGCTACGCGCGCAACGCGGGCAGCATCGGCCTCGCGGGGCAGCTCGCCCTGCACGAATCGCGCGTCGCGGTGATAGGCTGCGGAGGGCTCGGCGGTTTCATTCTCGAAGGCCTGGGCCGGCTGGGAGTGGGTACCATCGTCGCCGTCGATCCGGATCGCTTCGAGGCGAGCAACCTCAACCGGCAGCTCCTCGCCACGGTCGAGAACCTGGGCGAGCCCAAGGCCGAGGCCGCGGTCCGGCGCCTGCGGGCGGTGAATCCGGCGCTGCGCTGCCAAGGCCTCGTCGAGCGGCTGGATGCTTCCAACGCGGATCGGCTGCTCGCCGGATGCGGCGCCGCGGCCGACGCGCTCGACTCGATCGCGGACAGGCTCACGCTGGCCGCGGCCGCCTCGAGGCTCGGCGTGGCCCTGGTCCACGGCTCGGCCGCGGGCCGCTTCGGGCAGGCGGCCACGCAGCTGCCCGGCGAGAACGGCCTCGCGCGGATTTACGGCGGCGCCGAAACGAAGCGCGGCATCGAGGCCGAACTCGGGACCCTGGTCTTCGCGCCCATGGTCGTGGCCGGCTTCCAGGTGGCCGAACTCTGCCACCTGCTCTTAGGCGAGGAGCCCGGCCTCAAGGGACGCATGATCGCGCTCGATCTCGGATTCATCGAGACCAGCGTTTTCTCGCTATGAGCGCGCTGTCAGATGCAGAATGCCTGAGCCCTGCCACGCCCCCGGCCATGCGGGGCGCGGCAGGAATATGAACCGGACGGCGCGCTAGGCCTTCTCCTTCGCCGACTTCCCTTTCTTCGCAGCCATTCTCCACGCCTTCGCGAGCGCGAGGCGAGTCCGCTCCTGCAGGTTGAGGGCCGTGGCCTTCCTTTCCCACGACGAAACCGCTCCTCCCGAGACTCCCAGGAGCAGGGCGAAATCCCGCCCGTTCAGCCCGAGGCGTTCGCGAAGCTCGCGCACATCCCTGCCGGTGATTTCCGCGGGAAGGGCAGGGGCCGCTGCCACGGCGGCTTTCGGGACGGCCTTCCCGCGGGCAGGGGAAGGGGTCTGGGCCGCCGCGGCCTTCGCGGCCGGCTTCGCCGCGGCTGGCTTCGCCGCGGCTGGCTTCGCCGCGGCCTTCGCGGCTTTCGAAGGCGTTCGCGCCGGGCGCCTCGCCGGAATCGCCTTTGCCTTCGTTGCCTCAGGTTCGCCGGCCTCGACGTCCATCCCGAAGACCTCGGAAAGATCGGCCTCGGCGAGGCGTCTCCGCGACCCGCCGCCGACGACGGCCGCCACGGCCTCTTCGACCTTGGCCGACACGAGTTCCTCGTGGTTGACGCCCCGAAGGAGGAAGAGGAGCTCGGGATTCTCGTCGAGCCTCGCGCCGACGCCGTAGAGGGTGGCGGCGACGTGTTTGCACATGCCGGCCCAATCGGGGCAGCTGCAGTCGAGGGATATCTCGCGGGGCTTGGGAAAGAGTCCGGTCTTGCGGTCGGTGACGACGGCCATGACCCCGTCGGCCAGCTTCCCGCCCAGGAGGTCCAGGATGGAGGCGATTTCCCCGCTGCATCGTGCCTTGATGTCCGCCCAGGCCGCGGCGCTCAGGGGCTTTATCTTGACCGTCACGGTGTACAGTTTCCTGCCGGAGACCTTGGCCCTCACCTCGCCTTCGAGTATCTCGAGGTGGCAGACCGAGCCGTTCCTGACATAGGTCCTGCCGCGGGGAAGGCGGTTCGAGTAATCGCTGTAGCTTTCGAGGTTCTGGCACCAGGCCTTCCCCCAGAAGGTCTTGGCTATGGCCTTTCCTTCGATGCGGACGGGCCTGGCGACCCTGCCTTTTTTGGCCAGCTTCGCCATCTCGCGCTCGGCCTGGCGGCGCCGCTCCGCCACGCTGACATAGGGCCGCCATCCGTAGTATCCCATTCCACCATCCTCCCTAACATCGGGTCTCCCGCGGCCTTCACCAGTCCCGCGCCCGGTCCAGGTCCAGGCTCACCGTGGCGAGGAGCTTTTCGTCCGACATTCCGGTGAGTTCCACATCAGCCCCGCCCTCGAGAAGGTCCCTCGCCAGGGCCGTCTTTCCTTCGATGAGCTTGTCTATCTTCTCCTCGACGGTCCCGCGGCAGACGAACTTGTGCACCAGCACGTTCTTCTGCTGGCCGATGCGGAAGGCCCGGTCCGTCGCCTGGTTTTCCACCGCGGGATTCCACCAGCGGTCGAAGTGGATCACGTGCGAGGCCGCGGTGAGGTTGAGGCCCGTGCCGCCGGCCTTGAGCGAGAGGACGAAGAAGGGAGGACCGTCCTCGGTCTGGAAGGACTCGACCAGTTTCCGGCGCGCGGCGACGGGCGTGCCGCCGTGGAGGACGAGGCCCCGCCTGCCGAATATGCCGGCCAGGAAGGACTCCAGGGGGCCGGTCATCTCGCGGAACTGCGTGAACACGAGGACGCGATCCTGACGCGAGGCGATCTCCTCGCAGAGCTCGCCGAGGCGGGCGAATTTGCCGCTCTCCCCGGACGCCCAGCCGCCGTCGCCCGAGAGCTGGGAGGGGTGGTTGCAGACCTGCTTGAGCTTCATGAGCGAGGAGAGGATGAGGCCCTTTCGGGCGATCCCCTGCGAGCCGCGGAGGGCCTCGGCGAAGTCCTCGACGACCTCGGCGTACAGGGCGGCCTGGGTCTTGGATAGGCCGCAGAAGGCCCGGACCTCGGTCTTCTCAGGCAGGTCGGCGATCACCGAGCGGTCGGTCTTGAGGCGCCTGAGGATGTAGGGCCTGACGAGATTGCGCAGCGGCGCATAACGCTCGCCCTCCCGCTTCTCGAGGGCTGCGGCGAATTCCTTGAAGCGGGCCGCCGTTCCCAGGAGCCCGGGATTGAGGAAGTCGAAGAGGGACCAGAGATCGGAGAGACGGTTCTCCACGGGCGTGCCCGTGAGGGCGATGCGGGCCCGGGCGCGGAGCTTTCTCACCGCCCTGGACTGGCCCGAGCCGGGATTCTTGATCGCCTGGGCCTCGTCGAGGATGACGAGGTTCCATTCCCGGTCCGGCATCCAGGCCTGACGTCCTAGCATTCCGTAGGTGGTCACGATGAGGTCGAGGCCCGCGAGATTCCGGCTGCCGTCGAGGGCCTCTTCGCCCTTCATCGAGGGGTGGACGAAGCGGAAGCGCAGGCTAGGCGCGAATCGCTCGATCTCGGACTTCCAGTTGGCGAGGAGGGAGGCGGGGAGGATAAGGAGGGAAGGAGGGCGCGCATCCTCGGCGGAGGTCTTGGCAGTCTTCGCCGCCGGGGGCCGGCCGGACTCCCGCCTCTCGACGAGGAGGAGGGCCAGGACCTGGATGGTCTTGCCGAGGCCCATGTCGTCGGCGAGACAGGCGCCGAGGCCCAGGCGGGACAGAAGCCAGAGCCAGCGAAGCCCCGCCTCCTGGTAGTGGCGGAGTTTCGCCTTGAGTTCGGCGTCCGGCAGCGCGAGCTCGATGCCCTCGGGCGATCGGAGACCTTCGAGCGTCTTCTTGAGCCAGGAGCCCGCGTCGACGAAGGACCACTGGGCGATCGATTCATCCAGGGAGGCGGCGAGGTCGGGAGGGGCGCCCGCGAGAAGCCGCATGCCCTCCACGAAGGAGATGCCGTCCTCGCCCGCGCGCTTTTCCAGCCTTTTCCAATGCTCCAGGGCCTCGGAGAGGCGCTCCGGATCGACTTCGACCCATTTGCCCTTGAGGAAGACGAGGCCCGCTCCGCGGGCGAGGATCTCCTTGAGTTCCTTGGCCGAGAGCCTTTCCTCGCCGAGGGCGACGCCGATGTCGAAATCCAGCATCGAGGCCGCCCCGAGAATGCCCTTCCCGCGCGAGCCGATGCTTACGGAGACCCGGGGGCGCGGCCTCTTGGCCCACCAGTCGGGCACGCGCACGAGGACTCCGCTTTCCTCGAAAAGAGGAATTTCCCGGAGGAAGCGGTACGCTTCGTCGGCCGTCCAGGCGAGGGGGTGGTAGATGTCCTTCGAGTCGAGCAGCTCGCGGACGAGGGGGCTCTTGCCTGCCGCCTCGTGGATGGGCGTGAGAAGCTTGGCCAGGGCCTTGCGATCGCCCTCGCCGGCGAACTCCTGCAAGGCCCGCGACAGAGGCTGGTAGCGCACCGAGCCGGAACCGGAGAGCCGGGGGGCGTAGGTGACCAAAAAGGCGAAGGGAAAGTCGGGGTCCTTTCTGTTTTCGGCGAGGTGGAAGCAGACGCGGCCCACCTGGTGCCAGAGCGGCGCCCGCGCGGCGAGGAAGGCGCCGAGTCCGCCCGCCTTGGCCGCTTCGGCGCGAAGCCATTCGTCGAGCGAAGACCAAAGGCCGCGGAGCAGGCCGGGATCGAGATATTCGGCCCCCTCCATCGGCGGAGCCCCGAGGAGAAGGGGCATGAGTTCGGCCTCGGGAAGGGGCTCCGCCGCCTCGAGGCTCGTCGTGCCCGAGGGGGTGTGACAGCGAGCCGTCAGGTAGAGGGCTGCGAAGTCGCGCCAATAGACGAGATCGGGAGGGAGGATGCTTCCTGCAGGATGGGCGGCCAGCTCGAAAAGGCCTTCCGCCTCGCTCGACCGGAAGGCTTCCAGCACGCGGCGCGGCGCCGCAGACTCCGCTCCCTCCGGCTCCGCGATCGGACGGAGCCTTCCCGAGGGGCTCAGGCGGAGGCAGGAGCTTTCAGCGTTTACGACGGTCACGGGCGGCAATAGTACTGAAGCGGCGGATAAAGTTAAAGGTGCCGGCTCAGGTCTCGTCTATGCCGATCTCCTTCCACGTGGCCGCGCCCCGCCTCGACCCACGCTCGAGCACCGCCACGCTCGCGTAGCCGGCCGCCCGAGCGAGCTCGCGCGCCGCGCCCCAATTCATGCCGAAATGCCCAGGCGCGTGCGCGTCGGCCGAGAAGGTGATCGGCACGCCCGCTTGCCGCAGCTCTCGCAGGATGGGAAGGCTGGGGTAGGGGCTGTCGAGGATGCCCCGGTTCATGCCGCCCACGTTGATCTCGACGACGATGTCCTTGCCGGAGAGGAGGGATGCGGCCTCCAGGGCCGCGGACAGGTATGCGGGTTCGTGCTCGTCGAAGTACCGGCCGTCCGCATTGTTTTTCCTGACCACGTCGAAGTGGCCCAGGATGTCGAAGCCGCCGGCCTCGATCATGGCCGCCAGGCTGCGGTAGTACTCGCGCCAGATGCTTCGGCCGTCGCGGCCCGAGCGTTCGAAATAGTCCTCGAATTCCGCGGCGGGACAGTCCACCGTGCCGAGTCCCGCGCCGGGCAAGGTCACGAAGTGGACCGAGCCGATCCGGTAATCCAGGCCGCATTCGTCGAAGAGCGCGTCGCCCGGAGCTCTCCTGCCCTCGATCCAGTCGATCTCCAGGCCGAGGAGAATGTCGAGCGAAGGGCGCTCGTCCGCCCAACGCGTCGCCAGGCCGCGGATCTCGGCGACGTAGGCGCCGAGGCGCTCGGCAGGCATGTTCCAGCCGGTGGAGAAGGGCAGGGGGGCGTGGGAGGAGAAGCCGAGGGCATCGTAACCTGCCGCCTTGGCGGCCCGCGCCATGTCCGCGGCGCTCGCGGCGCCGTCGCAGTAATCGCAATGCGTATGGTAGTTGGCTCTCACGCTGGCATCATAGCGGGCAGACGCGGCCTGCGGCAACGCCCGGAACGAGCCGAACCCGGCTGCGCTGAACCCGGCTGCGCCGAACCCGGCTGCGCCGAACCCTGGCGAAGCCTCAGCCGGCCGCGTAGGGGCTGGCCATCTCGGAGAAAGCCTCGAAGGCGGAGCGGATGTCCTTGAGGGCCTCGGCCGCCTTGGCCTCGTCGCCTTCTCGGCCGGCCTCTTCCGCCAGCCGCGCCGCATCGCCGAGGCGCCGGGCGCTCAGGTTCCAGGCAGCCCCCTTGAGCGAATGGGCGACCTCCCGGAAGCGGGGGTAGTCCCGGGCCTCGAGCGCCTCGGCGAGCTCGGTCTCCTGAATCCTGGCCTTGTCGATGAAGCGCGCCAGGAGACCCGCTACGGTCGCCTTCTGGCCTAGGAAAGTATCGAGCACCGAGACCCAGTCGAAGACGGTGGGGTCGCACTTCGCGGCGGTTTTCACGGCGGCGCCGGAGCCAGCGATTCCGGCGGTTCCGGCGGCTCCGGCGGTTCCGGCGGCTCCGGCAGGCGCCGCCCCCTTCGGCGCCGCGCCGGTCGCGGCGGCTCCGGAGCCGCCGGCGGCCATCGACACCGAACTCGCCGCGTTCGGCTCCGCGGGATTCAGCCAGGCGGCGAGAATGGCGGCGAGATCGTCCTTCTTGAAGGGTTTCACGAGGATGTCGTTCATGCCGGCTTCGATGCACTTTTCGCGTTCGCCCTTGAGGGCGCTGGCGGTCACGGCAACGATCGGTCCCGTGAATCCCTTGTAACGCAGGGCCTGCGTCGCCTCGTAGCCGCTCATGCGAGGCATGAAGATGTCCATGAGCACGAGGTCGAAGCGCTTCGCGGAGCCTATGTCCACCGCCTCCAGGCCGTCGCGCGCCGTGGTGACGCGGCAGCCGAGCCGTTCGAGGAGGATGGTGAAGAGTTCGCGATTGACCTCGTGGTCCTCGGCTACGAGGACCTCGCCCTCGAAGATCCTGCTCGGCTTCTCGCTCTCCGCAGCCGGCTGGGGCTCGGCCGGCTCGAGGTCCACCTCCGAGCTCATGGCCTTGGCGACGGCCTCGAAGAGCTCGTCGGGCTTGACCGGCTTGGCGATATAGCCGTTGAACCAGCGCAGGAGCTTCATCTTGGCGTCGGCTCCCATCGTGCCTACGGGAGCCATGAGGATGAGCCTGGCCGAGTTGATCGAAGTGTCGCCGGTGATCTCGCTGGCCAGCCTCCAGCCGTCCATCTGCGGCATATTCTGGTCGATGAGGCATACGGCGAAGCTCTCGCCCTCGATGGCGGCGCGCCGCAGCTCGGCCAGCGCCTCCTCGCCCGAGGCGGCCGCCGCGACGCGCCCCCCGGACTTCCGCACGAGCCCGGCGAGGAAGGCGCGGGCCGAGTCGTTGTTGTCCACGACCAGGACGCGCGGCGGCTGTCCCGCGGTCGGCCCCGCGGTCGGTCCCGTGATCGGGGCGAAGGCTGCGGCGCGCGGCGGCGCGGAGTACTCGGGCGAGACGAGCGGAATCTCGAACCAGAACACCGAGCCCGCGCCTTCCCCTCCCCGGCCGGGAGCCTCGGCCTCGGACAGCCCGATCGCGCCGCCCATGAGCTCGACGAGGTGCCGGGAGATGGCCAGGCCGAGGCCGGTGCCGCCGACCTTCCTGGCCTGTCCGAGCTCGCCCTGGTAGAACGGCGTGAAAAGACGGTCCCGCACCGGCTCCGGCACGCCCGGCCCCGTATCGCGGATCTCGAAGCGCATGCGCAGTCCGGCATTCGACTCCAGCCGCCGCACGGTCACGCCTATCTCGCCCATCTTCGTGAATTTGATGGCGTTCTTGAAGAGATTGACGAGAATCTGCCGCAGCCGTCCCTGATCGCCGCGCACGAGCGTGGGCAGCTCGTCGTCGATGTCCACGATGATCTCGAGGCCTTTGCGGTGCGCGTCCATGACGAGGAAATCGGTGGATTGGTGCACGGCCGCGCGCAGATCGAAGCTGGTGGTCTCGAGGTCGAGCTTGCCCGCCTCGATCTTCGAGAAGTCGAGGATGTCGTTGATGAGCCCGAGGAGGACGTCGGCCGAGAACTGCACCTGGCCCACGTAGTCCGACTGCTCCGAATCGAGGCTCGTGTCCTTGAGCAATTCGACGACGCCGATGATGGTCTGGATGGGCGTCCTGATCTCGTGGCTCATGTTGGCCAGGAACTGGCTCTTCGTGTGCGTCGCCTTCTCGGCCTCCTCCTTGGCTTCCTGCAGCCTGCGCTCGCGCAGGAAGCGATCGGTCACGTCCTCGAGCAGGCAGAGCAGGTAGCGCTCCAGGTCGCCGGAGACGGGAGCCTGGGCCGCCGGCGCCTCGACCAGCGACAGGACGAGACGGACCCATCGCCGCGTGCCGTCGGCCGCGCGCAGGGGGCTTTCGACGATCGCCTCGCTCGTGCCGCGCATCAGGATCTGGGCCGCGTAGTATTCGAGCCTGACGCCCTCGTGTTCTTCGATGAA
The DNA here is from genome assembly GCA_035530095.1 of Rectinemataceae bacterium. Classification (GTDB taxonomy): domain Bacteria; phylum Spirochaetota; class Spirochaetia; order Treponematales; family Rectinemataceae; genus JAJXZP01. The sequence goes on along the minus strand of DATKVK010000031.1, from coordinate 8,830 downwards.
GTCGAAGAGGTTTCCCCGCAGGCGCTCGGGGCCGACGCCGGCCACGGACCTGACGAAGGCTTCGAAGGCGCCGTTCCACAGGGCGGGCACGCCGCGGACGTCGGTCAGCAGGGTCGGCGCGCGCGACTGCTCGAAGACCGCCTTGAAGAGCGCCTCGGGAAGAGCCATGGCTAGAAATTCGCCTTCAGGATTTCCAGGGTTTTCTTGAGGATCTGGTCCGGCTTGAGCGGCTTGATGAGATAGCTCTTCACGCCCGCCTGGAAGGCCCGCACCACGGCCTCGCGCTGGGAGACGGCGGACAGCACGATCACGGGCACGCCGATGTCCTCGGCGTGGAGCCGCGACAGGACCTGGAAGCCGTCCATGGCCGGCATGAGGATGTCGAGGAACACGAGGTCGAAGTTCTTCGACGAGACGGCGTCGATGAACTGCTTGCCGTCCTGGTAGGCGCTCACCTGGGCGCTGATGGCGGCGAAGGTAGTCTTCACGAGCTCCTGGATGACGAAGTCGTCGTCGACGACGGCGATCGACAGCCCCTTGCCGGCCTCGCGCATGCCCTCGATGCTGTACTGTTTCCTGCCCTCGGTCTCGAAGCGCATCTCGATCGACTCGCTGCCTGAACGGTGCGTCTGCGCGGCGAGGATGCGCTCGGCCATGAGCTCGTTCTTGCGCTCGCCCATCTCGATTTCCGGATCGTAGTCGGTCAGGAGACCGTCGATCGCGTACTGGAGGCTGGAGAGCACCTCGATCTCGGCGAACTCGGAGCGTCCGCGCACGAACTCGCTCGCGAAGGCGGAGTTCGTGAGCAGCTTGATGTGCCTGGCCTTGGCCCCCGAGTGATCGAGGAGGGTCTTGATGAGGAGTTCCATGTTGGGCCCGTCGACGAAACTCAGGTCCATGCCGGCGAGCATGACGAGGATGCGTGCGTTCTTGATGGCGTAGAGCTCGAGGAGCTCCGCTATCTTGAAACGCAGGAGGTCGATCTTTTCGCGGTTGAGCCCCTTGGCTATCTCGATGAAGACTATGTTGTCGTTGACGTGGGCCTCGATGACGCAGGGCGTCTCGTCCAGCTCGAAGCGGACGCCGAGGAGCTCGGCCAACGTGGCGTACAGACCGTCGATCTTGATCGGCTTCATGAAGACCCGCTTGATGTTGTAGGGCACGAGCTCCAGGAGGCGGTTCTTGTCGATCTGCTGCGCGGTGAGTATGACGGGGATCGAGGCGGTGTTGGGATTGCGGTTCTTCTCCTCGAGCACCTCCTTGCAGCTCTTGCGGGTGAGGTGGTAGTCGAGCACGACGAGGTCGGGCATGGTGTTGCGCAGCTTCACGACTCCGTCGAGGCCGTTGATGGCCGTCTCGACCTCGACCCCGCTCGCCGCGAGCTTCTCGCGCAGGTACTCGCGGAAGAGGTCGGATTCGTCGATGATGAGCACGTGCTTGCGGGCCATGGTCACCTCGGGTTGAGCATGGACAGCGGCTGCTGGGTGGCGTCCACCGCGTCGCGCCAGAGCGAGCCCTCGGGGCTGACGTGGTTGCGCTTGGCGACCGCCGCCTTGATCGGGATATGGACGAACTCGTTGTTGACCATGCCGATGAGTATCTTGGTCTTGCCCGCCATGGCCGCGTGGACCGCATTGTTGCCGAGCCGCTCGCAGTAGACCGAGTCGGTGGGGATGGCGGGGGCCGAGCGCACCATGTAGCTCGGATCTATGTACTTTATCGTATGGTCGATGCCCTTCTTCCTGAAGTGCGCGGAGATCCGTTCGCGCAGGAACACGCCGATGTCGGCCAGTTTGACGTTTCCCGACGCGTCGTGCGCGCCGTCGGTCGCGAGAAACTCCTGGCCCGCCCCCTCGGCGACGACCACGACGGCGTGGGAGCGGCGGGCCAGGCGGTTCTCGAGGTGGCTCAGAAAGCCGTTGGGACCGTCCAGCTCGAAGGGCACTTCGGGGATGAGCACGAAATTGGCTTCGTGCACGGCGAGCACGGTGTGCACGGCGATGAAGCCCGACTCGCGCCCCATCAGCTTGACGAGCCCGACGCCGTTCATCGCGGAGTGGGCCTCGACGTGGGCGGCGGTCACGGCTTCGGCGGCGCGGGCCACGGCGGTCTCGAAACCGAAGGTCTTGTCGACGTACAGAAGATCGTTGTCGATGGTCTTCGGAATGCCGACGATGGCTATCTTGAGGTCCCTGCGCAGTATCTCGTCGGCGATGTCGAGGGCTCCCTTCTGCGTGCCGTCGCCTCCGATCGTGAAGAGCATGTTGAGGTTGAGCCGCTCGATCGCGTCGACGATATCGGCCACGCGGTCGCCGCCGCCGCGCGAGGATCCCAGGAACGAGCCGCCCACCTTGTGGATCTCGTCGACCGCCTCGGGGTCCAGCGGCCTGATGCCGATGTTGTACTCGGGCAGGAAACCCTGATAGCCGTACTGGATGCCCGTTATGCGGCGCACGCCGTAGCGGAACCACAGGTTGCGCACGACCGCCCGTATGACGTCGTTGATGCCCGGACAGAGCCCTCCGCAGGTGACGACGCCCGCGTGGACATGGCTGGGGTTGAAGTAGATGTTCTGCCGGGGCCCCGCCTTCTGCAGAAGCCCGCGGCTGTCGAGGTCGGGCTGCGCTCCGGCCGCCGCGGCTACATCGTAGCGCACGTAGTTATCGTCCCGGACGTAGTCCGCGAGCGAGTCTCCGAGGCCGCTCGAAAGCACGATGGGCGAGGGGATGCCGCAGGGGCCGAGGGTCGGCACGCTTAAGTCGAGATCGTCTGACATGTTGCACTCCTGACACGGCGGGCTCTCCGCCGACCGTATTCCAGTATAGAAGAAGGCCGAAACCTCTGCAATCGAGCCGAGCCCGCCGCCGGCTTGACGGCTCGACCGGGGTCTCAATAGACTGATCCCAAGGAAAACGATGGCATACACGGAAATACCGGGCTCCGGGGACGGGGCATGAGAACTCTCCGGGTGATCTTCGCGGTCGGCGACGAGCAGGAGCGCAGGTCCTTTTCGGCCCTCGTGGCCGGTTCCGCGTGCGAACTCGCCTTTCCGCTCAACATCGCCGAGGTCGAGGCGATCTACTCGCGCGACGAGGCCGACGCCATCGTCACCGATTTCCACTTCCATAATGGCGCCCTGGCGGACTGGCTCACGTTCTGGCCGCTGCCGGCCGTGCTGGTGGTCGATCCCGGCGACGAGCCCGAGCGCATCGAGCGCACGACCCGCGACGAGGCTTCGGTCTTCGTGGAACGCAGGCCCGACGGAGGGCATCTGCGCCTCCTCCCGATCCTCATCCGCAAGGTCATCGGCATTCGCGAGAGCGTGAAGCGCCAGAACGCGCACCTGCAGATGACCGAGCACCAGTACCTCAACCTCCTCCAGGCCATTCCCGACATCGTCTATATCCTCGACGGCGAGGGCCGTTTCATCTACCTCAACGATGCCGTCAAGTCGCTCGGCTACGACCCCGGCCACCTCATCGGCAAGCACTTCAGCGAGATAGTCCACCCCGCCGACGTGGCCAAGGTGAGCCGGGTCGCGGTGCTCGAGTCGCTGCACGGCGTCGTGACCGGCCCCGAGGCTGCGCCGAAGCTCTTCGACGAGCGCCGCTCGGGCTCGCGCATGACCAAGAACCTCGAACTCAGGCTCAGGCTCGCCCCGGGAGCGGACCTCGGCCAGCTGCCCGCGGTCGTCGATTCGCCGTCTTCCTCTTCGTCGAGGACGCCGCTTTCGGCGGGAACCTCACCCGGCACCGCCCCGGGCTCCGGCGTGAAGGACGCCGGCGCGAAGGACGCCGCTTCCGCGGCGGCAGCCTGGGAGGTGGCCTACGGCAAGATCAATGCCTACGGCGAGGTGAGCTGCACCGGCTTTCAGCTACCCGAGTTCGAGGGCCGGTCCCTGGGCACGCTCGGCATCATCCGCGACGTGAGCCTGCGCAAGGCGCAGGAGCGGGAGCTCGTCGAATCCCTCGCCGCGCGAGAGCTCAGGCTCAAGGAAATCCACCATCGCGTCAAGAACAACCTGCAAGTCGTGTCGAGCCTTCTCAACCTGCAGGAATCGGCCCTGGTCGAGGAGAAGGACCGGGCGATCTTCCTCGACTGCCAGACGCAGATCCAGTCGATGGCCATGGTCCACGAGGAGCTCTACCGCGGCGGCGATCTTCAGCGGATCGACATGCAGAAATACTTCGGGGAGTTCATCGACTACCTCGCCGGCATGTACGACGGGACGGTCCACGGCGTGAGCTGGTCGGTCGAGGCTCCCCAGGTCACGCTCGACCTCGACGAGGCCATTCCCGTGGCGCTCATCGTGAACGAGCTCGTCTCGAACTGCTTCAAGCACGCCTTCCCCTCCGACCGGGGCGGCCGGGTGCGGATCGCCCTGGAGCCGCGGGGCGAGAATTGGCTGCTCACCGTCTCGGACGACGGCCGGGGATTCTCCGCCTCCCGATCCGGAACGGCGCGGACGGGTATCGGCACCGAGCTCGTGGGAGCCCTGGCGGCCCAGCTCAAAGGCAACGTGGAGATGGCCGACGAGGCCGGCGCCGTCGTGCGGGTGGCCTTCCCGCGCCACTAGTTTCCGAGCGCGCGATCGACGAGCCGAAGGTCCTCTTGCAGGGTGGGATTCTCGGGCATGAGTGCCAGCGAGGCGCGGACCGAATCGCGCGCCGCGGGGAAATCATGGGCGTTGTACAGGGCGGCGAAGCGGTTGTGGGCGTCGGCGACGAAGTTGGAGCGATAGACCGATGCCGCCCTCGCGAGTGTCGCTTCGCCGCTCATCCGCGCGGAACCCTCGGCCGCGGTCTTCGAGGCGCCGAGCCAGTCGCCGGCGCGGGCCAGGCGGTTCGCCTCGTTCAGATAGAGCGCGGCCGCGGCGCGCTCCCATGCCGAGCGGCTCACGCTTCCCGCCGCGAGCTCGCCGTCGGCGGCCGCCAGGGCCTCGCGGAAGGGCCGGCCGTCGACCGCGGCGGCCAGCTCGGCCTCGCCTATCTTCTCCGAGAGCGAGGAAGACAGAGCGGGGCCGGCCAGGCTGCCGCGCGCGGCGAGGACGCGGCGGGCGCCGGCGAAGTCCTGCCGCTGCAGGAGGGCGTAGATCTCGTTGCCCAGCGCGGCCTCGATGAGCGAAGGCAGCTCCGGCGGCGCTATGCCCTCGGCGCGCAGGGACGCCGCTTCGTCGAGCGCCTCCTCCCAGCGCGAGGCGTTCGCGGCGGCGGCCGCGCGCATGTAGGCCACCTTCCCCCGCAGCTCTGCGAGCTTCGGATCCTCGCCGAGCGCGAGGCGCGAGGCGGTCACGAGGCTCTCGGCTCCGGAATAATCGCCGCGCTGCACCAGCTCGGAAGCGAGGTTGTTGACGCGATCGACGAGGAAGGACCGGGCGGCGGCGTCGCGCTCCAGGGCGTAGTAGTCGACGGCGAGCCCGAGCGAGGCGCGGTAGTCGCCCGCGCTTTCGTAGATGACCACGCGGTTGGAGAGGATGAGTCCCACGAGCTCCTTGTCGTCGATGTCCTTTCGCCTGGCGTAGTCGCCGGGCGGCACGTAGGAGAAGCCCGTGACCTTGCCGAAGGAGTCCGTGAAGGCGCGCTTGGTCCCGGGATCGTAGCCGGCGGGGGAGGTGGTCTCCACGTCGACATCGCGGCCGTCCAGGCGGACGACGCAGAAGGCGTGGTCGCTCGTCCGCACCGCTTCGACATCGAGGCCCAGGCTTCGGCCGGCGATCATGTACAGCACCGCCGAGGAGACGCAGTTGTAGAGCCCGGTGTCGAGGATGCCGTTTAAGGTCGTGGCCTCGGCCCGGTAGGCCTTCAGCAGGCGATGGTGGATGAAGGCGAGCGCGGCCTCGCCGCGGGCATAGGGGTCGCGTATGCCCGCGGCCTCGGCGTCCAGTTGGGCGATATAGGCATCGAGCCGGGAGGCGTACTGCAGGGCCGTGTCGTACGGGAGTCCCGAGGCGAGAAAGGCGGCCTTCTCCAGATCGGCCGGAGCAAGAGGCTCGGTTTCGGCTCCCAGAGCGGAGAAATGCGGATCGGGGACGAAGAGCCCGCCCGAAGGCCCGGAGGCGAAGGCGCCCGCCGAGATCAGGAGAACGAGGCCCAGGAAGGCCGACAACCGCATCGCTGAACCACGCTTCGCTTTCAACTGGCCATCCATCCGCGGTCATCCGAAAGGACTTCGCCGCGCTTGAAATTTCCCTTAGTACGGAACGGACTTGAGGCTTTTTCACTAGTCGGGCGACTTCAGAAATCGGCTCACTCCGTTTTCAAATCTAGCGATCTCAGGGTATAGTAGGCAAGCGCAGGCGCCGCGCGACCGAGGCGCCGCGCGACCGAAGCGCTCCGCCAGGGGCGCAGAGCTGTCGGGAGGGACAATGGAATCGGAATTCGATCTCGCCGTAGTCGGCGGGGGAGCCGCCGGGCTCGCGGCGGCGCAGTACGGCGCCCGGGCGGCGCTCAGGACGCTGCTCATCGAGGAAATGGCTCCGGGAGGCCAGGCCCTGCTCATCGACGGCCTGGAGAACTATCCGGCCCTCGTCGGGCCGATTTCGGGCTACGATTTTTCCGAAGCCATGCGCGTCCAGGCCGAGTCCTTCGGGGCGGCCTTCCTCACCGCCACCGTATCCACGATACGCAAGGACGGCGGCCGCTTCACCCTCGACACGAGCGAAGGGCCGATCCGGGCGGCTGCGGTCGTCCTCGCCACCGGCGCCAAGCACCGCCACCTCGACGTGCCGGGCGAGGAGCGCTTTACCGGCCGCGGCGTATCCTATTGCGCCACCTGCGACGGCCCCTTCTTCCGGGGCAAGCGCATGCTCGTCGTGGGCGGCGGGGATGCGGCCTGCGACGAAGCGATGTACCTCTCCAAGCTGGCCGACAAGGTGATCATGATCCACCGCAAGGACCGTTTCCGCGCCCAGCGCTCCCTGGCCGAGCGAGTCCTTCGCAATCCCAACATCGAGGTGCGCTTCGGCACCGTCGTAGAGGAGATCCGCGGCGACAAGAAGGTGGAGTCGGTCCTGCTCAGGCAGGAAGGCAAGGGCGAGTACGAGGAGAGCGTGGCCGCGGTCTTCGTCTTCGTCGGCTCCATCCCCCAGAGCGCCCTCGCTCCAGAGGCGCGCAAGGACGAGGCCGGCTCGCTCTTCGCCGACGAGCGGATGCAGACGAGCGTGCCGGGGCTCTTCGCCGCGGGCGACGTGCGCGTGACGCCCTTCCGCCAGCTCGTCACCGCCGCGGCCGACGGAGCCGTCGCCGCGCACTCGGCCGCCCAGTACATCGACGAGCTGCGGGGAGAAGCCTACGCCTGAATTCGGCGAAGGCTGCGGGGCTGCGGGCCGGGCCGAGGGGCCGCGCCGATCGGTGACCGGGGCCGGGGGGCTCCTCTTGCTCGGCCTCCTCGCGGCCTTGCTGCTCGGCGGCGCGGTTCAGCCCGGCACGGGCTTCTGGGCCGCCGGCGACCCGAAGGCCATAGCCTCCGCCCTCCTCGATCGCATGAGCGACGAACAGGTGCTCGGCCAGGTCTTCATGCTGGCCTATCCCGGCGACACCCCGCCGGCGCTCATGTTCCGCTGGATCCGCGAGCGGGGACTCGGCGGCGTCAAGATATTCGGCTGGAACGCCGAGAGCAGCGACAAGGCCGCGGCTGCCATCGCCGAGCTTCAGAAGGCGGCGCTCGCTTCCCCGGGCGGCATACCGCTTCTCATCGCCACCGACGAGGAAGGCGGATGGATCCGCCACGTCAAGGGCGATACCTCCTTCACGCCGGGCAACATGGCCATAGGCGCCTCGGGCCGGCCCTACGACGCCTATCGCTCCGGGCTCTACATCGGCCGGGAACTGGCCGCCCTCGGCGTCAACATGAACTTCGCCCCGGTCGTCGATCTGGCCACCAGGCCCAGGAGCGAGATCATAGGCCCGAGGGCCTTCTGCGCGGATCCCATGGAGGCGGCGGCCCTCGGCTCGGCCTTCGCCAAGGGGCTCGGCGACGCGGGCGTCATAGCCACAGCCAAGCACTTCCCCGGCCACGGCGACACCGACCTCGACTCGCACCTCGCCCTCCCCGTCATCCGCATCGACGAGAAGACCCTCTGGAACCGCGAGCTCGTGCCCTATCGGGTGCTCGTGGGCGAAGGCATCCCGGCCGTCATGAGCGGCCACCTCTGCTTTCCCCTGGTGAGCGGCAGCACGGATCCGGCCTCGCTCTCGCGTTTCTTTCTGACCGATCTCCTGCGCAAGCGCCTCGGCTTCAAAGGGCTTGTGGTCACCGACGACCTCTTCATGGGCGGGGCCGCACCCACCCTGCCCGACGGCGTCGCGCGCTGGACGGTGTCTGACGCCTGCCTCAAGGCCATGGACGCGGGCGACGATATGCTCATGATGAGCCGGCTCCTCGACTTCGACGATCCGGCCTGGACGAAGCTTCTGGCCGCCTATCGGGCGAATCCGGAATTCCGCGCCCGGGTCAGGGAGGCGGCGACCATCGTCCTTCTCACCAAGCTGCGCTATCTCAAGTCCTGGGGGCGCGAGGCTCTCGTGCCCGATCTCGCCACCCTCCATGCCCGGGTTCCCGCCCCGGGCGCGGCCGAGTACTTCAGGCACGAGGCTTTCCGGAGCGCCACCGCCCTCGATCCCTCGCGCCTGCCCTTCAAGCCGGAGGGGCGCATCCTCGTGGCCGGCCCCTTCCCCGAGTTCGCCCAGGCGGCCCTGGCGGCCTATCCGGGCGCCCGCAGCTTCAGCTTCTCCTTCTTCCCCGAAAGCGCGGCCAGGCCCGCCGAGCTGGCCGCTTTCGACGCGGCCTCCGCCGGCTGCGGAACCGTGGTCATCTGCGTGGCCAACGAGGC
>DATKVK010000030.1:0-69817 GCA_035530095.1 Rectinemataceae bacterium | reverse complement strand
CCGAGGCGGGCCGAGCTGGGGCCGAGCACGCCGGAAAGCTCCAGGTGCGGCAGCCGGCTCGTCCTATCGTCCGCAGGCGCCAGATCGAGTCGGTTCATGGCTACGCTCCAGTCCGAGAGAGAGGCGAAGCGCCCGTCGGCGTCGAGGCCGACGAGGGCGACGCCGCTCCCCAGCGGAATGGGCAGCGACCTGGCTTTGGCGCTGAAAAAGGTGCCGCCTGCCTCGGCGCGGGCGGCGAGGCTGAGGCCGTAATCGCCGGAAACGAAGACGCTGCCGCCGACGATGGTGCCGCGGAGCTGGTACGGAATGTCCCGAAGTTGCAGCTTGGCCGTGAACCCGAGGCGATCGGCCACCGCGAAATCGACCGTTCCCGTGCCCCGCAGCGTATAGCCCATGGCCGAAACGAGGAGGCTTCTGACCGTGAGGCCCTGGAGATTGCCCGAAAGCGAAAGCAGCGCGTAGGCCCCCGGCGCGGAATGGGAAACGATGGCCAGATCCGAGGCTGACCAGGACAGGCGCGAGAAATCGCTCGTGGCGAAGACCTCCCCGCTGAGTTTCAGATCGGCGAGAAGGGAAGCCGCCTCGGGCGATTCCAGGACCAGAGCGAAAAGATTGCGCAGGGGCTCGAGATCGACCTCGTCTATCGTGGCCGAGACGGCCAGAGTAGGCTTGGACCCGAAATTGGCGCTTCCATCTATGGAGATGCGGGGATAGACCCCCAGGGCCACGCCGCCCTCGCCGGAGAAACGGCGCTCGGAGGGGGCGGAAGCCGCTCTCTCGGCCTCGGGCGGGCGGAGCGAGGCCTGGAATTCCAGCGTGCCGTCCTTGTAGGCGGCGGTGACGGAGAGGTCGCGGAACAGGGCATCGGCGACGGATACGCGCTCCGCGAGCGCGGTATAGATTCCGCCGTGGCCGTAGAGCCTGAAGCTCGCGGAAATCGGAAGCCCGCCGTGGCGCAGAGCCAGCGAGACATCCAGGTTTCCGTCGGGAGACAGATCGGCGAAATCGAAGCTGCCGCGATACTCGAAGGAACGGCTGGCGTTGCGGAGCCGCAGGTAGGCGATCCGGGCGCGATGCAGATCGCCCGTCGCCGAGATCGAAAGGCTGTAGGGACTGTGCAGGACCGATGCGGGAAGACTCGTCACGAGACTGAGCGAATAGCCGGCGCGTCCGAGGTCGCCCGAGGGCAGGCTGAGCGATAGCGTGCCGCTGTAGGAGGCGTGCATCCATGGCGAGAACGAGGCGAGGCCGCCGCCCAGACGCACGGACCTTTCGGGAACGAAGCCGTCCATGCGCAGGAAGGCGCTGAGACTTCCGTCGCGCGTGTCGAAGGTCATGGAGGCGTCTATGGGCGCCTTGTCCCGCACCTTGCGCAGCTCGACGATGCCCTTCGAATAGACCACTTCGAATCGCTGGACGCCGAACTCGAAGTCGTGAGCGCGCCCGGCGAGGGCTATCTGCGCCCTCGCCATGCCGAGGTCCTGGGAGAGGGAGCCGCTCACCTCGAGCGGCCCTTCTATGCTTCCGATGGAGCCTCGCTCGGGCACCAGGGTATAGCCGCCCGAGAGGGCGACATCGACCGTCTGCCCGACGCTCGAATAGGAAAAGTCCCTCGCGGAAAGCGCGAGCGTGCCCAGACCGGTGTCGGCCAGATGCAAAAGGAGGCCCTTGCCGATCAACTTGAACCGGGGAGCGGGCAGCCCGGGCGGGGGGAAGATGAAGGGAGCCAGCCGCGCGAGCAAGGCGTCGTCCCGGGGCAGGACCACGTCGGCGGTGACGTCGTCCAGCTCGATGGTCTTGAGGGCGTCGGTCGGATCGCCCCTGAGGACGGCGAAGATGTCGTAGTATACGCGCACCTTCCTCGCCTCGAGAAACACTCGACCCTGGGGGTCCCTCAGGGTCATGGAGTTGAGGGCGACGGAGTGGAGGATCGAAGGGGACAGCGAGGCGAAGGAGATGGAGAGGCCGAGCTGCTCTTCGATCGAGGCCTTCGCCTGCGCGATCGCGGCCGTCACCTCTCCGCGGAAAGCCCTGTCGAGCGCGGGAACGGCCAACAGAGCGATCGAGGCAATGAATGCCGCGAGCGCCGCGGTGCGAAGAAGCCGCCTTATGCCGAACATACCTGTAGTGCCTACGATAGCACAGGCTCCTTCTTTCCGTCAGGGGATGCGCCGTCGGGGCCCGACTCCTTCGGCTTCGCGGAGCGGGCTGCGGCCCCTCGCGGCGATCCATCATGCTTATCGGCATCCGGGATCTTGCGCTCCAGGGCGGCCTTCGCTACCCTCGCGCCATGAGCATCGCCGAAAACCCGGTCCTCCCGAAGTTCATCGTCCTCGAGGGAACCGACGGCACGGGAACCACCACCCAACTGAAGACGATCCATGAGGCGCTCGCCCGGGCCGGCATCCCGCACTGGACCACCTGCGAACCCACCGACGGCCCGATCGGCCGGCTCATCCGGCGCATCCTCGGCGGGGAGCTTCGCGCGGCCCCCGGCACCGTGGCGCACCTCTTCGCCGCCGATCGCCACGAGCACCTCTACGGCGCCGAAGGCATAGCGGAACGGCTCGGCCGCGGCGAGGTCGTGGTCTGCGACCGCTACATCCTGTCCAGTCTCGCGTACCAAGGCAGCGCCTGCGGGCTGCAGCTCCCCCTTTCGCTCAACGCAGCCTTCCCGCTGCCCGGACTCCTCCTCTACTTCGACGTGGATCCCCACCTCTCCATGAGCCGGATCGAGGGGCGCGAACGCCGCGACATCTACGAGACGCTCTCCTTCCAGGAGTTGGTTCGCTCAACGTACGAAGAGGCGATGCGCCTGTACGAGCCTTCCGGGATGGAGATCCGGAGGATCGACGCATCCCTCACGCGCGCGGAGGTGAGCGGCGCGGTCCTGGCGGATCTCGAGCGGAGGCTCGGCCTCGAGCCGGGCCTCCTTCGCGGGAATGACCGTTAAACAACGCAGAGCGGAGAAGGTTTCGTCCAAAAGGAACGCGGAGGCGCCGCGGGGCTCGGAGCTTTCCGCGGGTCGCCGTCGCAGCCGACGCGCAGGCCCGTCGACGGCGGTTCCGATCCGAATGTTGATTAATTCGACCGCATACTTTATATTGAGCTGATACGGTTTGCCCAAATGGACAAAAAGATGTTCGAGCGATTTCCAGACGAGGGCCTCATAAAAAGCGCCGACGAGCCCGTTCGCGGCGTCGAATCCGATCGGAAAGTCAAGCTCAATCGCAAAGGCAACGAATTGTTCAACCGAGGGGAAGTCGAGACCGCTCGGCGCATATTCCAGACCACCGGCTACTCCGACGGACTCATCCGCATCGGCAACCATTACCTGCAGGAGAAACGTCCTGTAGAAGCGCTCAAGATGTACTGGCTCGCCCGCGACAAGAACAAGATAGAAGAACTAGTCGGGAGCGTCGCCGTCGTGATACAAAGCATGCTGCGCGAAGAGCAGGAGCGAGAGGAACAAAATGAGCGACAATCCGAATGAAGAGTTCCAGCAACGCGAGAGCGCCCACGAGCCGCCCGATCCGGAAATCGCGGAGATATCGGAACTTTCCAAGAAGGGTTATCAGTACCTCAAGGAAGGCCGCATCGAAGAGGCAGAAGAGTGCTTCGCCCGCATACTCGAACGCGATCGAGAGAACAACTACGCGCTGGTCGGCCTCGGCGACGCGGCCCGCAAGCGCGGGGCCTTCCGCGACGCGGTGGATCACTACAAGAAATGCCTCGTCTTCCATCCCGGCAACAACTACGCGCTTTTCGGCCTCGCCGACTGCTACAAGGCCCTGAACCAATACCAGAAAGCCATCGAGATCTGGGAACAGTATCTTCTGCACGACAACAAGAACATCACGGTCCTGACGCGCGTCGCCGACGCCTACCGCAAAGTCCGCGATTTCCGCAAGTCCAAGGCCGTCTACCTCCGCGTGCTGGAGATGGAGGCGGACAATCCCTACGCCCTCATAGGCCTGGGGCACCTGCACTACGATTTCAAGGAATACAAGGACGCGCTCGGATATTGGCAGCGCATGGTCGACCTCCAGGGCGACGGCGTGGACATACGAGTGCTCACCTCGATCGGCAATTGCTACCGCAAGCTCAAGCAGTTCGACCTCGGCGTCCCCTACTTCGAGAAGGCCCTCGCCAAGGAGCCCGACAATTTCTACGCGCTCTTCGGCCTGGCCGACTGCTATCGCGGCACCGAACGGCAGAGCCGATCCCTCGACTACTGGAATCGGATACTCGAGAAGGATCCGCGGAACAAGGTCATCCTCACGCGGGCCGGCGACGCCTACCGCACCATGGGCGATCTGGAAAAAGCCGTCGATTACTACGAACGCGCGCTCAATATCGAATTCGACGTCTACGCCGTGCTCGGGCTCGCCATGATCTCCCGGGCCCGGGGCAAGTACGATGACGCCGTGGTGTCGCTGCGCAAGCTCATCCAGAACGATCCCAAGAACTACCGGCTCTATCTCGAGATCGCCCAGTGCTACGAGGCGCAGGGCGACAGCCAGCGCGCGCTCGAGGCCCTCGCCGATTTCCAGAGACTCGGCATCAGGAACATCTACGTCCAGGACGCCATAGCCAAGCTCCAGAAAGGCTAGCCCTCGGGATCGCCCGCCTCCGCCTTCGAAATCAAGCGCTCCAGTCTCCGGCGACGATGATCCAGGGAAGACCGAAGGCCGCTCTTCCCGGCCTCGGCAAGCTCCTGGGCTCGGCGAGTCCAGTCCAGGGCCTCGACCCGATCGCGCTCCACGTGCTCGCAGAATTTCGCCCGCTCCACGCAGGAGCGGCAGGTCAGGGGCAAGGCTGCGATCAGCCTGCGACGCTCCTCCCTTCTTCCGGCCCTCCGATACAGCTTCGAAAGCCTTAAGCCGGCGGTCTCGTCCCCGTTCTCGAAGGCCGTCCGCAGAACAGCCGCGCCTTCCGGCTCCCGCCCCATGGCCACGAGGGTCCGGCCGAGCGAGTCCAGGTCCACGAGCGGCCGCGGCTCCGCCGCAGGATCGGCGAAAAGGCCGTGGATCGAGGCGACCAGGGAGGCCAGACCCTCGATATCGTCCGCGTTGTGAGACGTCACGGCACCGAGGAGGGGGGAATCTCCGTCGCGGAGAAACGAAAACCACACGCCGGGTATGGCCTCGGCGGGCAGGTCCTCGCCCCGTTCGATACCCAGGATCCGGCGCTCCAGCAGCCCCAGCGAGGCGCCGCCGTGAATTCGGCGCCACAGCCTGCGGGAGCAGGGCAGGGCGTCGATGTGGCGGGCCTCGAGCGGCGGGACGCCGTTCATCACGCAGCGCGAGCGAAGGAGGGGCAGGTCGAAGGCGCGTCCGTTGTAGGTCACGAGGACGGAGCCGGAGGGAATGGACTTCGAGAGCAGCTCGAGCCAGAGCCTTTCGCCGGGAAAGTCCTCGAGAAAGAATTGGGTGATCGCGAGGCGCCCTTCCGACAATCGACCCACAGCCGCCAGGAAGGCGAGGGTTCCGCTGCCCCCCGAAAGCCCGGTCGTTTCGAGATCGAAAAACCTGAGCGCTTCGGCAGGGACAGGCTCCCCGCCCGGCAGGCTACGGCGCCGCAGGCTGCCGAGGGCCGAAAACGGGAGGGCATCGATCGTTTCGGGAAAGCTCAAGGGCCGCCGCAGGTCTCGCATCCAGACCAAGTCTCCGGCCCGTTCCCAGCCCGCGAGGCAGGGCGGCGATCCGCCGCGCCCGGGGAGAGGCCGCCTCGGCGGAGAAAGCGCCGCGGCCGGAGCCGAAGCCGGATCTTCCGGCCCGCGCGGAAGTTCGGGACTCGCGCCGCGGCCGGAGCCTCCGAAGCCCGCGGAGCGCAGCTGCGCGAGGCGATGCTTCAGGTCTCTCGCCACACCCCCGCCTCCAAGGCCGCCAGCAGCGCGATCGCACTCGCCTTGACCGCGGCGGCGTCCCGGCCCGGCCGGGCGCCGCCGCGGCGAGCCGGACCGGCCTCGTCTTGCCCCACGCCGATGCATGAAGGGCAGCCCGAGGCGCAGCGGCAGGAGGCCAGGCGTTCCCGCGCCGCGGCGATCGTCTTCGGAAGCAGGGCGGCCAAGCCGTCCGCCAGTCCGGTGCCGCCCGGGTAGCGGTCGTAGAAATACAGGGCGGCTTCGCCGAAGTGCGGATCGCGGACCCGTTCCGCCCGACCCAGGTCGCGGGGATCGCACATGAGGAAAACCGGAGCCATGTCGTGCAAAAGCCGCCCCACTCCCGCGAGCACCGAGGCCTTGAAGGCCTCGTCGCCCAGCGATTCGCGCTCGAGCGCCGAGAGCGCCCCCTCGGAGGGGATGAGGAGGACGATGGCCCTCGTCTGCATCTCCTCGGGAGGCAGGGAAATCTCCCCGTATCCGATGTTCTCGTGGCTGTGGAACCGCAGTTTCTTGAACTTCTCGGCCTGGCTGCGCACGAGAACGTCGCCGAGGACGTATTCCGCGATCCGCGGCCCGGCCCCCCCGCGAAGCTCCTCGGGACTGAGGACTCCCCGGAGGTCCTCGGGACTGAGGACTCCCCGGAGGTCCTCAGTGAGGACCTTGATGTCGGTCTTGACGACCGCGTCGGTCCAGTATTCCAGGTCCTTTTCGACGACGTGGCAGCTGCGGTTTTCGATGTCGAGCTTTTGGACGATGTACTGGCGGCCGAGGTGGATATAGACGGCGTTGTCGAAGATCAGCTCCTTCGCGCTCGGCCTGTCCATCTCGCCTATGACGCGCGAGGCTCCGCCGGTGCGGTCGACGATCACCACGTTGTCCGAAACCGAGGAGCGGAGCGAAATCTTCTCGCTCGGATAGGAATCGGCGGACCAGTACCAGCGGCCGCCGGTGAGGCGGACTATGCCGTCTTCCTCGAGGTAGCCCAGGGCGCCGCTCGTGGTCTCGGCGGCCAGGAGCCGGGCCTCTTCGCCCCGCGCGGGACCGAAGGCTTCGCCCTCGGCGAAGGGCAGCTCGAAGGCGGCGCACTTGAGGTGATCCATGAATATGTAGGGATTGTCCGGGTCGATCCGCGCGGTCTCGGGGCTGCGGGCGAAGAAATACTCGGGATGGGAGATGATGTACTGGTCCAGGGGCGAGGAGGAGGCGACGAAGATCGCGAGAGAGAGGCCGCCCCGGCGGCCCGCCCTTCCCGACTGCTGCCAGAAGCTGGCGAAGCTGCCGGGAAAACCGGCGAGCACCGCGGCGTCGAGCCCGCCTATGTCGATGCCCAGCTCCAGGGCGTTGGTCGACACCACCCCGTGGATGCCGCCTTCCCGGAGGCCCCGCTCGATGGCGCGCCGCTCGTTCGGCAGGAGCCCCGAGCGGTACGGACTCACGACGATCCGGCCGTTGTCGGTGTACAGATTGGCGATGGCTTCGTTGATGTACGCGGCGATGAGCTCGACCCGCAGGCGCGAGCGGGCGAAGAGAATGGTCTTGACCCCGGCCTTGAGGAGGCGGACGGCGAGCATTTCCGACTCGGTCGCCGTGCTTTTGCGCATGCCCTGGACGGGATCCACGAGCGGGGGATTGTAGAAGACGATCCTCCGCTCTCCCTGGGGCGCGCCGTTGTCCGAGATTTCCGCCACCTCCCGCCCGACGAGCGAACGGGCGAGCTCACCGGGGTTGCCGATCGTGGCCGAGCAGAAGATGAAGCTCGGGCTGGATCCGTAGAAGGCGGCGACGCGCAGGAGGCGCCGCAGCAGGTCGGCGACATGGCTGCCGAAGACGCCTCGGTACGCGTGCATTTCGTCCACGACCACGTAGCGGAGGTTGGAGAAGAAGCGTATCCACTTGGGGTGGTTGGGGAGCACGCCCGAGTGCAGCATGTCGGGATTCGAGATGACGATGCGGCCGCCTTCGCGCGCCGCCGCGCGGAGCGAATCGGGGGTGTCGCCGTCGTAGGTGTACATCCTGAGGGGAAGACCGCCGCCGAGGGCGATCTCGTTGAGCTCAGCCTGCTGGTCCTGCGAGAGGGCCTTGGTGGGGAAGAGATACAGGGCGCGCGCGGTCTCTTCCTCGAGCAGGGTCTGCAGCACCGGCAAGTTGTAGCAGAGCGTCTTTCCGCTGGCCGTGGGCGTCACGACGACGAAATCCTCCCGTCCCCGGGCCCGGCGATAGGCTGCCGCCTGATGCGAATACAGGCACGTGACGCCCCTGGCGGCCAGAGCCTCCCTGAGACGTAGGTCGAGGTCGGCCGGCAGCTCGGCCCAGCTGGCCGACCGGGCCTCGATGCGCTCCACGTGCGCGACGCAGGGGGCGATCTCCGGATCGGCCAGGAGGCTTTCGACGAAATCGCCCGCTTTGATCGGATCCATCGCCTAGCTGTATACCACGAATGGGGATGCGGCGCCATCGGTCCGGAGCGAGGACGGCCGAGGGCCCCTTTCGCCTTGCAAACGATCAGGATCGCCCCTATACTTTGCGCTGGGCCGAAGGCGTCCGGCCACATCCGCTCGCCATCGTTTTCGGCGGCTGTGCACTCCCGGCCGCGACACGCAGAGGCTCCAGCGACATTCAAGGAGGAGACTGTGGCCAAGGTTCTATCCATCGTGCTCGGCGGGGGCAAAGGCACCCGTCTATTCCCGCTGACCAAGGATCGGGCCAAGCCGGCAGTGCCGTTCGGCGGCAAATACCGCATCGTGGACATCCCCATCTCCAACTGCATCAACGCCGGATTCAACCAGATATACATTCTCACCCAGTTCAACTCGGCCTCCCTCCATCTGCACATCTCGCGCACCTACACCTTCGACTCCTTCTCGCACGGCTACGTCGAAATTCTCGCGGCCGAGCAGACCCTCGTCCACTCGGGCTGGTACGAAGGCACGGCCGACGCGGTCCGCAAGAACCTCGTGCACTTCCGGCCGCAGTCGCCGACGCACTACCTCATCGTCTCCGGCGACCAGCTCTACCGGATGGACCTGGCCGACATGTTCCGCAAGCACGTCGAGTCGGGCTGCAGCCTCACGATCGCGGGCACCACGGTGGACCGCGCCTCGGCGAGCGCGCTCGGCATCATGGCCGTGGACAAGAAGACCCGGATCGCCAGCTTCCTGGAGAAGCCGGGCCCCACGAAGGACATCTCGGAGTATCGGATTCCGCAGGAGCTGCGGCCGGAGCGGCGGTCGGGCGGCAAGGACTACCTCGCGAACATGGGCATCTACATCTTCGACGCGGCGCTCATGGAGCGCTCGCTGGCCAACGACTTCAACGACTTCGGCAAGGAGATCATCCCCGACATCCTCTCCAAGCAGAGCATCAACGCCTACCTTTTCAACGGCTACTGGGAGGACATAGGCACGATCAAGTCCTTCTACGAGGCCAACCTCGACCTCACCTCGATCAACCCGCAATTCAATTTCTACGAGGAGGACCGGCCCATCTACACGCACAAGCGCAACCTGCCGACCTCGAAGCTGAACTACTGCACGCTCAACCAGGCCCTCACCGCCGAAGGCTGCATCATCACGAACGCGTCCATAAGCCGCTCGATCGTCGGCGTGCGCACCATCATCGAATCGGGCGCGAGCCTGGACGGGGTCGTCTGCATGGGCGCCGACTACTACGAGACTCCCGAGCAGCGGGCCGAGAACCGGGCCCTCGGCAGGCCCGACGTGGGCATCGGGCAAGGCTCGATCGTGAAGGGCGCGATCATCGACAAGAACGCCCACATCGGGCAGAACTGCCGGATCGGCATCGACAACATGGAGCGGATCGACGGCGAGTTTCCCCTGTACTACGTGGTCGACGGCATCATCGTGATACCCAAGAACGCGATCATTCCCGAGGGGACGGCGATTTAAGGCGGCAGCTCCTCCGCTCCGATATCCGGCGACCCCGGACCGGAGCGTCCCGGCCGGGGATTCCCCAGGAAATCGGTCGCGTTCGCGTCGTCGAAGGGCAAGGCGGCGCCCACGCAGGCCGATGAGGGACTGAGCCGGGCGACACCCTTGACCGGCGCCGAGAAGGTCGCCTGCGGCGGCTCGGAAACGTGCCGTTTCGTGGAATAGAGCCCGGAAGCCGCATTGAGCGCGTCGAGCGCGTCGAGGCTGCGCAGATCCATCGCTCCGGCGACGAGCCGGGGGAAGCCCCAGATGCAGTCAGCGACGAGGGCGCCGGCGCCGAGGCTCTCGTCGGTCCGCACGAGTTCGGAGCCTCCGGAGGCGCAGGACAGGATGCTGTCCCAGACCCGGAGCACGGCGTGCCGGGCCTCGAAATAGCGGATCGAACCCCGCCCGGTCGCGGCGAGGATGGTGTCGTAGAGGAACGTGGGCGCCGCGGCTCGAAGCGAGAACAGCGTGCCCTCGCCTCTCCAGGCGATCTCGAATCGGCAATCCCGTATGAAGCCGGGCGCATCCGCGAAGTTGCCGATCCGCAGGTAGCCCGAGCCGCCGCTCACCTTCACGAAATCGCGCCGCATGCTCAAGGATGAGCCACCCAGATCGAAGAGGCTGAGGGCGAGATCCGCGGAGCTCTCGACAAGCGAATCGTCCAGGGCGAGCGAGCCTCCCCTGACGAGAAAGGCGTTGAAGGCGTGGACCGCGGCTCCGGCCACGACCACGGATTTCGCGATGCGGATATCGGAGTCCGCCGCATCGACGGCCGTGCAGGAAACGGCCGCCTCGGCGGCGATGGTCGAATCCCGCATGCCGCCGGTCGAAGAGCGCAGGCGGGCCAGCACGAAATCGCCCTCGCCCTTCGCCGAGAGGGTGCAGCCTTCCAAATCGAGTTCGGCGCCGCCGCTCGCGGAGAGGAGGCAGCCGCCACGCCCTCCCGCGCGCATATCGAGATTTCGCAGGCTCAAGCGCGCGCCGCGCACGGCGATGGCCGCCGCATCGCCCGGGATCGCGGCCGAGATCGCGGCCTTCCGCTCGGGATCGACCGACCAGTCCGCGGCGTAGCCACCCTGGAGGACGATGTCGCGGTCGAGCTCGATCGGCGAGGAGAGCGTCAGATCTCCCCGCAGATTGATGTTCCTCTTGCCGAGCGCCGCGGCCGAGCGCAGCGCGGCCTCGAGCGAGCCGAAGGGACGCTGGGGAGAGCCGTCGCCCTCCGGGGAGCCGCCCTCGGCCGCGTAGAGCGAGTCGCGGTCTACGACTATGCCGACCGGCTCCATCTCGGCCGAGCGGTTTCCGAGATCGTCGACGGCGTAGGCCCTGACGCGATACTGCACCGGGCCGGCCTCCGATCCGCCCAGGTCGAGTGGGGCGTCGACCCGCGCGAAGTCGGCCGGCGCGCCTCCGACGGAGACCGAGGCGAAAATCGAGACCTCCGGCCCCGTCTTCGCGAAGGTCAGACTGAGCGGCCGGTCGGCGTAGGCAGGGATAGCCCCGGCGAGAAGGGGCGCCGGCGGGGGACGCTTGTCGATCGTGAAGCTCAGGTCTTTCTCGTCGCCCCCGACGGCGGCGGACTCGGGTCCCGAGAAGGACCGGTAGCGGACGAGGACATGTCTGGCCCGCCCCGCCGGGCAGTCGACGCTCAGGCTCCCGACCAGGCGAGGCGAGGAAGCGGTCGGCTCTCCGGGCGGGCTCTCGACCGTCCCGATCTCGTAGCGCAGCACTCCGGGCGCGCTCGGACTGAGCGAAACATCGCCGGCCGTCCTGGCTCCTTCGCCGGCGCCCAGAATATCGAGATCGGGCGCGGCGGGGGGCTGATCGAACGTGATTTCGCTTTCGGCGGAACGGCGCCCCCAGGCATCCTCCCCCGCCCAGACGACCGAGACCTGCCCGCCTCTTCCGCTCAGGGCGAAGGGCTCCTGATACCGGCGTTCCGGCGCGGAACCCACTTTGACGTAGATTGACCCGTCGTAGTCGGGAAAGAACAGGAAGGCCCCGCGGCCGAGGGGGTCGCGCGCCAGGACGGGCGCCGGGGGAGGCGGCACCGGCTGCGCGGCCTTCTCCCCGTAGACCAAGGACACGAAAATCGGATCGCGGGCGCAGAGGAGCTTCCCGTCCGCGAAATAGGCGTAGTACACCGGCAGCGAGCCGCTCCAGCCGTATGGGCAGGTTATGCGGAACACGAAGCGGTCCCCGACCAGGGGAGCCTGGACGAAGTCGTACGGGGAATCGGGACGAGCCGGAGGATCGACGGCGAGGCAGAGACTCCGGCCCGCCGCCGCCGACAGGTCGACCTCCCCCGGCGAGGACTCGACCGTCGGGAGAGGAAGGGAATCATCGAAGGAAATCGAGGGCGGCCCGCTTTCCTTCGGCAAAGGCGCTACCGAAAGCCCTTCGCCGGCGAGGCGATACGTGAAGACGGCGGGACGGCTGCGATTGCCTGAGCGATCCACGGCGTACGCGAAGAGCGTATAGGTGGCGCTGCCGCGCTTCGGAGGCTCCAGGACGCAGACCGGGCCCCCGGAAGCCCGGCGAAAGCCGGAATCGGAGGCGGCGGCGGACAGGGTGCCGGAGGCGGGGCCGACGAGGGTCCAGAACACGGACGCCCCCTCGGCCGCGCTTAGGCGTATCGTGAGCGTTTTGCGGTAGATGCCGCTCGGGACGCCGGCCGAAGGAGGCGAAGGAGGACGCTTGTCGATGAGATAGGATTCGATCGTGTCGGCGCCCCCCGGGCTGCGGAGCTCGAGACGGTAGAGCCTCTCCTCGCCCCGGGCGGCCGAGAGCGCGAGGGGACGATCGAAAAGAATCCACTTCCCTTCCGGCAGGAAACGGAAGGAGGAAGGCGTCTCGGGCGGAGCCAGCTCGATGTCCGAGGAGGAAAGTCTCCGCGCTCCCGCAGCCGCGGCGGTGTCCTGCCCCGCGAGGGCGGAGAGACCGACCAAGCCCCAGAGCAGGGCGATCGCGGCGACTGCGGCGGGGCCAACGCTCATGCATCCTCCCGACGATGCGGATCCGGCTCGCCCGGCTATCGCTTGAGCGAGCCGAATATCTCCTTCAATTCCGAATCCTCCGGATAGTAGTGCTCGCCGAGCTCCTCGTCGCTCAGGCCCACGAGCTCGTGACTCATGTAGTGGATCCAGATCTCGTCCTCGACGCTGGCTATTTCGTGCATGCGGCACCAGTAGTCGGGCACGATGGGGAGGATCTCCCGCCGGTACGAGCAGATCTTGTAATCGTGCACGGCGATCTTGACATCCGACCTGGGCAGGCCCTTGCCGAGGATGATCTCGGTGAGGTGATTCACCGTCCGGCCGGAATCGTAGATATCGTCGACGAGCAGGACGCGGTCCCCGTGGCGCAGGTACTCGGGGCTGTAGGTCCAGCCGTCGACGCGGACCTGCTCTTGCTGGTTGATGCCCGTGTAGGAGCGCGCGACGACGGCGGCGTAGAACACGGGCCTGGTCTCGCCGCGCACGAGCTTGAAGTACTCGCTGATGACATTGCCGATGTAGGCCCCGCCGCGCAGCGAGACGTAGATGACATCGGGCACGAAACCGTCCTTGTGTATCCTGTACGCCATCTTGAGCGCATTGTTGCGGACGGTGTTGTATGAAAGGAATTCCTTGCGCATGGCGATCTCTCCCTCGCAGAACTCGGCTTCGTCGTTCTAGACTATAGGTTCACTTGCGGACATAGGCAAGCGTGGTGAGGGTCGTGCCGTCCCGATTCACCCCGAAGACGATTTTCCTGGCGGCGGGGTCGTTGATCCGCCGATAGAAATCGCGCACCGTGGAGATGGCCTCGTCGTCGACCTTCGTGATGATGTCGCCTGGCTTGAGTCCGATCGTGGCCGCGGGAGACTTGGGGATGACGTTCACGACCGCGACGCCCGCGACGCCCTTGGGCACCTTGCTTTGATCGATGTCCTCGGACTTGAGCGAGACGACGTCGACGCCGGGGAAGACGTTGCCGTCGTTCGCCGCCACCGCATTCTTCCTCGGCTCGATGAGGACGGACAAGTCCAGGGGAGCGCCCCCGCGCGTCACGACGATGCTCGCCTTCTTCCCCGCGCTCAGGTCGCCCACCACGCGGATGAGCTGGTCCATGCCCTTGATGGCCTGGCCGTTGACCTTGACGATGAAGTCGCCGGGAAGCATGCCGCCCTTCTGCGCGGGGCTGTCGTAGAAGACGTGGGCCGCGAAGGCGCCGGAGCGGGTGTCGACGCCGAGCTCGGCCGCGGTGGCGGCGTCCAGCTCGCGGAGCGAAACGCCGAGCCAGCCGTAGCTGACCTTGCCCTTGGTGATGAAATCGTCGATCGCCTTCTTGGCGTTGTTGATCGGAATCGCGAAGCCCAGGCCTATGCTTCCCCCCGTGGGAGAGGCGATCCAGGTGTTGATCCCCACGACCTCCCCGCGGATGTTGACGAGCGCGCCGCCGGAATTGCCCTTGTTGATCGAGGCGTCGGTCTGGATGAAGTCGGAGATGTTGCCGTCGGGCGCGCCCGAGGGGCCGAGGTCGCTGCCGGTGCGCCCGATGGCGCTCACGATGCCCGTGGTCACCGAGGAAACGAGCCCGAAGGGATTGCCGATCGCGATGGCCCAGTCGCCGACCCGCACCTTGGAGGAATCGCCGAGCGCGGCGACGGCGATGCCCGGGGAGTCCGACTCGAACTTGACCATGGCCAGGTCCTTGCGCTCGTCCTTGCCGACGAGAGTCGCCTTGTATTCCTTGCCGTCGTGGGTCGTGACCGTGATCTCGCTGGCCCCCCCGGCCACGTGGTTGTTGGTCAGGACGTAGACCGTCTTGCCGTCCCGTCGCACGATGATGCCGGAGCCGAGGCCCCGCTCCTGGTAGGGCTGTGGGTTCGGGCCCTGTCCCTGGTCGGGAGAGGGGAAGAAGAAGGGCGGCAGCTGATCCTCGGGATTGGGCTGATCGCTGGGTTTCTCCACCACGTTCAGCTCGACCACGGCCGGCTGCACGGTGGCGGCGACGTAGCGGAAGGCGCTCTGGACCGCTTCGGCGGCGGCGATGGCGGCCTTCGCGTCGGCGGGGACCTGGGCGGCGGGGCCCTCGGCCTTGATCGTCACCGAGGAGAGTCCCGCGGTCGCGCGGGAGAAACCCGTGAAGGCGAGCGCGAAGCCGATGAGGACGCCCACAAGCACGAGATTCGCTATGAAAAAATTCCGCGAATACAGTTTCTTCAACAGTGACATGGAGCGCTCCTTGCTAGGTCGAAGGTACCGCAGTCTTTGACAAGTCGCCGAATGCCCGGGATTCTTCGCCGACCCGTCAGGGCTCGGGATATTTCCAGGAGGTCAGCACCTCGATTCCGTCTTCGAGGACGGCGATCGTGTGCTCGTAATGCGCCGAGATCTTCCGGTCCAGCGTCACGACCGTCCAGTCGTCGTCGAGGAGCCGGACGGCCTCCGTGCCGAGATTGATCATCGGCTCGATCGCGAGAACCATGCCCGGTACGATCCGGGGATTGGGGCCGGGGCTGACGTAGTTGGGTATCTGAGGGTCCTCGTGCGGGGCGAGCCCTACGCCGTGCCCGCAATAGCTGCGGACCACGCCGTAGCCGTTCGCGGTGGCGTGGCCGTACACCGCCCGGGCGATGTCGTGGACCCTCCCGCCCGGCCGCACCGCGGCGATCGCGCGATCGAGGCACTCGCGCGTGACGCGCATCAGGCGCGAGGCTTCCTCGGAAACCCGGCCCACGGGAAGGGTTATGGCCGCGTCCGAGAAATGCCCGTCGATGTCGATGCCGCAATCGAGGCTGACGATGTCGCCCTCGACGAGCCGGCGCTTTCCGGGTATCCCGTGGATGACTTCCTCGTTGACGGACACGCAGAGGCTGGCCGGGTAGCCCTCGTAGCCGAGGAAGGCGGGCTTGCCCCCGTGCGACTGGATGAAGTTCCGCGCGGCCTCGTCGAGCTCGAGCGTACTCACGCCGGCGAGGACTCGCGGGGTCAGATCGACGAAAAGCTCCGATAAAAGCCGGCAGGATTCGCGTATCCTGTCCAGCTGAGCGGCGTTCTTAAGTCGAATCACTCTGCTTTCTCCCATCCAAGAATTGTCGTTCTCTACGGAGCGACGGCCGGCAGTCCCTTGGCGAGCAGGGCGGCTTCCGGATCGCGCGGGTCCGCGCGGAGGGCTTCCCTCCAGCTCGCCAAGGCGGCTTCCCGGTCACCCGCGGCCGCTTGGGCCCGACCTAATTCCTTCAAAATGGCGCAGCTGGTCTTTCCGTCCGAAGCCGCGTCGCGCGAGCGAGAAAGGTAGTCCACCGCTTTGGCGAAATCGTTCGAGCGCAACTCGAGCGTGCCCAGGGCGAAATCGGCGTAAAGGTCCTCGGCGGAAGGCGCCTCGGTCGGCCGGTCCAGGGCCTGCTGCGCCTCGAGGGCGGAGGCCGATGCCGCGAAGCGCCCGTAGGCCGCGTCGATGGCGGCCCCGTAGTACCGGCGGTAGGGATAGTCGAGCCCCCTCGCCTGCCCCGTCGCATAGAGTACCGACATATCGGCGAAGCGTCCACGTTCGAAGAGGACACGCAAGGCGTAGCCGAGAGCGCGGCCGCTCTGGGGCCGCGCGGCCGCGAAGCTCTCCGCGGCCGCCACGAAGCGAGCCTCGGGCCAGTTCAAGCCCTCGATCGTCAGAGCGAGGGCGCCGGCATCCGTGTTCTGGGAATATGGACCGAGCATCGTCAGCGCCCGGGAGCGCTGTCCCGAGCGCGCCAGGTAGGCGGCGTAGGCGGTCACCGCCTCCGGATCGGCCCTGGCCTGCGGCAGGTCGACGAAGGCGGCGCGCAGCCTGGCGAAATAGCTCGCCTGGAGCTCCGTGCCCGAGCCTGCGAGGAGGGCGAGCTTGAGATAGGCCTTCCAGGACACGCGGGGGTTGAGGCCGATCGCCCTTTGCCAGCGATCCTGGGCGGCGGCGAAGTCGCCGACCCGCCAGGCCGCGTCCCCCATGATGCAGAGATCCTCGGGACCGGCGCCGGCGTCGGATCGCGCGGCCAACTCCGGGTAGAGGCCGCAGTCCCACATCAGGGCCGTGTCCGGCACGGCTCCGCCGGCCACGGCGCGCCTGAGCCAGGCCTGGGCCGAGGCCTCATCCCCGGCGGCGAGAGCCGCCACGGCCGCGGAGATGAAGAGGCGAGGCTCGCCCGCGATCGATCCCAGCGCGCCGAGCGAGGCGGCGTCGAGCTCGGATGCCGGCAGCTCGCCGTGCCTGGCCGTCTCGACGAAGGCTTCCGCCCAGAGCCGGGGATAGTCTTGACGGGAAAGCCGGGAGGGAAAGAGGGCCAGGGCGGAGGCCGGATGCTCCGTGCGGAGGAAGGCGTAAGCCGCGCCGAAGGCCGCCGCGTCCGAGCCCGGAGCCCCGACGAGAGCCTTGCGCGCCATCGAGGCGGCGATGCCCTTTTCCCCGGCGGCCTCGGCCCGCAGGGCCCGCTTGATGAGCGAGAGCCAGTCGGCTCCGGTGGCGGCATTCCGGGCGGCCGAGGCGAAGGCGCGCTCGGCGCTCCGGCCCACGGCCAGGGCCGAGTCTATGGAGCCGAGCGAGACCGCGAAACGGGATTCGCGCGCCGCCGGCGAGCAGGCCGAGAGCGCGAGATAGCAGAGCGTCAGGACGGCGGCGGCGGCCGTCTTCGAGACTTGGCGTAGGCCTGAGCGCCCATCAACTCTCCGTAGACTTCCAAATGCCATCGAGCACCCCGTTTACGAATCGGTACGAGTCTTCCGATCCGTACTCCTTCACGATTTCGATAGCCTCGTCTATGGTAATCTGAGCCGGTATGTCCTTCTGGAAAAGCAGGGAATAGGCGCCTATCCTGAGTACGGCGAGATCGACCTTCTTGAGCCGTTCGAAGGACCAGTTCTGCAGGTGCGAACGGATCGCCGCGTCGACCGCACCGATGTTCTCGAGCGTCCCGGCTATCAGGAGCCGGGCGAAGGCCGACATTTCCTCGTCCATGTTGAGGCGCTTGTCGTCGTCCAGCCAGGAGAACGCCAGCATGTCGGCGGTCGTGCCGCCCGTGGCGTCCCACGCGTAGAGTGCCTGAAAGGCCAGGATGCGCGCCTTGCGCCGGGATGCCACGGTTCGCGGCCTCTAGAAGTTGAGATTGTCGTCGAAGATCTTCACGGAACCTTCCTTGCGCAGCTTGGCGACCAGTTCGTCCTGGACGGACTTGAGGAAAGCCTGCCGGTTGCGCATGGTGAGCTCGTAGACGATCCAGTCCTGGACGGTGGCGTTGGGCTGGCCGGGCACGGGGTCGGAGAGGGTCAGCTGCTTCTGGGGCAGCACCTCGTTGACGCGCACGATCTCGTAGCCGGTGGGATTCGGCATGAGGGAGCTGATGCCGCCGACCTTGAGCGCGAAGACGGTGTCGAGGAAGTCGGCGCCGTAGGCCGTCTCGGACTGGGGCGAGCGCGCCACCAGGAGGGAGCTCGTCGCGTGGTAGCCCGAGCTGGGGTCCATGCCCTTGAGCATGTAGGAATCGAAGCTGGCAGGGTCGTTCTTCACCTTGTCGGCGATGGATTGCATGAGTTCCTGCCCCTTCTTCCGCTCGTCCGCCGACTTGCCGCGCAGATCGATGAAGATGACGCTCACGCGGACCGAATCGGGACGGATGAGCATCGCCTTGCGGAGCTCGTACTCCTTGAGAACCTCGTCCGAGGTCGGGGGCTTGATGGCCTTGAGCTCGGCGGATTTCTTGAGCTGGATATAGCGGTTGAGGAGCATCTGCTGCTTGATGTAGACCTTGGGCTCGGCGTAGATGCCCTGGCTCCGCAGACTGGCGTCGACGGCGGCGTCGGTCGCGCCGGGCCCGAGCTGGCCCTTGAGCTGGAGGTAGGCTTGGTTGACGTCGGCCTCCGAGACGATGATGTTATCGCGCTCGCAATACTGCCTGAACAGCATCGCGTCGATCTGGCTGTTGAGGAAATCGAGGCGCTGCTGGGGCGAGAGCTGGGTGTGGAGGGTGTCCTCGACCCGCTTGAGATCGGTTTTGAACTGCAGGAGGGAGTACACCTCGAGTTTGGTGAGCTTGACGGTGGCCACAGGCTTGTCGATGGTCTGGGCGGCGGCCGAAAGGGGCAGGATCGCCGCCGCGCACAGGGCGAAAAACGCGATGCGTATCGAATGCTTCATGGGGAATCCTTCTCGTCGCAACAATAAACGTTCCGGGGAAAGGTAATGGATAAACCGAGTTTACGCAAGACGCGAACCCGAAGCCTCAGCTGCCCATCTGGAGATCGACCCTGCGCCGGAGGGCGGAAAGCCCGGCCAGACGCGGCTCGAGGCTGGAGGCCCGGCGCAGCGAGTCGACGGCCCCGGCCGTCTCGCCCCGCCTGAGCTGGACCTCGGCTTTTTTCCGAAGGAACTGGGCGCTGTCCCGCTTCGACACCTCGAGGGATGCGGCCTCCTCCAGACGATCGACGAAATCCTCCTCGTCGAGCATCCGGGGGAGCTTGAGAAGGACGAGGGTCCTGAATTTCAGCGCCACGACATCGAAGAAGTAGCGGAACCATGGCCGCTCCTTCTCCATGCCGATGAGACGCCGGTAGATGTTGTAGGCCTTGAGCCAGCGCTCCCGCTTCTCGTACTCCTCGGCCAGGCAGAGCTCGGCGTCCATGGCCTCGCCCCGTTCGAGCCATCGCTCCAGCCGGAAGTCGCCGAGCGACTTGGAGCGCTCGTAGACCTCGAGCGCCTCGTCCTCGAGCTCGTGGAGGAGGTCGAACACGATGAGCCGGGCCTGGCTTTGCGGGTCGTCCGGACGGGCCTTCAGGAAGACGCGGTAATCGAAGCCGCCTTCCTCCGCGGCCCTCCGGCGCATGCTGCGGTCGTAGGCGCGGCGCCGCTCGGGATCGGCGAGCATGCGATACGCCTCGAGCAGGAGGCGCATCGCCGCCTCGGCCGCGCGATTGGAGGACGAGCCGCCGGCGGACGAGGAATCGCGCGCGGCGGATATGTCGGGGTGGTGTTTCTTGGCCTGCCGCCTGAAGGCGCTCTTCACCTGGCTGGTGCTCGCCTCCGGGCCGATGCCGAGGACATCGTAGTAATTTTCCACGAATCTAGTTCCGTTCTAGTGGAGCGCTGCGCGCCGCCTCCGCGGCATCCGGGATGCTCGCGATAATTTCAGCGTAATTGACGATCATACCCTCGGATTCCATGACAGTCATGAGTCTCTTGAGCGCCCTGCCTGAGGACAGGCCGGACTTCCGCACGAAGGCCATGGCCCTCTTGCCCTGCAATGCGCCGGATTGGGCGAGGAAACCGGCCAGGCGCGGCGGGATATTCCCGCGGAGCCCGACGGGTGCGGTGCCTATTATAACGTAATCGTAGCCGGTGAGGCGATGGGCTTCCCCGCTTTTCGCCTCGGCGATTTCCACTAAATGACCCTTCGCCTGCAGGGCCCGCGCGAGTTCACGCGCCATGGCCGTCAGGGTGGTATCGGCGCGTTCCGGCGCGAATACGACGGCGACTCTCATCGTTCCTCCTAATCCGGCTCCGTCGTCCCGGCCGCTTCAGAGGGCTCGGTAGGCCTCCTCGGCGGCGGAGCCCCGTACGATCAGCACGGAGCAGCGGGCGGTGCGGGCTATTTCCTTGTTCTCCTCGGCCAAAAGGTCGCGGAATACCGATCCCCGCTCCCACCCGCCCAGGACGATGGCGTCCGCGTCCAGATCCTCGGCGGCGCGCACGACCTCGCCCGCGATCGAGCCCGAGAGGAGACGCCGTTCGATCGTCGCGTCCTTGGCCCGCGCCAGCTCGCCCACGAAGGCGAGATAGCGGCGTCCCGTCTCGGCGAGGCTCCTCTCGTACTCTTCGCTCTCGTCGTCGACGAAAATCCGGCTCAGGGCGAGCTGGCGGATCGTATGCGTATCGACCACGTAGACGGCCGTCACCCTGCTGCCGTAGGCCTTCTGGAGCGCGATGGCGTACTTGGCCGCCGAGATGGACGACTCGGCCCCGTTGACCAGGACTATGACATTCGAAAGGAGGCCCTTCATGTCGCGCCTCGCTCCGCCCTTCTCGTCTTGAGCAGCTTGACGGCGAAGACAGCTTCGCGCTCGCGCTCTTCGAGGGACGCTTCGATAAACGCCTTTCGCGCCTTCGAATCCGGGATGACCATCTTCTCCAGGGCATTGACCCGCCGCTGAGTCTTGCGCACCTCCCTGGCGAGCCTCCACACGACCGAGCGGATCGCCGACATGGCCACCGTCAACCTGAGAAGCCGATGGAACTCTAGCATGGTTTCGTCCGACTCCGCAAACGAATTCACGAAGGAGGATTGGAGCCGCCGCTCGGGGACGACCGCCTCCAGCGTCGGGATGCGGAGACCCGCCACTTGCACGGTGGATTCGCGCACGGAGGCGCCCAGGACGGCGCCTCCGGCGAGCTCGGCGGCGCCTTCGCGGCCGAGCGAGAAGATCATGCGCCGCATCGAGGCGTAGGCCGCCTCGGAAGCCTGCTCGAGTTCGTGTTCGAGGATCTTCGCCTCGTCGACGCGCTTCATGAGCTCGATCATGAGAATCTCGCGCTTCCGTTCCAGGAGTTCGTAGCCCTCGGTCGCGAGCGCGAGATTCTCCCTTTCCTTGAGCAGGTTGGACTTGGTCGGGGCCAGGCCTTGGATTGACACGTTAGGCGCCTCCTGCCTTGTCGGCGATCTGTCCGCCGGACGCGACGGCTCCGCCCGCTCCGCCGGATCCGCCGGGGAGCGGGTCCCCTCCGGGCAGATGCCGCTCGATCAGGTCGAGGCTCAGGCGCAGCAGCTCCTCCCGCGGCAGCGCGCCCAGGAGGCGCCAGCCGATGTCGAGGGTCTCTCCGATGCTCCGGTCCTCGTCCTCGCCCTGGGCCAGGAACTCGGTCTCGAAGCGCTCCCCGAAGCGGAGGTAGGTCCTGTCCAGCGCGGACAGCTCCTCCTCGCCGATTATGGCGGAGAGGTTGCGCACGTTGCGCACCCGGGCGTAGGACGCGAAGAGCTGGGTCGAAAGGTTCTTATGGTCCTCGCGGGTCATGCCCTCGCCTATGCCGTCCTTCATGAGCCGGGACAGGGAGGGCATGACGGCGATCGGCGGATAGACGCCTTTCTGCGAAAGCTCGCGGTCGACGACGATCTGTCCCTCGGTGATGTAGCCCGTGAGGTCGGGTATGGGATTGGTGATATCGTCGTTGGGCATGGTAAGTATCGGAATCTGCGTTATGGAGCCCGCGGAGCTCTCTATCCTGCCGGCGCGCTCGTACAGCGAGGCGAGATCCGAGTACAGATAGCCCGGATAGCCCTTGCGCGAAGGCACCTCGCCCCGCGAGGCCGACACTTCGCGCAGCGCCTCGCAGTAGTTGGTCATGTCGGTGAGGACCACGAGGACGTGCATGCCCCGCTCGTAGGCGAGGTACTCGGCCGCGGTGAGCGCGGAGCGCGGGGTGACGAGCCGTTCGATGGTGGGGCTGTCGGCGAGCGAGAAGAACATGACCACCCTCGCGAGGACGCCGGAGCGCTCGAAGGACTCGACGAAAAAGCGCGCCACGTCGTACTTGATGCCCATGGCGGCGAAGACCACGGCGAAGGGCTCGTCGGCCGAGAGAATGCGCGCCTGCCTCGTGATCTGCGCCGCTATCCTGTTGTGCGGAAGTCCGTTGCCGGAGAACAGAGGGAGCTTCTGGCCGCGGATGAGGGTGTTCATGCCGTCTATGGCGGAGATGCCCGTCTGGATGAAGTCCCGCGGATAGACGCGTGCGGCCGGATTGATGGGGCTTCCGTTGATGTCCCGGAATTCGGAGGAGAGGATTTCGGGATAGTCGTCGGCCGGCCTGCCGAGGCCGTCGAAAATGCGGCCCAGGAGATCGGGGCCGACGCGCAGCTCCAGGGGACGAGCGAGATATTCCACTTTCGTCTCTTCGAGCGAAAGCCCGGCGTTGGACGAGAAAAGCTGGATCGCGACCCTGCGGTCCGAGCTGTCCAGGACCCGGCCCACGCGGCGAACCCCGTCGCGGCCGTACACCGCCGCGAGCTCGCCGAAGCCCGCGAGCTCGGTGCATTCGGCGACGAGTATCGGCCCCTCCGCATGGACGATGCCGCGGTGCTCAATGCCTCTCATCGGCCCTCCTGGTCGGCCTTGCCGAGTTCGAGATCGTCGAAGGCGGAAGCCACTTCGCGCATGGCTTCGACGATGCCCTCGGCCCCTTCGTTGCTCACTTCGGACTTGAGACGCGACAGCTTCTCCCTGACCGGCAGGGACGCGATGCGCGGCAAAGGCGTTCCGCCCTTGATGGCGGCTTCGGCCCGGGCATGGAAATCCATGATCGCCCGTATGAGCAGGATCGCTTTCCGCGGCGAGCAGAAGCGGTCGATCCCGTCGAAGGAGCTCTGCTGCAGGAAGCCGTTCTTCAGGATGTCGGCCGTGATCAGGACGAGCCTCTGCTCGTCTGGCAGGGCGTCGGGACCGATGAGGCGCACGATCTGCTGGAGGCGCTGTTCGCGCTTCAGGAGCTCCATCGCGCGGGAACGCAGCGCGAACCACGCGGGATCGACGCCGTCCCACCAGTCCTTGAGCTCCTCGACGTACTCCGAATAGGAATCGATCCAGGAAATCGCGGGGTAATGGCGCGAGTACGCGAGGTCCTTGTCGAGGCCCCAGAAGCAGCGGATGAAGCGCTTCGTGTGCTGGGTGACGGGCTCGGAGAAGTCGCCGCCGGGCGGGGAGACGGCGCCGATGATCGAGATGGAGCCCGGCCGGCCGCCGAGGGTCTCGACGCGGCCGCCGCGCTCGTAGAACTCGGCGAGGCGAGTCGGCAGGTAGGCCGGGAAGCCCTCCTCGGCCGGCATCTCCTCGAGCCGGCCCGAGAGCTCGCGCAGCGCCTCGGCCCAGCGCGAGGTCGAGTCGGCCATGACGGCCACGTCGTAGCCCATGTCCCGGTAGTATTCGGCGAGCGTGATGCCGGTGTAGATGGAGACCTCGCGCGCGGCCACCGGCATGTTGGAGGTGTTCGCGATGAGGATGGTCCGTTCCATGATCGAACGGCCCGTGCGCGGATCGACGAGATGGGGGAACTCGGTGAGCACCTCGGTCATCTCGTTGCCGCGCTCGCCGCAGCCCACGTACACGATGATGTCGGCGTCGCAGAACTTGGCCAAGGCGTGCTGGGTCATCGTCTTGCCGGTGCCGAAGGCTCCCGGTATGGCGGCCGTGCCGCCCTTCGAGATGGGAAAGAGGATATCGATCACCCGGAGTCCGGTCATGAGCGGCTCCGTGGGCGCCAGGCGCCTCCGCGAGGGGCGGGGGCGGCGCACGGGCCACTCCTGGACCAGGCGGAAGTCCTCGCCCGCATCGGAGCTCACGACGACGTCGCGCAACGCGTATTTGCCCTGTGGGGCGACGCGGGATATCCGGCCCGGCCGCGCGCCCGGAGGCGCCATGATCCGGTGCTCGACGAGCTCGGTCTCCCGCACCGTGCCGAGGAGCGTTCCGCCTTCCACGCTGTCGCCGACGCTGACGGCCGGGACGAAGTCCCAGACCGAGTCCAGCGGCAGGCTCTCGCTCTTGGTGCCGGCGGCTATGAAGGACCCCGTGGAGGCCTTGAGCCTCTCCAGGGGGCGCTGGATGCCGTCGTAGATCGTGCCGAGGAGTCCGGGCCCCAGGACCGCGGAAAGCGGCACGCCGAGCGAGCGTACGACCTCCCCCGGCTTCATGCCCGTATCGTCCTCGTAGACTTGGATCGTGGCGCCGCGGTCGTCCATCTTGATGACCTCGCCGGCCAGCCGGGCCTCGCCCACCTCGACCACGTCGAACAGACCTACGCCGCCCATGCCCGCCGCGATGACCACGGGCCCCATGACGCGCGTTATCCGGCCTTCGATCATGGCGCCGCCCTTCCGTGAAGCGCCGCCGCCAGCTCGCCGCGGTGCCGGTCGGCCAGCTCCTCCTCGACGAGGTCCATCGTCGCCCGCACGAGCAGGTCGCCCTCCGCGGTCTCGGCGATCATGCCGGCGGCGGCCATGCCGGCGTCCTCCCGGAGCGAGCACGCGCCCGCCCCGGGCACGCTCTCCGCGAAGCTCCCGGCGGCGAGCTCGGGCGCGAGGCCGCGGTACCGCAGCGTCACGTCCTTGCCGGCGAGCAGGGGGGCGGCATTCCGAAGAAAGCGGGCCGACAGCGCGGCGACGCGATCCTGGCCGAGGCCGCTCATGAACCGTCCGAGAGCGGCGCGGAGAGCGCGGTCGACGAACCGCGTCCTATAGCGTCCCTTTTCGAGCGGAATCCGGGCCAGCAACTCCTCGCGCTCGCGTTGCGCGCGAGAGAAGCCGGCGGCGACGATCTCGTCCGCGCGGCCGCGCGCCTCCGCCTCTCCCTCCGCAGCGATGCGCAGAACCTCGGCGTCGGCCTGGCGCAGCAGGTACTCGGCCTTCTTGCGCGCGTCGTCGAGTATTTCCTTCTGGATCGTGTCGGTCGATGCGATCTCTTCCATGCCGGCTCCCTGCTGTTCAAACCGCGATGCCGATAGCCTGCCGTACCACGTCGGCGACGCTCGCATATCCGGTCCCGCCCGGTTTCTGCGACGGGATCGGCACGACGAGGGGATAGGAGCACGCGAGCTCCCAGTCCCGGAGCTCCGCCTCGAGCAGCTGCGCCGCCTCGCAGGCGAGGATGAGCACCTTGGGCCGCGGACTGCGCTCGCGCGGCGAAGTCGCGTCGCGGAAGGCCTTCAGCGCCTCGTCCCGGCCTTCCACCGCCCGTCCGGCGACGCCGATCAGGCGAAAGGCGAGGACTATCTCCTCTTCCGCTATGACGAAGATGTCGCTCATGGCGAGGCTAGACCAGAAGAATGAGCAAGGCCACGAGGAAGCCCCAGAGACATACCCCTTCGGCGAGGCCGAGATACGGCAGGGCCTTCCCCGACAGGCTCGCGTCCTCGGCTATGGCGCCCATGGCCGCCGCCCCGAGCTGGCCGATCGCGATGCCTCCTCCGATGCAGGCAAGCCCGATGGCCAGCCCGGCCGCGATGTACTTCCCGGAGGAAGAGTCGCCCCCCCCTCCCGCCGCGGCCTGAGCGGCCAGAGGCACGGCGGCCTGGGCGGCCAGCAGCGCGCTGAAGAACACCCGCGATGCGAAGTTCCTTTTCATGGCTCACTCCTTTGCGAAGGTGAATCGAAGGGGCGCGAAGGGCCGCCCGGTCTCGGTGAGGAACTTGGACATGAACTCGTAGTATTGGAGCCGCACTATCTGGACGACGACGATGAGGCCTTCCAGGAACAGGATCACGGAATTGCCGATGAGGACGACGAGAACCTCCCAGACGAGTCCGCCCGGGGCCCATTCGCGGATGAGATCGCCCATCGTGAAAACGATGAAGGACAGGACGGCATGCGAAAGGGCGAAGGCGCCGACACGGAGAAAACTCAGACTGTTGGAGAGGAAGTACGACACCGATTCGAGGACGGTGACGAAGCCCCCTATGACGAAGGCGGCGGCACCGTCTCCGGCGGGGATGGGCCGCCGATCGACGAGGCTGGCCAGGGGGACTTCGAAGATCATGAGCGCGAGGGGCAGCCCCAGGCCCACGGCGTCGAACCAGGCGAGGCCGCCGCCGAGGATGGTCCGGACGCCCATGCCTACGGCCCAGAGGAAAAAAAAGGCCCCGCAGAGTCCGGTCTTCGAGAACAGGACCTCCCCTCGCCGCCCGGTCCGGAAGCGGTCTATGACGTTGAGCGCCAGACCTATCGAGTTGACGACGACGCCGAGCGCCAGCGTGAAGCCGAAGAACGTCAAGATCCTGTCGGCACCTCCCTGGGGAAGGAGAACCAGGAAGCGGTCGGCGGGATGGGATAAGACGAGGGTTGTCAGGAAGCGTTCGAGCGGCGCGAGCCAGGTCTCGCTGGCGAAGCAGGTGCCGGTCGCCAAGCCCATCGCCATGGAGAGCGCGCCGGCTCCCATGGCGATCGGGGCGAAAGGCCTCCAGCCCGAAAAACGGGGAAAGGCGCCGCGGCGCAGCAAAAGGCCCGCGAGCAGTATGAGCGCGCCTTGCCCCAGGTCGCCGAACATGATGCCGAAGAACAGCGTAAAGAAAAAGGCTACGAAAGGGGTGGGATCGACCGTTCCGTAGAGCGGCGTGCCGTACGAAAGGACGAGCCGCTCGAAGCTCGAGACGTAGGCCCGCTTTTTCAAGAGCACGGGAACGCTTTCCTCGCCCTGCTCGGACTCGGGCAGCTCGCGGGGCTTCCAGGACCGGATCGCGATGCGCCCCGCGGTCGATTCGCGCAGCGCCGAACCCAGGGAGCCGAGACGATCCCGCGGAATCCAGCCCTCGAGGCGGTAGACCTGGGCCGAGGCCTCGAGTTCGGACTTCAGGCGCTCGATGGTCTCCTGCATCGCATAGGAGGCGGCCAGCGAGCGCCACACGGGCTCCAGCTCCCGGGCGAGCTCGGCGCGCCGCCGCTCGAGTTCGGCCGTGGCCGACGCGAGGGCGGCGAGCTCGCCTTCCAGGCGCTGGGGCAGGGAGGAAGGAAGGCCCCGGAAATCCGGCGGGAAGGCATAGGGCTTGAAGCCCGAACGGCTCAGCTCGGTGTCGAGGGCGAAACGCCCCTTCTTGGTCGTCGCCGCGACGACGAGCCCGCGATCGTCTATCGGAAGGATGAGGGCCCGGTCTCCCAGATTCGAGGCGAGACTCTCGGCGGCGCGGCTTTCCAGGTGCCCGATGCGAATCGCCAGGAAGGAAAGGTGGTCGAGCTCGCGAAAAGGCAGTTCGAGGCCCGCGAAGGCGAGGGCTTCCTCGAGCAGGGCGGCCGTCCGCGTCACCTTGTCCTGATGGGCCGACCAGAGTTCATCGAAGTCCTTGACCCTGGCGGTCAGGCGCTCGAGTTCCCTGGCCTCATCGGGACCGGGCAATCGGCTTAGCTCGGGAATCTCCTTCGGGTAGGCGAGGCCCAGGGTCCGCTTGATCGAACGCAGGCTCTCGGCCGCGCTCGGAGCCCGGACCGACAGTCTTTCCGCGGCCGGCCCGGGCTCCTTGCGCGGAAGAACGGGTTCGAAGCAACGGGACTTCCCCAAGTCCAGCACGACGAGTTCCAAATCCCGCTTCATGACGAGTAACTCGACCCGGCGCATGGGAACGGTACTCACGCTCCGACCTCGGCCAAGCCGCCGACGAAGTCGGCTATCTCCGCGAAGGGGGCCTTCAGCTGAAGCCCCTCGATGACGGCGAAGATGGAAGCGATCTCGTACTCCTGGATCCGGAAAAAGCAATACAGGGGCGCGTAGGAGGAAGGTTTGAGGTGGAGCGTCCGCCGCAGCTCCGCGAAGCGGTGGCGCCTGAGCGATCGTTCGAAATGGCGGACATCGAAATACCAGGCTTGCCCGGGTTCGGGCGCATCGTTGACGAAGGCTTCCCAGCGCCATCCGGCCCAGTCGGCCCTGACGTCGGGGCGAAGCGCGAGCGCAGCGAGCGCGGCGGCCTGGCAATCGCGCCCGCGCAGGCGGACGAGGCGGGGAATGATTTCGTCCCGCGACAGCGCGTAGTAGCGGCGCAGCCTGAGCGCCCAGACGAGGTTTTCGAGCTCGACATCGCGGGCCACCAGGGAGGCGAGGGAAGCGCGCAAGGTGAAGGGGATCGAGCCGAGCGAGGCCCAGAGTTCTTCGTAATATTGCCGATCCAGGCGATTCTTGGCCGCCGCGAGATCGTCGAATCCCTGATCCGCTATCCAGGAAAAACGGCTTCGGCTGAACATGGCCGAGGGATTGGGGAAGGCCGAAAGGTCGAAGGAGGGCGCGCGGGGCAATTCTTCCTCGCCCCAGTCCCGGGATTCATCCCGCTGCGCCGGGCCGCGCAACGAGGAGAGCAGGCGCTTCACCAAGGCGAACTCCGCCTTGGACAGGAGAGCGCGGAAAAACGGCAGGGCCATGAGGTCATGCCCCGCGATGCGCGTGAAGATCCTGCCCGCCTCGATGCGGAGACGGCGCTCCGCCGCTGCCGCGAGCCGGGCTTCGGAGGGCGCCTCCTCGTCGAACAGCTCGCGCCAGAGTTCGCCAAGTTTTCCCGCCTCGGCGAGCCTGGCGGCCCGGGGCCCGAGCCGCGCTCTCGCCTGATAGCTGCAGATGCGCACATAGCCGTAGGCCCAGGCGAAGCGCATCATCGGAGCGCCCCGGCCACGATGCGCTCGCATACCGAGATGAAAGCCGCTTCGTCCAAGGACAGTCCATCGATCTCGCGACGATAGGAATCGAGGGCGCGGCTGTATTCGCCTTTCGCCTCCGCGGCGGAGGCGGCTCTCGCGGCAGTCGCCGAAGCCGTCGCCGACTCGATGGCCGCGGCGACCGCCAGTCTGGCGCGCTCCTTGGCCGCGGCGACTCTGCGGTCGGCTTCGGCGCCCGCTTCGGCGGCCAGAGAATCGGCCTGGCGCTCGACTTCGAAGAGTCTGTCAAGAATATCCTGAGAATGCATGCAGCACCCCCCTTCGGACATCTCAAAACTAAGCTCTGACGAAATCCTCGAACTGCCTGATTATCTCGAAGGCCTGGTCCTCGCTCTTGGCCTCCACGAGTTCGGTGTAGAACTCGGGATCGTCGAGGAGCCTGGCGAGGTGCTTAAGTGCGTTGAGATGAAGTTCAGAATCCTGGGGAGCGGTAAGCAGCAGGAAAACTATGTAGACCGGCTCGCCGTCAAGGGACGCGTACTCGATCCCGCGGCTGGAAATGCCGAGCGCACCCGTGAGCCCATCGAGCCCCTCGACCATGCCGTGAGGGAGAGCTATGCCCTTCTTGATGCCCGTAGACAGCTTTTCTTCACGCTCGCGTATCGCGCGCAACACGGCGGCCCGTGGGAAATTCCTGCCATCGGCTCTGGCGAGAACGTCGACGAGTTCTTCGAAAAGCTCGTCTTTGTCCACGCTTTCGAGTCCGACCTTGATGTGGCCGGGCAGGAAAACCTGCTGAAGCAACATGCGAGCCCTCCTCGGTCGATGAAATCGCCCCGGAAGCTCAAAACCCCGCTCCAAGCACCATGCTCAGGCGGGGCGATGCGTCACTTCGTAGTCGTCGGCTGGGGAGGAGGAGGCGGCGGAGCCCCGACCTGACTGCCGTTGGTCGGACTCGTGGTTCCCTGCCCTTGAAGAGCGGCAGGCGCCTTGCTCTGGGGCTGGGCGTTCCACCAATCCGAGGTCGCCGTGCCGCCGCTCTGCTTGGCGGCGGCCGCGTCAGCTACGTTGCCGATCGAAGTCTTGTTGATCAAGGCCAAGGAGAAGGCGGTGACGAAGAAAAGCGCGCCTAGAATGTACGTGAAGCGCACTACGACGTTGGTCGAGCGCGAACCGAAGGCGCTGCCCGAGCCGCCGGCGAACAGGCCGCCGAGAGAGTCCGAATCGGAGTCTTGAATGACGACCATGATAACGAGAAGAATCGAAACCATCACGAACACGACCAGCAAGATTATTCCAAGAATGCCCATGCTTGATTCTCCGAACTGACACTTCGGGCCTGCCTCGGAAGGAACGGACCCTTTAAACCCATCCTACCGGAAAGCCAGTGACTTGGCAAGGCCTTCTATGATCGAGATATCCGCTGATCTTGCGCGACGGGACCCGATCCCGGCCCGCCCTCTCACCGCTCGCCGGACCTGCGGCCGCGGCCCCATCGGGGAGCCGCGGCCCGCAGTTTTCTGCCTCAAACCGAGCGCGTTCAGGCCCGGAAGCGGGCAATCGGCGCGAAAGTATCGGCCTTGAGGCTCGCTCCACCCACGAGAGCCCCGTCGATATTCGGCTTGGCCATGAGCTGGGCGGCATTGTCGCCCTTGACGGAGCCGCCGTACTGGATGCACATGGCCTTGGCCGCGGCCTCGCCGTAGAGCCGGGCGAGAACCTTGCGGATATAGGCGTGGACCGCGTCTGCGTCTTCCGGCGTCGCCGTCTTGCCCGTGCCGATGGCCCACACGGGCTCGTAGGCTATCGTGACGCTCTTCAGGGCCTCGGCGCTCACCCCGGCCAGGCCGCGCTCGACCTGCGAGCCGACTACCGCCTCGAGGCGGCCGCCCTCGCGCTCCTCGAGCGTCTCGCCCACGCAGAGAATGGGCTCGAGACCGTGCTTGAGCGCCAGCAGGACCTTCTTGTTGATGAGCTCGTCACCCTCGCCGTAGGAATGCCGGCGCTCGGAGTGGCCCAGAATGACGGCCTTGACGCCCAGGTCCTTGAGCATGAGGACGGAGACCTCGCCGGTGTGGGCGCCCTGTTCCTCCGGCCCCATGTTCTGGGCGCCGAGCAGGATGTCCGTGCCCTTCACGACCTCCGCGACGGCGGCGAGGGCGGTGAAGGCGGGAGCCACGAGGAGCTTCTCGCCGCAGCCGCGCAGTCCAGCGACGAGTTCCTTGGCCAGAGCCACCGACTCAGGCACGGTCTTGTGCATCTTCCAGTTGCCGGCGATGAAATATGAACGCATAGGGTGCTCCTTACTTGGTCCGGCAAACTTCGATGCCGGGCAGTTTCTTGCCCTCGAGCAGCTCCAGGGAGGCGCCGCCGCCGGTGGACACGTGGGACATCTTGGCGGCGAGGCCGAACTTGTTGACCGCGGCCACGGAATCGCCGCCGCCGACGACCGTCGTGGCGCCGCGGGCGGTGGCTTCGGCCACGAGCTTGGCCACCTCGCCCGTGCCTTTCGCGAAGGCGTCGAACTCGAAGACGCCCACCGGGCCGTTCCAGACGACGCTCTTGGCCGTGGCGAGCACCTTCTTGTACTCGGCCAGGGTCTTGGGGCCGACATCCATGCCCATGAGCCCGTCGGGGATGTCGATGCCGTCGATGGCTCTGGGAGCGGCCTGCGCGTCGAACTTGTCGGAGCAGACGTGGTCGAGGGGCAGGACCATGGCGACGCCGGCCTTCTTGGCGGCCTCGAGAATCTTCCTGGCGGTGTCGAGCTGGTCGTCCTCCACGAGAGAGGTGCCGATCTTGTGTCCCTGGGCCTTGAGGAAGGTGTAGGCCATGCCTCCGCCGATGACGAGGGCGGAAGCGTTCCTCAAGAGCGACTCGAGCACGGCGATCTTGGAGGAGACCTTGGCCCCGCCGATGATGGCGACCATGGGCTTGGGCGGGTTCGTGACCATGGGCTCGAGGTACTTCACCTCTTTCTCCATGAGGAAGCCGGCGACCGATACCGGCATGAACTTCGCGATGCTCGCCGTGGAGGCGTGGTCGCGGTGGGCGGTGCCGAAGGCGTCGTTGACGAAGATCTCGCCGTAGGTGGCGAGCTCCTTGGCGAGCTTGTCGCGCTCGGCCGGGTCCTCGCTCGTCTCCTCTTTGTGGAAGCGGGTGTTCTCGAGCATGATCACGCTGCCGTCCTTCTGGCCCTCGATGAAAGCCTTCTTGCCGTAGCAGGAATCCTCGCCCGCGAAGACGACCGGCCTCCCCAGCTTGGCCGCGAGG
The DNA here is from genome assembly GCA_035530095.1 of Rectinemataceae bacterium. Taxonomy (GTDB): domain Bacteria; phylum Spirochaetota; class Spirochaetia; order Treponematales; family Rectinemataceae; genus JAJXZP01. The sequence continues at coordinate 37,605 of DATKVK010000030.1, read as the reverse complement.
TACTCGGCGACGGGGGCCATGCGGTGCTTGCCGGCGATGTACTTCGCCTCGTCGAAGGTCTTGCCGTCCTTCTCGGCCTTCTCCTTGGCTTTTTTCGCGTCTTTCCTGGGATCGCCGAGGTGGGACATGAGCACGAGGCTCTTCGCGCCCTGCTCGAGGACGTACGTGATCGTGGGGATGGCCGCCACGATCCGGGTGTCGTCCTGCACCTTGCCGTCCTTCATGGGCACGTTGAAATCGACGCGCATGACGACGCGCTTGTCCTTGAGCTCGATTTCCTTGACTGTCTTTATCATGATTGCCTCCGTGGAGAGAGAGGGAAAGAGATGAACCACAGAGGCACAGAGGACACAGGCGAACGAGGGAGAGAAAGCGAAGATCCAGAATGCAGAGGGGGCGGGCGGAGAGAGCCGGCTCTCGTTTCCCCCGTCTTCTTCCTTCCCCTCCCTGGTATTCTCCTCCTCTGTGTTCTCTGCGCCCCTGTGGTGAAAGGGAATTATCCGATCACTTCTTCGAGGCCATGTAGCGGAGGAGGTCCACCACGCGGTTGGAGTAGCCCCACTCGTTGTCGTACCAGCTCACGAGCTTGAAGAAACGCTTCTCGCCGGGCAGGTTGTTCTGCTTGGTCGCGAGGCTGTCGTAGATCGAGGAGCGGTTGTCGTGGATGAAATCGGTGGAGACGAGCTCCTCGTTGGAGTAGCCGAGGAGGTCCTTGAGGTAGGTCTCCGAGGCCTTCTTGAGGAGGGCGTCGATCTCGTCGATCGAAGTGTCCTTCTGGGCGGTGAAGGTGAGGTCGACGACGGAGACGTCGAGGGTCGGGACGCGGAAGGACATGCCGGTGAGCTTGCCCTTGGTCTCGGGGAGGACCTCGCCGACGGCCTTGGCGGCGCCGGTGGTCGAGGGGATGATGTTGTTGGAGGCCGAGCGGCCGCCGCGCCAGTCCTTCTTGGACACGCCATCGACGGTCTTCTGGGTGGCGGTGGTGGAGTGGATCGTGGTCATGAGACCGCGGTCGATCCCGATGCCCTCCTTCATGATGACGTGCACGAGGGGGGCGAGGCAGTTGGTGGTGCAGGAGGCGTTGGAGACGACGTCATTCTTCGCGGGATCGTACTTCTCGTGGTTGACGCCCATGACGAAGGTCGGAATCTTCTTGGTCTCGTCCTTGGACTTGGCGGGGGCGGAGATGATGACTTTCTTGGCTCCGGCCTCGAGATGGCCCCAGGCCTTCTCGTCGGTGAAGAGGCCGGTGGACTCGATGACGTACTCGACGCCGAGCTTGGCCCAGGGGAGGTTCTTGAGCTCCCGCTCGGCCATGACGCACTTGACCTCATGGCCGTTCACCACGAGGATATCGTCTTCGGTCAGGGAAGCGTCGCTCTTCTTCGTGGAGATGGCGGCCTTCATGCGGCCGTGGATGGAATCGTACTTGAGCTGGTAGGCGAAATACTTCGCGTCGGTGGAGATATCGACCACCGCGACGACGTCGATCTTGTCCTTGCCGAGCAGCCCCTGGTCCACCATGGCCTGGAATACGAGGCGGCCTATCCTCCCGAAACCGTTGATAGCGACTTTCATTCCGTCCCTCCTGAAAATGATTCTGCGCGAATCGAGGCTCTTTCAAAATGTGACGCATTTTGAAAGAACTACAATGAATTGCGGCATTTGCACACGCCTTCAGAGAAAGCGGAGCAAACGCGAAGCCGATCTCAAAACTAACCTAGTCTAGAAACCGACTCAATCTATATTTTTATATTGAAATCATACCTAAATATCGTTTAGCATGTCAACATCTCGGTTTCTTCCAACCGATACGCCGGCACCCGGCCACGGCGACCTTTTGCGAGCTCTTCTCCGCTTCGATCAACCCGAGTGAAATCAAGGTGTCGATGAAAAGGCTTCGCAAAGAGGAAAATATAAAGAGAAACATCTGGAGAGATCAAGTCGAGCTCGGTCGGGCATCGCGGCGGATTCCGGGGTCGCCTTTCCGAGTTTCCAGGCCCTTCGGGGGGCCGCCTCGGAATGGCCTTTAAAAAGATCCGCCATAGCGTTAAATTATAACTGCCCGGTGCCGATATACTTGATGTCGGGTTCGATCATAGTTCCCCTCCCAGTCTACTATGGTTCATCCGACACCCATAACGGGCGGGCCGGTTTCCCCAAGCCGGCCCTTTTTCATGCCCTAAGCCGGACTGGGCGCGCTCTTCCAGGCGTCGGCGCCGAACTTGACCAAGAGAGCGGCCTTCGCGTAGGCTAGCGTCATGTCGTCCGCATCCAGGCCGGCGAAGGTTGCGAGGGTTTTGCTCGTCGCGGCCGTCGCGGCCGCCCTCGTTCTCGGCATCGCCGCCGGTGTCGCCATAGCCGCCACCGAAAACATCGCCAACAACGAAAATTTCACCGATAACCAACCGGCTCTTCCTACCAGGATACTGGACATCAAAGGCAGACTCATAACCGAGTTCTTCTCCGACGAAAAGCGCGAGATGATCTCCATCAAGGAAGTGCCCCGGTATTTCATCGACGCCCTCATCACGCGCGAGGACCAATCCTTCTATAGCCACCATGGATTTACCGTGAAAGGGATCGTCCGCGCCGCGCTCGGCGTCCTCCTCCACCGGAATTTCGGCGGCGGCTCCACGATCACCCAGCAGCTCGCCGGCACCCTCTACGCCGACCGGCGCCAGATAACCCTGAAGCGCAAGATCGTCGAGCTCTGGTGGGCCCTCCAGCTCGAGCGGCACTACACGAAGGAAGAGATACTCGAGCAGTACATAAACCGCATGATCATGGGTCCGGGCGTCTACGGCGTGCAGGCGGCGAGCAAGTATTTCTTCGGTCACTCCGCCCGCGACCTTACGCTCGCCGAATCGGCCATCCTCGTCATCCAGCTCTCCAATCCGACGAGGTACGATCCATTCAAGAATCCCAACCTGGCCCGCGCCCGATCGAAGGAAGTCCTCGACCAGATGGTGCGGCTCGGCTACTGCAGCAAGCAGGCTGCCGACGATTCGTTCAACGAATACTGGGATAATTTCGACTACACGCGCGTGGCCTCGAGCGCCTTCTTCATGCGGAACGACAAGGCTCCCTGGTTCAGCGAATATGTCCGCCGGCAGCTCGAGAACATGCTCTACGGCTCCTGGGACATCTACAAGGACGGCCTGACGGTCAATACGACGCTCGATCTCGACGAGCAGGCCGCCGCCGATGCGTACATGAAGGAAGGAATCACCGAGGCCAACAAGAGCTATCGCCAGTCGAGCAGCGCCAGCCTCGGCAAGGCCGAGAACGACTACATCCCCATCATGGAGCTGCTCGGACTTTCGTTCGACATAAAGCACCTGGCCGTCTCGGAAGAGCGCGTGCAGAACACCGTCGACGACTACTACCAGACGCGCATCAATCCCGCCGTCGACGCGGCGGCCCTGCTTTTCGGCCTTCCCGACCTCAAGGCCATGGCCAACGCGGAATCGGCCAAGATCAAGAAGCAGCTCGAGAAGACGACGGTCGAAGGGGCGCTCGTCACCATCCAGAACGACACCGGCTACATATCGGCGCTCGTCGGAGGGGCCAAGTTCGACCAGTCCAACCAGCTCATCCGGGCCACGCAGTCGCTGCTCATGCCGGGCTCCTCGTTCAAGCCCCTGTACTACTCGGCGGCGATAGATTCGCGCAAGTTCACCGAGGGCACGATGATCTACGACAGCCCCGTCGTCCTGTACAACGCCGACGGGACACCCTACATTCCGCTCGATTATCTGGGCGAGTGGAAGGGCCCGGTGCTGCTCTGGTACGCCCTCGCCCACTCGATGAACGTGCCCTCGGTCAAGGTCCTCGACGCCATCGGTTTCGACGCGGCCATCAACCGGGCGGCCCTCCTCCTGGGCATAACCGATCCGGCGGAAATACGCCGGACCTTCCCCCGCGTCTATCCGCTCGCCCTCGGCGTCATCGGCGTCACGCCGCTGCAGATGGCGCGGGCATACTCGGTGTTCGCCAACCAGGGCAAGGCGGTCACGCCGATCGCCATACGCTCGGTGGAGGATCGCGACGGCCGCGTCATCCTCGAACCGGAGAAGGACCTTCGCACGCAGCAGAAAAAGCTGGGCCAAGGCATCCAGCTCATCAGTCCGCAGAATGCGGCGGTCATGGTCGACATGCTTCAGCGCGTCGTGAAAACCGGTACGCTCGCCTACGCCACGGACTTCGGCCAGATATTCACCTACACCGACTCCAAGGGCAAGAAGTACACGATGCCCGCGGCCGGCAAGACCGGCACGACCCAGAACTGGGCCGATGCCTGGACCTTGGGCTTCACGCCCTACATGACCACGGCCGTCTGGTTCGGCTTCGACCGTCCGGGCAATTCTCTCGGCGTCAACCTGACCGGCGCCACGCTTTCCGGCGTGATCTGGGCCCAGTACATGCGCGACATCAATCGCGGCCTGCCCTACAAGCCATTCGTCAGGCCGCAGACGGGTCTGTCCGAGGTCACGGTCTGCGCGGAATCGGGTCTCCTTCCCGCCCCGGGCAGCAAGGAAGGGCTCATCACCCTCCTTTACTACGACGGAACCCAGCCCGACAAGCTCTGCGACATCCATCAGTTCGGCGCGGAACGGGATCAGCAGCTCCTGAACAAGCTGGGCAACCAAGCCCGTTTTTCCGGCAGCGGACCCGTGCCTGACGCCACGCTGAAGATCGACATCCCGGGCCTGGACCTTTCGCCTCCGCCGCCAGGCGGCGGACCCGCGAGCGGCGGTTCCTCGACGGCGCCGAGCCAAGCCCCGTCCAGCGCGGCTCCGACGGGCGGAAACGGCGGGACGCAGAGCACGCAGAACAGCCTGCTCAACTGAGTCCTTCGTTCCGAACTTTCTGCTTCATTGTGTTTGTGGTAAAATTGAAGGAAGTCGAGCAGGTTTGGGTAGCTCGTGCAAAATGCCCTGCGTTTTGCGCGAGCCTCAGTTGAGCGGGGCTGTCGGCTCAAGGCGCCGCCTGCGGATCGCCTCGAGCCGGAGCGGCCTTCGGAGGAATATGCGACGACGGCTGTTTCCGATGCTGGTCCTGGCCGCGGCGCTGCTGCAGACCGCCGCCGCCGAGGCGGGACAGCGCGTTCTCAGGGTCATGCCGTTCTCGGGAGACGCCCTGTCCGCCGGAGAGACCACGGCGCTGCAGAATCTCATCACCAGCTATGTCGTCGAGTTGCGCGCTTTCCGCGTCATAGACACCCAAGGCCAGGAATTGGCCCTCAAGGAAGCGGAAACGGCCGTCCAGCTCGGCGTTCCCAAGGATGTCGCGCCCTTGGCGGCGGACTACCTCCTATCGGGCGACGCGAGCAAAGTGGGCGGGATAATCGTCTTCACCCTCGACCTCACCACGGTCTCCTCCGGCGAGAAACACAGCGTTTCCGATACAGCCGGCTCGGTCGACGAACTCATCCTCGAAAGCCGCCGCCTCACCCGCAGTCTCTTCGCTGCCCAGGCTTCGCCCAGGAAAGCCGACGCGGCGGATTATCCGGCCGCGGCCTCCCCCGGATCCTCGGCCGGGGCGCAGGAAGGCGGCCAGGCGCCCCTCAGCTACGACCCCTCGCCTCGCCTCGACGAGATCGTGGGCGCGTGGAAGGGCGACAAGGGTTTGGACCGAATCTCGATTTTCAGCGACGGCCGCGGCATAGCGATACTTGAGTCGGGTGCGAGCATGCGCATCCGCGCATCGATCGACGGAGCCAAGGTGATCGTGGCGCAGGATCAGAAGAGCATTCCCGACTACTATCGCAGCCCCGGCCTGGGATACGAAGCGGCGAAGGAGATCGCCGAGAAGGCCCGGCCCTGGCGCTGGGTTTTCTCGCTCAGTTCGGCGGGAGACCGGCTCGTCGGAGTCAAGGAATCCGTCTTCGTCAAGGTGGACCCTTCGGGAACGGTCGACGTCGACAACAACTATGTCAGGGACTCTGCCTGGACCAGGCTATTCCGCTGACCGAAGGTTCCGCCGCCGGCGCGGGACGATCAGGACGAACAAGGCGAGGCCGATGGAAAACGCCGTCGCCTTGATCGCCGCATCCGAGAGAGTGCGCGGCGGCAAGAGCGGCCTGACCCTGCCGATATCGATAGGCGCCGGACCGGAGTAGTCCCCGCCGGGGAGCACGACTTCGGTTTCGTTCGGGCGGAGGTAGCCGAGCGCCCGGGCCTCGCGCGCCGCCTTGTCGGCGTCGGAGGTGAGCGCGTCCAGCCGGCTTCTCAGCTCCTCGTTGATGCGGCCGAGGCTCTTCAGGTTTTCTGACATGACGACGCGCCGCTCCTTGAGCTGGCCGTAGGCCACGAGGCCGGCCGGACCTACCAGAGTCGACAGAATGCAATACGCCGTGAGCGCGCCCACGAAGGCGGCCCCGAGACGCGGACCGAGCAAAGAGGCGGAGAGCCGCGTGCCGCGGCGATTTTTCCAAGAGCTCATCTTCAACAATTAACGGCTCGCGGACCCCGATTCTTGAACCCCGGACCCGCGTTTGACACCGATTATTGACAAGCGGTACAAGCGCGCTTAGAGTGGAGTTCGGTTCGTTAATGCTCTACGAGAACCTGCCGATATTCTACTAACGACCGCCCGTAACGGAGTAGCCATGGCCATACGTTCCGACACCGATCCAAAGAATCCAGCATCGCGTCCCGGAGCCCAACGGGCTGAGCTGGATCAGTATGGCGTATGGGTCAAGGCCGAACCGCGCGATATCGTCGAAGATGCGGCGGCCAGTCTGCCGGACGAATCGGATTTCGAGCCCGGACAGGTCTCCCCCCCCTCTCCCGAAGAATCGTTCCTTTCCGCGGAAGAGGAAAAGATGCTCGGCTCCTTCGATGCCGAGTTCGACTCCCTCGGCTCCGAGGCTGATCAGATGCCTCTCCCCGATATCGAGGACATCCCGGCCCTCGAGGAATCCCTGCTCGACATCGAAAAGCCGCGGCAAGGCGGCATGGAAGATATCGAAGACCTCGAATCCAGCACGGTCGACATCTCCCTCGAAGAGCTCGAAGGCGCCGCCGAAGGTACGCCCATAAGCCCCTACGCCGAAATCGACCTGGAGTCGATTCAAGGCCTCGATGCTCCGTCCGCCGTGTCCTCGTCCGCCTCCTTTTCTATGGAAGACGTCTCGGCCGAATTCCTGGACAACCTGGAAGAGGCTCCGGCGGCCGAAAGCTCCGAAGCCTCGTTCGAGTCGCACGATGTCACGGCCGAGTTCCTCGACACGGCCGAGCCGGCGCGGAGCGAGAAGGCGGAAGAGCCCGCTCCCGAGTTCGAGTCGCTCGACATGGACCTCACCTTCGACGATACGCTTCCCTCGGAAGAAAAGCGCTCGGAGGCGGACGGCGCCGAGGATGTCGGACTCGACGGCTTCGAAGAAGTCACGGAATTCGACGATTTCCTTGCGGAACCCGAGGCGGAAACGTCCCCCTCCCCGTCGGCGGCTTCCGTCGCACCCTCGACCGAAGAATTCGACGATCTGTCGGCGGTCGAACGGGAGCTCTCATCTCCGGCTCCCTCCGAGCCGACGCGGGGACGGAGCCTCGATTCCTCTTCCGAGATCCTGCTCAAGATCGCCGATGAGCTCTCTTCCATCCGCGGAGAGCTCGTCTCGCTCAAAATGCAGCTCAAGGAATACCGGCATGAAGAACCGTCTCCGGTCGAGGACAAGGGAGTCCAGGAAGAGTCGGCGGCCCCGGGCGGTTTCTTCGACGAAGAAGAGGACGAGACCATCGCCCTCACCGGCGACGAGCTCGACAACATTCTCAATACCGCGGACTTCACCGAGGAAGAGGCCGCGGGCGCCGAGGGCCTCGGGGCAACGCTCCCCGAGCTCGGGGAAAACGCCGCGGCTCCGGGAATCGAGACGCCCCAGGATATCGAAATAATCGACGAGTCCATCCTTCCCGAAGGCGGCGACTACTCTTCGGCCGCGATCGAGCCGGCCATCGAGGAGCTGCGGCTCGGAGAATCCGTCGACGTCGAGCAGCCCTCAGACGAGAGCGCCGCGAAGGCTCCGGAGTTCGAGGAAATCAGCCTCATGGCGGAGGAGGGCGTGCGTCCCATGACCCCGGCCCCCGAGGATACATCCTACCTCGAGTCGGCGCTGGACGCGGACGATGCCGAATTCGGCGAGGCCATCCCGACGGACGTTCCGCTCGTCGAACCCGACCTCTCCGACTTCGACCTGGAGGTCGAGGAACTCGAGTCCGAACCCACCATCGAAATAGACGAGGAGCTGCCCGTCGTCGAGCAGCCTTCGGAAGAGTCCATAGAGGAACTCACCCTGAGCGTGGAGAGCGGCCCCGACTACGCGGAGGCGAAGCCCCTGGAGCTCGAGACCCTGGAGGCGCTTCCCGAAATCGAGGAGAGCGAGCTGCAGGACATCAATCTTCATCATGAGGGTCTCTCGACCACTGAGGTCGAGGATTTCGCCGAGATCGAAGAGCTTCCCGGCAGCGATGACGATACGCTCGCGGCCGAGATAGAGACGAAGACCGTAAAACCCGCCGAACCCTTCTCGCTCCATCCCGACGAGCTGCCGTCGAGTCTCGACGACAGGTATTTCATCGGCGGCGAAGCCCTCGCCGGCAGCGAGGTCCCTGAAGAGGCCGAGGAAGAATTCCTCCTCGACCTGGAAGAAGAGACTTCGGAGCAGGCGCCCGCATCCCGCCCGGTTCCGGCGCCCGTGGAGCTCCCTGAGGCGGTGGAAGTCCCTGAGGCCGAAGAGCTCGCCGAGATCGAAGAGGAACCGAGCCAGGCGGCCGTTCCGACTGCCGCCGCCAAGCCGGCGCCGGGAGACGATCGGCTCAAGTCGGAAATCCGGAGCGTGCTGGCCTATCTGGACAAGCTTCTCGACTCCCTGCCCGAGGATAAGATCGAGGAGTTCGCCCGTTCCCAGTACTTCGACACCTATAAGCGGCTCTTCGAGGAATTGGGCTTGGTCTGACCATGAGTCTCCTCGAGAAGGCTCTCGGCGAAACGCCATCGACCGGGGGCCGGAGCGGACTCTTCGCGAAAGCCGCCGCCGCCCAGGCGCAGCTGGTTGCGCAGCGCCCCGGCCCGGACGAGCTTCTCAAGCCGGTGAACGCGTCTCCGATCGTCGTGCCGCGCTTCGAGTTCTCGATCGACGAGATCGCGGCGCTCGAGACCGAGCTGCTCGACCTTCCCGACTCCGCGGACTACTTCCTCGCCGTCTTCGAACGAGTCTCGGAAGCCCTGCCCCTGAAGGCCATCGCCCTATTCCTGCCAGAGCTGGACGGCTTGGCCGCGGCCGCCAGTCTGGGTTTCCCCGCGGCCTCGACCGATTACGTGCCCGAATCGCTCGCGATGCGCTCGGGAAGGCCGGGTTCCTTGCTGCCGCCCGAGGATGCCGCACTGCTGTCATCGCTGCTCGGCGTTCCCTCCGCCCTGCCCCTGCGCGGCGCCGCCATGACCGGCGGCGCGGGGGAAATTCTCGGCCAATGGATTTTCGCCGACGACGATCTGGACCGGGCGGACGAGACGACGATCACGGCCCTCGGCAGGCTGCTGGCGGCGCCGGGCAGGCGGGGAGTCCAAGCCCTCGCCATCGCGACGCCCAGCCCGGATCCCGCCGCCGAACTCCTTTCTGCAGGCCCCGGCGAAAGCTGGGCCGCCGCCTTCCGCCTCGACCTCGCTCCCAGCTATCTCGAGTTCGATCTGCGGGTCCCCGGCATACTCTCCTCGTCGTTCCGTTCCGTCTTCGTCTCGGCGGCCGTCCACGTGCTCGGCCGCCGCGGCGCCGCGGTCCTCACCGAAGACGGCTTTCTCGCCTGCCTTTTCTTCAGTTCCACGGCTCTCGACCCCGACCTCGCCCTCTTCCAGTTCCGCAAATCGCTCAAGCGAGCCCTCCCCCTCTTCGAAGGCATCGAGCTGCCTTCGGGAAAGGCCATCTCGCTCGATCTCGCGAGCGTGACGGCGCCTGCCGAGCTTTCGCGCTTCCTCGCGGAGTGAGGGTGAACCTCGTCCTCTGCCCCTCGCGCGGCGGTTCGCCCGTCTGCCGCGCCGACGAATTGTACCTGCATTCGCCCTACGCTCCCGAGCGGGAAGCGGAGCGCTTCATCGAGCGCATGCTCGGCGATCGCGCACCGACGGCGATCGTTCTCATCGCCCCCTGTCTCGACTATCTGAGCCCGCTTTTGCGAGCCCGATTCCCCGGCGCGACGATCGCCGCCCTGCAGCCGGATGCTTTCTTCCGCGACAAGGAAATGGGGGGAGAGGATGCGATCTGGTACCCGGATTCCGCACTTTCGCTCGCCGATTTCCTGGATCGAGCCATCGACGAGGACGCCGTCTCGGGCCTGGCGGTGCTGGAATGGCAGCCCGGGGTTCAGGCCTTTCCCGAGGCGGCGGCCCGGTTCCGGGAGGCGCTGCGCTTCTCCCTGGACCGGCTGACCGGTTCGGCGGCCACGATCAAGGCCTTCGGCCGGCGATGGGTGGCGAACGCCTGCCGTTCCTTCCTTCTCGTCGAGCGCATCGCGGCGCCTTTCGAGCTGAGCTGCCCCGTGGTGCTCGCGGCCGCGGGACCGAGCCTGGGCGCCTCGCTCGCGGCCCTCGCGCCCTACCGGAGGCGCTTCGCCCTCTTGGCCGTCTCATCGGCCCTGGCGGCCTGCAGGGCGGCGGGCATGGAACCCGATCTCGTGGTCGCCACCGACGGCGGATTCTGGAGCCGCGTACACCTCTATCCTCTGGCCCGCCGCCCCGCCCTCCTCGCCGCGCCGCTGACCGCGCTGCCCTCGGCGCAGCTCTGGCGCGGGCTTCCGCTTCTCCTGCTCGACCAGCGCTCCTTCGCGGAAAGCGCCCTCCTCCCGGCCCTCGGGGAAGCGCTCGGCCTGCCTCCGCACGGCACGGTGGCCGGCAGCGGCCTGCGCCTGGCGGCCCGGCTCTCGTCGGGACCTATCGTCGCGGCCGGACTCGATCTCGCGGCTCGCGGGGAACAGGAGCACGCCTCTCCGCATGCCTTCGATGGAATTCTCGCGGCCGCCGAGAAGCGGCTCGCGCCGCGCTCGAGTACTTCCTACGCGCGCATGCTCGAGACCGCCCCCCTGCCGACCCGCTCCGGAGCCTGGCGCCGATCCCGCAGCCTCGCCTCCTACGCCGAGGCCCTCGGCTGCGATGCGGCGGACTATCCCGGCAGGCTCTTCCGGCTCGATCCTTCGCCCGTGGAAATCGCGGGATTCGCCGCCATCGGAGACGCCGAGCTGCCGGGCGTTCTCGGCCGCGTCGAGGCGAAAATCGGCCAAGCCCCTTCGCGTCCGGCGCCGGAGCTCGGCGCGAGACGGGCGACGCTCCGCGTGATTCTGGAGCGGTGGAGACGGGAGGCGCAAGAAGGCGCAGCGCTCCTGGCGGCCGGCCGGGTACCCGAAAGCCCTTCGCTGCGGGAGATGTTCCGCTTCCTGGACCTGCCCGACTGGGCGGCGGCCCGGCGGGCGAGCCTTTCGGTCGGCGATCCGCGGCCCGCGGCTCGGGACCTCGCCAGATGGACCGAGCGCTGGCTCGGAGAACTCGAGAGGAGTCTTTTCGGATGAGCGACCACTTCTTTCAAAGGAATCTTCTCGCCCTGTCGCGCTCGGACCACGGACTCGGAGACCGGCTCCTGGCGGTGGAGAGCGACGAGCGACTGGAATTGCGGAGCGCGCAGAGCGGGGCGCCGGTGCCCGTGCTGCGGCTTCCCGGCCGGGAAGCCGCCTTTCACTCGCTCGTCGACCCCGAACGCGAGGCGGAAAGGCTCGTCGCGGCCCAGCCTCCCGGGGGCTTCATCGTGGCGCTCGGCCTGGGCGCTGGCTACGCCCTGCGCCGCTACCTGAAGTCGACAGCCACGACGGGCCTCCTCGTCGTGGAATACTCGGCCGCCCTGCTGCGCGCCCTCCTCGAAAAGCTCGACTTGTCGGAACTCTTCATAGACGAACGCTTTTCGCTGATTCTCGAGCCCGAGCCCGAGGAATTGTCGGCCCGCCTCCTCTCGATCTACGTGCCGCCGCTCGCGGGCGACCTGCGGAGTCTGCCGCTTCGCGGGCGCGTGGATCTCGACAAGGGAAAGTTCGAGAGGGCGGCCGACGCCGTGCGCGAGGTTCTCGGCATCATCTCCGACGATTACAGCGTCCAGGCCTTTTTCGGGAAACTGTGGCTCAAGAACGCCGCGCGCAACCTCTTCGCCTCGGAGGGCGGCAGCTCGCCACTGCCCTCGATCCGCAAGGCCGTGGTCGCGGCCGCCGGCCCCTCGCTTGAGACGGCGATGCCGGTCCTGGCCCAGGCCAAGGCGGGAGGGGCCTTTCTCATCGCCACCGACACCAGTCTGCCGGCCCTCCTCGGCGGCGGCCTGTCGCCCGACGCGGTCATTTCGATCGATTGCCAGCACATAAGCTACTACCATTTCCTCGGAGGCATTCCCCGCTCGACACCCCTCGTCCTCGACCTGTCCTCGCCCAACGGCCTGTCCCGACTCGGCGCCCCCTTGAGGTTCTTCTCGTCGGGGCACCCTTTTTGCGCCTACATCTCCTCCCATTTCCGCGCCTTTCCGGCCCTGGACACCTCGGGCGGCAACGTGACGCACGCCGCGCTCTCGCTCGCGGAGGCCCTGGGTTCGGAGGAGACGCTCCTGGCCGGAGCCGACTTCTCCTATCCGGAAGGCAAGAGCTACGCGCGGGGGACGTACATCTACGGCTATTTCGGCCAACGCTCCGGCAGGCTCTCGCCCGAAGAGGGGCTCTTCTCGGGCTTCATCTTCAGGAACGCCGCCGTGAGCAGGGAGGAGGACCGGACGGAGGACGGGCAGATCTTCTCGCGCTATCTCACCAAGCCGCTCATGTCGTACAAGGAGCACCTCGAGCGCTTCGCGGCGCGCTCCGCCATGTCGATCCTGCCCATCAGGGGCAAGGGCGTCGCCATCGCCGCGCCCAAGCGCCCGAAGCCGCCGAGGAGAGAGCGCCGGGTCTTCGCGCCGGGACCGGCGTCGAAGAGCGCCCGGGCCTTTCTCGAAGGCTATGCCGCCGGCCTGCGGGCCCTGCCCGAGCCGCGCGATCCTTCGCTGCGCTACCTCGGCACGCTGTCGCCCGGGCAGCGCGACCTGTGGACCACCCTCTTGCCGGCCTCGAGCGCCCTGCAGCGCGAGGCGCGGGAGCGGGTCCTGGCGCCGGCCGAGCTCCTCGAGGCCACCAGGATCTGGGCTCTGCGCACGATCGATGAAGCCCTCGAGCTGGGGCGGGACTGAAAGCCGCGTCGGGAAACCCGGCGGGGTCGAAGCTCAGTACAGCGAGTAGGTGCGTCCGGCGCCCAGGCCGTATTTCTTTTCGATCCAGGCATCCAGGGCGGCGGCATGTTCCGCATAACGCGACGAAAAGCGCTTCATGTATTCGTCGATCCTGTCTTTGTATTCGGGGTGGGTCCTGAGGAGCTCGGCGGCCTGGGTCCTGGAGAAGTACTCCTCGACCCGCGACACCGGCTGCTGGAGCAGGTAGGCCTGGAACTCGTTCCCCATGAGATAGTCCGAGCCTATGTCGTAGCCCGCCCACTTGAAATAGGCGTACCAGAACCAGCGCTCGTCGGCGCCGACGGAGGCCCAGAGCGAGCGCACGAACTTCCTGTAGTCGGGGTCCAGGAAGAAGATCGCGTGCGTCGATTCATGGACGATGAACTGCGTCCGCAGATAGGACGGCGACTCGCGCGAGATCGAGATGAGGGCGCCCCGGCCCGGCAGGAAGACGCCGCCCCTTTCGACTATGACGCCGTGCCCCAGAAGGATATCGCGGAGGGCGAGCTCTTCCCTGTCGAGGGCGAAGCGCTTCCCGGCCGCGGCCTCGAAGAAGGAGGCGAGATCCTCGGATCGGTAGTCGTGCGCGTTCCAGCCGTGCAGGCCGGCCATCTGCTCGTCCGTGAGGAGGCTGCCCCGGTAGCCGATCTTCTCGATGAAGTAGGCCATGCGCTTGAGGTAGCGGTCCTGCGCGGCGTAGTCCCTGAAATCGAAGACGAGCACCGAGGGGAAGCGGTCCCATCGATACAGATCGAAGTCCGCCCCGGGGTCGCGGGGAGGAGAGAGGAGGACCCTGCCCAGGTCCGCGAGCTCGGCCTCCGGATCTTCGACGTACGACGCGTACAGGGCGCCCACTTCGACCCCGGCCGGAATGGAGAACTCGACGCGTTGCGCGGCCTCAGGGAAGAGCGAGGCGCCCAGGACGGTCCTGAGGCCCGTGAGACGCGGACGGAGATGCAGGCTTCCCGAGCCTTTCGCCGCGGGCGAGATGTCGAAGGCTGTCGCGTCGGGACAGCGCCCGTAGTCGAGCACGATGCCGGCGCAGCCCGGCTTGCCGCCCGGGAAGATGCCGGCGAAGGGGGTATCGATGGCGAGGTGCTGGCGGCCGCCTTCGATATAGTACGAGAAGCCCGCCGACACGCGGACCCCGTCCGCGAGGCGCTCGAAGCCGCGGAACATGGGGCGGAAGGCGATCGAGGCCAGGGTGCATGAGACCTCGGCCCGGGTGGCGGCCTGGGCGGTCGAGCCGGCGGCGGTCCGGGTGCCGGCAGCCGGCGCGGGCGGCGATTCCGCTTCGAGGCGAAGGCGCACCGAATCGAGGACCTCGCCTCGCTCCAGGGGAAGGACGAAGCGGGTATTCGCGTCGCGAAGTTCTATGCCGCTCCGTAATTTGAAGTCCCGACCGTTCCGCTTGCCATCGAGGACCACGGAGAGTCGGGGCACGGAGCGCCCCTCCCGCCGCACGAGGTCCAGCTCGAGCGCGTCGTCGGCCCCGATCGCATGCGGCGTTTCGAGGACATAGCCGTCCGAGGCTCTGGCGGGCGAGAAGGCGCCTTCCTGGCCGGAAGGGCGCGAGTCCGAGTCGCGGAAGGCGAGGCCGGCGCCCGAGCCATCCTTCCAGGGTATCGAAGCGACGAGCCGCCCGCGCGGGCCGCAGGAGGCGAAGGAGACGGCGAGCAGCGCGGCCGCGCAGAGGAGGAGGCTCCGGCGACCGGCTTTGCGCGTCATGCGGGGAGCCGTGCGCCTAGCGAAGAGCCAGGATGCTCTTGGCGATGAGTTCGGCGAGCTTGTACTGCTGAGAGCGGCTCATGTCGCTGTCGGAGCGCAGGAAAGTCTCCCAGCGGCCTTCGAAGTCCTCGGGCAGCTCCTTGAGTTCCATGAGCTGGGTGCCGATCGCGCGGTGCGAGGGCTCGAAGCGGCGATTCTTGATGAAGAGCACGGCGGCGGCATAGCGCAGAAAGCCGGCGAAGGAGACGTTGTAGAAAAACCCGTCGTCGAGGAGGGCCGCGGCCCCGAGATCGGAGAGGCTATGCTCCATCTTGGCCTCGAAGGCCTCGCGCAAGCCCTCCCAGACCTCGGGCGAAAGCAGGCGCAGCTGGGCCCTGATCTCGTCGATCCAGGGGCTGCGCTGGAAAAGGACCCGCGAGCTTTCCAGGCGATAGAACATGTAGGTGCCGGAGTTCTTGAGCACCCAGAGGAAGCCCAGGCCGCGGTCGAGAATCTCGTCGACGCCGGCGGCGTCCTTGTATTCCACCCGGACCGGCAGGCCTTCGAAGAAAAAGCGATCCTTGGGCTGGGCCGCCGAACTCTCGAAGGCCCCGAGTCCGCCCAGGGCGGCGGAGAAGGCCGCGTGACGCTCGTCGGCGCCGGGCACCGCCTCCCGATGATAGACATCGAGGACGAGAGCGAAGTAGGGATCGAGGGTATCGTCTTCGGAGTGCTCCGCGAGGGCGACGCATTCCACCGAGTTCCAGGATGAGATGACCTGCGTGAGACTGTCCGCCAGGCGCTCCACTTTGAGCCTCATATCGCTTCCTTGCCTATCGAGTTGCGCTCATTCTATCATGTACTCGTGGCTTTGCAAACACGACCCGAGGCGCCGGCGCGGCGCTTCTATATGGCCGCCCTCGAACCTCCGGGAAACATCGCGAGAGAGATCGCGCTCTTCCGGCGGCGGCTTTTCGCCGCCTCCGGAGATCCCTCGGCCCTGGCCTTTCCCGAGCTCGTTCCGCTGGCGATCGGCCGCATCTCCTCGAAGCGGCCGATCCGCCTCAGGCGACGGGACCTCGAACATCTTTTCGACTCGGCCTGGGAGGGCGTGACGGGCAGCTTCCGGCTCGGGCAGTCGCTCTCCGCAGAGGGGAAGCTTTATCTTCGGACCGAGGGTCCGGTCGAGAAGCTGGCCGCGGCGGCCCGGCGGCTCATGGACGAGGCGGGCTTCGAGCCCGACCCCTCGCCTCCCCTGCGTTGCGCCGAAGGCTTCTTCCTTTGCCGCTCGCAGCCCGCGGTCGAGCCGATCGCGGCGGGCGTCCAGGTCGCGGTCGCGGATGCCGCCACCTCGCCTTCCGGCAGCGGTTCCGATGACGGCCTATCGGCCGCCGCGCGACAGACTCCGCCCGGCTCTTCCTTCGGCGACGCCCAGCTCGTCTTCCTGCGCTTCGACTCGGGGCCCGACCCCTTCGCGGCCTTGGCCTGGAAGGAACTCGGCCGCTCGCGGCGGCTCCGAGGCAAGCCGGAGCGCGCCGGGCGCGAGGAGCCGACACCCGGGACCTGAGAGCCGCGGGAAACCGGGGCAGCTGGGCGCTATCCGCGCGGCGCCTCGACCGCCAAACGGTCGCGCCCCTCGCCCTTGGCCCGGCCGAGGCCGCGGGCCGCGGCTTCGCCGAGCTCGCTCGCGCTCAGGAACTCGGGATAGGCGGCGAGGCCGCAGGAGAAGGTGACCGAGAACTCGCGGCCGTCGACGCGGTGAAGGAGCCGGCCGAAGCTGCCGCGAAGTTCGTCGACGAGCCGCTCCGCGGCGCGGCCGTCGGTTCCGGGCAGGATGATGCCGAACTCATCGCCGCCGAACCTGCCCAGGACGTCGGTACGGCGCAGGCGCTCACCCAGGAGGCGGCCGAGGCTCCGCAGCACGCGGTCGCCGGTGAAGTACCCGTATTCTTCGTTGACGCGCTTGAAGCCGTCGAGATCGATCTTCGCGAACGAGAGCACCGAGCCTGTGCGCCTGGCGCGCAGAACCTCCGTGCCGAGGCGCTCGGAGAGGTTCGTATGGTTCAGGAGCCCGGTGAGCGGATCGCGCTCCCTATAGAAGCGCGCCGTCCGCGAGCGCTCGGCGCGTATGGCCACAGAGGCGACGAGATGCTCGGGCTTGATGGGCTTCTGGAGGAACTCGTCCCCGCCTTGGACTATGGCCCCCATCTGCTTTTCCAGGTCCCGCTCGACCGAAAGATAGACGATCGGCAGGCCGGAAAAGGCCTCGTTCTGCCTGATCAAGGCGGCCAGCTCCGGACCGCTGCACGAGGGCATGTACATGTCCAGGAGAACGATTTCTGGCCGAGTCTCTATGAGGAGAGGTATCACCCGGGCAGGATCCGAGGCGAGGGTAGGCTCCATGCCGGCCTGCCTCAGGATGAGGGCGTTGTACTCGAGCTGCTCGGGATCGTCGTCGACGAGGAGGACGCGGTAGGGAGGGACCTCGCGCCCGTCGAAGAGGGCGTCGATCCTGTCGACCAGGCGAGGCGCGTCGACGGGAAGCTGGAAAAAGGCCTCGCCGCCCGCGCGCACGGCCTTGAGCCGAGCGGCGAAGTCGTCGCGGACGTCGTAGAACACCAGGTGGAGCGAGGAGCCGAGCTCCTCCTTGAGGCGGCGCAGCTCGGCCATGAAGGCCGGCTCGCGCTCTATGCGGGCTGAGTCGGATACCAGAAGCCCGGCGCCCATCGAGGCGACGAGCCGCGCGATCTCGGACGCTCCCTCGACCTCGTGGACCGTGATGCCGAAAATTCGGAGCTGCTCCAGAAGCTCGCTCCCCATGCCCCTGTCCCCTGCCGGGACGAACACATTCTTCATGCGCACAAATGTAGCGGGCTCCCGGCTCTTGCGCCAGATCAAAACCGCCGGAATTCCCCATGTAACTCTCCGCGACCGCGCGCCTTTTCAAGCTGACGTCGACATGCTATAGTCGCCCGACTACGGAGGCATCATGAAGTCATCGACCGCTGCGGCCCTCGGCCTGAGCCTGGCACTCAGCTTCGCAGCGCTGCCCTTCGCCCAAGCCCAGAACCTCGGCCCCCAGAAGCCGGGCGCCTCGGGGCCCTCCGCCGGCACCGTGGAGTCGGACCAGGTCTACGCCCCCTACGGCAGAGGCGACCAGACCTTGTCGCTCGCCGCAGGCGTGGACGCCCCGCTGTTCATAAGCGTCCCCGCAGCGAGCAGCTCGAGTTCGGCCCAGTCCCTCTATTCGGGCGGACTTTTCTCGTTCAGCTACCAGTACTTCCTCAACGGCGGCCTGGCCATAGGCGGCACGATAGACGGCGCCTTCAACGGCGTGATCGACGGCAGCACGCTTTTCGTCGCGCCCCTGTCGTTCCGCACCGCGTACTGGTGGACCCTGGGCTCCTTCGAACTCTGCGCGGCCGTCGAGGGCGGAGCCTATCTCTGGAGCCTCGACTACTCGGGCACCTCCAACGTGGGAGTCGATCCCTTCGCCAAGGCCGGCGGCGGCGCCTACTGGCGCGTCTCGCGCGGCTGGAGCGTGGGATTGCAGAGCTATTTCTGGTTCCTCCCCGAGATCAAGACCGGCGGGGCCACGCAACTGAGCGCATACAGCGGTTTCCTCGAGGTCGCCATAGCGGCCTTCTATCACCTGTAATCCGCGGCGGACCGACTCTCAGGATAGAGGATATTTGAAGCGATATGAATGAAATAAAGAGATTGGGGAACACCTCCATCGAAGTCATTCATGCGGCATTCGAAGATGCCTTCTCCGACTATGAAGTCGCGATCTCAATGCCGGTCGAAAACCTCGAAGAGATGATGAGGACGAGGAGCTACCGGCCCGAACTATCGATCGGCTATTTCTCGGATTCGGCTCTCGTCGGCTTTGTCCTCGTCGGATTCCGGATGATCGAGGGGAAACGTGTCTGCTACGATGTCGCGACCGGAGTGATCCGCTCCTTCCAGAAGAAGGGCATAGGCGACGAACTGTTGAAAGCCCTGCTTGAAATGGTCGAGGAAGAGCGCATCGACAGTTTTTTGCTCGAAGTGCTGGTGAACAACATCCCCGCGCAGAAGTTGTACGAACGGCATGGATTCAGGCGGACGCGGAGATTGAACTGCTTCGAAATGCCTAAATCTTCCCGCGAACCTGATGCCTTTGAGGGCTATAGCATCGACGATCCTGCCCTTCGTTTTGAGCAGATAGACGGGAGTCTCTATACTTCGTTTCGCCCGTCCTGGCAGAACGCGTGGGCCTCGTTCCGGAATGCGGCCGACACGTATAGGCTTCGAAGCCTTTCCCGCGAAGGCGAACTCGTCGCCTATGGGATAGTCCACGGGGAAAGGGGCGGTATACTCCAAATCGGCCTCGCCCCCGCTCACCGGAATGCGCGGACGCTGGCACAGATCCTCCAGCTTCTCTCCGAATCGACGAAAAGCGAAAAACTTAGCTACCTCAATGTCGAATCGGGAAGCGCCCTTGAAGAGATTATTCTGCAACTAGGATGCGCAGGGACGGTCGATCAATATGAAATGGAGTACACTGCCAAGTGAAAACGGCATATTTTGTTTTGGCCATCGCGGCACCCCGGCCAGGCCCGAGTGCCGGACATCACAACGATAGACCGACCGGGAGAAGATAGTGAAGTCAAGCAGATACCTTTCGATCGCGCTGGCCGGGCTTTTCGCGGCCCTCCTCGCGAGTTCCTGCAACAACTCCTTCGGCGCCTTTTCGGCGATCCAGAAGGCGCAGCAGCAGAGCAGCACGAGCGATTTCAAGCAGGCCAGCGTGGTCAATTTCGCGCAGACCACGAACAATTACTACGCCGTGATGGCGGCGGTGTACTGGCGGCCCATTTCCGGCGGAAGCTGGAGCTCACTGGCACTGCCCGGCGTGGGCACGAACTATGCGTGCACGGGGATTGCGAGCAATGGAACAACAGATATCTACATTTCAGCAACCTCTAACACTGACAACTCAAGCAATATTTACCATTCAGCTGATGGGGGCGTTACCTGGACGACCTTCGGGATTGCCGGGATAAATCTCACGGTTAGCGGCACCGAGTACGACCAGATCGATGGGATATGGCTCGCGAACGGGACGCTCTACGCTCAACTTCAGTACTTCTCCACAAGCGGCGTGGTACAAAGTCCGAATGTGGGATACTCGCTGTACTATGCGACTGGATCGAACTTCAGTCTGGTATCGGGTCCACCTTCTGCAACAGGCCCGGGCGTCGGGAATACCACTCCGTTCATGGGTGTGGCTGCCGCTACCGTCAGCGTAAACTGTCTTGCGTATGGGGCGAGCTTATATTATTCAACAGACGGATCTGCACCATATCTGACGTTTACTCAAGCCACAATAAATTCTGGAGACGGCAATATTGTGATGGGGTTGAAGTCTAGTCTTAACACCTCCCCCTCCGCTGGTCTATTCGCCTGGACGTCTTCACATATCTACCTCACGACAAGCGGAAGTTCATTTTCTGCAATCAACTCCCCCAGCCTCTCCTCAGACAACTTCATCTCCGACGTCCAGGAAGTCCCGACCGGCACATCAAGCTACGAGCTCGTCGTCGGCACGGGGACGAACAATGTGTCCTACACCGCCAACGGCTACTTCGAGGGAGCCGAGAGCAGCCTGGGATCGGTGTCGACCTGGCTCGGCGGCGACTTGGGCCAGATCGCGCCGAACAGCATAAGCTCGACCTACGACGCCCTCTTCGCTTCCAAGCCGGTGACAAAACTCTTCTATTCCGGCAATGCCACGAGCGGAACCTTCTTCGCCGGCATCTCCGCCTCCGGGCTCGGCACGACCGCCTACGGTCTGGTATCGGCGCCCTATCCCTGGACCGGCTCCTGGACCGCGCAATAGCGAGCCGGGAAGCATGGCCGCGAAAGAGGGCGACAGCCTCTTCGCCGCCTCCCGCGGAGGCGATGCTTCTAGCGGAAGCGGCGCCGCGGCCGGAGGCGGCGAGCCGCTGGCCGCGCGAATGCGGCCGCGCAGCCTCGACGAGTTCATAGGCCAGGAGCAGATCGTGGGGCCCGGGCGGCTCCTCAGACGGGCCATCCAGAAGGACCAGCTCTCCTCGATCCTCCTCTCGGGCCCGCCCGGCACCGGCAAGACCACCCTCGCCCGCGTCATCGCCAATACGACCTCGAGCCGCTTCGTCACGCTCAACGCGGTGCTCGCGGGCGTGGCGGACATTCGCTCCGCCATCGAGGAAGCGCGGCGTCACATCGAGCTCTACGACAGGCGCACGATCCTCTTCGTCGACGAGGTGCACCGCTGGAACAAGGCCCAGCAGGACGCCCTCCTGCCCTGGGTCGAGAACGGCACGATCGTGCTCATCGGCGCTACCACGGAGAATCCCTTCTTCGAGGTGAACCGCGCCCTCGTATCGCGCTCGCGGGTCTTCCAGCTCAAGGCCCTGGACGACGGCGACCTCGGGCGCATCGCGGCCGCGGCGATATCCGACCGCGAGCGAGGCTACGGCGCCTGGAAGGTCGAGTTCGAGGAGGGCGCCCTCGAGCACCTCGTGTCCACCGCCGACGGCGACGCTCGCTCGCTCCTCAACGCCCTCGAGCTCGCCGTCGAGACGAGCGTCGAGGCCTGGCCTCCTCCCCCGGGCGCCGAAATACGAGTGTCGATGGAGGCCGCCGAGGAGAGCATCCAGCGCCGGGCGGTGCTCTACGACAAGGACGGGGACTACCACTACGACGCCGCCAGCGCCTTCATCAAGAGCCTGCGCGGCTCCGACCCCGACGCGGCCCTCTACTGGCTGGCGCGCATGGTCTACGCGGGAGAGGCCCCGAACTTCGCCTTCCGCCGCATGCTCATCTCGGCCTGCGAGGACGTGGGCCAGGCCGACCCGAACGCCGTCGGCGTGGTCCTCTCCTGCGCCGAGGCCTTCGACCGCATCGGCATGCCCGAGGGGCAGTACCACCTCGCGCACGCGGCGCTCTACCTGGCGACCGCGCCCAAGTCCAACTCGGCCCTGGGCTACTTCGACGCCCTCAAGGCGGTCGAGGAGGAGGCCGCCGAGGTGCCGAGCCACCTGAAAGACGCGAGCCGCGACGCCAAGGGCTTCGGGCACGGCGAGGGCTACCTCTACCCCCACGCCTACCGGGACCACTGGACCGCCCAGCAGTATCTGCCCGACTCGCTGCGCGGAAGAGTGTTCTATCAGCCCGGCTCGCTCGGGCTCGAGGGCGAGCGGCGGGCGCTCGTGCTGGAGCGCCGCGAGGCCCAGGTCGCCGCGGCCTTCCAGGCGGCGGGCGACGAGCTCGGCGAGGCTCGCGGCGAAACCGGCCGCCCGGGCTCGGAGGAGTATCTCTGGTCGGCGCGAGGCGAGGCCCGCTCGACCTGGCGCGCCCGGGCGGAGTCGAGCGAGGGCGAGCGCCTGGCGGCCCTCCGGCGGGCCATCTTCGAGAAGGCCGCGCCCGGACGGGGCGACCGGATCCTCGTGCTCGACGCCCGCGAGGGCTATTTGGTCTGGGAGGCCCTGAGACGCGCGAACGAGGGCACCGTGGCGGCCGCCGTCCGCGGCGAGCGCGAGAAGCTTCTCGTCGAACAGTACGCCTCGACCCTGAGCGAGCTGGAGCGCCCCCTGGTCGCCGTGCTCGACCCGGCGCGGCTAGACGCGGAGGCGCTCGACGCGGCCTTCGGCTTCTCGCGCTTCGATCTCGTGCTGGGGAGCGATCTTTTCTTCGGGAGCGCCGACCCGGCCGGGCTGCTGTCGCGCATCGCGTCAGCCGCGCCCGGCGCCCGCTTCGTCGACGGCGAGACCCTGCCGCGGCGCACGGGCGGGCTCGCGGCCCTCGCGGGCAAGGGCGCCCTGGAGCGGGAACTCCTAGCGCGGCTCGAAGCCTTCGAGGCGGAGTTCTTCGCGCGCTCGGACATCGCCTCGCTCGGCTGGAAGGAAGAGGAGCTGCGCCGCGAGCTGGAGCGCTGCGCGATCGGCGTCGAGGCCGGGACCTGGACGGGAAGCTATGGGCGCAGGCTTTCCGAGGAGGAGATCGCCGCCTGGCTGTCCCCGGCCTCGACCTACGGGTCGGCCGCGGCCGAACGCTTCTCGGCCGCCGAGCTGGGGAGAGTCGCCTCGGCGATCATCGCCGCAGGGAGCCGCGGCACGGTCGACTGGCCCCTCGCCCTCGCCCTGGTGAGCGCCGACCTGCCCGCGTAGCATTCGGCGCGGCGGGCCGCGCCGGCACGCCGCGGCAGCGAGCCGCGAGCCCTCTACAGCCAGGACGGATTCGCGGGCAGGGACTCGAGGAAGGTCGCGATGGGCGAAATCACCGGCCGCCCGGCGAGGAAGCCGGGCAGGAACTCCCCCGAGAAGCTCTTCCAGCTCTCCTCTTCGCGCCCGTGCAGGATCGGGAAGAACTGAGCGCCGACCGCCCTCGCCGCCTCGAGATCGCCGGGCGCGTCGCCGACCACGAGCACGCGCCCGGCCTCGAACCTTCCCTCCATGGCCGCGGCCAGGCAGGCGGCCTTCCTGCCGCGCTCCTGTCCCACGACCCGGGCGGCGTAGGGGGCGAGCCCCGCCTCCTCCCACTCGCGGACTATCGCGGCGGCGGGCGCCGACGTGAGCACCATGATTTCGCAGCCCGCCGCCAAGAGCGGCAAGGCCGCGACGGCCCCGCGGAACGGCGGCACGGAAGGCAGCCCGGCGATGGCTTCGTCCACGGCATGAGACCAGGCGAGGACGAGGGCCAGGAGCCTGTCCGCGCGCCTCGCGTCGAGCGCCAGTTCGAGACGCGACTTCGAAGGAGCGCTCTCCTGGGCGAGCCAGGCCTCGAGCGCGCCGACGGTCCCCTCCCAGCGGCGCATGGCGGATCCGATGCGCGGATGGCGAGAGCCTATGCGAAGGGCCGCGGCGAGGGCGGCGTAGCGATTGGCTCCGCGGAGCCGCGAGCCGAGGTTCACGAAGCGCCAAACCTCGTCGAGACAGGCGCGCTCGGCTCCGGAGCCGAAGAACGCGGCGAAGGCGGGCATGAAACAGCGCTCGTGCTTGGCTCTCATGGAGTCGAAGACCGTGCCGTCGGAATCGAGGGCGAGGAGACAGGCCGCGGCGCTTTTTCGCGGGCATTCGCGGCCGCGGGGCCGGGACTGCCGGACTTTTTTGCGCGCGGACAGGGCTCTCCGCGCGAGGCTCGAGTCGTGCTTCACGATTTCCTCCCGGCGGCCGGCCTCTTCCTCGCGGCGGGGCGGCCTCCCGGATTAGAATATCGGCGGCCGGAGGCGCCGCGATGAGCGCCGCGATGAGCGCCCCTGGTCGAAAGCCCCGACGCCCTTGACGCTCGGATTCGCCCCGAAGCATAGTCCTCGATCATGCCTGGCCGGAAATTTTCCTCTTCGGACGAGATCTTCGACTACCTCATGCGCTTCGTGAACGTCGAGAAGGGACAGGCGACCGAGCTCAAGCTCGACCGGATGCGCCATCTCTGCGTCCTCCTGGGCGATCCGCAGCTGGCCTATCGCACAATCCATGTCGCCGGATCCAAGGGCAAGGGCTCGGTCTCGGCGATGATCGCCCGCATCCTGCAGGCAGCAGGGCTGCGGACGGGGCTGTACACCTCGCCCCATCTCTTCCGCTGGAAGGAGCGCATCAGCCTGGCCGGCGACGAGATGCCCGAGGAGATACTGCTCGAATCGATGGACGAGGTCCTGCCCCTCGTCGAAGGGAAAAAGGCCGAGGACTTTCCGGGGAACGAGCTGCCGACCTATTTCGAGCTCTGCACTCTCGTCGCCTTCTGCGCCTTCCGGCGTTCGGGCTGCGAGACGGCCGTCGTAGAGACGGGACTGGGCGGGAGGCTCGACTCGACCAACGTCGTCGACTCGGCGGCCAGCGTCATCACGCCCATCGAGCTCGAGCACACCGAGTGGCTCGGCGACACCATAGCGAAGATCGCCTTCGAGAAGGCGGGCATCATCAAGCCGGGCAGGCCCTGCTTCCTGAGCCGCCAGATCCCCGAGGCCCGCGAGGTCTTCGCGAAGGTCTGCGCCGAGCGCGGCAGTCCCTTGCGCGAGATGGACGAGCTCGTCTCGCTGGAAGAGCCGCGCCTCGACGGATCGGGCACGAGTGTCCGCTTGAGCTTCGATCCGGCCTGGCCGCGCGCGGAGCGCTTCGCGGAAACGGGGGATGGGGAGCGGGCGAGCGGGCCCGTCCCTCTCGAACTAAGATCGCCCATCGTGGGCAGGATCCAGGCGCAGAATATGGCCCTCGCCCTGCTCGCCGCGGCCGAGGTCGAGCCGCGGGTGGACCGAGCGGCGGCCGCGGCCGGGCTCGCTGCGGCGAGCCTCCCGGCGAGGTTCCAGATACTCGCGCTCGATCCGCCCGTGGTGCTCGACGGCGCCCATACGCCGGCCTCGATCCGCCTGACTCTGGAAACTTTCGAGGCCCTCTTCCCCGGCCCCAAGGACCTGCTCTTCGCCTGCGCCCACGACAAGAAGTACGAGGAGATGGCGGCCATCCTGGCGCCGCGCTTCGGCGCGATCACGGTGACTCGGCCGGGCAGCTTCAAGCAGAGCGACCCGCGGAGGGTGTACGAGAGCTTCGCGCGGCGCTCGGCCGCCTGCAGCCTGGTGGAGGATCACGGCGAGGCCGTCCGCGAGGCCCGGACGCGGGCGGCGGCGGCGAATCGGCCGCTCCTCGTCACCGGCTCGTTCTATCTCTGCGCCGAAGCGGCGACCGCGCTCGGCGCCGCCGAGGCTCCGCAGCCCGGTCAGCGGTAGCGGGCGGCGGCGTAGTCGGCCTGGGGGCGGGAAGAGAATACGTCGATGTCCGCGGCCTCGATCCAGCCCTCGACAGTGCCGGACCTGATGCGGTACCAGAGTCCGCCGTTCCCCTGATCGGCGCCGCCGCCGAGATCCACGGCGAGTATCTCGTACTCGCCGCCGCCGCGCACGTGCGCTACGTCGTCGGAGCCGTCGGAGGGTTTTTCCTTGACTCGCGCGTAGGCGGTCTTCACGACGATCCAGCCGGGTCCCCGCGAAAGCAAGGGTGTCGGCGGGAGCTTGATGGAGGAGTCCACGGAGGAAAAGCAGGAAGCCAGAGCGAGGGCCAGGGCCGCCGCGAAAAGAAGGGGCGCGATACGGATTTTACGCACGGACATTCGGTCCTTTCACCCGCGGAATACTAGCCAAATCCCAGGCTTTTTGTAAGCACCGGCCGAGCCCGGCGCGGAACGTCAGACGGCGAAATCGTCCTTGCCCTCGGCGGCGAACTCGGGAAAGAAATACACCACCACCCCGCTCGAGCGCACGCGCATCTCGGCGCTGCCGGTGGAAGCGAGTTTGTCGAGCGTCTTGCGGGCTTCTTCTATGCTGAGGTCGCCCTCGAGCGCGACCTCGCCGGGCGTGACGGAGCCCCCGTTCTTGCGCGCCACGCGGAGAATGGTCTTCTCGGGCGTCTCTTTGACGCGCGCGGCGGGAGGCGGGGCAGGAGCGAAGGCGCCGAAGCCGCGATAGCTCATGGCCGCCTGCACGCCCGCCCTGATGTTGGCCTCCTGGACGAGGCCGGGCAGCCGGAAGAAATCGGTGATGGCCCCGAAGAGGAAAAAGCCGCCGGTCAGGAACCAGAGCGCTCCCGAACCCACCTTGCCGAGATAGAACCGATGGAATCCGAGCATGCCGAAACCCGATATGAACCAGAGGAAATAGGCGACTGCCAGACTATACTGCACGGTTCTCTCCCTGTCGGTTGCCGATAATGTACTACATGAGGAGGTGAAGGTGAAGGGAGCTCTGCCAGGCTTCGGACGAGGATTTGACCCGCACGCCGCTTCCATGCTACATACATGGTCAATTTCAACGCCCGCGAGGAGCCTCATGAAGCGTCTGACCCTCAAGGAAGTCTTCACTCTCGAACCGGACGGCCGCAGCCTGGTGGTCAAGGGCTGGGTGCGCACCAAGCGCGAGGCCAAGGCCGCGGTGTTCCTGGAGATAAACGACGGCTCCCGCCTGGCCAACCTGCAGTGCGTATTCGAAGTGCCTCAAGCAGGATCCGCCCTGGCGGCCGCCCTGGCGAAGGCCGGCACCGGCGCTTCCGTGGCCATCGAGGGCAGCCTCGTGGCCTCTCCCGCCTCGGGCCAGAAGGTCGAGGTCAAGGCGAACAGCCTCGAAGTCATCGGCGAGGCCCCGGCCGAGTCCTATCCTCTCCAGAAAAAGGCCCACTCCCTGGAGTTCCTGCGCGAGATAGCCCATCTGAGGCCGAGGACCAACACCTTCGGCGCGGTGGCCCGCGTGCGCAACCGCATGGCCTACGCGATCCATCAGTTCTTCCAGGAGCGCGGCTTCCAGTACGTCCACACTCCCCTCATCACCGCCTCGGACGCAGAGGGCGCGGGCGCCATGTTCCAGGTCACCACCCTCGACCTCGACCGCCTGGCGAAATCGGGCCAGGGCGTAGACTACGGCAAGGACTTCTTCGGCAAGCCCGCCTTCATGACCGTGTCGGGCCAGCTCAATGTCGAGACCTACTGCCAGGCGCTCGGGCGCGTCTACACCTTCGGCCCGACCTTCCGCGCCGAGAACTCCAACACGACCCGCCACCTCTCCGAGTTCTGGATGATCGAGCCCGAGGTGGCCTTCAACGACCTCGCCGACAACATGGAGCTCGCCGAGGAGTTCATCAAGCACCTCGTCAAGACCGCCCTCTCGGACTGCGCCGAGGACCTCGAGTTCTTCGATCAGCGCATCCAGAAGGGCCTCGTCGAGAGCCTCGGCTCGGTGCTGGACAAGCCCTTCGCCCACATGACCTACACCGACGCCATCGCCGAGCTCGCCAAGAGCCCCGAGAAATTCGAGTTCGAGCCCCGCTGGGGGAGCGACCTGCAGAGCGAGCACGAGAAGTACCTGACCGAGAAGGTCGTCGGTGGCCCCCTGATCGTCACCGACTACCCCAAGGAGTTCAAGTCCTTCTACATGAAGATGAACGACGACGGCAAGACCGTGCGCGCGATGGACGTCCTCGTGCCCCGCTTCGGCGAGATCATCGGCGGCTCGGAGCGCGAAGAGCGGCTGGAGTTCCTCGAGCGTCGCATCGAGGAGCTCGGCCTGGACACGTCGACCTACTCCTGGTATCTCGATCTGCGCCGCTTCGGCACGACGCCGCACTCGGGCTTCGGCCTGGGCTTCGAGCGGCTGCTCCTATACGTCACCGGCATGGCCAATATCCGAGACGTCATTCCATTCCCGCGGGCTCCCAAGCTCGCAGATTTTTGAGGTGTTCGAACATGAGACTCTTCACGCTGTCCGCGGCCTTCGCCGCCGCATTTCTCGCGCTCTCACTCTCTCCGGCCGTCGCGGATTCGAGCTCGCCGGCGCTGCCCGCGGGCATCTCCGCCGCGGCCCTCGGCCTGCCCGAGATGCCGCCGGTGCTCAACGCCAAGGCCGCCGTGGTCATGGACGCCACGACCGGCACCATCGTCTACGCGAAGAACCCCGATCTGGCGATCCCTCCGGCCTCGCTCACCAAGCTCGTCACCTTGGATGTCGTGTACAACGAAATCGCGGCCGGCCGCATCTCCAAGGACACGATCGTCACCATCAACAAGCATGACTGCTCGCCCTACATACCCTACGGCTCCTCGATCATGTACCTGCGGCCCGACATGCACGTATCGATCATGGACCTCATGCGGGGCGCCGCCGTCGTCTCGGGCTGCGACGCGGCCTTCGCCCTCGCCCGCGCCATCTCCGGATCGTACTCCGCCTTCGCCGATCTCATGAACCAGGCCGTGGACAAGCTCGGGCTCACCAAACTCCATTTCGTCGAGCCCTCGGGCCTCTCGGGACGCAACACCATCACCGCCCGAGAGTACGCCTATTTCTGCCGGGACTACATGGAGCTCCATCCCGAGGCGATACGCGAACTCCATTCGCTGCGCTATATCGTGTTCCCCAAGCCCGAGAACGCCACGCCCGACTACACGCCCAAGGGCCGGATCGTCCAGTACAACGTCAACAGTCTCATCTTCCGCTATCCCGGCTGCGACGGGCTCAAGACCGGCTTCATCAACGAGTCGGGCTACAACCTCGCCGCCACGGCGGAGCGGAACGGGACGCGGTTCATCATCGTCACCCTCGGCGGCTCGGGAGCGGGGGCCGTCTACGGCGGTTCGGTGCAGCGCTCCCACGACGGGGCGGCCCTCCTGGACTGGGCCTTCGCCTCCTATACGACCCTCGAGCCCAAGACGGCGCCGATCTCCCCGATCAGGACCTGGTACGGCGAGCGCGAGCGCCTCGACCTCGAGCCCGCCTCTCCCCTGGCGGTGACCGTGCCGAAGCAGGATACCGGAGCCCTCGACGTGCGGGTCGACCTGCCCCGCTCCCTGGTGGCTCCCGTGGAAAAAGGCGCGCGGGTGGGCGAGGTGGTCTACTCGGTCAACGGCACGGTGCTCCACCGGGTCGATCTCGTGGCCGCCGAGACCGTGGAGCGAGGCAATATCTTCATAGTCATCCGCGACGCCGTGGAGAGGTTCTTCGGGCGGCTCTTCGGCTCGCCCTCGGGAGCCAAGACGGCCTAGATGGCCGGGCTTATCGAGGGAATAGTCAGGGAGCATCGGAAGTGTGCGGGGAAGCTGGTTGAATCTCGATCTGCAGCTCTTGGCAAAAGCTATTCCCCGGACAGAGCTCGGGCGATCGTTGCCAGGGGCAGGAAGAGTGTGAGCGGATACTCGGAGAAAGCCTCGAAGCCATACTTCCGGTAGAAGCCCTTCGCCTTCTCGTCGATCGTGTCCACTATCACGGCATACAGTCCGACCTCGGCCGACACAGACAGTGCCTTCTCCAAGGCCTGGCGCAGAAGCCACGAACCGGCCCCCGCGCCCTGAAACCGGGTATCGATCGCGAGCTTCGCGATACGGAATGCGGGAACAGGATAGCGCGGGAGCTTCGCCCGCATCGCCTCAGGCAGCGACCGAGCCTCGACCTGGGCGCTAGCTAGGGTCATGTAGCCGACGACGCCTTCGTCCTCGTCCACAGCGACGAAGGTCTTCCCGATCGACAGGCGGTCGTTCTTCAGAGCGTAGAGTCGGAAGTACTCGTTCAAGACGGGATAGCCGCAGTCGAACGGGACCTTCTGAAGAGCCTTCGAGACGGGAACAAGGGAAAACTTCACGCCCTCCGTCTCCGCCCCTCGGCGAAGAGCTTCCGCAACGCTGTATTCGGCTCAGGCGGAGCCGCGAGTGCGGCAAAGAAAGCATCGCGGTCGGCGTCCCGCAGGGTGATGGTCTCGACAGCGCGAAGCTCGGCCTTAGCCTTCTCCAGGGCGGAATCCAGGAGGTAGGCGGATATGGAAGTATGGCGAAGCTGGGCCGCACGCTCGATCACGGCCTTGACCTCGGCGTCCGTCCTGATATCGATCCGCTCGCTCCTCATCGTCGCTGCCTTCGGCATATCATCCTCCTAAGGGAATATACCACACTGTACGGATAATGTACACACACAAATATCCGCTCTTGCATCGAGATCATCTCCTGTTGCGCGGGTATCCTGATTCGCCCTTACGCTGGACAAGCAAGAGTACGAGGGCCCTGGCCGCTGAATTGGCGGAGCAGGATCATAAGGTCAGCCACGAGAAGGTCGCGCAGATCCTTCGCTCGCTGGACTACAGGCTTCAGGACAGCCGGAAGGCGGAAGAAGGCAAAGACCACCATCCCGACCGCGACGCCCAATTCCAGCATATCAGTGCTGACACGACGGTCAAGGGTACGCTCACCAAGGGCTTGCCTGTCGTGTCGGTCGACACAAAAATTATTTATGGTGCCGGCTTCTCCCAGCCAATAGATTTATCTATTGCCTGATATACCAAAAATGCTGCTGGTTTATCCAATAATTCAGGATGAGACTCTAGATAAGCCGCGACGTAAATTTGGATTTGCCCTGTGGTAGTTGTGCTGTCCCAGGTTTTGTCTGCTTTTATTTTGGAGCCTTCGAGACGGGGACAAAGGAAAGCTTCACGCCCTCCGTCTCCGCCCCTCGGCGAAGAACTTCCGCAACGCTGCATTCGGCTCAGGCGGAGCCGCGAGCGCGGCAAAGAAAGCATCGCGGTCGGCGTCCTTCAGGGTGATGGTCTCGATAGCGCGAAGCTCGGCATTAGCCTTCTCCACGGCAGAATACAGGAGGTAGGCGGATATGCCCTGAATGGGAAGAAGCTCCCCAGCTTCGGGAATCGGTGAGAGATGCGGTAATCCTTGCTGGCGGTGACAAATCAACGCAAGAGGCCGATATTGCCGCCGCGAAAACGCTCGCGGCCGAATTGGAGGATTGACATGGCCAAGACCACCGAATGGGACCCCGCTGAATATCTCGACAGCGAGGAAAGTATGGCTCTCTATTTGGAGGCGGCCTTTGAGGAAAATGACCCCGCGCTTGTCGCCGCCGCTCTCGGTGACATTGCCCGTGCGAAGGGCATGACCCAGCTCGCCCGCGACACCGGTATGGGAAGAGAGAGTCTGTACAAAGCCCTTTCCGCCGAAGGAAACCCCTCGTTCGCGACCATACTCAAGGTGATCTCCGCGCTCGGTCTCCAGCTCCAGGCCACGCCGCACATCGTCGGAGAGAGCCCAGGGAGAGGCTAGACGCCCCTCCGCCTTCCGCCCGAAGGATAGCCCGGCGCCCTCTCCGCCACACGCACGAACGGTCCATCGATCGAGATGAAGCCCTCTGCCGCCAGCTCGGCGAGAGCCTCCGCCACGCGCTCGGCCGAGAAGGGCAGACGGCGGGCCAGGTCCTCGCAGGCAGCGGCACCGCCGAGGGCGGCTAGTTCGCGCAACGCGGTCCCCCGCACGCGGCGCTTGGAGTCCGCGAAGGGGCTCTGGCGCGCGTAGTGCGAGCTGCGGCGATTGGGATTGCCCTTCGCCTTCTTGACGGCGACTCCGTAGTCCATGAGGGCGTAGTACCAGCCGCGCGGGTCGCGCCGGTCGAGCGTGGCCGCGACGAGCGGAGCGACCCGCGCGTCGCTCACCGACTCCTCGTGCGGGAAGAAATGCTCGAGGAAGACCGAGCGGATGTTGGTCTCGATGAAGACGGTCGGCAGGCCGAAGGCGAAGGCCAGGACCGCGCGCGCCGTGTAGGGGCCCACGCCGGGCAGGGCCAGGAGGGATTCCTCGTCGCGGGGGAAGCCTTGCTCGGCCACGGTCCGCGCGGCGGCCGCGAGGGCGAGGGCGCGGCGGTTGTAACCGAGGCCGCTCCAGAGAGCGAGCACCTCGACCAAGGGGGCCTCGGCCAGGCTCTCCGCGTCCGGAAAACGCTCGAACCAGGCGAGGTACTTGGGAAGAACGCGGTCGGTCTGGGTTTGCTGGAGCATGACCTCGGAGACGAGTATCCTCCAGGGATCCCGGGTCTCCCGCCAGGGGAAGGAGCGGCCGAACTCGGCGTAGTGCGAGAGCACGAGGCCGCGGAAGGCCGCCACATCCGCCTCCGACAGCTGCCGGTCCGCAAGGGGCGGCCCCGCAGGCGCCGGCTTCCTCGGCGCAGGCTTCCGGAGGGGCGGCGCCACAGGCGCAGGCTCCGTAGCCGCCGAGTCGGGCAGCGCGGCCCGCCCGGCGAGCCGGGGCGGGGAGCCCTCAGTCGCCGTAGATGTGCGCGAACTCGTGGAGCAGCTCCTCTGCCCGGGGTTTGCATTCGCCGCAGACCGTGCCTATCTTGGTCGCCTCCTGGAGCTGAGCCCAGCTTCTCGCCCCGTCCTTGACTGCCTGCTCGATGTCCTTGTCGGTGATGTTGAGGCAATTGCACACGACCACCGCCTCCTCGCCCTTGAAGGCGCCGGGGCGTCCGGTCTTCTCGAGGTACTCGTCGATGGCGGCGCGCAGGGCCTTGTCGCCGAGTACGGAGCAGTGGATCTTGTTCTCGGGCAGGCCGCCCAGGCGGCTCGCGATGTCGGAGGGCTTGATCGTGTAGGCGTCCCTGATGGGCATGCCCTTGATGACCTCCGACAGCATCGAGGTGCTCGCTATGGCACTCGCGCAGCCGTAGGTCTTCCAGCGCACGTCCTCGATGACGTCGCCCTCGATGCGCAGCATGAACATCATCTGGTCGCCGCACTTGATGTTGCCCACCACGCCCTCGGCGTCGTGGGCGAACTTCTCGTCCGGATCGAAGACGTTCTTGGGATTCACGAAGTGCTCTTTGACTATGTCCGAATAGAGCCACTGGAAGGCATCGCTCATCTCTCTCTCCTTATCGCGCGCAACGCGCCTGTATTCAGCTCGCGGCCTCGGCCGGGACGCCCTCGTCGGCGCAGGCCGCCTTGGCCGAGGGTACGTAGACCGTGGACATGCGCCGCAGGCGCTTGATGATCGGCGGCAGCTTCTCGAGCACGTAG
This sequence comes from Rectinemataceae bacterium, assembly GCA_035530095.1. GTDB lineage: Bacteria > Spirochaetota > Spirochaetia > Treponematales > Rectinemataceae > JAJXZP01. The sequence goes on along the minus strand of DATKVK010000030.1, from coordinate 4,278 downwards.
TCGACGTCCTCGGCGCTCGTGTCCCGCCCGAGGCTGAAACGTATGGAGCCGTGGGCGTACTCCGGGCCGACGCCCGTGGCCATGAGGACGTGGCTCGGCTCGAGGCTGCCCGAGGCGCAGGCCGAGCCGGTGGAGACCTCGATCCCCTCCATGTCGAGCGAGAGGAGGATGGCCTCGCCCTCGGCGCCCGGGAAGGACACGTTGAGGGTGTTGGGCAGCACCTCGGTGGGGTGGCCGTTGATGTGGATGTCCGGGACGAGCTTCCGGATGCCCTCGGCGAGACGGCTGCGCAGCTGCATCACCCGCGCCGAGAAGGCGGGAAGGTCCCGCAGGGCCAGCTCGGCGGCCAGGCCGAAACCCAGGATGCCGATGTTGTTGTAGGTGCCCGCCCTGACGCCCTGCTCCTGGTGGCCGCCCCGGATGAGGGGCTCGAGCGGGGCTCCCTTGCGCGCGTAGAGGGCGCCGATGCCCTTGGGTCCGTATATCTTATGGCAGGAGAGGGTGAGGTAATCCACGCCCCAGTCCGCCACGTTCACCGGAATCTTGCCGGCCGCCTGGGTGGCGTCGGTGTGCACGAGGGCTCCGGCGGCCTTGGCCAGCCGGGAAACGGCCGCCAGGTCCTCGAGCGTGCCGATCTCGTTGTTGGCCGCCATGACCGACACGAGAAGCGTCGGTCCGCCCGGAGAGGAGGGATCGAGCTCGCGCCGCAGCTCCGCCAGGTCGACGCGGCCCTCGCCGTCGACGCCGAGGAAGACGACGGGGAAGCCCTCGTCTTTAAGATAGAGCGCGGAGTTGAGCACGCAGGGATGCTCGATGGCGGTGGTGATGATCTTGCGGCGAGCCGAGGCGGGGCGCCGGCCGACGATGTACATCGTGTTGAAGACCGTGTTGTTGGACTCGGAGCCGCCCGAGGTGAAGTAGACGGTGGAGGGATCCGAGGCTCCGATGAGAGCGGCGACTGCGGCGCGCGAGCTTTCGACGCGGGCGCGGGCGCGCCGGCCCGCCTCGTGCATGCTCGACGCGTTGGCGTAGACCTCGAGATCCTCGATCATGGCCGACTTGACCTCGGGTCTCAGGGTCGTGGTCGCATTGTAGTCCATATACACGAAGCGTCTGTCCATCCGCTCCTCCTTCAGGTTTCTATGACGTCTTTGAGGGTTTTCGAGGCGAAGTACTCGTCGATGGTCTCTTTGAGGCCGCTCCAGAATCGCCGGGGCAGGCAGCCGACGCCGAAGTCGCAGTGCACCGAATCCTCGAGACAGTCCACGGGCTTCACCTCGCCCTCGAGGGCCTCGACGACCTCGATCATGCGGATGGCCTCGGGCTCGCGGGCGAGCCTGTAGCCGCCGTGGGCCCCGCGCTCGCTCAGGACGAGGCCCGAGTTCTTGAGCTGGCCGAGGATGCCCTCAAGATATTTGGGCGAGATCGACTGGGCCTTGGCGATTTCGGCGCTCGTGGCCGAACGCGCCTCGGTCATGGCGAGGTGGACGAGGGCGCGGATACCATACTGGGTTCTTGTGGGCACCGAAAACATCTATACTCCGGTATTCCTATCGGGATGCTAGGAATATAGACAGGCGACCTATTTTCGTCAAGCGAGGCCCCCGCAAAATACCGACTCATTTTACGGGACCGCCGAAATCAGCGGCAGTCTCGCCACAACGGCCTCGCCACAACGGTCTCGCCTCAACGGCCGCGCCTCAACGGTTGCGCTTCATGTAGCCCAGGAGCCTCAGGCGGTTTTCGGGCTGCTCGCACCACTGCAGCAGCTCCTCGAAATCGTCTTTCGTCTCGGTATCGGCTCCAGAGATGGTCAGGAGGCCGTTGTTCCATTGATACCAGAGATAGTGCTTCTGCAGAATGTCCTCCTCGGTCCGGCCTTCGAGGGCCTGCTCGAGGTGGTCGTGGAGGGCGCGATGGTTCTCGTCGCCGGCGAGGGCCCAGAGACTGCGCCGCCCGATGAAGAGGACCATGCGGCGGAAGCCCTCGGAGAGGGCCGCATCGTTGCGGAAGCCGCGCAGGGCGAGTTCGAGCGAGCCGAGGGTGAGATCGTAGCCGTTGAGCCGGAGAGTTTCCCGCATGGCGACGAGCTCGCGGCGCACCTCGTTGGCCACGGCATCGCTCGTGCCTGCCGAGGCGAGCCGAGCTCGCAGATCCTTGAGCTCCTGCTCGTACTGGGGAAAGATGGAGGTCCGCGAGAGGAAGATGGTGGTATCCGAGAGCAGGCGCCAGGTCGAGGCGAAGCGCTCGGAAAGCCCGGCCGCAAGACGTCTGACGATGCCGGGCATCAGCTCCTCCCCGCGCTTCCGCGCGAATCTTTCCGGCCTTCCGCCCGAGCGGCCCGCTTCCAGAGGGTCAGGGCTATGGCGGTGGCCAGGTAGGGCAGAGCGCCCAGCAGCTCGGCGGGAGCCGCGGCGAAGCCCTGGGCTGCGTTCGAGAGCGCTATGAGGAAACCGAAGCCCAGGCAGGAGAGGACCACGCCGCCGGGGCGCTTGGCCCCGAGATAGACGGCCACGAGCGCGATCCAGCCGCGCCCCGCGGAGATGCCCGGCACGAAGGCGCCCACGTGGCTCGCCAAGGCCGCGCCGGCCAGGCCGGCGGCGGCTCCCGCCAGGATATGGGCGGCGAGGCGATAGGGGCCGGGTTCGAGGCCGGCGGCGCGGGCCGCCTCGTTGCCCTCCCCCGCCGCCCGAAGCCGCAGGCCGAAGACGGTCCGCGAGTGGAGTATCCAGAGCAGGGCGGCCGCGGCGGCGAGCAGGTAGACCATGGTCTCCTGGCCGAAGACCGCGGGGCCGACGACGGGCAGTCGCGTAAGCGGATCGCGTATATGCGAGGAGGTGAGCAGGGCGGGAGAGGAGAGGACTCCCTTGGTCCCGTAGAGGGCTCCGGACAGAAGCGAGATCAGGCCCGGGGCCAGAAGGTTGGCGGCCAGTCCCGCGACGAAGACATCCGCGCGCAGGGCCCCCGCGGCCAGTCCGACCAGCAGCGAGAGGCTCACGCCGGCTCCCACCGAGGCGGCGACCCCGACGGCGAAGCTCGCCGAGGCCTTGGCCGCCGCGGCGGCCGCGAAGGCCCCGACCAGCATGGAGCCTTCGAGGGCGACCGAGAGGGAGCCGGCAGCCTCGGTCAGGAGGCCGCCGAGGGCAGCCACAGCGAGAGGCGCCGCCGCGGACAGAGCGTCAGCCAGGAAGCTCGCCAGCCGGTCGAGACTCACAGTCCCCTCCCCGCGGCGCCGGCCTGCCAGGTCCTGCGCGGGTGCCAGCCGGAACCGATCTTGGCGGTGATGAGGAAGAGCGCTACGGCCTTCATGACGACGCTCGCGTCCGGGGAGAGGTCGGCCAGGATGGAGCCTTGGCGGGCTCCGGCGTCGAGCCAGGCGAACAGGAGCGAGGCGGGCACGGCGCCCAGGGGATTGGAGGCGGCTATGAGGGCCACCGCCAGCCCGTTCCATCCCACGCCCCCCGTCATGCCCTGCACCGCGCGCCCGGTGGCGCCCAGCACCAGCATGGCCCCGCCCACGCCGCTCAGGGCTCCGCTCGAAGCCATGGAGAGGACGCCGAGGCCCTCGCTCAAGCCCGAGGAGCGGGCGAAGAGCCGGTTGCGGCCGAATAGCCTGAGCTCGTAGCCTGCGCGGCTGCGGTCCATGATCAGGTAGAGGAAAAGGGCCGTGGCGAGAGCGAGGGGGGCTGCCAGGCTGAGGTTGGAAGGAGGCGCGAGGCGGGGCAGGAGCAGGCGACGCGGTATGAGGGGCATGGCCAGGAGGTTCGAGCTCGCGGCTTTCAGGGGGCCGCCTATGGCCCAGTCGACGGCGATGAGGGCGGCCTGCGAAACGAGGAAACTCGTCAGGAGCACCTCGGCTCCCGACCACGCCTCGGCGGCGCTGGACAGAAGGGCGAGGGCCGAGCCCGCCGCCCCGGCCGCGGCAATCGCGGCGAGCAGGACGAGGGGAGGCGGCAGAGACGAAGCTTCGAGGCCCTGGACCGTCAGCGCCGCCGCGAGGGCGCCCACGGCGGCCTGGCCCTCCCCCCCGAGGTTGAAGATGCCCGCGCGGAAAGCCAAAGCCGCCCCCAGCGCGCAGAACAAGAGGGGGGCGGCCGACTCCAGGAGGCCGAAGAAAGCGTAGGAACTGGAGAAGGGTCCGAGGAAGAAGGCGCGAAGGGCTCCGAGCGGCTCCGAACTCGCGGCCAGAGGATAGACGGCCGCCAGCGCCAGGGCGGCGCCGAGGGCCACGATGCGGGCAGCTACGCTTTCCCTCCGCGATTGATGCTTCATGCGGCG
>DATKVK010000029.1:0-68289 GCA_035530095.1 Rectinemataceae bacterium | reverse complement strand
GACCTATAGATTGCGAACCTATCGCTCTACCAACTGAGCTAATTCCCCGTAGTTCAGGTTTTTCGTAGACTATTGGAGAAATGGGACAGTGTCAAGGGGCGGCGTTCTTTCGGATTTGGAGAGGGAGCGCGGTAGTATCTTGTGTGCCCGTCGGCGGCGAAACGGTTCGGGACCAGAAGGCCCGAATCGGCTGCGGGTCTGGAGGGCTGGGGTATGAGCCGGGTGGTGTGGGTGACTGCCTTCGCGCTGGGAGCCGCGCTTCTTTTGGGGGCCCAGGGCGCCGTGCTGTCGCGCGATGTCGAGTGCTTCGCCGTGGCGAGCCTCGGGGCTTCTTCCGAAGGGCAACGCCTCTACCTGCAGGGGATGGGCTTCGGGCCCGAGGCGCTTCGCGGTTTCGCTCCTTCGCGGTTTTCGCGCGGGTCGGGCAAGTTTATCTGCCACACCGAGGGCGCATTCGGGTACGAGGCGAACACGCCGATGGAGGTGGCCCGCTCGGGCTCGCTCGTGCTCTACAAAGTCGCGGCGACGGTGCGTTCGGCTCCGCCGCCGCGGGCTGCGAAGAGGATCACGGTGAATATCAGCCTGCGCGAGCTCGCCAGGACCGGCGACGCCGTCCAGCCCGGGATCAAGGCCATAGAGCTCGCCGCGATCAAGGCGGGCTGGCGCTCGGGCCTGGCCTGGGTGCTGGCCATGAAATGGCGCGCTCCCGACCTTCTCCAGGCGACGGTGGGGCTGGCGCCATAGCCGGCTGCGCGGCTCGGCGGCGCTTCGGGCATAGACCGCGCGGGAGCGAAGATTTCCCCGTTGCAGTCCTCGCCGTGCGAGATTATAGTTTTCCAATGAAGGATGGGCCGCGCGGCGCGGGTTCGGCTCCGCGTCCGGGCTTCCGTGATCGGTCGATCGAGGATGTTGCCCCTATCGCCGAGTCGCCTGGGATGTTCCGGTAGACGCCTCGATCGTCCGAGGCGGGGAGTGGCCGTCATGGACAAAAGATCGCCGCTTCCTCTCTTGCTTTTTTTTATCGCGCTGAGCGCGACGGCATTCGTTGCGGCATTCGCCGACGACCGAATCCTCTTCCGCATCTCCATCGAAAATCCTTCCCGGCATTTCGAGACCTGGGCTGTGCGGCATTTCGCCGAGACCCTCTCTCGCCGCGCGGCGGGCGAGCTTCTGGTCGAGTTCTACGACGGGGCACGGCTCTTCCGTGACGCCGATGTCGCGGCGGCGCTCGAACGGGGGCGCGTCGAGATGGCCGTGCCGGGTATCTGGAATCTCGACCGCTTCGCTCCCGACTGCGCCGCGATCATGCTGCCCCGCGCCTATGGCCGCTCGGCCGAACTCATGCGCGGCCTCGCCGACGGCCCTCTCGGCGCGGCCATAGATGCGGCCCTGGAGCGGGACCTGGCCGTGCATATCGTGGGCGGATGGCTCGATCTCGGGCATGCGCACCTGTTCGGCGTGAACAGGCGTCTGCGATCGATGGCCGATATCGCGGGCTTGAAGGTGAGGGTGGCCGGAGGGCGAGCCAACGAGGAGCGCGTCCGCGCCCTGGGCGGCCGACCGGTGAGCATCCCCGCCGCGGATATCACCGCCTATCTCGATAGACGGCTCGTCGACGCCGTTCTCACGACCTACGAGACCGTCGACAGCCTCGGAATCGCCGGGCATGGCCTCGTCTCGGTCTACGAAGACGCCGAGTATTATCCTTTCTTCGTTCCGATTATCGGCGACCCGGTCTGGAAGCGGCTGTCCCCGCGCCTGCGCGCCCTCATCGAGGAGACCTGGAAAGACCAGCTCGCGGCCTCGCGCGAGGAAGCGGCCCGTGCGCAGGAAAGCGCCAAGGCGCGTCTCGCGGAAGGGGGCATGGCGATCGTCGTCGCGTCTCCGGAAGAGCGGGCCGCGACGCGAGCCTCGCTAGAGCTTCGCGAAGACGAGATGGCGCGTCGGCTCGGAATTTCGGAGGAAGTGCTCGAGATATACAAGCGGAGTCTCGAGCCATGAGCCGCTTTAGTCGCGGTGGCGCGGCTCGCCGTTCCTCGACCTTCCTCGCGGCTTCGGTGTTTCTGGCCATCGCCGGACTGATCGTCGTCTCCGCCCTCTCCGAACGCGCGCGGAGGGATGCGGTTCTCCGCGAGGCGCGGGACGCCATGCTCTATATGGCGGTGCTCATCGGACAGGATATCGAAAGCACCTTGGTGTCGGCCGACATCGTGCTCGAGGATCTGGACGCTTTCTCGGCCTCTGCCGCCTCGGCGCCGGTGCTGAGCGACATCGTGCGCGCCGCCGAGGCGCGGATGCCGCGCTCCTCGAACCTCTACATCCTCGACGAACGCGGCGCGGTGCTCCTCGCCGCCCGTCCTCGCCGTTCCCCCTCTTTCGAGGTCGACGGCTCCGAGCTCGAACGGATCGGCCGAGGCTCCGGGCTCGCGGTAGTCGTCGCGCAGGCGCCTGCCGAGGGCGGCACGGTCATCGCCGCCGTGCGGCCGCTCGGTTCGATGCGCGGACTGCTCGCCGCCGCCATCTTCTCGTCGTCCTTCCTTCAGGAACGCCTCTTCCTTCTCATGAGGACCGCCGTCACCGAGGTGGACATCGGCGACGAGTACGGCGGCGTCTACAGACGGCGGCTCGAGGCGGAATCGGGCTTCCGAGCAGAAGCGCCGACGACCCAGGCCGCCTATTTTTTGCAGGGCTTTCCGCTCACCGTCACGACGAGGCGCGACATCGATTCGATCCTGGCCGACTGGCGCCGCCACTCCCTGGCCCTCGCGGCGGTCTTGAGCGGATTCGCGGCGGTCGTGGCCGCCCTCTTCCTGTACGGCGCGGCCCAGGAGCGCCGTGCCCGCGCCGCGGTCGAGCTCGGCAGGGAGCTCGAGCTCAAGAACAGCCTTTTCGCCGAAGTGAATCATAGGGTCAAGAACAATCTCATGGTCGCCCAGAGCATTCTGGGACTCGGCGAAGAGGCGGTCGAGGAGAGGCCGGAGACCGCTCTGGAGACGCTGCGTTCCGCCCAGGACCGGCTCAGGTCCATGTCCCTCCTGCACGAGCAGCTCTATAAGCGTTCCTCCCTCGCCGCCACCGATTTCGGGGCCTATCTGCGCGACCTGGTCGAGGCGCTCGACGAGTCCTACCGCGGCGAACGGCAGATCGCGACGACGGTCGAGGCTCCGGCCGATCTGAGCCTCTCGCTCAATCGCTCCGTGCCCCTGGGGCTCATCGTCAGCGAGCTGGTGACCAACGCCTACAAGTACGCCTTCCCCGACGGCCGGCAGGGGCGCATCCGCCTCGCCGCGGCACCGGACGAGCGCGGGGGGCTCAGGATCGTCGTGGAGGACGACGGGATCGGCTGCGGCCCGCGCGGAAAGGGCGAGAGTCCGCCGGGCTCGGGCTTCGGCCTCGGGCTCGTCGAACTGCTCGCGCAGCAGGTCGAGGCCGGCCTCGCCATGGATTGCGGCGACGGGGGAGGAACCAGCTGGACCATCTCGATCCCTCCCGATCGGGCCGGCACGCAGGGGCCCTCGATTCGTGCTTGACAGGGATGATCGCCGGAACGAACATTTCAGTATTAAGGAATTGTAGCTTGCGGCAGACGGCGCCGTTCGCGGTCTGCATAAAGAGGCGGGCGCTTCATGATAAAAAGTTCGGGCATCGAGTCGCTCCTGAAATCCATCTCGTTTTCGGACGTTCCGCCCCGGGGCGAAGACCAGTCGCCGGACTCGGACTCGGTCGAGAACGGGTCCCGGAGCTCGGACTCCATCTTCTCCCAGCTGCTCGAGCGCATCGTGCAGGGCGGGGGCGTCAAGGTCGGCACCAGCGCCGACGCCCTCATCAGCATGGAGATCCTGCTCGAGAACTGTCCCGACGCCATCCTCCTCCTGACCTCGGGGGGAGAGATCACCGAGGCCAACCCGGCCTTCTGCTCGATGTACGGCTACACGCGCTCCGAGCTCGTCGGAGCGCCGATCTTCAAGCTCATCCCGGAGAGCTACCGCAAGAGCTTCTCGGACCGGCTCGACCAGTTCCGGACGACGGAGGCGAACCGCCACGGAGGCGCCGACGACATCATCGCCTTCCGCGGGCTCAAGGCCGACGGGACCTCCGACAGCATGGACTGTCTGCTCTCATCCTTCGACGACGGCGAGGGCCGGGGCGTCATAGCCGTCATCCGCGACCTCTCCTTCGACCGCGAGATCCTGGACCAGCTCAGGGCGAGCGAGGACCACTACGTGGCCCTCTCGGAGACCATAACCGAAGCCATCTTCCGCCTCGACGAGGATTTCCGCATCCTCTTCGTGAACTCGGGCGTCAAGAACACCTTCGGCTTCGAGCGCGACGAACTTGTGGGGCGCAGTTTCATGCGGCTCTTCCCCGAGGAAGTCTTCCGGCGCCACGAGGACGAGTTCAAGAAGTATTTCGTCATCGACGACCTGGACCGCTCGGCCGTCGGGCTCAAGAGGACGATCGAGCTCATCGGGCTCACCAAGAACCGCGGCGTCGCGCCCATGGAGATGTCCTTCGGCAACTCCAAGGAGTTCCGCGGGCGCACGCTCACCTGCATCGTGCGCGACATCACGCAGCGCAAGATCATGGAGCGGCGCCTGCGCCACCTCGCCTACCACGACAAGCTCACGGGGCTCGGCAACCGCGATTTCTTCAATGAGGACATCAAGGAGATGCTCAAGGAACCGCCCTGGGAGCGCGGCGACCTGGCGGCCCTGCTTTTCATCGACCTCGACGGCTTCAAGAACATCAACGACACCTTCGGGCACGCCGCGGGAGACGAGCTGCTCGTGGAGACGGCCAGGCGGATCCGCGTGTGCCTGCGCGACAGCGATACCGCCTATCGCTTCGGCGGCGACGAGTTCGTCGCGCTGCTGCCGGTCATCCGCGAGGTGCGCGACGCCGCCCAGGTGGCCGAGCGCATCCTGCACGCGATCCGCGAGCTGTACGAGCTGCCGACGCAGGTGCAGGGCCAGGCCCGCGTGGGCGTGGGCGTGAGCATCGGCGTCGCGGTGATGCCCGAGCACGGCATCACCGCGGAGGAGGCCACGCGCAGCGCCGACATAGCCATGTACTGCTCCAAGGAGTCGGGCAAGAACCGCTACACGATCTTCGACGAGTCGCTGTACGCCCGCTCGACGCAGAACTGGCGGCTCGAGCAGGAGATGCGATCGGCCCTGGTCAAGGGCGAGTTCTCGCTCCACTACCAGCCCATCGTCGATGCCGAGGGCAGGATCCTCGGCTTCGAGGCGCTCATCCGCTGGATCAGGGACGGCAAGGAGGTGATGCCTCCGCCCGCCTTCATTCCCATCGCCGAGGAGAACGGCATCATCCTGCCCCTGGGCGCCTGGGTGTTCCGCCGGTCCATGGCCGACCGCAAGCGCCTGGAGGAGCGGGGCTTCCGGCGCCTGTATTTCAGCGTCAACGTCTCGGCCAAGCAGTTCGAGCGCGGAGATTTCGTCGAGAGCCTGACCGACGCCATAGACAGCGCGCGGATCGACGCGGCCCATCTCACCCTCGAACTCACCGAGACCCTGCTCATGCGGGACCCGCGGGACGCGGTGCGGAAGATCGCGGCCATAAAGAAGCGCTACCCCAAGATCCGCTTGTCCATCGACGATTTCGGAACGGGCTACTCGTCGCTGTCCTACCTCTCCAACCTGCCGGTGGACAGCCTGAAGATCGACATCTCCTTCGTCCGGGCCCTCCACCGCGAGCAGAACCGCAAGGTGGTGAACGCGATCCTCAACCTCGCCGACAGCATGTCCATCGACGTGATCGCCGAGGGCATAGAAACCGCCTCGCAGAGAAGCTACTTCCGCGAGCGCCGCTGCCACGCCATGCAGGGCTTCCTGTTCGGGCGCGCCCTGCCCATAGACGAGCTGGAACGGAAGCTGGACTCGCTCCGCCCGGCGACCTGAGGCGAGCGGGCGCGGCGGGAGGGCTGGCGGGAGGCGACCGATGCGGGGGAGCTCGGCGCGATTTCAGTGCGAGGAGGCCCGCGCCTCCTCGCGCCCCGCTTCCTCCCAGAGCCGCTCCCACTCCCGCGCGTAGGCCTCGGCCAGCGGCCGCGCGTGCCAGATGACCAGGGCGTTCTCGGCGTTGCGTTCGACCGCGGCGTAGGTGTAGTTGAACGAGCCGGTCTCGATCGAGTCGCCGTCGATGACCATGAATTTATGGTGGAAGATCGCATAACGCTTGTCCAGCCGCACGGGTATGCCCGCCGCGGCGAGGACGCGGATCTGCGAGTACCTGTCGTTCGCGGCCTTCCAGTCGGCCACGATGCGCACCTTCACGCCGCGGTGGGCCGCGGCCTCCAGCGCCTCGGCGAGGTCCCGGCTCGTGAACTCGTACGCGGCCACGAGGAGAGTCGACCGGGCGGCGGCTATGGCCTTGCGCACCACGGCCAGCGAGCTGCGGCCAGGCGAGAAGCCCAGGTCGTAGGACGAGCCGGCGGGCAGCGGCGTCTGGGCCTGCGCCCGCGGGACGGCGCCGAGGCCGAAAAGGCTTAGGAAGACCGCGGCGGCGAGCGCGACGGTTCCCGCCTTCCGGTTGGACAGATGCTGCATGAGGAACCTCCGCGGAGAACATACCCTGGGCGCAGAAGCTCGGCCAGAGCTCGCCCGGATAATCGTTTGAGGCGGCTGCGCGCCGAGCCGATCGGGCTTCGCCGACCTGGCGTATATGGTTTAGGTTAAATATCGGTTTATCGTTTGACGAATATGGGAAAATGCCATTATAATGGGGCGCGATAAGTCAATTTGTTGATGAGAAATTGACCACGAGGCTGCATGGAAAAGAACTGGGCCGAGCGCCTGGCCGAGTATCGAGCCGTTCTGACGCGCCGAGAGCTCGATCTCATCGATTTCATCTCGACCCAACCTCTCGAAGCCTGTTTCCTCAGGCAAAACGAGCTCTGCGCTCGCGCCGGCGTCAGCAAGCCCGTGGTCATTTCCTGCTTCCGCCGCCTGGGCTACACGGACTATCAGTCCTTCCTCGGGGGCCTCCGCGGTTTCTATTCGGGGCCGATCGATTCGGCCCAGGCGAGTTCCGCTGCGCTCAAGGACGTGACCGACGTCGCGAGCCTGGTTTCGCAGGCTCTCGACGTCGAGGCCGCCACCGTCGAGACCCTTCGACGCCACCTGCAGGCTGCCCAGGTCGAGGCTCTCGCCCGGGCTATCCTTGCCGCGGGAGGCGTGTACCTCTACGCCGAGGGCACGGGCTTCGAGCCCGCCCACTACCTGCATCAGCGCCTGCGCCGCTGCGGCCTCCGTTCCTTCCTGGTCGGCGCCGACCGCCTCCATCTCCTGGACGACCTGGGACCCCTGGGCCGGGGCGACCTCTTCATGACCTTCTTCTATACCCAGGACGGCGACCTCATCGCCGACCTTTTCGACCTGGTCAGGTCGAGGGGAGGCGGGACGGTCCTGGTCACCGGGACTCCGGATCCGGATCTGTACCGGAGGACCGATTACCACGTGTTCGTTCCGCGTGGACAATGGAATTTCAAGAACTCCATGGCCGGGCCCATGGCCTTCGCCCAGATCCTGCTGCTCGCCGTGGAGTTCCTCGGCGGGGCGGATCTGCGGGACCGTCTGCGGAGACTCGAGTCGATTCGCAAGCTCTTCGGTTCCAGAAAGAAAGAGGAGGTATCATGAGAAGGCTCATCGCAATTTCCGTCGCGCTCGTGTTCTGCCTGGGGGCCGCTTTCGCCGCTCCGAAGGTGGACATCAGCCTGGCCTATCCCGTCGCGGTCGACGCGCCGATCACCGCCATGCTCAAGGCCTGGACCCAGGACTACATGGCAAGCCATCCGGACGTGAAGGTGACCCTGATCTTCTCGGGCGGCTATCCGGACGTGAAGACGGCGGTCGAGACCGCCATCCAGGGCGGAGCCAAGGCGCCCACCCTCGCGGTGATGCTGGCCACCGACGTGTACGACCTCGTGAACGCGAAGTACGTCGACAGCCTGGACGACCTGGCGGCCCGGGCCCCCGGAGGCGAGGCCTTCGTCAAGGATTTCCTGCCCGCCTACATGGGCAACTCCCGCTACAAGGGCAAGCTCTGGAGTCTGCCCTTCCAGCGCTCGGCGGTGGTCCTCTACTACAACGCCGACCTCCTGCGCTCCAAGGGCTTGAAGCCTCCCCGCGACTGGGAAGAGCTGGGCAAGGACGCCGAAGCGCTGACGGTCGACGGGGGCGCCACGCGCTGGGGCATCGAGATTCCCACCGAGAACCCCTACTGGACCTTCCAGCCCCTGGCGATCGGCGCCGGGAAGAATGTCTACACCGACGACGTCACCGTGAACTTCGACGCGCCCGAGGTCGTCGACGCCGTGCAGTTCTACAATGACCTCAGCCAGAAATACAAAGGCACGCCTCCCGGCGTCCAGTCCAGCTGGGGCACCTCGACCCAGAACTTCGCCGCCGGAAAGACGGCCATGATCATCCACACCACGGGCAGCCTGGCCGGCATCCTCAAGACCGCCCGCTTCAAGGTCGGCGTCATGGCCGTGCCCGGCAGGGCGCCGGGCAGCCTCGCCAGCGTCACCGGGGGCGGCAACCTCTACCTGACCGCGGGCCACAGCCAGGCCGAGCGCGAGGCGGCCTTCGCCTTCGCTCAGTATCTGCTCGCGCCCTCCCGCGTCGCCGAGTTCAGTCGGGCCACCGGCTACATCCCGAACCGGAAGGCGGCCCTGGCGAGCCCCGCCTTCAAGGCCTGGCTGAAAGAGGTCCCGCAGGCCGCGGACGCGGTCAAGGCCCTGGACTACGCCGGGCCCGAGCTGGCCACCCAGGACCTGGACGCCGTGAAGACCATCTTCAACAACTACCTGCAGGCGGCTTTCAACGGCAGCATGACGCCCCAGGCGGCCATGGACGCGGCCCAGAAAGAGTCGGACAAGGCTCTGGCCGACTATCGCTGAACGACGGGACGGCGCCATGAGACGACCTCGCATCCTGCCCTATCTGCTCGTGGCGCCGACCCTCCTTTTCGTCGCGGCCTTCACCCTCCTGCCCCTGGGCGAGGTGCTGGTGGGGAGCCTCTTCAAGCAGAAGCTCAATATCCCGCGATTCCGGCACCCCGTCTTCGCGGGCTTCGGCAACTTCGTCGATCTCTTCCACGATCCGGAATTCCTGCAGGTCCTGGCCAACACCGGCATCTATGTCGCGGTATTGATTCCCCTGCTCCTGGTCGCCGCGCTCGGCCTGGCCTTCCTCCTGGAGGAAAAGCGCGCAGGGGTCGGCTTCTTCCGCCTGGCCATGTTCCACCCGACGGTCCTGCCCATGGTGAGCGCGGCGACCATCTGGATGTTCTTCCTCACTCCCGGCTACGGGCTCTGGAACCAGGCGCTTCGCTTCTTCGGCTACGCCGGGCCCCAGAACTGGATCGGCAATCCTTCGCTGGCCCTCTTCGGCCTTATACTAGTGGCCTTCTGGAAAAACGTCGGCTTTCTCATGCTGTTCTTCCTCGCCGGCCTGCAGAATCTCGACCGCTCCGTGGTCGAGGCGGCGCGGCTCGACGGGGCCGGGGGCCTCAAGCTGGTGGCCAAGGTCATTCTGCCCCTCATCCGCCGCCAGACCGTCTTCGTGACCACCATCGCCTTCATCGGCGCCTTTCAGACGGTCGATCATGTCTTCGTCCTCACCCAGGGCGGGCCGAGCGGGAGAAGTTCGCTCCTTTTGTACTACCTCTGGCACATGCGCTTCGAGCGCATGGACGTGGGCGGCAGCGACGCCGTCACCGTGATCATCATCCTGGCCCTCCTGGCCTTCACGGTCACCAATTTCCTCGTGAGCGAACAGCATGAGAAATAGACTTCCCTCCCTGGCGCGCTTCGTCATCCTCGCCCTCCTCTCCGCTCTGATGCTCGCCCCTCTGGCCTGGGCTCTCGCCGCCTCGCTGCGGCCGCCGAGCGTCCCCTTCGCCCTGGGCAACGTGTTCTTCGCCTCGCGGCTCAGCCTGGATAACTACGCGACGGCCCTTTCCCTGGCGCCCTTCGCGCGCTACTACCTGAACACCATCGCCCAGGTCGGCGCCATCATCGGCGTCCAGCTGATCACGGCCAGCCTGGCGGCCTTCGCCTTCGCCCGCTATCGCTTCGCGGGAGACAAGGTCCTGTTCACCGTGATCCTCCTCCAGATGATGATTCCCACGGCGGCACTGCTCGTGCCCAATTTCTCGACGATACGGTTCCTCGGCCTCTACAACACCATCCCCGGCATCGCCTTGCCCTTCTTCGGCTCGGCCTTCGCCACCTTCCTGCTCAGGCAAAGCTTCCTGGCCCTGCCTCGGGACATGGGCGACGCCGCGGCCATCGACGGCTGCCGCTGGGACCAGGAACTGCGCCACATCTTCCTGCCCACCGCTAAGGCCTCGATCGTCGCCCTCGTCCTTTCGATCCTCTCCTTCCATTGGAACGATTTTCTCTGGCCCCTGGTGATCACCCAGTCCGACGCGGTCCGCCCGCTGACCGCCGGCCTCGTGCGCTTCACGCAGATGGGCGAGATCGGGGCCCAGTGGGGACTTTTATCGGCGGCGACGATGATCGTCACCCTGCCGCTCTTCGTCGCCTTCCTGGTCTTCCAGAAGCAGTTCGTCCGGGGCTACCTCTCGTCGGGGATCAAATGAGCGCGGCGAAACCGGGCTCCCCCGCGATGGGCTCCCCCGCGCCGGGTGCAGCCGCGCCGGGTGCAGCCGCGCCGGGTGCAGCCGCGCCGGGTGCAGCCGACCGGGGCGCCGCCGCCACTCCCCCGGCGGAGCTGCGCATCGTCCTGCGCGACGAGTCCCACCTGCGCGCCCACGCGGCCGACTTCACCGTCCCGCTCGAGCTCGCCCTCGAATGGGCCCGCTTGCGCCTCCAGGCCTCGCCGAGCCGATCGGGCTGGGAGCACTTCGACTTCGCCGCGCCGCGGAGGGTCGGCCTCAGCGGCCTCAAGAGCCTCCGGCCCTGGAACCGCGGAGCCTTCTGGGCCAAGCGGAGGGGGAGGGCCATCCCCTCGCACCTCATCGTAGGCAGGAAGCTCCCCACGCGGCGGCTCTGCGTCTGGGGCTTCTGGCAGGACGAGGGAATCTTCGTGCTCCACACCCTCTACCCGGGCCGGGCCGCGCCGCGCGAGATCCACGACCCCGAGCTGCCCCTGGCAGAGCTGCCCGGGGCCCTGAAGTTCTGGACGACCCACGCCATCGTGGTGTCGGACGGGGAGTGGGATGCATGAGCATGAGAGCCGATCACCCTATCCTCGCGCGCCGCTCGCGCCTCGAGGCCGAGGGCTACCGCGGGCCCTGGCTGGCCCTCTTCGACATCGACTCGACCCTGATGGACACCGGCGAGCGCAACATCGCCATCCTGAGGGCCGCGCGGGAGGCGATGCCCGCGCTGCGGGCGATCTGGCCGCGCCTCGACCTCGAGAAGCCGTTCTGGGAGATCACCGAGCCCTTCCGCAGGGCCGGCGTCGGCGATGCCGAGCTCCTGGCCGCGGTCAAGGCCTTCTGGAAGGAACGCTTCTTCGCGGACGAGTGGCTGGTCCACGACCGGCCATACCCGGGCGCCGCCGCCTTCCTCCTCGACCTGAAGGATTCCGGCTTCGAGCTGGCCTACCTGACGGGCAGGCACAGCCCCGGGATGGAGGAGGGCACGCGGCGCAGCTTCCTCGAGCACGGTCTGCCCGCCGGCACGGAGGAGGCCTTCTTCTTCAAGCCCGACTTCGCCATGGGGGACTGGGAGTTCAAGGCCTCGGTCTGCGAGCGGATCAGCGCCCTGGGCTGCCTCGTCGCCGCGATCGACAACGAGCCGGCCAACGTCAATCTCTTTCGCCGCACCTTTCCCCGGGCCCTGGTGATCTGGGTGGACACCGTGACCTCGCCCTGGCCCGAGACCTTGGAGCCGGGGATCGAGCGAGCCGGGGTCGAGGTATTCCTGGACCGCTAGCGTCCTCGCCCGACGGAACCGAGGAACCGCCTATTCGTAGACTCCGACGTAGACGATATAGTCGGTGCGGGGCACTGCCTTGACGTAGGTACGTTTTCTCCCCGTTTCCTCGGTGAGGGGATTGGTCCACTCGTATTCGGTCCAGCCTTCGCCCTCATCCGCCGCGTCGAGGATGGCTTCGCCGATCCGGACACCCTTGGGATCGACCAAGCTCCGCATGCTCCGACCTTTGTTTTCCGGCTTCGGGGGATAGATCAGCCAATTTCCGCCGCGGTCTATCACGCAGGCGTAGATGTCTCCGAAGCGGAAGCGGCCTTCTTTCAGGAATTCCTCGGCCGCCGCCTCCAGGCCGCGTTCTGCGATAAAAGCCGCGGCCTGAATGGTCAGGGCCTTCGCGTCCCTCGTGGTCTTCCTGCCGATGTGGCCGAGGAAGCTTTCCGCCTCGCGCCGGAGCTCCCTTCCTTCCCCGGCGATCTTTTCGGCGGCCGAAGCGATGCTCCCCGCGAGTGTCTCGGTGCTCGCCACCGCTTCCGCCAGCTGCCTCGTCCCCGCGAGGATGCGGTCGTTGGCGAGTGCGAGGTCGAGCGAGCTTTCCTCGACCCTGGCGATCGCGGCGTCCTGCGTGTCGACGGAGGACGCGATGGCCGAGACGACTTCGTCCACCCTGCGGATGGCCGTTTCCGTCGCGCCGCTCAATTCCCCCACGGTCCGGACTCTCGCCTGAACGCCGACGATGAGAGAACGAATGCCTTCCGTGGCGCGGACCGTCTGGGCGGCGAGTCCCTTCACCTCTCCGGCGACGACGGCGAAGCCGCGCCCCGCGGATCCCGCTCTCGCGGCTTCGATGGCCGCGTTGAGCGACAGAAGACTGGTCCGCGAGGCTATGTCGTCGATGAGGCCGACGATCTCGCCGATCTTCTGCGCGGAGACGGTGAGTTGATCCACGGCCTGCGAGGTTTCCTGGATGGATTTCACCGCCGAATCGGAAATCGCCGCCGTGCGTCTGGCCTCCTCCGTTATCCGCTTGGTGGCGCCGCTCATGTCTCCCGCGGCGGCCACGACGGTGGCCAGACTCGCGGCTCCGCCCCTCACCGCTTGCGACAGGTCGAGGTTCGTCCGGGCCGTCCTCTCCGCGGCGGCCCGAAGCTCCGCGGAGGCGCCGCGCACTTCCCCCACGGTCGCATCGACCGCGGACAAGCGGCTACGGACGGCACCGTCCAGCTCGCGCGCGAGATCGTCTCTTTTGCGCGCGGATTCCAGGTCGCCCTTCGTCTCCATCCCCGTCGCCTTGGTCCGGGCCTCGAGCCGCGCGGATATCTCCCGCACGCGATCGAGCGCCGGCGCGAGGATATCCGCGTCGGCCGGCAGATCGGCCGGCTTTTCGCAGCGGAAAGCCGCGTCGAGCAGTCCGGAGACGAAGCGCATGCCGCTGCGAGCCGAGCGCACCGCAAAGTCACTCAGCGCCCGCAGCGAGATCAAGGAGGCGGCAATGCCGAGGGCGAGAGATCCCGCAGCGAGCCAGGAATGGGACTGTGCTTCCCGTACCGCGAAAATCGCGAAGCACGCCGCGGTCGCGCCGGACAATGCCGACGCTCCCACGCATAGCGGCTCGTGTCGTGCCATGGCCTTGCGGTCGGGTTTGTTTTCCATTGGACAGCTCCCGTCGTGCGCTCTCGCCATCGTCTCAGCGGGCGACCCGTCAGCCGACGCGGCGCAGCACCGTCGCGCAATTCGTCACCGCCGACCCCCCGACGTTGAACGACACTCCTATTTCGGGAGCGCCCCTCGAGCGCAGGGCGCCGATGGGCTCGCCGACGAGCTGCTTGTAGATGAGGGCGTGCATCGACACCCCCGTGGCGCCCACGGGATGTCCCTTGGCCTTGAGTCCGCCCGAGAGATTCACCGGGCAGCGATCGTCGCGGTCGAATCTGCCTTCGAGATAGTCGAAGCCCGCCCTACCGTCCTTCGAAAGCCCGAGAGCCTCGGTGGAGAGCAGCTGGTTGATGCTGAAGCAATCGTGCACCTCGGCCAGGTCGACATCGCCTATTGCGATCCCGGCCTCCGCGAAGGCGCGGCGGACCGCCTCCTTGCCCGCGATCAATTCATGCATGTTGGTCCTGTCGGCCAGGGCGAGCCTTTCGTTCACGTGGCCTATGCCCGCGATTTCCGCCGCCTTCATTCCTGATTTCCGCGCGTCCTCGCTTCGCGCCAGCACGACCGCGGCCGCTCCGTCGGTGACGAGGGAACAGTCGTGGAGGCGCAGCGGGGCGGCGATCACGGGATTTTTCTCGGCGCCGAGGGCGAGGATCGCCTCGGCCGTCATGAGGCCGAGCCGGTCGGAAGGGCCGCCCTTGCCGAAGTGCGCGAGGGGGTTGTCGATACCGTTGCGATAGGAGAGAGCCGAGATCGCGGCCAGCATGCGGGCCAGCTCCTCGGGGGAGAGCCCGTATCGGGCCGCATAGCCCTTGGCGTACTCGGCGAAGAGACCCGGGAAGGTCATCGCCTTGGCGCCTTCCTCCGGCCAAAACGAACACGTGGCGAGCGCGTGCGTCACCTCGCTCGTGCCGAGCAGGTTCATCTTCTCGACGCCGACTACCAGGGCGAAGCGCGCCCGCCCGGCCTCGATGGCGTAGACGGCGTCGTAGAGGGCGACCGAACCCGAGGCGCACGCGGCCTCGCAGCGCGTCATCGGCTTGAAGCGCAAGCCGGCGGGATCGATTTCGGCGGCGAAGGCCGCCAGGTGCTCCTGATTGGCGAACATGCCGGGGGCGCAGGACCCGACCCATACGCCGTCTATGTCGGCCGCGGGGATGCCGGCATCGCGCAACGCGCCGCGGCCGGCCTCCAGCGTGAGATCGTAGATCGACATGGTATCGGTCAGCTCTCCCGTTTCCTTGTTCTTCCGGACGAAATTGCCGAACTTCGTGTTGTAGGCGCCGACGATGCAGGCCTGGCTCATGCTGCGACTCCTTGGGGGAAATGGCGAGAGGGGCGGCGGTGCCGGGCCGCCGCCCGCTCCGCCGCCCCGTGTCCGATCAAGCGGCTATTCGATTTGCTGCTTGTACGTCTCGGAGGCGATGACGAGAGAGACGATCGTTATGAGCGCGAGAGCGACGATGTACAGCGACACCGGCCAGGTCGCTCCGGGAATCGCGATGAGGAGGGCCGTAGCGATGAGGGGCGAGAGCGCGCCGGCGAATATGGAGGCCAGCTGGTAGCCGAGCGAGGTTCCGCTGTAGCGCAGACGCGAGCTGAACAGCTCGGAGAAGAAGCTCGCCTGGGGGCCGTACATCGCGGCGTGCCCTACGGCCAAGCCGAGGATGAGCCCGATCCAGCCGACTTCGGGGACCATCGACTTGAACAGCCAGAAGAAGGGGAAGGCCAGCAGGCCGGAGAAGACCGCGCCGAACATGTACACCGGCTTCCGTCCGATCTTGTCCGACAGCAGTCCGAACAGGGGAATCGTGAAGGTCTCGATGGCCGCGGCTACGAGCACTCCGGTCAGGATGCTCGCCCGCGACAGCTTGAGAGTTCCCACGGCGTAGGCGATCGAGAAGGTAGCGAAGATATAGAAGACGCCATTTTCCGCGAAGCGGGCGCCCATGGCCAGGAGCATGTTCTTCCAATGCTTGGTCACCGCCTCGACGATGGGGAGCTTGGCTTCCTGCTTGTTCTCCTTGACCTTCTCGAAGACGGGCGATTCGGCGATCTTCCTGCGGACATAGAGGCCGACGGCCACCAGCACGATGCTGATGAGGAAGGGCACTCTCCAGCCCCAGCTCATGAACTGGTCGTTGGGCATCTTGGCGAAGATCATCATCGCGAGCGTGCCGAGGACCAGGCCGGCCGGCGCGCCCAGCTGCGGCCAGCTGCCGTAGAAGCCGCGCCTATTGGCCGGAGCGTGTTCGACCGCCATGAGGACGGCCCCGCCCCAATTGCCGCCGAGACCGAAGCCCTGGGCGAGCCTCAGGACGACGAGGAGGATGGGCGCCCAGATGCCGACCTGCGCGTAGGTCGGCATGACGCCGATGAGCGCGGTCCCGATGCCCATGATGAGGAGGCTGAGGTAGAGCATCTTCTTTCGACCGGTCCTATCCCCGAAATGCCCGAAGATGATGCCGCCGATCGGCCGCGCGATGAATCCGATGGCGAAGGTGGCGAAGGCGGCTATGGTGCCGGCCGCCGGATCGAGACTGGGGAAAAAGATCTTGTTGAACACGAGAGCGGCGGCGGTGCCGTACAAGAAGTAGTCGTACCACTCGATCAGCGTGCCGATCATGCTCGCGGTGGCGACTCCGAGATACGAATTTTTCCTCGCGGCGACTGTTGCCTGTTCCATCAAATCCTCCTTCACCTGGCTATTGATCTCGGACCGAAGGTGAGCCCGCCCGTGATCTCCAGGCAGGTCCCATCTATGGCCTCGTTTTCGACTACCGATCCGATGCAGAGCGCGATCTCCTCCGGCTCGATGAGCCTGCCGATGTGCACGTCGCCCACGATCGCCGCGAGGGCGTCCTGGTTCATGCCCTTGACCATCGCGGTGCCCACGTAGCCGGGCGCTATCCCGACGCAGCGGATTCCCGAGACGCCCTTCATGTGGAGCTCGCCGGCTATGATTCGCGGCCACACGGCCAAGGCCGCCTTGCTCGACGAATAGTTCAGCTGGCCGATCTGGCCTGCCTTGTTCACCGACGAGATCGTGAAGAGCACGCCTTTCCAGCCGCCATCCACCATTCTCCTGGCGGCCTCGCGGATCGTGATGAACGAGCCGACCAGGTTGACCTCTATCACCGCGCGGAAGGCGGAGCTCTCCATCGCTTTCTTGACATGGCCGCTCTCCTTGTCGATGTTGACGAGGAGAGAGTCTTTGATGATCCCCGCGCAGGGAACGACGCCGTTGATCCTGCCGAAGGCCGAGACCGTCCGATCCATGAGCGCCGAGACGCTCTCGTCCTTCGTGACGTCGACCTCGGCGCCCAGCGCTCGTCCGCCCGCTTCCTCGATCTCGGCGACGACCCGATTGACCGAGTCGACGGAGAGGTCTCCGAGCGCGACCGCGGCTCCGCGCGACGCGAAGTGCTTCGCGACGGCCTCTCCGATTCCGGATCCGGCGCCGGTGACGACGAAGACGCTATCCTTTATTTCCATGGTGCCTCCTTACTCTTCGCACACTTCGAAGCCCGCGCACAGACCCATCGCCGCCTCCGCGAAGATGCGCGGATCCATTGCGCGAGGTAGGCCCCGGACGATGGGGCGGAACTCCATGTTCGCGACGATGTCCCGCTCGATGTCGATTCCCGGGGCCACTTCGATGAGGGCGAGTCCCTCCCGTTCCAGTCGAAACACCGCGCGCTCCGTGACGAAGAGCACGGTCTGCCCCGACTCGATCGCGTATTCGCCCGAGAAGGTCTTGTGCTCGACCTCGCTCACGAATTTTTTCACGCTGCCTTCCTGCACTATCCGGAGCTCGCCGTTCTCCACGGCGACGCGGAGGCCGTTGGCGGTGAAGGTCCCGAGGAATACCGCTTTCTTCGCGTTCTGGGAAATGTTGATGAATCCTCCGGCCCCGGCGAAGCGCGGCCCGAACTTGCTGACGTTGAGATTCCCCTCTCGATCCGCCTGGGCGAGACCGAGGAAGGCGAGGTCCAGGCCGCCGCCGTCGTAGAAATCGAATTGGGCGGGCTGGTCGACGAGACATTCCATATTGCTCGCCGCGCCGAACGAAAGGCCTACCGCGGGAATTCCGCCGATCGGACCGGGCTCGACCGTCAGGGTGAAATGCTCGAGTATGCCCTCTTCGGCCGCGACCATCCCGACGCCCTCGGGCATGCCGATCCCGAGATTGACGATCGCCTCGCTCCTGAGCTCGAAGGCCGCCCGCCTGGCGATGATCTTGCGCTCGTCCAGCGGCAGGGACGGCACGCTCGCCGCGGGAATGTGGATCTCGGAAGCGTAGGCCGGGTTGTAGGCTTCCGAGTAGGTCTGCATGTGGTGTTCCGGTTTCGCGACGACGATCCGGTCCACGAGGATGCCCGGGACCTTCACCTCCCGCGGGCGGAGCGAGCCGACTTCGGCTACCCGTTCGACCTGGGCGATGACGATGCCGCCGCAGTTGTGCGTCGCTTGGGCGATGGCGAGATTCTCCAGGATGAGAGCTTCCCGCTCGAAGCTGAGGTTGCCCGCAGTGTCCGCCGTCGTGGCGCGCAGGAAGGCGACGTCGATGCGAATCGGCTTGTAGCGCAGGTACTCCTTGCCGTCGATGACCATCAGCTCGACGAGTTCTTCGGTCGTGCGGAGATTCATCCGGCCGCCGCCGTTGCGCGGATCGGCGAAGGTCTTCAATCCGACCCTGCTGATGTGGCCGGGCCTGCCCGCCGCTATGTCGCGAAAGAGCAGGGCGATGCTTCCCTGCGGCAGGTTGTAGGCCTCGATCTTGTTCTCGATAGCGAGCTGGCCGAGCTTGGGCGCCATGCCCCAGTGGCCGCCCACCACCCTGCGGACGAGGCCTTCATGCCCCAGGTGATTGAGGCCCAAGGTCTTGCCGTCGCCCTGCCCCGCGGCGTAGATCAGGGTGAGGTCGCGCGGCTCGCCCGTGAGCAGGAAGCGCCGCTCAAGCGCGAGCGCGAGTTCCTCCGCGAAGCCGTTGCCGACGAATCCCTCCGTGGCCAAGGTGTCTCCGGACTTGATGAGTGCCGCCGCCGCTTCGGCGCTTGCTATTTTTTCCCGCAAGGAATCAGCCCCCTTCTCATGGCTTTCTCCGCCTTTCGCGTCCCGGCATGTCCGCGGGAACTCCCGTCCGACCCGCGAAGGCGGGCGCGAATGGTGAATAATCGATAATTAATGACCTAAATAAATGACCGTAGTCAATGACCATCGTCAATGACTACAGTCTACGAAACACCCATATTCCGGAATTGTCAATCTGAAATCGCATCGGGCTGCGGGAATCGGCGGTGCTTGATCTGCGGGGGAGGGCTTCGGTATAGTGGTTCAAGCGGACATGACGGAAAAAAACGATGATGGCCTGACCTCGAGGCAGCGAAGGGCGCAGGACACGCGCAAAAGGGTTCTGGAGAGCGCCATAGCCTTATTCCAGGAGAAGGGTTTCGACGCCGTCAGCGTCGACGAGATCACCCAGGCGGCCGGTACCTCGAAGGGCTCGTTCTACACGTATTTCACGACGAAGAGCGACATCGTCAAAGAGGAATTCCGTCTCATAGACGTCTTCTACGAGAGCAAGCTGCCGGAGATCCGCAGACTCAAGAGTTCCAAGTCCAGACTCCTCGCCTTCACCCGCTACCAGCTCGACTATCTCGACTCGAAGATGGGATACAGGACTCTGGCCATACTGTACATGAATCAGCTGTCGGTCGTTAACGAGGAAAAATTCTTGACGAGCCCGGAACGCCCGCTCATACGAATACTCCGGGAACTCGTCGCCGAAGGTCAGGATCGCGCCGAGATACGGCGCGATCGCAAGCCGGAAGAACTGGCTCTGTGGGTGGCTCGGTGCATGAGAGGGTTTTTCCTCGACTGGGCGATCTCCCGCGGCGCGATAGATATCCGCGCCGTCGGCATGGACTTCTTCAAGGAGTTCGTGCTCAGAGGACTGCTGTCGAACGAAGCCTGACGCGGAAATGAAGACAGTCCGCCCAGCCGCTCTTTCCGCGGTTGACGGACTGTCGATGGCCGATCGCGCCGCTGCCTGCCGGATCCCTGAAACCCGATCACTCCCGCGCGTAGTACTGGCCGTCGGCGGCCGGCGGCAGCACGCGGCCCACGAGGCCCGCGACCGCCAGGATCGTGGCGAGGTAGGGGAACATCGTCAGGAACGAAGAGGGAATGGGCACGTTCAAGACCGAGAGGGTGAACTGCAGGGCGTCGGTGAAGCCGAAGAGGAGGGCGGCCCCGAGGGCGCCCAGGGGCCTCCAGCGTCCGAAGATCATCGCGGCGAGGGCTATGTAGCCGAGCCCGGCCGTCATGTTGTAGGCGAACTGGCCGGTCGAGCCTATGGTGAACGAGGCGCCGCCTATGCCGGCCACGATGCCGCCGAGCACGACGTTGCGGTAGCGCACGGCCTTCACGTTGATGCCGACGGTGTCGGCCGCGCGCGGATGCTCGCCCACGGCGCGGACGCGCAGGCCCCAGCGCGTATGGAAGAGCCCGATCTGGACCGCGGCGAGGATGAGGATGGTCAGGTAGACGAAGATGTTCTGGTTGAACAGCAGGGGTCCCACGATCGGTATTCGATTGAGCAAGGGAATCGGGATGGGATCGAAGACCGTGGGGCTGTTGAGCGCGGCCTGATTGGGCACGAGGACGCTCTGGAGGAAGAAGCTCGTGAGGCCCACCGCGAAGGCGTCCAGGACCACTCCCACGATGATCTGGTCGGCGGCGTAGGTGATGGCGAAGACCGCGAGTATGAGGCCGATGAGGCCGCCGGCGAGGGCGCCGCAGACCAGGCCGGCCCACAGATTGCCCGTGGCGCTCCCGACCAGGGCGCCCACGAAGGCCGAGACGAGGAACTGGCCCTCGATCGCTATGTTGATCACGCCCGCGCGCTCGCACAGGAGCCCCGAGAGGGCGCCGAGCGTCAGCGGCACGGCCTCGATCAGACTGGTGATGAGGAGGCCCTCGACATCGACCGACTGTCCCTTGCCGGCCCAGGCCAGGAAGGCCACGCCGGTGATGGCCAGGCCGATACCGAGAAGGAGGTAGATCCGCCGGTTCGTCCGCCACAGGATCTGCGCGACGCCGAGGAGGGCGCAGACGATGCCGAGGAATATCTCGGTGGCCACGAGGGGCAGATGGATGAGCGGCAAGGCTATGGCCGGCCCGGCCGAGAGCGAGAAGACCGTCGCGGCCGAGGGCGCGTTCCCGAAGGCGAAATAGAATATGATGACCGCGAGCGCGAAGAGGGCGATGCCGAAGCTGCGCCGCCTAAGAGCTTCCAGGTTCCGCCGCAACTCCGGCTGGATCGGCGCCGCCGAATCCTTCCGCGATCCCGACCCGAGCGCGGCACGCTTGCCGGACTTCTCTGCACTCATCCTGCCCATCCTCCGAATATCCGTCCGCCGCCGTGCAGCACCTTGATTCTATAGATCGTCCTGATGACTCCCGGAGCCGCGACGAAGAGGACGAGCACGGCCTGGAGCACCTGCACCAGCTGCAGGGGAATGCTCGTGTTGACCTGCATGGTGCGGCCGCCCGCGGTGAAGGCTCCGAAGAGGAGCGAGGAGAGCGCCACGCCGAGGGGACTGCCCCGCCCGAGGATGGCGACCGTGATCCCGTCGAAGCCTATCGACCCCCCGTAGAGCGGGGAGATGCGGAAATCCACACCCTGGACCAGGAGAGCCCCGCCGAGCCCGACGAGCATTCCGGCCAAGGTCATGGCGAGCACGTACTGCAGCTCGATGTTCACGCCGGCCACGCGGGCCGCCTCGCGGTTGAGCCCGAGCATGCGGAAGCGGAAGCCCGTGCTGGAGCGCTTGAGGAGCCACGCGACCCCGATCACGCAGAGCACCGCGATCACGAATCCGAGGTTGACGCGGAGCGAATGGCCCAGGAGCAGGGGCAGCCGGGCGCCCGGAACGACGGCCTTCGAAATGGCCTCGACCCGGGGGGGCGCCTGATACAGGGGGCTCGTGAGGAGGTAGGTGAGGAGGTTGAGGGCCACGTAGTTGAGCATCATCGAGGTGATGACCTCGTGCGCTCCCGTCTTGGCCTTGAGGATGCCGGGTATGAAGCCCCAGGCCGCCCCGAAGGCCGCTCCGACGAGGAGCGCGAAGGCGATATGGAGCGGCGCCGGCATGTTCGGAAAGAGGAAGCCGCCCAGCGTGGCTCCGGCCGCTCCCAGGATCATCTGGCCCTGGCCGCCGATGTCGAAGAGCCCGGCGCGGAAGGCCAGGGCTATGCCCAGAGCCGCCATCATGAGGGGCGTCGCCGCCACGAGGGTCTCGGAAATGGGCGTCAGGGCGCGGGTCACGTCGGCGGGACTGCCGGTCGCGAAGGCCTTGGCGATGGCCGTGGGGCTTCCGATCGAGCCGGCGAACAGCGAGCCGTAGGCGTCGGCTATGGCCTTCCACGATGGCCCCAGGGCCGCTCCCGGCGAGGCGAAGAAGCCGTGCCAGGCATGAAGGGCGCTCGGCGTGGCGAAGACGATGATGACTGCCCCGATGACGAGGGCGCTGAAGAAGGCCAGCGCCGTGATGACGAAGGTGTTGCCGGTCAGGAAGATGCCGGCCAGGCTGCGCAGGAATGGAGGGCGCGAGGCCGGACCCGTCTCCCGCTCGGTCGAAAGTGCGCTCACATTCCCACTCCCTTCGCGGCTTTCTCTACGTGGATGCCGGCCATGAGGAGGCCGATCTCTTCGCGGGTGAGCGAGCCTGCGGGGAAGGGCCCCACCAGGCGTCCGCGGTACATGACGACGATACGGTCGGCGAGGGCCAGGACCTCGTCCAGCTCCGCCGAGATGAGGAGGACGGCCGCACCCGCGTCGCGGGCGCTCACAAGACGGCCGTGCACGTACTCGATCGAGCCGACGTCGAGGCCGCGCGTGGGCTGGGCCGCGACGATGAGCTTGATGTCGCGCGAGAGCTCGCGCGCGACGATGACCTTCTGCTGGTTCCCGCCCGAGAGCGTTTTCGCGGGAACGTGGATGGACGCGGCGCGGATGTCGAATTCCGCGACGCGCTTCTCGGCCGTGGCGTGGATGGTCTTCCAGTCGAGGGCGCCGCCGCGCGAATAGGGAGCCTCGTCGTAGACGTCGAGCACGAGGTTCTCGGCTATGGAGAAGTCGCCGACCAGGCCGTCCTTGATCCGGTCTTCGGGGACGTTCGCCACTCCGGCGCGCAGGAAGGCCTTGGGGACTTCGCCGGTGAGGTCCCGCCCCTGGATCTTCACGGTACCGCCCACTTCCAGGGCGAGTCCCGTGACGGCGGCGGCCAGCTCGGTCTGCCCGTTGCCCTGGACCCCGGCCACGGCCAGGATCTCGCCCGAGCGCAGGTCGAAGGAGACGCCGTCCACCGCCAGGGCGCCCGAGGCGTCGACGACCGTCAGGCCGCGGGCCTCGAGCACCACCTCGCCGGGCTTGGCCGGCGCCTTGGCCACCTGGAGCTCCACGCCGCGGCCCACCATCATGGCCGCGAGCTCCTGCTCGCCCGTCTTCTCGGGAATCGTCGTGCCGATCACCTTGCCGAGGCGGATCACGGTGATGCGGTCGGCTATGGCGAGCACTTCCTTGAGCTTGTGCGTGATGAAGAGGATGGTGCGGCCCGAGGAGCGCAGGCTGCGCATGACCGCGAAGAGTTCCTCGGTCTCCTGGGGGGTGAGCACCGCCGTGGGCTCGTCGAGAATGAGCACCTGGGCGTCGCGCGCGAGAGCCTTGACGATCTCGACGCGCTGCTGCTGCCCGACCGAGAGCTCGCCCACCATGGCGTCGGGATCGACCTCGAGCCCGAAGCGCTTCGAGAGCTCCTCGATCTCCGCTCGGGCGCGCCGGCGGTCGAGGAATCCGAAGCGGCTCGTGCGCTCGAAGCCGAGCATGACGTTCTCGGCCACGGTGAAGGTCGGAATGAGCATGAAGTTCTGATGCACCATGCCGATCCCGGCGCGGATGGCGTCGCCGGGATCGGAGAAGCGCACCGGCTTGTCGTCGAGGTTGATGGCGCCTTCGTCGGGCTGGTAGAGTCCGTCGAGGACGTTCATGAGCGTGGTCTTGCCCGCGCCGTTCTCGCCGAGGAGGGCGTGAATCTCACCCTCCTCGGCGACGAGGTCGATGCGGTCGTTGGCGACGAGGTCGCCGAACCGTTTCGTTATGCCGTTCAGACGAAGACGCATCGAGCCTCTCTGCTTATTTGGCCGGGTAGGAGGTGGGATCGACCGAGATCGTCCCGTCGATGATGCCCTGCTTGATCTTCTCGATGGCCGCCTGGACGCTGGCGGGAATCTTGTTCTGGAAGTCGTGGTAGGGGGCGAGGGCTACGCCGCCGTTGGCCAGGGTGCCGAGGTAGTTGCCGCCCTTGAAGGTGCCCGCCTGCGCCATCTTGGCCGCGTCGCGCACGGAGACCGCGATGTCCTTGGTGACGCTCGTGATGAAGAGCTTGCGGTACTGGGGGGCGGAGACGTAGCCGTCGGTGTCGACCCACTCCATGTAGACGGGGCGGCTGGGGCTGGCCTGGTTGTGCTGGAGCACGGCGGCCGCGGAGCCGAGGCCCACCGAGCCGGCTACCGGGAAGATGATGTCCGCGCCCTGGTTCATGAGGGCCTGGGTGACGGCCTTGCCCTTGGCCTGGTTGGTGAAGTCGTTCGTGAAGGTGCCCTGCTTGGTCTCGGGGTCCCATCCGAGCGCCTGCACGTGCTTGCCGGTCTGCTGGTTGTAGTAGCGCACGCCGGCCACGAAGCCGTACATGTAGATGGTGACCGGCGGGATGTTCATGCCGCCGAAGGTTCCGACCTTTCCGGTCTTGGACATGGCCGCGGCGAGGTAGCCGCCGAGAAAGGCGTCCTGGTCGGTCTGGAAGGTCAGGCCGAGCACGTTGGGCAGCGGCGGATCGTAGCTGTAGTCGACGATGGCGAAGCGCTGGTTGGGATCCTGCGCGGCCGCCGCCTTGGTGGCGTCGCCCATGAGGAAGCCGACCGTGACGATGATGCCGGCGTTCTTCTGGACGAACTGCTGGATGTTGGGCACGTAGTCGCTCTCGTTGGTCGACTGGAGATACTGGATCTGCATGCCGGTCTCTTTCTGCGCGTCCTGAAGCCCCTGCCAGGCCGAAGCGTTGAAAGAGCGGTCGTCGATTCCGCCGGTATCGGTGACCTCGCCGGCGAGGAAGCCGGAGGACTGTGCGAAGACTCCCATGGAGAGCAACGCGAGAAGCGAAATGACGGACGCGAGAACGTAGGCCTTTTTCATCGCTACCTCCCTTGTGACTGGAAACGTGAATAATTGTTTGGCCGGGGCTTCGACTCCAGGCGCCCTTCTCCGGACGAGAGCGGGCAGCGCGAGTCTTTGCGGGGCGAAAGCATCGCCGCGATTGTAATGCCGTCTTTTTTTGCTTGTCAATCAAAAAGCGGATGCGCCGACGGGCGTTATACGGCCGAGGCCGCATAGGATGCGCTTTCCCGCATACTTTGCAGGATAGCCCCTTTCTGCTACACTCCTTCCCATGTCTACCGTCGAACTGCTCGCTCCCGCCGGCAATCCGGAAGCCCTCAACGCCGCCATAGGCGAGGGGGCCGACGCGGTCTACCTCGGCCTGCGGAGCTTCAACGCCCGGCTGCGCTCCGCCAACTTCGCCTTCAACCAGTTCGAGGCGACCGTCGAGGTCTGCCGGAAGAACGCCAAGAAAGTCTACGTGACCGTCAACACCGTCTTCGAGCAGCGCGAGGCCGACCGCATGTGGCAGCTGCTGCAGTACCTCGAGCGGGTGGGGCCGGACGGCATCATCGTGCAGGATTTCGGCGTCGTCAAAATGGCGCGCGAGCACTTTCCCAAGCTGCCCTTGCACGCCTCGACCCAGATGAACGTCGCCTCGGCCAAGGGCGTCAACTTCCTATCCCGGCTCGGCTTCAAGCGGGCGGTGCTGGCCCGCGAGCTCTCGCTCGACGAGATCCGCTCCGTGCGCGCCGCCACGAACCTCGAGCTCGAGGTCTTCGTGCACGGCGCCCTCTGCGTGAGCGCCTCGGGCCTCTGCCTCTTCTCCTCCTATCTCGGCGGCAAGAGCGCCAACCGCGGGGTCTGCGCCCAGGCCTGCCGCCGCCTCTACGCCACCGACGCCGAGTCGGGCTACTTCTTCTCCCCCGACGATCTGCAGCTCATCGGTTACGTGCCCGAGCTCATGGACGCCGGAGTCGAGAGCTTCAAGATCGAGGGCAGGATGAAGAGCGCCGAGTACGTCGGCTCGGTGGTCGCCGCCTATCGGCACATGATCGACAACTGGAAGCTCGACCGCGAGCGGGCCCTCGCCAAGTCCCTGGCCATCCTCCAGTCCGACTTCGCCCGGCCCAAGACGACCTTCTACTTCGCGGGGCGGGTGGAGCCGAGCTTCCTCCACCCCGAGCAGGGCGGAGGCACCGGCATCCCCCTGGGCAAGGTGCGCGACATCCGCGTCCTCGACGAGGGGCGCTACGCCCTGCTGGACGCCCACGACGGCCTGGCCGAGGGCGATTCCGTGCGCATCCACCGCTCGGACGACTCGGGCCGCCTCACCGGCAAGGTGCGCGAGGTGAAGGCGGTGCCCGCGGGCATGCTCGTGCGCATCGACGCGGAGTTCCGCCAGAGCGACCAAGTCTACCTGGTGCAGACGGCCTCGACGGGGCGGCGCTACGCTCCCGTCCTCCCCAAGGATATCGGCCGCTATCACAAGTTCCCGACCCGCGAGCTCGCCCCCCGGCCCGAGCATCCCGCCATGAGCAAGGCCGATCTCGGCGCCCTGAGCGACGGGCTCTACGCCCTGGTGAGCCGGGTCTCCGACATTTTCCTTCTGAACGCCTTCCGCCCCGCGAAGGCCATGATCCTCTTCGACCGGAAGAACGCTCTGGCGCTCCGCAAGCACGAGAAGGAGCTGCCCTTCAAGCGCGATACCCTCGTGTTCTGGCTCGATCCCTACTTCCCCGAGGGCGACGCGACCTGGCTGGTCCCCGAGCTCGAGTACTGGGTCTCGCGCGGTCAGCGCATCTTCGTGGCCAACAATCCCGCCCATCTGGGGCTGCTCAGGACGCTCGCGGGGACGATCGGCTCGGCCGGTTCCGGCGCCGCGGCCCGGGAAGGCGCCGGCGAAAAGGCGGGCGCCTCCGGATCGGGCGGCGACTTCGACGATGCCCGCTCGGCCAAACGGCGGCCGGCGCCTGCGAAGAACGACGAGCTCACGATCATTTCGGGCCCCTGGCTCTACGCCTTCAACCGCTGGGCTGCGGCCTTCTTCTTCCAGGAGGGGGCTCGCTTCATCGTCCCGCCGCTCGAAATCTCCAAGCAGGACTTCCAGAAGCTCTCCGAGACCGTGCCCTCGGCCTCGTGGATGCCCGTGGTGTTCGCCTATCCCGCCCTGTTCCGCATCCGCGCCGACCTCGGCCCCAAGTACGACTTCCGCTACTTCACCGACCGCGACGGCGAGAGCTACGAGCTGGTGACCGGCGAGGACTACTCGGTGGTCATCCCCTCGCGGCCCTTCTCGATGGTCGACCGCATCCCCTTCCTCAGGAAGGAAGGCGTGGGCAAGTTCATCCTGGACTTCTCCCACGTCGAGCTGACGAAGCAGCTCTACCGGCAGGTGATGAAGGCGGCCGAGGAGGGCAAGGTCCTCCCCGACACGACCCGCTTCAACTGGAAGAACGGCTTCTGGCAGCCCGAGGAGAACGCCGCGGGGGATTAGGGATTAGGAGAAACGCAAAGGGAAGAGAGACGCAAAGGCGCAAAGTGGGAATGGGAGAGGATATAAATTATTATCTTTTCCCCCCTTCTTCCCCATCTTCTCTCCGCAACTTTGCGCCTCTGCGTGGGATAAACCCATCTACCATCTTCCCTTTGGAATCCCCTTCGCGTGCTTTGCGGTTGCCATTCATCTTGAGTTGATAGGGAGTGCAAACCGCAAAGGGCTCGGAGTTTGGCAAAGGAGGGGGCCCGCGGTCCAGCCTCCGGCCGTCCGTTTCCCGGAAAGACGCCTTTAGCAAAAAAACTCAGCATTTTACAATACGAAATCCTCCCGCTCCGCTAGCGTGGAATGGCGATGGGAGGATTATGGCCGTGAGTGTTCCCTTTCGCATCGTGACCGGCTTCCTCGGCTCGGGAAAGACGACTCTCGTCAATCGGCTGCTCGCCGGCATGAAGGACAAGCGCGCAGGCCTCATCGTCAACGACTTCGGCCCGGTGTGCGTCGACTCGGCCCTGATCGAGGGCGGCCGCGGTCCCGGCGGCGCCTCGGCCGTTACGGTCAGGGAACTCCGGAACGGCCAGCTCTTCTGCTCCTGTCTCGTCGGCTCCTTCATCGACGCGGTGGCCTCGTTCTCGGGCGCCGGCCTGGACGCGCTCTGGGTCGAGGCCTCGGGGCTGGCCAAGCCCGCCGCCCTGCTGGACACGTTGGGCGAAATAACCGCCCGCACCGGCGGCGAGTTCGGCTTCCGCGGCATGGTCTGCGTCGTCGACGCCTCGCGCTTCCTCGCCCTTTCCTCGGTCCTGCGCGCGATCGAGGAGCAGATCGTCTACTCGCGCTTCGTCGTCGTCAACAAGGCCGACCTGGTCTCAGCCGCCGAGCTCGCGCGCGTCGCCGCCGCCGTCCGCTCCCTCAATCCCGGCTGCACGGTCCTGACGACGGACCACGGAAATCTGCCGCCGGGCGCGCTCGAAACGTCGGGCGAAAGGCCCGCGGTGAAGCCCAAGGATCCTCTCTATGCCGGCTGGGGCGAAGGCGGCCGCCCCGTCGCATTCACCCTGGATTCCGGGCGCCCGCTCGCCGAAGACGAGCTGCGCGCCTTTCTCGCCGCCATCGCTCCCCGGAGCTACCGCATCAAGGGTTTCGTGAAGACCACCTCGGGCCTGCGGTTTGTCGATTGCGTCGGGGCCGAGGTGAAGGTCGCCGAAGCCGTCGAAGCCGCCGCGGGCGCTCGAGCGGCGGCCCGGGAGGACGGCCTCGTCGTCATCTCGGCTGTGGGCGCTTCGCTTCGGGCCGAGGCGCTGCGGCGATGGGAAAGGCTGCCTCGTTCCGGCCTCGCTCCGGATGGCGGCGCCGATCACACCGGGTACGGCTGATCGCCCACTAGCCGCATTGGGGAATAGTTGCTATATTATGAAAATAGACTACGATGGGTCGGGATGATCGAAGCAAGCGAAGTTTCCAGATTCCGTGGATCGCTGATCTGCAATAGGCGCTTCGTCTGAAGCGTAAGCAAAACTCTTAAGGAGAGCAAAGATGGAAAATCCGAAGGATTGGCTTGCTTTCGGGCAGAAATTTCATGGACACAAATGCCCCGCCATGCCGATGGGCCTGCGCGTGGGGGCGGCGGCCTTGAACAAACTGGGGATTGAACGCGCCAAAGACGGTCAATTGGTCGCGTTTGTCGACCTTGGCGAAGATCACTGCGCTACCTGCTACGCCGATGGTTTGCAGGTCATTTTGGGAGCTACCTTTGGCAAAGGCAACCTCAAGAAAACGCACAAGGGGAAGTGGGCTGTCACGGTTGTAGACACCAAGACCGAACGCGCCGTGCGTGTCACTCCCAAGGGCGAGGCGATGCTGGCGAACAAGCAGACCTCGTTTTTCAAGGATTATCGAGAGAAGGGCATTCCTGCCAGCCAGGTTCCCGATGCCGCCGTCGACCCGCTGGTCGAAAGCGTGATGAACGCTCCCGATTCCGCGCTCCTGAACGTCTCGGAAGTCTTTCAGCACAAGCTTTCGCATAAGCCGCACAGCTTCGACGGCTTTATCTGCGAGGAATGCGGCGAGATGACGGTCATGGAGTACGGTCGCATCAAGCATGACAAGAAAGTCTGCCAAGACTGCGCGGCTAAATAGGAAGACAGCAGATGAGCATCGGGCTTCTGATCGTCATTTTCGTGATTGTCCTGGCTTTTTCCGGTTTGCTGTCCATGGCCGGGCTGGGAGCGGCCTTCCTGTTTGTGCCGCTGTTCTACTACATGGGAGTACCATTGAAGGAGGCGACGCCAGCGGCTCTCCTTCTTAACGCCATCAGTCTTCTGGCCGCGGCGATTTCCTACTGGCGCGCAGGGATGATCCAGTGGCGCATCGGGCTGCCGGTGCTGATTCTGGCCGTTATCTTGTCGCCGGTCGGCGCGATGGTCTCTCCGTATGTCAATAAGACGGTTTTGCTGAGCTTGTTCGTCCTCTTCCTCCTGTTCGCGGCCAGCATGATGTTGTTTTATCGGCAGAAAGCCCAGAAGGCTCCGCTGAGCCGAGCCGTTGAAATCTCGGCCGGAGGGGGCGTCGGCGCTGTCGCGGGTTTCCTGGGCGGTCTCCTGGGCGTGGGCGGCGGCAATTTCATCCTGCCCGTGCTCAACGGCATCGGCATGGAAACCAAGACGGCGGCGGCGACGACCGCGGTGATCGTCTTCTTTTCCTCGCTTTCGGGTTTCCTCGGTCACATGACGGTAGCCAAGCTTGATCCGGTGTTTTTGACGGTCGCCGGCGTGGCTGCCGCCGGAGGCTCCCTGGTCGGCTCGTGGATGATGAAGAAAAAGATTTCCAGCCGCCAGCTCAAGGTCGTCATCGGAATCATCCTGTACGTCGTGGCTGCCAAGATGGGCTATGACGTCCTCCATAGCCTTCGCGTTTTCTGAAACTCCCGTAGAGGGCTAGGCTGCCGTCCGAGGCTTGGTGCCATGCCGGCAAGGATAGTAAGCCCGATCCGCAGAACCTTGGATCGGGTCGGGCTTGCGCATTCCCTATCGGACGGCATCCTGGCTTGAAACGTATCGCCTCTTCGTCATACCCCCCCCCACAAGCCCCATCCGCCTTCACTCATCGCGCGAACGGCAATAATCCGATTGCCTTATCGATTTCCTCAGTAATGAGCATTTGACAGTTATCCTTTCGGGGGTTTATACTCGATTAGTTTCGGGGAGGCCCCATGGGTAGCAAGCAGCGAATCGGCATCATCATCTGCGATCGGTATCGAACGTGCGCCGGAGGCAAATGCTTCCGCGCCCTCAAAAACCGCGAAGGGGCCTTTTCCATCTACGAGGGCGACGAGGTGGAGCTGGCGGGGTATACGACCTGCGGGGGCTGCCCTGGCGGCAACATCGAGTACGCCGGCGAGGAGATGATCAAGAACGGGGTTACGACCATCCACCTGGCCACGGGTTTTCTCGTCGGCTATCCGCCCTGCCCGAGCATCGACCATTTCGTCCAATTCATGGAAGAGCGCTACAAGATCCGCGTCGTCGTCGGCACTCATCCCATCCCCGCGAAGTATTTCGCCGTCCACGAGCGGCTCGGCACCTGGAAGGCTCCCGAGTGGAAGGATCGCCTGGAGGCGAGCCGTGCGGACGAAAAAACCAGAGCCGCCTACGATTGATCGGGCGCGGTATCGATATCTGCGGGACGGCGGTCAGGGCCGACGCTCCGTCGAAATATAACTCGTTGTTTGGAGGACGGGCATGGGTAAAAAGCGTATCCTAGTCATCGGCGGCTCGGCCGCGGGCCCCAAGGCTGCGGCCAAGGCGCGCAGGCTCGACGAGAGCGCCGAGGTGATCATCCTGCAGAAAGGGGCCGATCTTTCCATGGCATCCTGCGGCTACCCCTATTATGTCGGAGGCGTCTTCGACGACCGGAACCAGCTCCTGTGCACGGCCGCCGGCGTCGTGCGCGATCCCAAGTTCTATCTCAACGCCAAGGCCATCGACGCCCGCACCAACACCGAAGCGACCGCCGTCGACAGGGCCGCCCACACGGTGTCGTTCAAGAACCTCGCCACGGGCGAGACCGGCACGATAGGCTACGACAAGCTCATCCTGGCCACGGGCGCCTCGGCGAAGATGCCGCCCGTTCCCGGCATCGGGCTCAAGGGCATCACCTCGCTCCAGTCGATGAAGGACGCCGATGCGCTGCGCGCCATCAGGGACGAGGGGAAGATCAGGAAGGCCGTGGTCGTGGGCGGGGGCCTCATCGGGATCGAGACCTGCGAGGCTCTCCATCTCGCGGGCATGGAGATCACGGTCGTCGAAATCCTGCCCCAGCTCCTCACCTTCCTCGACCCGGACATGGCCAAGCTCGTCGAGAACCACATCAAGTCCAAGGGCGTGAACGTCATCACGGGCAACGGCGTCGCCGAGTTCCTCGGGCGCGACGGAGTCCTCACGGGCATCAAGCTCAAGAACGGGACCGAGCTCGACTGCGAGCTGGCCGTCGTCGCCATCGGGGTCGTGCCCAACGTCGAGCTCGCCCGGAAGGCCGGCCTCTCCATCGGCGCCACGGGCGGCATCGCGGTGGACGAATACATGCGCACTTCCGACAAGGACATCTACGCCGCCGGCGACTGCGTGGAGATCACGCACCGGATGACCGGCAAGAAGGTCTTCGCCCCCTACGGCGACCTCGCCAACCTCGAGGGACGCGTCGCGGGCGAGAATGCCGCGGCAGGCGACACCGTCACCTTCCCCGGCACCATCCAGACGGGCATCTGCAAGGTCTTCGATTTCGCCGCGGGCTCGACGGGGCTCTCCGAGGCGGCCGCGCTCGCGAACGGCCATCCCGAGGCGGTGTCGGTCGTCAACGCCAGCACGGACATTCCCGGGTACATGAAGGGCAGGCTCATCGTGTCGAAGCTCGTGGCCGACCGGAAAACCGGCCAGATCCTCGGGGCCCAGGTCGTCGGGCCGGGAAACGTGGCCAAGCAGATAGCCCAGTGGGCCCTGGCGATCCAGGGCGGCATGAAGGTCGAGGACCTCGTCAACGCCGACCTGCCCTACGCCCCGCCCTTCTCCCTGGCCATCGACCACTTCATCGCGAGCGCCCATCTCATGCAGAACAAGCTCAAGAGCCGGCTCAAGGGCATCTCCGCGGCCGAGGTCAAGGCCAAGCTCGACTCGGGCGAAAAGCCCTTCCTGCTCGACGCGCGCGGACCCGACGAGTACGAGGCCATGCGGCTCGGCGTGGGCGAGACCCTGGTCCCGCTCGGAGCGGTCCGCAAGCGCCTGGGAGAGCTGCCTCAGGACAAGAACCACGAGATCATCTGCTACTGCAAGATTTCGCTGCGGGGCTACGAGGCGGCCATCATCCTCGAGGCCAACGGCTGGAAGAACGTCAAAGTGATGGAGGGCGGCATCATGGCCTGGCCCTACGCCCGGGAGAAATAGGCGGTGGAACGGGGCCGCTGTCCGAGGCGGCCCCGAGTCCGAGCGATCCGTTCCGAGCGCGGGCCCTTCCCCGTTGTCGCCCGTTCCGACCGGGAGATTTTCTTCCTTGTCCACTAGCCGTATCGGGGTATTGGTACTATATTAGAGAAATTGAATACTACTGGAGCGTGTGAATGAGCAGGACAAACGAGGTCGTCAGGCATTTCAATCCGGCTTGGTACGCGTCGGTGATGGGTACGGGCGGGGTGGCCAATGCAGTGCATCTGTTTTTAGGAAGAGTTCCCTTTTTCGAAGGCGTGGCGCAGGTCCTCGTGGGCCTCAACATAGTCCTCTTCGTCATTCTCATCTTCCCCTGGACCGCTCGATGGATCTGGCACTTCGATAGACTGGCGGAGGACCTGCGGCACCCCATGCTGGGCAACTTTTTCGTGACGATGCCCGTAGGTGCCCTCCTCCTGGGGGCGAATTTCTATCTCATCGGACCGAGTATCCTCTCTCCCGATTTCATCGACGTGACGGGCCTCGTTCTCTTTATCTTCGCCGCGGTCCTCATCCTCTTTTTCACGCTCGTGGTCATGTACAACGCCTATGCCCGTGAAGACCTTTCCGTGGAGCACCTCAATTTCGCGTGGTTCATAACCCCGGTGGCCGATATCGTGGTCCCGGTTCTGGGCGGTCCCCTCGCGGCCCACTATCTGAGCTTCGATCCCGGCGCCGCCATGACGGTCAATATGATCGACATGGCCTTCTACGGCATCGGCTTCATGCTGTTCATCTACATCGGCGCCGTGGTCTTCAACCGGCTCATCAACCACAAGCTGCCCCACGCTCAGGTGTCGCCCACCTTCTGGATCCTGCTGGGGCCGATCGGCATGGGCGTCGTGAGCCTCTTCGCGATCGCCAACACCTCGCAGAGCCTCGGACTCGTGGCGGACGCCGGCGCCCTGAAGCTGCTCGGAACCATCCTCTGGGGCTTCGGTCTCTGGGCCTTCCTGCAGACGATCGTCCTGACCCTCAGATACTGGAAGGACGGAATTCCCTTCACGATGACCTGGTGGGCCTTCATCTTCCCCTTCGCCGCCTACACGATCAGCACTTTCACGGTCGCCGTATTCCTCAAGAGCCAGATCGTGTACTGGTACGGAATAGTCCTCCTGGCCCTCCTGGTCCTGATGTGGCTCACCGTCCTCGTGCGTTCCATCGTCACCCTCGAGGAGCTTCTCTTGCCCGCCAAGAAGAAAGCCTAGGGCCGAGCGGAGCCGGCCCCCGATCGACATGAAATCCACGTAGGAGGTTTTCCCGTGTCGGAGAAATCGCCCGCAGCCTTCCGCTCCGTCCTCAATCCCAGGACGCCGCTCCTGGTGTCCTGCCGGGGCAAGGACGGGCGGAACAACGCCCTGGTCGTCGTGTACTGCAGCAATTGCAGCTACGACCCGCCCATGGTCATGGTGGGCATCGTGCCTACGCGCTACTCGTACTCGATCATCAAGGAGACCGGCGTCTTCGTGGCGAATCTGGTGCCCGCTTCGATGAAGGAAGCCTTCGACTACCTGGGCAGCCACTCGGGCCGCGACGAGGACAAGCTCGCGAAGCTCGGCCTGCGGCTCGGCGAGGGCGTCAAGGTGAGCGCGCCCATCCTCCTCGACTGCCCCGTCTCGATCGAATGCAGGGTGACGGACTCGATCCGGACCGGCTCGCACGAGATGTTCGTCGGGAAGGTCGAGTATGTCCACGCCGACTCCAGCCTGGTCGGGCCCGACGGCAAGATCGACTGGTCGGCGATAGACTTCCTGCGCCTGGCCTAGCCTTTCCGGCGCCGCGAAGATAGCGGATGGCCGCCGCGCGGCGATTGCCCGGCGCTCCGCCGGCTCCGCACGCCGCGCGTTCGGCGCCGCGCGTTCGGCGCCTCCGATTAGGCGGTGCCGCCCATCCCGCGCACTCCTGTGCGGCAGTTTCCCCGGCGGACGAAAATCGGTACATTGTAGACCAGTGTCATTTGCGGGGGTAGGCCGATTGAACATTCTCGAACTGAGGCACGTCACGCTCGCCAAGGAGGGCAAGACCCTCCTCGACGACTTCACGATGGACGTCTGGGAGGGCCACGTCCATGCGATCATAGGCCCGAACGGAGCGGGCAAGTCCACGCTCGCGAACACGATCATGGGCCTCTCGGGCTACCGCGAGATCTCCGGCGACATCCTCTTCCGGGGCGCCTCCATTGCGGCCCTCGGCGTCGACGAGCGCGCGCGGCTGGGCCTGACCCTGGTCTTCCAGGAGCCCGCCCGATTCGAGGGCCTGGGCGTGGCCGAGTTCATCCTCGCGGGCGCCAAGGACAAGTCCGGACGGACCCTCGACAGGGCGCTCGAGATGGTGGGACTGGAGCCGGCCAAGTACAAGGCGAGGGCGGTGGACAAGACCCTTTCGGGAGGCGAGCGCAAGCGGATCGAGCTGGCCTCGATCCAGGCCATGAAGCCGCGCCTCGTGCTCATGGACGAGCCCGACTCGGGCGTCGACATCGACTCGATACCCTACATCTACGAGATCATCAAGGAATTGAAGCGCGAGGGCTCGACGGTCCTCCTCATCACGCACAGCCCCGAGGTGCTCAGACAGGCCGACCACGCCTTCCTCCTCTGCGGCGGCCGGCTCGTCGACAAGGGCGCCATGGACACGATGTTCGACTACTTCAACGGGAAGTGCATTCCCTGCCGGCATGTGGGCAAGCCCGACAGGGAAGAGGCGGTCTGCGAGGACGGCGCCGATGAGTGAGGAACTGACCCAGGAACGGAAGAGCGAGCTCATCGCCGAGCTCCTGGCGAGCATCAACGAGCACAAGTACGGACCCGACATAGCGCATATCGAGATCCACGGCAACGAGGTGCTCGGCACTCACCTCGTCGAGGGGCTCGAAGTCTCCTCGCGCTCCCTAGCCGACGGGGTGGAGGTCTTCATCCGCGTCCGCGAGGGCGCGGTCATCGCGAATCCGGTGCACTTCTGCTTCGGCATCATTCCCGACAACGGGCTGCAGAAGATAGTGTCGCACACCGTGATCGAGCGCGGCGCGAGCGCCCAGTTCATGGCGCACTGCACCTTCCCGAACGCGGTGAAGGTGGTGCACGTGATGGACGCCGAGCTCGAGATCGGCGAAGGGGCCAGGCTCTCCTATCTCGAGCGTCACGTCCACGGCCCCGAGGGCGGGGTCACGATCGTGCCCAGGACCCGCGTCACGCTGGCCGAGGGTGCGCGCTTCTCCACCGAGTTCGAGCTCATCAAGGGGGCGGCGGGCAGGATCGAGCTGGACTACGAGGCGGTCTGCGGGAAAGATTCGGTCGTGGACATGAAGACCCGCATCTTCGGCCGCAGCGCCGACGAGATCCACGTGCGCGAGGCGGCCATGCTGAGGGGCGAGGGCTCCGTGGGCGTGCTCACGAGCCACATCGCCCTCAAGGACCGCGCCAGCGCCGTGATCGACAGCGAGATCGTCGCGGACGCGCCCTACGCGCGCGGGCACGTGGACTGCAAGGAGATCGTCCAGGGCGAGGCCAGGGCGCGGGCGGTGCCGATCGTGCAGGTCAACGACCACCGCGCCCACGTCACCCACGAGGCCGCCATCGGCTCGGTCGACTCGAAGCAGCTCGAGACCCTCCTGAGCCGCGGCCTCAGCGAGGACGCGGCCACCGATCTCATCATCGCCGGGCTCCTGCGGTAGGCGAGCCGTGGCCCTGACCCATTTCGAGCGGCACGCCCTGCTTTTCAACCGCATAGCCCGGCCCTACGCCTGGTTCTTCGCGGGACAGGAGCGCAACTACTCCGCCTGCTTCGAGCTCGGCCGCGCCGAGCTGCCCGAGCCTCGCGGCAAGAAGGCCCTCGACATCGGCTGCGGCACCGGAGCCTTCACGCGGGCGCTCGAGCGCGAGGGCTGGGAGGTGCGCGGCGTCGACGTGGCCGCGGCCATGGCCCGGCAGGGCGCCCGCCGCGGCCTCTCCTGCGCCGTCGGCGACGCGATAGCCGGACTCGGTTTTCCGGACCAGTCCTTCGACCTCGTCACGGCCGCCTACGTCGCCCACGGTCTCAGGCGGCCGGACCGCCTGGCCCTCCTCGCCGAGGCGCGCCGGCTCTCGCGCGGCCTCGTGCTCTTCCACGACTACAACGCCCGGCGCCGGCCGCTGACGAGCCTCGTGGAAAAGCTCGAGGGCGGGGACTACTTCAACTTCATCAAGATCGGCCTGGAGGACTTCCGCTCGGTCTTCAGCGAAGTGCGCGTGATCGACATGGGCAAGCAGAGCTCCTGGTACCTCTGCAGGCCCTGAAAGCGCCCATCGCGGCTGGAGCGACCGCCAGGGCATTCCGACTAGGCCCGCTGCCGAGCCCGCCCGTCGCGGCGGGCCTTGGCCCGAGGGCCCTGGATGCCCAGCACTATGTTCCGCACCAGGCTTCGCGGCGTCAACCGCAGACCGAAGATGAGGGCTTTGTTGAAAGCGCCCTGGATCGCCACCTTCCGGCCTTTCATGAGCGCCCGGTACCCGTAGGCGGCCACATCCTCGGCCCGCGCCACCTTGAGATTCTTGAACAGGCCCGAGTCCTGCAGCGAGGCGGCATCCCGGAAGCCCGTCCGGGTGGGACCCGGGCAGAGCGCGGTCATCGTCACGCCGCTGCCCTGCAGCTCCCGCGCCACTGCCTCCGAGAATGAGAGCACGAAGGCCTTCGAGGCATAGTAGACGGCCATCAAGGGGCCGGGCATGAAGGCCGCGGTGGAGGCTAGATTCAGGATCCTCCCCCGGCCCCGCTCGAGCATGGGCCCGAGGAAGAGTTTCGTCAGGTGCATCAGCGCGCTGCAGTTCAGCTGGACCATCGAAGAGAGCTTGTCCCAGTCCGCGGCGGCGAAATCTCCGAAATCGCCGAATCCGGCGTTGTTGACCAGGATGTCTACGGGCCTGTTCTCGGCGCTCAGCCGGTCGAAGATTTCCCGGGGAGCGTCCTCGGCACCGAGATCCAGGGCTATCGTTTCGACCGCGGCGCCGTAGTCCCCTGCCAGCTCCCTTCCGATCGCCGACAATTTCTCCCCGCTCCTGGCCACGAGCGCCAGGTCGTACCCCTCGCGGGCGAAAATGCGCGCCAGCTCATATCCGATGCCACCCGATGCTCCCGTGATCAAAGCGGTTTCCTTCATGCGTGTTCCTTTCTCCCGGCTCCTATCGCCAGCGATCGCATCGGCGATGCCGGGTATATGGTCCAATCCGATTTCGAAGGCCGGTCGGCTGCGTGTTTCGCCCCGGAGTGAGTGAAAGGTACCGGTGGATTCGCCCACCAGCAATGAAAATCGACCCTTGAGCATTTTGCACGAGCCTCCCTTGACAGATAGTAAGCATATGCTTATATTAATCTCAGATCGAAATGAGCTTATGCTATATATCGATCTGCGCCGTTGGCGCCGACTATCTTCTGTATTCGTAGTGGAGGCAGATATGCCCAATTTTAATGGTACGGGCCCCAATGGGGCCGGATCGATGACAGGGAGGGGGCTTGGTCGCTGCGGCGGCACTCGGGCTTTCGATGCACCTGCGGGAACCCGCGGCTATGGCCGCGGCGAAGGCTTCGGCCGAGGATGCGGTGGCGGGAGAGGCGGGAACCGCGGCCATGGTCGAGGTATGGGCTACGGCCCGGGCCGTGGTCTGGGCTGGATGGCCATGGGCTACGGCGGCGCGGCCCCGACTGCTACCGTCAAAAGCGCTCTCGAGGAGCGCAAGGCCTTCCTGAGCGCCGAGCTCGCGCGCACCGAGGCTCTCCTCTCCGAGGGTCCCGCGAGGGAGAGTGCCGCGACGGACGGGGACGCGGAGAAGTGACCGCCGCCGCGAATCTCGCCGGCGGCCTGGCGGGGAGCGGCGCCCCGCCCTGCGTGCAGTGTTTCGAACCGTAGGGGCGGCGCGGTGGGAGATCACCTGAACTACCTTTTCGGTCCCGTACCCTCGCGACGGCTGGGACGATCGCTCGGCATAGACCCGACGCCCACCGCGGCGTTTTTGCCCGGTTTTCGCGTCGGGCCGGACGAGCGGCCGCGTCTTCGCAAGATATGCGACTGGAATTGCGTCTATTGCCAGCTGGGCAGGACCAAGCCCTTTACGAGGTCGCGCTCCGCCTTTTTCCCTCCCCAGGACATGCTTTCGGAGCTGCGCGAAACCCTGGCTGGAGAAGCGGGCGGCTCGATAGATTGGATCACCTTCGTCGGGTCGGGCGAGCCCACGCTCAACCGCGACCTCGGGACGATGCTGCGCGGCGTCAAGGACATGACCGACATCCCGGTGGCCGTCATCACCAATGGTTCGCTCCTGCGCTCGCGCGAGCTGCGGGAAGAACTCGCGGCGGCCGACGCGGTGCTGCCCACGCTCGACGCAGGGAGCTCCTCGCTCTTCAGGCGCATCAATCGCCCTCCGGCGGAATTCAGTTTCGCCGATCACCTGGACGGACTGATCGCGTTCGGGGCCGGCCGCCGCGGGAAACTCTGGCTGGAAGTCATGCTCATCGCAGGTCTCAACGACGGCGAGGCCGCGCTTCGAGACATCGCCGCGGCGGTCAGGCGCATAGGCCCGGACCAGGTCCATCTCCTTCTCCCGACGCGCCCGCCGGCCGAGGACTGGGTCCTCCCCGCCGGCGAAGCAGGGCTTGAACGCGCGAAAGTCCTGCTCGGCGAAGCGGCACCCGTGATCGTTCCCGACGAGCGACGGGGCGAGTTCGGCGAAGGCCCGGAGACCGATCCTGTGGAGGCTGCCCTCGGCATCATCGCCCGGCATCCCTTAAGCGGCGAGCAGCTCATCCGCGTCCTCGCGCGCCGGGGAGCGCGGCAGCCGGAGGAGGCGATCCGCCTCCTCGCGAATTCCGGCAAAGTAGTGGAGGTCATGCGCTATGGCAAGAGCTTCTGGCGGCTCCCCTGAGAGTCGGGCGCCGGCCCGGCAGGCATGGAGCCTGAATCGGCCGCAATCCATTTCCGGGGCACGGTCATGGATATCGTAATCGCCAGCGGCAAGGGCGGGACGGGGAAGACCACGCTTTCGACGAACCTGGCGGCCCTCTTGGCCGAGAAAGACCGGGTAGTCCTGGTCGATCTGGATGTGGAGGAGCCCAATTCGGGATTGTTCATCCGCGGATCGAGCGCCGGCACGGAAGAGAAGTTCAAGATGATCCCCGAGTGGAAGGCCGATCGGTGCACCGGCTGCGGCCTATGCCGGAGCGTCTGCAATTTCCACGCCCTCGTCAAGCTCGGCCCGGAGATCCTGATCTTTCCCGAGCTCTGCCACGGCTGCTACGCCTGCTCCGAACTCTGCCCCGCCGCGGCCCTGCCGATGATCCCCGTCCGCATGGGCCGCACCGAGCGCTTCCACGCGGGCAAGCTCGAATTCGTCGAGAGCCGCCTGGACGTCGGCCAGGAGCAGGCCGTGCCGCTGATCGCCCAGACGA
Organism: Rectinemataceae bacterium; assembly: GCA_035530095.1. Lineage (GTDB taxonomy): Bacteria > Spirochaetota > Spirochaetia > Treponematales > Rectinemataceae > JAJXZP01. The sequence goes on along the minus strand of DATKVK010000029.1, from coordinate 28,108 downwards.
AGGCGTACGTGGAGCGGAACTTCCCCGACTATCGGTTCCGCCTCTACGACGCTCCGCCCGGCACGTCCTGTCCCGTCATAGAGGCGGCCAAGGACGCCGATCTCGTCATCCTCGTGACCGAGCCCACCCCCTTCGGGCTCAACGATCTTAAGCTGGCGGTCCTCACCATGCGCGAGCTGGGCAAGGAGACGGCCGTGGTCGTGAACCGCGACGGAATCGGCGACGACGCCGTCCTCGACTACTGCGAAAGCGAGGGCATTCCGGTCCTCGCCCGGCTTCCGAACGACCGCCGGGCCGCCGAGCTGTACTCCCGCGGCGAGCCCATCTACCCGGCGCTTCCGGATTTCCGGCGGGAACTCGAACAGCTGGCCGATCGGCTCCGGGCCAGGCCGGAAAGGACCGCGCCGTGAAGGAACTAGTGGTCATCTCGGGCAAGGGCGGGACGGGCAAGACTTCCATCACCGCTTCCTTCGCCGTCCTCGACGCGGCCGATATCGTGGTAGCGGACTGCGACGTGGACGCGGCGGATCTGCATCTGCTCCTGAAGCCGGATGAGGCCAGGACCGAGGACTTCTACTCCGGCGAGACGGCGGCGATCGATCCCGGCGCCTGCACGGCCTGCGGCGAGTGCGCCCGGGTCTGCCGCTTCGGCGCCGTCGCGATCCGGGGCGGAGCGTACCTCGTCGATCCCCTGCGCTGCGAGGGCTGCGGGTACTGCGCCCGCGTCTGCCCTGCCGGAGCCATCGTCAACCGGCCCGAGAAGGCGGGCGTCTGGCACGAATCGCGGACCCGCATCGGCTGCACCATGGTCCACGCGAAACTCGGCATAGGCTCGGAGAACTCGGGCAAGCTGGTCGCGCGGGTGAAAAAGGAGGCCAGGCGCTGCGCCGAGGCCGAGGGCAAAGGCTACCTCCTGGTGGACGGCTCGCCCGGGATCGGCTGCCCCGTCGTCTCCTCCCTCTCGGGCGCCGACGCCGTGGTCCTCGTCACCGAGCCCACGGTCTCGGGTCTCCACGACCTGAGGCGCGTCTACGAGCTGGTCGAAAAGTTCCACATCCCCGCAGGATGCCTGATCAACAAGGCGACGATCAACGAGGACATGACCCGGTCGATACTCGACTTTCTCGGAGAGCGGAAGATCCGCCACCTCGCCAGCCTGCCCTACGACGAGGACTTCACCAGGGCCATGGTGGCCGGATCGACCATCGTCGAATATGGCGACGGCCCCATCAAGGACGCGCTGGCCGAAGCCTGGCGCGGCGTGCGGGAATTAGCGGAAAGCGAACGATAAGGAGAGCATGGTATGAAAATCGCGTTCACGTCCAAGGGAATCTCGTGGGAGTCGCAGATCGACGCCCGTTTCGGCCGCACCGACTACCTCGTCGTGTACGACGAAGAGTCGGGCAGCCTGTCGCACACGGACAACACCGAGGTCGAGGGCCAGGCCCACGGAGCCGGCCCCCAGACCGCGCAGAAGCTCTTCGATCTGGCCCCCGACGTCCTCATCACGGGGAACGGCCCCGGCGGAAATGCCGCCGAGGTCCTTAAGCGGACCAGGATCGCCGTGTATGTCGGAGCGGGCGACATGAGCCTCAAGGAAGCCTACGCTGCCTATACCGATGGCCGCCTGAAGGCAGTCTAGCGCCTCCCGCTCAGTACGCGTCGCCCTCCGGCGGCACGAGGCAGATGAACTTCAGGGGTTTCGTACCGGTATTCTCGAAGCGGTGCTGCTTCCCGCCGTCTACGTAGGCCACCGAGCCGGCCCTGATCGGGTTGGCGATCCCATCGATGGTGAGCTTGCCCTCGCCCTCGAGCACGTAGTTGGCGTGGAACCATGCGTGCTTGTGGTAGGGCGTGTGCCCGCCCGGCGCCACGGTGAACACGCGCAGGTAGCCCTCGTACCCGTCCTTGGGGCCGATGAGTATCTGCTTGAGCGCGCCCTTGATGTCGTCGCCGCTCATCTCGACCGGTTTGATCTCGCTCTCATGCCGTACCATATACGCCTCCTTCTCTCGATACCGTTCGCTTACTGTACCAAAAACGGCCCCCGCTGGGTATAGTTGCCGCATACCGGCCGACACGAGTCGGCTCGCAGGAGGTTACGGATGCCAGAGTTCGGATCCCCGTTTTCCGGGTCGGCCAACGGCAGAAAACTCAGCGATGCGGAGCTCGTCCGCTCGATCCGCTTCATGGTGGCGGCGGAGTACGAGGCCGTCCAGATGTACATGCAGCTCGCCGAGTCCACGGACAACAAGCTGGCCATCGAAGTCCTGAAGGACATCGCCGACGAGGAGCGCGTCCACGCCGGCGAGTTCCTCCGCCTCCTCAAGGAGCTCGCGCCCGACGAGGAGAAGTTCTACGCCGCGGGCGCGAAGGAAGTCGAAGAGGAAATCGAGAAGCTGGGCTGAGGCTTCCGTCCCGACGGTTCGGCGACGCCCCTCTCCCCCGCGGCGGCGCCGCGGCCCGAGCCGCGGCGGGACCTGCGCGGCGGGCTCGCTTCAGGGCTGGGCCGCGTAGGTCACGGTGGCCGCAGTCACGCCGCCGCCGGAGTTCGGCGTGCCCCGGATCAGGAGCTGCATGCCCGGCACGAGGTCGGCCGTGGAGGCGTCCGCGAGGCGGTGGACCTGCACGTCCCTGGTGAGCCGAATCTGCATGCTTTGGCCGCCCTGCTCGAGGGTGATGAGCCCGCCGTCGAGCTTGGTCACGGTCTTGTCGACCGTCGCGTTCGTCATCACGTCGCCCGACTCCATGGGGAATTGCCCCTTCTTGACGCGATTCCACAGCGCGGCGGAGAAGATGTTGATGGCGACCGAGTCGAGGCCGCCGTCGGCCTGCCGCTTCGCGTCCACGCCGATCCGGTCTCCGGGCCGTATGCCTTGCACGTCAGTCACGCTGCTGCGCAGCACGAGTACATCGGGAGGCAGGGTGACGATCAGCTCCTGGCCGTCGGCGGTCAGCACCTTGAGGCTTCCCAAAAGGCTGGCTTGGAGCTTCCCGCTGTAGGCGTTGGGCGGGATCTGCGAAAACGCCGGGACTGCGCAGGCCGAAACGCCGAGCACGACGGCCGCGATCCGGACAAACAGGCGATCACGAAGAGGATTCTTCATCGCGAACCTCCATAGACTCTTTTCTAGACTTCAGTCTAGGGGTAATCACGACTAATATACTCAACATAAATCAGATCAAATATGATTTCGCGCCTGGTTTCGCAGATTTTCAGAATCCGGTCCGAGCGTGGAGGCCTGCGTCATGGACGGGGTCCGCCCCCGGTTGCGCCTTATTTCAGCAAGGCTGCCAGGCCTGCGCCGAGAAAGGCCGCGCGGTCCTCCGCCTGAAACACCGCGGAGTCCAGCCCGGAGGCCTGGGTGATGCGCAGGATATCGGGAACGTTGAGAGCCCGGGCGGTGAGGACGAGAAGCCCGGGGCCGTCTGCGCGCGGGCCGGCTTCGAGTGCGGCGTCGAGGCAGGAGCGCAGGCCCTCGCCGCGCCCCAGCTCGAGCTTGCCGATCTCGTCGAGGCCGATGAGCTCAGGGCCTGCGCCGCCGGCCAGGGCAGCGCGGATAAAGGTCAGGGCTTTCGAAAAGGCGGCCGCATCGAAGGCGAAGTGTCCGTGGAGGATCAGGCCGGCAGATGGGAGGTCCTCGCTGCGCTTTTCGCGGGCGAGGTCCATGCTTTCCCGGGAAAGCATGAGTTCCTTTCCGGCCAGCAACTCCATGGAAAATCCGCGCCCGAGTCCGTCTGGAGCTCGACCCTTGTCGGGCTGAAGCACGGCCGCGACCCGGTGCCCGGCGGCTGTCGCCGCCTCGACCAGGGCTCGCAGGGAACTGGTCTTGCCCGAGCCGGCCTTGCCCGCGAGAATGATGCAGGAAGGGTGCTTGTCCACTTCGCCATGGTAGCCCGGCCAAGGCCCGCCTGCAAGCTCCGGTCGGCCGCTCGTTTTCCATTCGGAGGAGCGGATAAAATCAAAGGCCCGTGCGAAACGCGTCTGCATTTCGCACGGGCCCTTTTTCTTACTTCGGGAGTTTAGTAGCGATCGTTCCGGGGCTTGTCCATCGCCTCGTTGACCTTGAGCTGGCGGCCGTCGACCTCGCGGCCGTTCATGCCGGTGATCGCGGCGCTGGCCTCGGCATCCGAGCCCATCTCCACGAAACCGAAGCCCTTGGAGTTGCCGGAATCGCGGTCGGTGATGATCTTCACCGAAGCGACCTGGCCGTAGGCCTGGAAGAGGTCCCTGAGGCTGGCCTCGTACGTGTTGTAGCTGAGATTCCCGACATACAGTTTCTTGCCCATGATGGCTTCCTTCGCCCGACGTTTTCCGCGTCGGACCTTCAAAGTGCACTTGTCTACGACAAGTGTTCTTTTCCTCCATGGTTTGTCATGGGGGAAAATTGTGAGGGAGCTCTGGACAAACGAAGCAGTAAGTTCTTTACGGCAACTGTAGTTGACCGAACCGTTGTTCTTGGCCTGACCTGGTGTGGCGGGGCGCAGGAAGTCCGAAAACTGGTCATCTGCAGGAAAGGGCACTTGTACAATGTCGCAAACGTCTCTCTCGATTGTCAGTATACACAGTATCCGTAACACTGTCAAAGGCCTCGGAGGAGGGGCGCGATATCCCCTCACCGAGTCCGGCTTCAGAAGCTTTCGAAGCTGTCGTCCATCCTGTCGTGCGGCGCTGTCTCACCCTTTGACTCCTTTGTGGTGATAGCCGTAACCGCCTGCTTCTGCGCAGCCGCCCTCGCCTGGGGCTGCTCCCCTCTCTGTCGCGACGAGAGGCTAGGCTGCCCTCCCTCGTGGCCTTTCGGCCGGGAAGTGCTCGCCCCCGACCTTCGTTCCGTGTCGCCGATGCGGAAATAGGCGACCGTGTCGTTCAAGACCATGGCCTGGGAAGAGAGCTCCTCCGCCGTCGCGGCCACCTGCTCGGCCTGGGACGAAAGCTCCTCCGTGGTGCCAGAAAGCTCTTCCGAGAAGCTGGCGTTTTGCTGGATGACCAGGTCCAGCTGGGAAACCGCCTTGTTGATCTGCTCGACGCCCGCGTTCTGCTCCCGGCTCGAAGCGCTGATCTCCTGGACGAGCTCGGCGGTCTTCCGGATCTGCGGAATTATGTTCGCCACGAGGGTTCCGGCGTTCTCGGCCACGGTCAGGGAGTTCTGCGAGATCGCGGCTATTTCGCTCGCCGCCGTCTTGCTGTGCTCGGCCAGCCTCCGCACCTCGCTCGCGACGACCGCGAAGCCCCGCCCGGCCTCTCCGGCCCGGGCCGCTTCGATGGCCGCGTTGAGGGCCAGCAGATTGGTCTGCCGCGCGATTTCCTCGATCACGGAAATCTTCGAGGCGATGAGTTTCATCGCATCGACCGTCTCGGTCACCGATTTGCCGCTCTCCTGGGCGTCGGTCGCGGATTTCCGCGCGATCTGATCGGTCTCCAGGGAGTTGTCGGCGTTCTGCTTGATCGTCGCCGTCATCTCTTCGAGCGAGGAAGAGACTTCCTCGGCGCTCGAGGCCTGCTCGGAAGCGCCCTGGGAAAGCGCCTGGGCGGATTGGGACAGTTCGTCCACACCCTTGGCCATCTCTTCGGAGGAGCGGCTCAGGCCGTTGCTGCCGTCGGAGAGATTGCGGGCCGTGTCCTGTATCTTCTCGATGACCTCGCGGAGGTTGTCCCTCATGACATTGAGGGCTATACCGAGGATGCCGATCTCGTCTTTCCGCTTTTTCTTGAGGGCCTCGACTTCCAGAGCCAGATCCCCCTTGGAGATGGCGGTCGCGAGATGCACGGCGAGCCCGAGAGGCCTGGTTATCGAGAGGGAAAGGATGATGCCCAGCACCACGGAAAGCGCCAGGGCCGCGGCCAGGACGATGATCATGACGGTGACGGTCCCGTCCGCGAGGGTCGTGTTCTCGATCGAGACGTTCTTCGCCTTGGCCACGTTCTGATCGATGATCCTGCCGACGTCGTCGTCCACGGCGGAAGCCACTTTCGCCCCATCCCCGTACACCAGGGCGAGCCCCTCGGCGTCCTTTCCGGCGCTATCCAGGCTCGTCAGGCGGTCGAGCAGCAGCTTGTAGTCGTTCCAGTCCTTGAGGAGGCCGGCATAGCTCTGCTCGTCCGCGGAATCGATCAGGGTCGCCTTGTAGGCGGCCAGTTCGTCGTCCACAATCTTTTCGTCCGGAGCGATCAGCGCATGCTTGGCCATGCCCGCGGCCCCGGCCTGGGCGAACATGTCGCGGATGGCCGCCCTGATCTCGCTCAGGGAGTCCGCCATCCTGCCGACCTCACCCAGGGGGAGGGCCGCTTTTTGATACATGAAGCGATCCCGGTTGTCCAATCTCCGGATGTTGGTGATGCCGAAAAGACCTACGCCTCCGGCGATGAGCGCCACGACGCAGAAGCCGAGAATGAGCTTGACTCCGATCTTCATCGCTTTTCTCCTTAAATGTCTCGATGACTCGAGCTGCGGCACCCGATGAAAAGCGGTACGAGTTTTGACCAATATACTAATATATGCGCTGGCGACGCGCGATAGGCTCACCGTCCGGCTTCTAGGACCGGCGGGCCTTTCGTTGTAGTATGTAAACTAAATTGGAGGGAAAGTTCATGAGTTCGAGGCGCGAAGACGACGAAAACGGGGCGAATCTCGAGCGCGGAAGGAGGCGCCGCAGTCCACTCGAGCGTATGATAAGCGGTCTCGCCGTCGGCCTGGGCTTCGGCGCCCTCGCCATCCTGCGCCCCGACTTCGCCTGGGCGGGCTTCGTCGCCATATTCGCCGGTCTCCTTCCCTTCGTGTCCGGTCTTCGCGGCCTCGTCGCGGAACGAGCCGCCGCGCCGCCGCGTCGGAAGCTGGGGCCTGCCGAACGCAAGGCCGAGGCGGAGCGAAGCGTGCTGCGCGTGGCCCAGGAGCGCGGCGGCCGCGTGACCCCCGCCCTCATAGCCATCGGCTCCGAACTCAGCCTCGAAGAGGCCGAACGCGTGCTCCAGTCGATGGTCGCCAAGGGCCATGCCCTCATGCAGGTCAGGGAGGACGGAAGGATCGAGTACGAGTTCCGGGAGTTCATGAGCCTGCCCAAACCTTGAGATAATTCTTTTTTGCCTCGAAAACGGTCTCTTCCGATCGGGATGGACGACAGCCGCCCCGAATCGGGCTGTCATGGACGCGGCGCCCGCACGCGAACGATGAAGATTTCTCCCGGCCGATCGCCGGGACAAGCGCGGCGGGGGCTAAGGAGCCGCCATGAATACCGCAGATCCGGCGCAGCTGCGCTACGCCCTCGTCCGTGAAATGCTCGAAGTGCCGGACCATGTCCGCGGCCTGGACCTGAAGCGCATAACCTCGTTCGCCGATCGGGTCAGGGGGGACGCCGTTCTCCTCTCGGGAGAGGGCTCCTCGCGCATCTTCCCCGCCAAGAAGGTCCTCGCGGACGCGTGGAGGCACGGGTACCGGGACAGGCTCCATACCGAGGCCGCGACCCAGGCTCTCGAGTACGACCTGCGCGAATGCTTCGTGTTCATAGCCTCCAACTCGGGAAAGACCAAGGAGGGCGTCCGGCTCCTCCGAAAGCTCCGCGAGACCGGCTGCGCCGGAGTCGTCGGGCTCGTCGCGAACGCGGGCACGCCCCTCGCCCAGGAGCCGGATGCCTCCTATGTCCTTGCCTGCGGGCCGGAGACGGCCGTGGCCGCGACGAAGAGCGTCGTGGAGGAGGCCCTGTTCTACGACATCCTTTTCCGGGCGCGCGACGGACGGGAACTCCCCGACCTCGGGCGCCTGGCCGAGCTCATGGACCAGGCGCTGCGCTCCGCCGTCCCCGCCGAGTTCGTCGCGGCCCTGAGCGCCGCGGGGACGATCTGCTGGGCGGGGCGCAACGACGGCGTCGCCGAGGAGCTCACGCTCAAGACGAACGAAATCGCGCGGAAGAAGGCCGACTTCCTGGAAGGGACCTACGCCGTGCACGGGATCGAGGAAGTCCTCGGCCCCTCCGATGCCGTGATCGTGGTGGAGCCCTACCCGGAGGAGGAGGCCAAGTTCGAGGAGGTCCTCGTCCGAGGAGTCGGTTCGCCCCTGCTCGCCATCGCCGACCGCGAGACGCGTTTCCCCACGCTCCGGATACCCTCGTACGGCGATTTCTCTCCGTATATCCAGCTCTGCGCGGGCTGGAACGTGCTGGTCTCGGTCGGCGCCGCCCTTGGCGTCGACATGGATCATCCCCTCAGGGCCAGGAAAATCGGCAACGAATTCCGCGGCTAATCGAATCTCCGGGGAAGGATTCGGCTCGCATGACGGGCCTTTTCATCGCGAGAACAGTCCCTCCCGATCGGGAGGGACGACGGGTTTTCAAAACCGTGCGGATATAGAGTAGGTGACCGCAGGCGAGGCGGGGCTTTCGCTCCCGCGAGACCCGATATGACGGCGCCAGGAGGCTATCGTATGACGAGAAAGGCTATCGCGGCATTGACCCTAATGGCGCTCATGGGCGTCGGGCTCTGGGCGGCCGACAAGGTGGTGCTCAACGCCCTGTTCATGAAACAGGCGGGCTTCAGCGAGGAGGACATCACCGCAGGCACCAGGGACTTCATGGACAGGAACCCCGATATCCAGGTCAACCTCACCTTCGTGGCCTACGAGGATCTCGAGCAGAAGATTCTCACCGCCGCGGCCGCGGGCGGCTACGATGTCGTGCTCTCCGACGGTCCCTTCACCGCCAAGTTCGCCGTGGGCGGCATCGTGAAGGAGATACCGCCGCTGGCAGCCGCCGACAAGGCCGACATCTTCCCGGGCGCGCTCGACGCCTGCGAATATCTCGGCAAGTACTGGGGCATGCCCTGGATCAACGACGTCCGCTACCTGTACTTCAACAAGAAGATGCTCGCCCAGGCCGGCTTCAAGCGCGCTCCGGCCACTCTCGACGAGATGATCGCCCAGGCCAAGGTCCTCAAGGCGAAGAAGATCGTGGAATACCCGATCGTCCTGCCCTGGAACCAGGCCGAGACCCTCAGCTGCGATTTCACGACAATCACCGCCCTCTTCGGCGGCGCCATGGCCAAGGACGGCAAGCCCACGCTCGACACCGAGGCGAACAGGAAGGCGCTCGAGTGGATGGTCCGAGCGATCAAGGACGGTCTCGTCAACCCGAAGTCCATCGTCTACGGCGAGGACGACATCAACGGCGTCTTCGAGGGCGGCAACGCGGCTTTCATGTTCAACTGGACCTATGCCTACGGTGTCGCCAACGATCCGAGCCAGTCCAAGGTCGTCGGGGACGTGGGCATCGCGATGATCCCCGGCAACGGGAGGGTGAAGAGCGCGACCGTCAACGGAGGGCAGCCGCTCTGCATCGCCTCGGGCTCGAAGCACCCGAACGAAGCCTGGGCCTACATCCTCTACATGACCGGCAAGGATTTCCAGAAGGCCCACCCCGCGAACTCCCTGCCCATCTGGCGAAGCCTGTACACCGATCCCAATGTCGTGAAGTCGAATCCCGATGTCGTCGCGGTGGCGAAGACGCAGTACGACTACATCGTCAACCGGCCGAAGGTGCCCTATTACAGCGCCTTCTCCTCGATGCTCCAGGTGAAGATCCAGCAGGCGCTGCTCGGCAGGAAGTCCGTCGACCAGGCCCTGAAGGAAGCCCAGTCCGAGGCCGAGTCCCTGGCCCAGCAGTAAGCTCGAAGCCGGAGGCTCGCTCGGCGAGCCTCCGCATTTCCCTTTTCGTCCGCCGGCGGCGGATCATCTTGTTCGCCTGGAGAAGCCAGCATGAGGTCGGAGCAGCGGGAGTCACTCGGAAGAAGGGCCAGGGGGAGGGGAGGCGAGGGCGATCTGAGCGAACAGGGCTTCGCCTTCCTCCTTCTGACGCCGGCGGCTTTGCTGATTTTCATCGTCGTTCTGCTGCCGCTTCTCATCACCTTCGGCTACACGCTCATAAACATGAATCTGCTTTCGGCCACGAAAGGGCGCTTCACCGGCCTCGCGAACTACGCTTCGGTCCTGGGCGCGTCCTGGTTCTGGTCCTCCCTCGGCCGGACCCTCTATTTCACCTTCGTGTCTCTCGTGCTGGAGACCGGACTGGGCCTCCTCTTCGCCCTCCTCCTCGCGGGATCCTTCCCCGGCGTCGGCGTCCTGCGCTCCCTGGTGATCCTGCCCTGGGCGATTCCGACTCTCGTCTCCGGCGCCCTCTGGAAGTGGATTCTCCATCCCGACTACGGGGCGCTCAACGCGCTATTGTCCTGGCTCGGCCTCATAAAGGAGTACCATGCCTGGCTGGGGCAACCCTGGCTCGCGATGAACATGGTCATCCTCGCCGACGTCTGGAAGATGGCCCCCTACTCGGCGATCTTCTTTCTCGCGGCCCTCCAGTTCATCAACAAGGCGCTCTACGAGGCGGCGCGGATCGACGGAGCGGGCGTTTTCAGGCGCTTCCGCTATGTCACCTTTCCGCATCTCGTGCCGACCCTTCTCGTCGTGGTCGTCATGCGTTCCATGGACAAGTTCAAAGCCTTCGACCTGTTCTATGTCATGACGAAGGGCGGCCCCGCGAACGGCACGAAGGTCCTGACCTACGACGCCTATCTCCGCGGCTTCGACAACCTGAATTATTCGGCCGCGGCCACCATCTCCTATGTGATCGCCTTCCTGGTCCTCGCCCTGACGGTCATCTACCTGCGGCTGGGAAAACAGGAGGACGTCAATGACTAAGCAGCGCAGCTCGCTCCGGCGCAGAGGATTCACCCTTTTCCAGTGCGCTATGGGCTTCCTTCTCTTCCTGTTCGTCATGGTGCCCTTCCTGTGGCTGCTCCTGTCCAGCCTGTCCGAGCGCCGGGATCTGATCTCCCTGCCCCTGCGTTTCCCGCCCGGGCATCTGAGCTTCGCGCGCTACGCGGCGGTCTTCGCGCCCGGAGGCGAGGAGATAGCCCGGGCCTTCAAGTACGCCCTCTTCAACAGCCTGATAGTCGCCTCGTTGGTGACCGCCGTCGGACTCGTCGTGGGCGCCCTCGCATCCTATTCCTTCGCGCGCCTCCGCTTCGCGTTCAAGGAAAAGCTGCTGTACGCGCTTTTGTTCACCTACATGATCCCGCCCATCGTGATCGTCCTGCCGCTGTACGTGGCCATCAGCGCGCTGGGCCTCCTCGACCGGAAGGTAACCCTCGTCTTCCTCTATCTCTCCATGACGATACCCTTCGTCGTCTGGGTCATGCGCAGCTACTTCGGCTCGATCTCGAAAAGCTTCGAGGAAGCGGCTCTCATCGACGGCTGCACGCGGCTGCAGACGCTCCGCTATGTCTACGTGCCGATGGCTCGGCCCGGGCTGATCGCCACCGGCATCCTCGCCTTCCTGCTCTCCTGGGACGAGTTCTTCTTCTCGCTCATCTTCACTTCGAGTCTCGCGGCCAAGACGATCCCGGTCGCCATAGCCGAATTCACCGGCAAGAATTCGGTGGACTATGGTATGATCACCACGGGAGGCGTTATCGCGTCGATCCCGCCCCTTCTGATCGCGATCTTCTTCCAGAAGTACATCGTGATGGGCATGACCGGCGGCGGCAACAAGGAGTGAATGCACGCGAGCATCGATACTCTCTCTCTGATCCTCATCCTCGGCTCCACGCAGTGCCTCTTCCTGGCCTTCGTGTTCTGGCGGGCCGACCGGGGCAATCGCAGGGCCAACCGCATTCTCGCGCTCTTCTTTCTCGTGCTCCCCCTGGCGACGATGAACGGGATCCTCTACCGCAGCGGCCTCTACCGCAGCGCTCCCTTCCTCATCGGGCTGGAGCCGGCCTTTCGGCTCCTCATGGGGCCCGTGCTCTTCCTGTACGTCCAGACCCTGGTGAGCCCCTCGGTGGCGATGCGGAAGAGCCTCTTCCTCCACCTCGGCGGCGCCCTCGTCCTCATGCCTCTCTGTCTCCCCTTCTACCTGGAGGACCGCGTTTTCAAGATGCTCTTCGTGGAGGTCTGGCTGCACAACGGCCGCTACACGGCCGCCGAGTATTTCGATCGATTCTGGTACGAGATAGCCTTCGAGCTCCAGCTCTGGATCTACCTCGGCGCGATCTGGTTCAAGGTGCGCCGCTACGAGACCATGATCCGCGAGGCCTACTCCTCGATCGACTCGATCACGCTGGCGTGGATGCGGAAGGTGCTCGCGGCCTTCGCCCTGGCCCTCGCCGCGGGCACGGCCTCGTACCTGCTCTTCTTCCTGTTCCTGAAATTCAGGTTCATGTATCTCTTCGCCCCGCTGGCGGCCGTCTTCTCCGCCTACTACATCAGCTACAAGGCCTTCCACGAACCCGACGTGTTCCTGGTCGCCAAGCCCGCCCTGCGCGCCGAGCCCCAGGGAGAGCTCAGGCGCAAGTACGAGAAGTCGGGCATATCGGAGGAGGACGGCGATCTCCTCCTCGAGCGGCTCGACCGCGCCGTGCGGTCCAAGCGGCCCTACACCGACCCCGACCTGACCCTTTCCAAGCTCGCCGCGCTGCTCCACGCCTCACCGCACCACTTGTCGCAGCTGCTTAACCAGCGCCTCGGCACGAGCTTCTACGATTACGTGAATCGCCTGCGCGTCGAGGACGTCAAGCTCTGCCTCGTCGATCCTCGCAGAATCGCTGAGAGCGTCCTCGACATGGCGCTCGAATGCGGCTTCAACTCGAAGTCGGCGTTCAACAGGATCTTCAAGCAGCACACGGCGCTCTCCCCGACCCAGTTTCGCCAGCATGCCGTCGCTTCCCCGGTGGACGAATGAGCGGGAAGAAGAGCCTCCCCGACGATGGCTCCGGTTCGCGGGACGAGGAAGCCGACCGCCGAAAGCAGCTCGCCGACCGGAAGGCGGCGCTTCGCTGGTTGGGCACCCTGAGCGTCGTCGGCTGGAGCATCGCGGTGCCGATTCTCCTCGGCATCCTCGCGGGGCGCGCCGTGGACGCCTGGCTCAAGACCGGACCGGTCTTCCTCGTTCTCATGCTCCTCGCGGGAATCGGCCTCGGCTGCGGCGCCGTCTGGCGCTGGATCAAGAAGCGCATGAACGACGGGAATCGCTAGCTATTCGCAGTCGTGCCCGTGCTCTCGCTCGACCACGACGGTTCCGTCCTTCGTGTAGTGTCCCACGATCCCGAAGGTGGACATGAGGGTTTCGGCGCGCAGCACCTTGCAGCCGGGACCGAAGGCCACGACCTTGCGGGCCAGGAGGAGGGCGTAGTCGCAGGCGGTCGCCTCTTCAATGTCATGGGTGGCGATGACGATGGAGGCTCCGGCCGAGACCGCCTCGCCGATCATGCGGCGGTAGGTCTCGCGCGAATGGGCGTCGAGATTCGTGGCCGGCTCGTCGAGGAGAATGAGCTTGGCCTCGCGCGCGAAGGCTTGGGCTATGAACACGCGCTGCCGCTGCCCCCCCGACAGGGTATTCAAGGGAGCGCGCGCGATCTGGGTCACTCCCATCACGTCCATGGCGCGGCGCACGGCCTCCTCGTCCTCGGCTCGCATGCGGCCCACGAGACCGCGGCGGGCGAAGCGCGCCATGCGCACCACGTCGATGGCGCGCAGGGGGAGAGTGCCGGTGGAGGGCTGGAACTGGCCCATGTAGGCCACGTCGGCGGGCGAGCCGAGGGGTTTGCCGCCGAGCACCTCGAGCGAACCCGCGAGCGGGGGCAGGAGGCCGGCGATCGTCTTCAGGAAGGTGGATTTGCCCGATCCGTTGGAGCCGACGAGCGCCAGGGTCTTGCCCGGCTCCAGGCCGAGGTCTATGCCTTCCACCACGACCTCGCGCTGGTAGCCGACCGTGAGCTGTACGGCGGAGAGAACCTTGCCCTCGGCGCGGCTCTTCGCGATCGTCGCCGTTCCGTCGGCGCTCATGCCGCGCTCCCTTCGGGCTTTGCCTGGCCAGAGTCCTCCGCGAGCCGCACGACTCGCCTGTAGACGTGCTTGGCCGTGAGGGCGAGGAAGAAGATGAGCGTGGCGACCAGGGTTATGGACGCGCCGGCGGCGAGATTGAACTGATAGCTCGACAGGAGTCCCAGATAGACCGCCGCGATGCCGATGGCCGAGGACGCGGCTATCATCGTGACGATCTTCCGCGAGAAGAGCGCGGCTGTGGCGGCCGGCGCCAGCAGCATGCCGAACACGAGGAGCGTGCCCACGGTGCGGAAGGACACGACGACGGTCACCGCGATCATGGTCAGCATGACCGCGTGGTAGCGCCGCGCGGAGAAGCCCGAGGTCTCGGCCTGCTCGGGGCTGAAGCAGAGGAGGAGGAAGGGGCGGTAGAAAATCGCGGCGACGAGGGCCATCACCGCGGTGGCTACGAGCTGGCCCAGGATCTCGGCCGAGCTGATCCCGAGTATCTCGCCGAAGAGGATGCGCACCAGGTCGCCCGAGAAGGAGCGTGAGCGCGAGACGATGGCCACGCCGAGCGCCAGCATGCCCACGAAGAGCAGGCCTATCGCCGTGTCGGAGGAGAGATTGGACTTCCGGGTGACGAAGCCTATGCCGAGGATCATGGCCAGGCTGCCGACCGCCGCCCCGAGCATGCCCGGGAGGCCCAGAAGGAGGGCCGCCGCGACGCCCGGGAGCACGCCGTGGGCCAGGGCGTCGCCGATGAAGGCGAGGCCGCGCAGGACCACGAACGTGCCGACAATGCCGCAGGCTATGGAGACGAGCATCCCCGCGATGAGGGCGTTGGACATGAAGCCGTTGGAGGCGAAGGGCGTCACGAACACCGAGGCGAGAGCCGTCATGGTCGGCCCGCTTCGGTGACGGCCTCGGCGCCGTACTCGCAGCTTAAGTACACGGCGTGGCAGTCGCTGCACCTCTGGACGCGGTGATGCGTCGTGAAGCGCTCCCAATGCGCGCGCTGTTCGGGACTCAGGACGCCCGTGCCTTGGCAGAGGGGGCAGGTATTGTCCAGCGCCGCGAGAATGGCATTGCGTATGAACTCGCTCTTGTTGGGCATGCGGTCGATCCGCTCGGCCAGGGCGGCTTCGACCTTCAAGCTGACGAGTTCGGTCTTGGGACTTCCCATTGCTGACTCCATCGGAAAACGATCAGTATTACTTTGTAATATCGCTCCGAAGATGCGGCCTGGTCAAGTGAGCCTCAAGTGGATGATTTGACAGCGGGAGCGATTGAGGGTAGCCTAGCCTTCAATGGTTTTCAGTGAAGGAGGCCGATCGTGATCGCCGCCCTGTACAGGATGCTCGCTTCCCTAGGATTCACCGACCCGATCCACTCGCCCATGACGCATATCCCCATCGGGCTCGTCATCGGCGCATTCGTCTTCTTCGCCGTGGCCCTCATTTTCAAGCGCGAGCGGCTCGCCCTGACGGCTCGGCACGTCTCGATCCTGGCCCTCATCTTCGTCTTCCCCACCATATTGTTCGGCGTCTTCGACTGGATCCACTTCTACCACGCGGTGCTCATGCCCGCCATAAAGGTGAAGATGTTCCTGGCCGTCCTGCTCGTCGCCCTGCTCGTCATCGGGGTGATCCTGGGCGGCAAGGCCAAGCCCCGCAACGGCTGGATGCTGGTCATCTACTCGCTCAGCGTGCTCACCGTGGTGGGCCTCGGATACTACGGCGCCGGGATCATCTACGGCAGGGACACGGGCACGACCAAGCTGAGCGCCGCGGCTTCCCCGGCCGCGGGCTCCGCGGTGCCGCAAGCGCCGACGCAGGCCACTTCGGCGGCGGCGGCCT
Organism: Rectinemataceae bacterium; assembly: GCA_035530095.1. GTDB lineage: Bacteria > Spirochaetota > Spirochaetia > Treponematales > Rectinemataceae > JAJXZP01. Next base: position 12,447 of record DATKVK010000029.1, on the reverse strand, counting down.
CTCCGGCCGCGGCGGGCGACGCCAAGGCGGGCCGCAGACTCTTCGCGGACGACTGCGAGGGCTGCCACGTGGGCGGCGGCAATGTCTTCGTGAGTTCGCTGCCCGTCCGCGGTTCGAAGAAACTCGCCACCCTCGACGACTTCGTCGCCTTCATCCGCAAGCCCTCCATGCCCGACGGCTCGGCTGGCAACATGCCGGGCTTCCCGGCCTCAGCCGTGAGCGCGTCCCAGGCCAGGAACCTCTACGCCTACGTGATGACGGCCTGGAAGTAGGGACCTAGGCGGTCCCCGGCGCTGCGCCGGATCGGCCGCGCTGCGCCTGCCGCGCCGATGCGGGGCCGCGCGGTCTCACGCGGCCCCGGGCCGGCCTGCCGCGCAGCCGCGCTGATGCGGGCCGCCCCGCTGAGAGGAGAGGGCGCCCCGCTTCAGCCCAGACGGATCGCCACCGCCTCGTACTCCTTGCGGTTGCCGGCGAAGATGGACTCGGAGAGCACGGCGATGCGGTAGTCGGGCAGGTCGAACTCGCGCGACATCGCGATGCGCGATCCCAGGTCGGCCATCTTCTCGAGGCTCTCGGCCAGTCCGGGATCGTTGCAGAGCACGACCGCGCCCGAGCGCCAGGTGACGAGGCGGAAGGGCAGGAAGTGGGCCCCCGAGGCCAGGATCATGGGAGGGGCCGCCGGCGCCTGGGTGGCCGCGATGGCCTGCCGCGCCTCGAGCTTGATCATCCGCGCCTTGGATTCGGGCATCGTCTCGTTGACGGCCAGCCCCACCCAGTCGAGGAGCTTTTCGCGCACCGTATGGATGTCCGGAAGGCTCGACACCGACTCGATCGTGTCGCCCGCGGATATCGCCTTGGCCAAGCCCGAGATTTCCTTCAAGTAGGCGTTGCGCTCCGAGTCGGGGACGTAGTACATGACGATGAGGTGCACGCCCTTGCCGTCGGGGGCGCCGTAATCGATGCCGCACGGCGACCAGCCCACCGCGCAGAGCAGCTCGCCCTCGTTCGGGGTCCGGCAGTGCGGACAGGCGACGCCCCGGCCGATGCCGGTGTTCGACTGCACCTCGCGCTCCATGACGCTCTTCATGAGGTCGCTCTTCGTCCCGATGTCGGGAATGGCCTCGATGAGGTGGGCGAGCAGTTCGAGCGCCTTGCCCTTGTCGCATTCGGGCAGCTCAATGAGGCGGCCCTCCTCGAGGGCTTCGAGCAGGCTTTTCATCGTAGATTACCTCCGGCTGTGGCGGCGCCCGATCGGGGTCGCGCGATTCTGGCCTGGGTGCGGGCGAACCAGGTTTTGACGAGATGGGTGAGTATGGAATAGACGAGGAGGAAGAGCGCGATCCAGAGCCAGAAGATGGGCGGAAGCGGCACGAAGCCCAGGACGGCGGCAACCGGGGTGTAGGGCAGGGCGACGCCGATCGCCATGATGAGCGTCGTCGTCGACACCATGGCCAGACTCGCGCGGCTCTGGATGAAGGGGATGCGGTTCGTGCGGATGATGTGGACGATGAGCGTCTGGGTGAGGAGGGACTCGACGAACCAGCCCGTGTGGAACAGCGCTTCGAAGTGGAGCCGAGCGGCTTCCGTGGCGCCGGGCGCGATGAAGCCCGAACAGCCGAAGAACCACCACATGAGGCCGAAGGTGGCGTAGTCGAAGATCGACGAGATGGGGCCGATGTAGACCATGAAGCGCCTGATGAAGGAGATGTCCATGCTCTGCGGCCGCTCGAGCTGCTCGGCGTCGACATTGTCCAGGGGGATGCCCGTCTGCGACATGTCGTAGAGCAGGTTGTTGAGCAGGATCTGCACGGGAGCCATGGGCAGGAAGGGCAGGATGATCGAGCTGCCGAGCATCGAGAACATGTTCCCGAAGTTGGAGCTGGCGCCCATCTTGATGTACTTGATGATGTTGTTGAAGACCCGCCGCCCCTCGACGATGCCGTCTTCCAGCACCAGGAGGTTCTTCTCCAGGAGGATGATGTCGGCCGACTCCTTGGCGACGTCCACGGCGGTGTCGACCGAGATGCCCACGTCGGCGGCGCGCATGGCGGCCGCGTCGTTGATCCCGTCGCCCATGAAGCCCACGACATGGCCGCCGAAGCGGAGCGTCCCCACGATCTGCTCCTTGTTCGCGGGGGTGAGCCGGGCGAACACGTCGTGCGATTCCACCGCCGCGGCGAAGGCTCGCGGTTCGAGGGCGTCGAGCTCCTTGCCGGTGATTACCTTCTCGGCCTTGAAGCCCACGTCCTCGCAGACCTTGGCCGTGACGAGCTCGTTGTCGCCGGTGAGGACCTTCACCCTCACGCCGTGCTTCGCGAGCGAGGCAATGGCCTTCTCGGTCGAGTCCTTCGGCGGGTCGAAGAAGGCGAGGTAGCCGAGCATGGTGAGCCCGGTCTCGTCGGAGGCGGAGAAGCTTTCCTTGTCGGAGGAGTACTCGCGATAGGCGATCGCGAGCACGCGGTAGCCCTGAGATGAAAGGCTCGCGTACTCCTCGAGGATGTCCTGTTTGACGATCTCGATGAGGGGAAAGACGTCCTCGTCGATCTGGTACTTGTCGCAGGCCTGGAATATGGCCTCGACCGAGCCCTTGCAGATGAGCACGTGGTCGCCCTCGTAGTCGACGATGACCGACATGCGCTTGCGGTTGAAGTCGAAGGGTATCTCGTCGACCTTGCGCAAGGAGCGCTCCACGTCGAGATCTTCGTTGGAAAGGATGGAGTTGTCGAGGAGGTTGCGCAGTCCGGTCTGGTAGTAGGAATTCATCCAGGCGTAGCGCAGGACGTCCTCGCTCGGCCGGTTGGTGACATCGACGTGCTTCTCGAGCACGACCTTGTCCTGGGTGATGGTCCCCGTCTTGTCGGTACAGAGGATGTCTATCGCGCCGAGGTTCTGGATCGCCTTGAGCTTCTTGACGATCACCTTCTTGCGCGCCATGAAGACCGCTCCCTTGGAGAGGCAGACGGTCACGATCATGGGCAGCATCTCGGGAGTGAGGCCGACCGCCACCGACAGGCCGAAGAGCAGGGCTTCGATCCAGCTGTGCTTGAAGAGCCCCTGCACCAGGAAGATGATCGAGATCATGACCAGCATGAACCTGATCATGAGGAGGACGAAGGACTTCACGCCCTTGTCGAAGTCGGTCAGGCCCTTGGGACCGGCTATGTCGGCCGCGACCGAGCCGAGGAAGGTGCGCATGCCCGTGTTGACGGCGACACCCCGAGCGGAGCCCGAGAGAACGGTGGAGCCCTGAAAGCAGGCCGAGCCCAGGCTGAAGATGCCGGAGACTCCGGCGTCGGGCGCGGGGAACTTCTCGACCGGCATCGACTCGCCGGTCAGGGCCGCCTGGGTGACGAAGAAATCCTTGGTCGACAGGACGCGCAGGTCGGCGGGCACGATCGAGCCGGCGGCCAGGACGATCAGGTCGCCGGGCACCACCTCGCTGATGGGAATCTCGAGCTCCTTGCCGCCACGGACGACCACGGAACTCGCCTGCACCATCAGCTTGAGCTTTTCGGCCGCGTCGCTCGACCGGCGCTCCTGGAAATAGGCGAGGAAGACGCTGATGAAGATCATGCCGAGCACGATCGAGCCCGAGACCATGTCGCCCGTCCCGTAGGAGACGGCGCAGATGAGAAAGAGGATGATGACCAGGGGATCCTTGAAGCGAGAGGCGATTTCCGAGAAGAAGCCCCGGCGCTTCTCGCCGGCGAGGACATTGGGCCCGTAATCCCTCTGCCGGTCGAGAACCTGTTCCTCGCTGAGGCCGGAGGGGGAAGACTCGGCCATGGCCAGGGCCGCCTCGGGCTCGGCGGCGCAGGCCTCGCGCAGCCGGCGCTCGTTGGCCGGATCGACCTTGCCTGAGGCCGGGAGGGCGCGCGACAGCGATGAGGCGAAAAGCCTGGGCAGGATAGGCATAGCCGGCCCCTACCCGCGGGCGGCGCCGCGAAGCCGCGGCGCGATCGGCCCCGGCGGGGCGAAACGGATCGCGAGAAGATCGTTCATTATGATGCCTCCATCGATGCGGTATCGGCGAAGGCGGACGGGGATCGGGAGCGTTCTTTTGCCGGGCCCCGACGGAAGGCTATCTTAGGGGAGGGGGCAGGTCGGCCGCGGGGCGAAAGAAGGTTCAGGATGCTCGTCCGCGCTCGTACGCGGAGATTCTCCGGGATCGTCCAGTGGATTCGAACCGTCGCACGGTGATGGATCCATGGGGAACCCTCCTTTCGTCCAAAATTGAAGCCGCCGTCATGAGGCGGGATTCCTCCGCCCACTCTAGCACGCCGAGCGAAGGGTGAAAAGAGGAAACGGCGGGTTCCCAGCAGTGTTACGAACCCTGTGGACGGCACGACAGGTAGTACCCCGCTCATGTTTCAACTACCTAAAGTTGGCAGCATCCTGGGCCATCAACAGTCTTCGTAACACTATCCGGTCGGAGCGTTCTTCCCCGTTGACCGAGCCTTCGCGGAACAGTAGCTTGATTCCACGATGTCGACGACTTTGTGGAAGAACGGAAGCTTCGTCACCCTCGACCCGGCCCGGCCGCGCGCCGAGGCCCTGGTGGTCAAGGACGGCCGGATCACCTATGTAGGCGACCCGAAAGAGGCGGCGGACAAGGCGGGCCCAGAGGCGGATCTCCGCGATCTCGGCGGCCGGGCCGTCGTACCCGGCTTCAACGACAATCATGTCCACGCCGTCATCCTGGGCGATCACGCCTTGGCTCCCGATCTCGGCGGCCTCGACGGCCGGCGCATCGTCGAGCTTCTGCGCGAGCGCTTCGCGGACGCTCCGCCCGGGCGCGTGCTCATGGCCTACAACTGGGACTATCCCGCCTGTCCCGCGCCCCGCAAGGAAATTCTCGACGAGGCTTTCCCCCGCAATCCCGTGGTCCTGAGCCAGTTTTCGGGCCACGCCCAGTGGCTCAACAGCGCAGCCCTGCGCGCCATCGGCATAGCGAAGGGCCGTCGCGATCCGCCTCGCGGTCAGGTCCTGCGCGACGCCGACGGAGAGCCCACCGGCATCGTGCGGGACCTGGGCGACACGGCCTTGAGCCGCGCGCGCTTCAAGTCCATTTTCTTCGACGCCGAGATGCGCGACCGGAGACTCGCGATAGCCCTCGAGACCTTCCGCCGCCACGGGATCACCTCGGTCCAGGACAACACCTGGTTCTATCCCGAGCTCTTCAGCCTGGCGGCCCTGAGGCGGCGCGGCGAGCTGACGGCGCGGTTTTCGTCCTGGTCGCTCGGCCGCAGAGCCTGGGCCACCCCCGCGATGCGCGCGCTCGGGGCCCTCGGCGGATTCGACCGCGAGTGGGTGCGGCCCGGGCCGGTCAAGTACTTCCTCGACGGCGCCTTTTCGACGCGCACCGCCTGCCTCTGCGAACCCTACGCCGACGATCCCGGCGAGGGACTATGCTCCGACCCATCGGCTCCCATCGCCGAGCTGGAGTACCTCGCTCGAGCCCGATTGCAGGGAGCCTTCCACATCATCGGAGACCGGGGCATAGCTATCTTCCTCGATGCCTACGAGCAGGTCCTCATGCGGCATCCGAGGATCGGGGCGCTGCGGATCAGGATCGAGCATGCCCAGCTCGTGCGCCCCGAGGACATCCCGCGTCTGCGCGATCTGCACCTCCTCGTATCGGCCCAGCCTTCGGCGCTCGGCAGCCCCGAAAAAGACGAACGCCTCCTGGGCTCGGAACGGGCGCGTCGCGCCTACCCCTACCGTTCTCTCCTCGACGCCGGCGTACCGCTTTCCTTCGGCTCGGACATTCCGGGCGAGGCGACCTGCGATCCGCTCCTGCACATCCACATGGCGGCGAACCGGAGCGGCCCCGAGCGCATCTCGGCCCTCGAGGCCCTGCGTTGCTACACGATGGGCAGCTCCTACGCCGAGTTTATGGAAGACCGCAAAGGCGCGCTGCGCGCCGGGATGCTGGCGGACTTCGTCGTCCTCTCTCAGGACATCACCCAGATCGCCCCCGGGCTCATCAAGGACACGGTGGTCGAGGAGACGGTCGTGGGCGGAAAGAGCGTGTACCGGAGAGCGGCCGAAGGGCCTGCTGCGTGAGCCGCGGACCATCGCCGCGCGCGGACGGCGAGACCGGCGGCTCGAAGCGCCGCCGGCGCGCACGCATCCTCCATGAGACCTTCGAGGCGGGCATTCTCGTCAAAGGCGCCCACGCGATTCTGGAAATGATCGGCGCCCTGCTCCTGTGGTTCATGAAACCTCAGTCGCTTTCTCGTCTCGTGCGCTTCCTTACGCAAGGCGAGCTGTCGGAGGACCCCCGGGATTTTCTCGTCAATTTGATGCTCCAGGCGAGCCAGCGCTACTCCCTCAGCGCCCAACATTTCGGCGTCTTCTACCTGCTCAGCCACGGCCTCGTCAACCTCGGTCTGGTAGCCCTCCTCTGGCGCCGCAAGCTCTGGGCCTATCCGGCGGTCGTGGCGGTCCTGTGCCTCTTCATCGCCTACCAGATCCTGCGCTGGACGGGCACCCACTCCTTCTTCATGATCTTCCTGTCCCTCTTCGACGCCGCCATGATCTGGCTCACTTTGGTCGAGTACCGCCGGCTCCGCGACGATCCCTGGAAGCGCGACCCGAAGCGCTGAGCTTCGCTTTGGCGTTCCGAATCTGGGGTGCACGCCGTCTCGGGCGGATATCCTGGGGCATCAACAATCTTCGCAACACTACCCATTGACTTCCTTTCCGCAAGATTGGTACTTTCCAATCGTTACGCTTCACTAGCTGCTACGGACCGCCCGGCTTCCGGGCGAGTCGATATCGCCGCTCACCGCATCCAGTTCCGGCGCCGCGCATGCGGGCCGGGTTAATCGATAGTCCGACGACGCCTTCGGGGTCTCGGATAGGGAGCGAATCATGGGCAAGAAGGTTCTCGTCATCGGCGCCGGCATCGCCGGCCTCTCGGCCGCATCCTATTTGCAGCGCAACGGTTTCGACACGCAGGTATTCGAGGCGCACACCCTGCCCGGCGGGCTCTGCACCGCCTGGAAGCGCTCGGGCTACACTTTCGACGGCTGCATCCACTGGCTCATGGGCTCGGGGCCTGCGAGCAATCTCCACGAAATCTGGAAAGAACTCGGCGCCGGCGATCTGCGCTATATCGAGTGGGACGTATACGCCACGATCCGCCTCTCCGACGGCGACAGCTTCACCGTCTACACCGATCCCTCCCGGCTCGAGGCCGAGATGCTGCGCCTCGGTCCGGAGGACGGCGCCGTCGCGCGCGCGCTCGCCGACGGGATCAGGCGGGTGAGCCGCCTCGACATGCCGGCCGCGATGGACAAGATGAGCCTCGGCGAGCGCCTGGCCCTGCTCGCGCGGCTGCCGAGCGCCCTGCCGCTACTCAAGTGGATGAAGCGCTCCGTATCCGAGCTGATCTCTCCCCTGCGCAGCGAAAAGCTCAGGGAAGCCTTCCGGGGCCTCTTCGGCGAGGCGATGGAGGACTTCCCCGCCGCCGGCCTTTTCATGATGCTGGGTTTCATGGCGAAGAAGTCCTCGGGCTACCCTCTGGGCGGCTCGCTCGCCTTCGCCCGCGCGATAGAGGCCGAGTACGTTTCGCGCGGCGGCAAGGTCAGGTACGGCTCGAAGGTCGACGAGATCCTCGTGGAAAACGGCGCGGCCGTGGGTCTGAGGGGTTCCTGGGGCGAGGAGCGGGGCGACTATGTGATCTCGGCCGCCGACGCCCAGGATTGCCTCTCCCGCATGCTGGGCGGCCGCTACCGGCACCCGGAGCTGGACGCTGCCCTGTCCGCCGCCCTGCCCGCGAACACCGGCACGGAAAGCGGTGTGGCCGACGGCGCCGCGGCCTCCGGTAACGGCCGCCCCGACCGGCCGGCCGGCGGGCTCAGGCCCTTCCCTTCGCTCATCTACATCGGCCTCGGGCTCGATCGGGACTGGAGCCCCGTCCCGCACATGCAGACCTTCACCCTGCCCGAGCCCCTCCTTCTCGAAAGCGGCGGTCTCGTCGTCAAGCGGTTGAGCATCCGCATCTTCTCCTTCGACCCCTCGATGGCCCCGCCGGGAAAGACGGCGGCCACGGTGATGATCGAAACCTACAACGACGGCTATTGGACCGGGCTCCGGGAGCGCGACCGGGCCGCCTACGAAGAGGAGAAGCGCGAGACCGCGCGCAAGGCGATAGCCGCCCTCGATGCCTTCCTGCCGGGGCTTGCCGCCTCGGTCGAGACGGTGGACGTCGCGACTCCCCACAGTTTTATCCACTATACGAACAATCGGCACGGGAGTTTCGAAGGCTGGCTGCCGACGGGAGGCTCGCTCGGCAGGAAGATAGCGAAAACCCTGCCGGGCCTGGCCAACTTCTACATGATAGGTCAGTGGCTCAATCCCGGCGGCGGGCTTCCTCCTTGCGGAATCGACGGCAGGAATCTGGCCAGGCGCCTCTGCTCGGCGGAAGGCCGGCGCTTCCGGCCGGATTAGCGGCCCTGTTTACTCGCTGATAAATTCGTTATCCTTGGCGCATGGCCGAGCTTCACGACACCTTCATCCGCCCCGAGCGGAGCTATCTCATAGGCATTCAGACCGACAAGATACCCAAGCACGAGGCGGAGAGCCTGCTCGACGAGCTGGGCTCTCTCGCCGCGAGCCTGGGCGTCGAGGTCGTGGGCCGCTCCCTGGTCCGCATCCGCGAAACGAACGCCGCGCTTTTCGTCGGCTCGGGCAAGGCCGACGAGGTCGTCGCCGCGGCCAAGGCCTCCGAGGCCGACTCCATTCTTTTCGACCACACGCTCTCCCCCGTGCAGCAGCGCAACTGGGAGAAGCTCTCCGAGCTCAAGGTCTACGACCGCTCCGAGCTCATCATCCGCATCTTCGCCTCGCGCGCCCATACCCGCGAGGCCTCGCTCCAGGTCGAACTCGCCCAGCTCGAGTACTCGCTGCCGCGGCTCGCGCATTCCTACGATGCCCTGTCCCGGCAGCGCGGCGGGCGCTACGGCACCAAGGGCTCGGGCGAACAGAAGCTCGAGCTCGACCGCCGCGAAATCGAGCGGCGCATCCACGAGATCAAGGAAGAACTCAAGGAGGTGCGCCGCTCTCGCGAGGTCCAGCGCGCCCGCCGCGAGCGCATTTCCCTGCCCCGGGCGGCCATCGTCGGCTACACCAACGCCGGCAAGTCGAGCCTCCTCAACGCGCTCACGCGAGCGAGCGTCCACGTCGAGGACAAGCTCTTCGCCACCCTCGACCCTACGACGCGACGCATAGCCCTGAAGAAGGGCGGCGGTCTTCTCTTGACCGATACCGTGGGCTTCGTCCGCAATCTGCCCCACGGCCTGGTCGAGGCCTTCAAGGCCACGCTGGAGGAGGCCGCCGCGGCCGAGCTCCTCGTGCACGTCGCCGACGCCTCCGACCCCGAGGTCGATCGGCACATGGAGACCACCGAGCGGGTTCTGCGCGAGATCGGCGCCGGCGAAGCGCCGCGCATCTTTGTGCTCAACAAGATCGACCTCGTGGCGGACGAGAGCTTCCTCGACCTCTGGCGCGGCAGGCATCCCGGGGCCCTGCTGACCTCGGTCAAGACCGGGGAAGGTCTGGGAGAGCTGCTGTCCCTGATCGAGGAGCGGCTGACCGAGGCCGACCCCGCGGTCGAGCTGCGCGTGCCCGACAACGAGTACGCCCTGGTGGCTCTCCTGCACCGCGAGGCGACGGTGCTCGAGGAGCGGCACGACGGCGAGGCGACCATCATCCGCTGCCGCCTGCCCGAACGGCTCGGGGCCAGGTTCGAACGCCTCCGCGTCTGAAAGGCTAGCCTCGGCCCTTCGCGTCTGAAAAGAGCGCCTCGGCCCTTCGCGATGTGCGATGCCGCCGGCCCGGTGGCCTCAGCCTACGGAGGCTTCCTGTTTCACGAAGAACTGCAGAAGCTGGATCATGTAGTAGATCTTCTTGTACACGTCGACCAGTCGCTCCTTGAGCGGCTGCGGGCTCTGGCCCTCGACTTCCTTCCAGTTGAGCAGGAGCTCGTGGTGGGGTCGGCCGAGGTCTTCGACGAGAGACTTGACGAGCTTGCCTATGACGATGAGGTTCACCGCGGCCTTGGAGATCATGGCCGTGGCCTTGTCGTTCGTATCCTTGAGCATCTGTCTGAGGTACTTGAGCGCATCCTTGTCCCTCTCCGCCTTGGCGAGGGCCGAGCGTATCTTGGTGCCCATTTCGCTGTCGTCGGCGAGCGAATCGTCGAACTCGATGATGCGGTCCGAGATCTCCATGATCGAGTGGTAGGCGTCGCTCAGCTGCTGCGACTGGATGGCCGTGGTCCATTGGCCGCGGATGATGAGCAAGTCGACCAGCTCGCGGATGTCCTTCTTGAAGAAGTCCATGAGGTAGGCCTTGAGGAAGTTCATCGCCGGAGCCTGGGTGTAGCCGCCGAGCATCTTCTTCGCGAAGACGACGTTGGCCTTCTCGGTGTAGTTTTTCATGCGCAGCACGACCGAGGTTCCGAAGATCTGCTTGGCAATTTCGTCGATCTTGGAGTTGCGGCGTTCCTGGGCGATTCGCTGGATGAGAGTCTCGACCTGGGTGTTGAGCTTCTGCATGAAGGGCTCGACGATGCGCTCACCGGGGTAGCGGGTCTGAGGATTCCAGGTCGGATCTTTCTTGGCATGCCTGACGATCTGCTCGAGCACTTGGCTCTTGCGCAGGTCGATCGCCGCCGGCAGGAATTTGGCCCAGGCCTCGTACTGCACCACGTCGGCCTTGCGGTATTCTCGGAAAGCTCCGAATATCCGTTTCCAGTCGGTCTGGAAGTCCAGAGCGGAGAAGACCTCGAGGAAGTCCTGGATGTCCTCCGCGACGTAGTCGGAGTTGATGGCCTCGAATTTGGGGTGATAGGAGAAATTGCGCTCGGGGATGGACGAATCGAATTTTTTGAGGAGGAAGTAGAAGTCGAAGTTGATGAAGTTGATGAAGGCGAGCAGCGTGTTGTAGGCTCCGTCGATCTGGCGGCTCGTCTCGCCGTCGAAGATCGAGAAGAGGGAGGTCATGTCCTGCTTGACCTCCTCCCGCAGTTCTTTGATCCCGAGGGCTTTGGCTTGTTCCACGATGTGCGCTTCGGTGAGCCGTTCGGTGAGCGAGCGCTGATCCTCGTTGAGGAAGCTCTCGATCACGAAAGAGCGCAGAGCTCCCGAGACCTGCGCGTTCCCGAGCAGCACCTGGGCCGGCGCCACGATGCGGTAGATCTCGTAGAAGAACTTGGCGAGGCCGGGGAGGGCCTCCTGCCCCTTGGGGCGGTAGAACTTGTAGCGGGAACGCGCGAGATCCTTGGCTATGGCGCGAAGCAGCTTCTTCTTGTCGCTGTCGGGGTCGCTCATGCCCACGAATACGGCGAGGAGTCGCTGGATGAGCCCCCCCTCGCTCTCGTCCTTCGGCCGCGAGCCGCTCCGCGTCTTCTGCCGATCCGAGCCCGAACTGTTCATACCCCCACAGTATAAGAAGGCGGCCGCTCGGTCAACTCAGCTCCGGCGCCGCGGTTAGCTCGCCCGAGGCGAAGGCGCGGAGCCCTGCCTCGCCCGGCATCCGGATGAGGAGGGAGCCTTCGTCGTCCACGCCCTCGAGCAGGCCCGTCACCGCCCCCTCCGTCGCGGAAAGCCGGACCTCTCCCGCCGCGCCCAGCCCGGGGAGGAAACGGACGCGCTCTCCCCGCATCCATAGGCGATCTTCGACGGCTTTCTTCCATGAATGCCGCGCCAGCTCCCCGGCGAGCAGGTCGAGGAAGAGTTCCAGAAAGAGCCATCTGTCGATCGGCACGCCCAGCTCGGCGGCGAGCGAGGTGCTTGCGGCGGCGATTGAGGTCGGGAACGCGGTCTGGTTGCAGTTGACGCCGATGCCCACGTAGAGACCGGCCTCCTCGCCTGCGGGTTTGGATTCGCAGACGGTGCCGGCGGCTTTTCGGCCGCGGAACAGGAGGTCGTTGGGCCATTTCAGGCTGGGAGGGCAACGGAGTACCGCATTGCTCCGGATCGCGTACAGAGTTGCCGTCGCGCAGAGGACAGCGCCGATGCGCAAGGGGAGGGCGGGAAGCGCCGCCGCCTCGGGCGCGAGGCGGATCGTGCAGAGGAGGTTGGCGCCGGGTTCGGACTCCCAACGGCGTCCTCCGAGGCGCCCGCGCCCCGACCGCTGGAAGTCCGCCGCGACGAGGCTGCCCGGGGGCAGGCCCAGTCGGGCCAGGCTCAGCGCCTCGAGCATGGTCGAATCGGTTTCGCGGACTAAAAAGCACGCGGCGCCGGGGAAGGGATTGGGGACGGCTAGCGGTTCCATACCTCCGATTCTAGTCTAGAGGGTAGTGTTACGAAAACTATGGATATCTGAATCAAACTAGACTGGACGGTGCGTAGACCTCCTTGAGTCCTTGCGACTTAAGGAGGTCCCGTGACCACCGCCCCCTTCTGCCCTAATCCTTTGTGCAAACATCACCTGGAG